>DAOPZC010000042.1:0-45399 GCA_035353175.1 Kiritimatiellia bacterium | reverse complement strand
TGTGCGCTTCTACAGCAAGGGCAACACCTCGAACGAGATGAACCACTACACCGAGGTCGAAGTGTACGGCAAGCTCTAAGAGATGGCTCGGCGCGGGCTGCATGCCCGCGCGCATATGCCGGATTGCCGGGCGGTGGCGCGGACAGCAAAGTCCGCCCGCCGCCTTTTTTGTCACTGTCACTGCGGTTCAATAGCATCTGGGAATGAAATATGAAAACGCTGGCGTTGATCGTGTTTGCGCTGGCCTTGGCGGAAGTCGTTTCGTCTCGGCCAATGGATATCCGCTCTCCCAATCTCGAAGCGTCGCGCAATGGGAAGCAGCGTCCCCCGGTGTATGTGCCGATGGATGCGACGAACAATTTGGCGCTGGGGTGTCGTGTGACGGCTAGTGCGGAGCCTACACTTCAGGATTCAGCCGAGAGGCATTTTCCGCTCGGCGATTTGACCTGCGTGTCCGACGGTACTAAAGAACACAACGACGAACGCTTCAACCTTCCGCCCGGTAAACAGTGGGTGCAGATTGATCTCGGGAAAACGCAGGAAATCTGGGCGGTCCAGATCTGGCACGCATATGATTATGCCTGTGTGTATCGCGATGTGGTGGTGCAGATTTCAAACGACTTCGACTTTAAATGCGGCGTGGAAACCGTATTCAACAATGATCACGACAATTCCGCCGGTTTGGGGGCGGGGACGGATAAAGAATACATTGAGTGCTTCGTCGGACGTTGCTTTCCGGTTGAAGGTGTTCGCGGGCGATACCTCCGTTTCTACAGCAACGGTTGTACCGAGACCCCCGTCAATCGCTACACCGAGATCGAAGTTTACGGGCGTGCGCCAGTTGAGCGGCGGCCTCAGGACGAGCCGCGGGTGCGACTGCTGATCGTGCTGCCCAAACCCATCTTTATGTAATGCTTCCTGAAAGATTGTCGCGACTCGGCCAGCAGGCTGACCGCTCAACCGGTTGTGTTTATGGGCGTGCGGAAATGTGTTCCATCCCTATTTTCAGCACGTTTTTGAATTGTGTCAAAAGCGCCGGAAGAGTAACATGAAAGATCTATTTGGTAATAGGGCGTCAGCCCGCGTGACAAGGAGATTCGGGTGAGTCATACGATTGATGTGGCGTACGTTGCGGGACTGGCTCGGCTGGCACTTTCGGCGGATGAGAAATGCACGTTCCAACAGCAGTTGGAGACGATCGTGAAGTACGTCGAAAAGATCGGCGAACTGGATCTTTCGGGCATCGAGCCGACGTTGCACGGACAGTCGCTGGTCAACGCGTTCCGCGAAGATGTGGTCGTGCCGTCGATGGACCGCGAACGGTTCCTGGCGAACGCGCCCGAACGCAATGGTTTCGAGTTCAAGTTGCCCAAGATTGTGGAAGACGCCTAGCCCTAAGCGAGGAGTTAGGATTCAGGAGTTAGGAGCCGGGTCGAAATGAATATTTTGAAGCTAACACTCTGTGAGGCCGCGGAAGGGCTGAGGAAGAAAGCCTTTTCGTCGGTCGAGCTGACGCGCGAAGTGTTGGATGCGATCGAGAAGAAAGACGGTGAGCTGAACGCGTATTTGAGCGTGGATGCGGAGGGGGCGCTGCGGCAGGCCGCGGCGGCTGACGCGGCGCGGCAGAGCGGCCGGGACCATGCGCTCTTGGGGGTGCCGGTCGGCATCAAGGATCTGATCAATGTCGAGGGCCAGCCCTGCACGTGTGCCTCGAAGATCCTGCAGGGCTTTACGTCGACGTACGACGCGACGGTTTCGGCCCGGCTGCGCGAAGCGGGCGCGGTGTTCGCGGGGCGCACCAACATGGACGAGTTCGCGATGGGGTCGTCCACGGAGGGGTCGGCGTTCAAGGTCACGCGCAACCCGCACGATCTGACGCGCGTGCCCGGCGGCTCCAGCGGCGGCTCGGCTGCGGCGGTGGCGGGCGGCGAGGCGATCGCGGCGCTGGGAACCGACACCGGCGGATCGATCCGTCAACCTTCCGCGTTTTGCGGGTGCGTGGGACTCAAGCCGTCGTACGGGCGCGTTTCCCGGTACGGGGTGACGGCCTATGCGTCCTCTCTGGACCAGGTGGGGCCGATGACCAAGACGGTCGAGGACGCGGCCGTGCTGTTGCAGGCGCTCGCGGGTCGAGATGCCCATGACGGCACGACGCTGGACGTGCCGGTGCCGGATTATCGCGCGGCGCTCCGCGGCGGACTCAAAGGATTGCGGATCGGGCTGCCCAAAGAGTATTACGTCGAAGGTTCTGACCCCGAAGTGATGGCCTGCGTGCGCAAGGCGGTCGACGCGTGCGCCGCGGCCGGGGCCGAGATTGTGGAGGTCGGGCTGCCGCACACCGAGTACGCGATTGCGGTCTACTACATTGTGGCCACGGCCGAGGCCTCGGCGAATCTGGCGCGCTTCGACGGTGTCCGGTACGGGCACCGCACGCCGCGCCCCGACTCGGTCTTCGACCTGTATGCAAAAAGCCGCGCGGACGGGTTCGGCACCGAGGTCAAGCGCCGCATCATTCTGGGCACATACGTGTTGAGCAGCGGCTATTATGACGCATACTACGGCCGCGCGCAGAAGGTGCGCACGCTGATCCGGCAGGATTTCGCTGAGGCCTTCAAGCAGTGCGACGTGATGTTCACGCCGGTGGCGCCGACGCCCGCATACCGTATCGGCGAGGCGAGCAACGATCCGCTCAAGATGTACCTCGGGGATATTTTCACGGTTCCGGCGAACCTGGCCGGGATCTGCGGCATCTCGGTGCCGTGCGGCAAGACGGCGGCGGGGCTGCCGGTGGGGCTTCAGGTGTTAGGCCCGGCGTTCGGAGAGTGTGCGATCCTGCGCGCGGCGTACGCGTATGAGCAGGAGGTCCGGGCATGAGCAAGTATCTGATCACGATCGGTCTGGAGACCCACGTCCAGCTGAAGACGAACACCAAGATGTTCTGCGGGTGCAGCCTGAAGTTTGGCGCGGAGCCGAACACCAACGTTTGTCCGGTCTGCCTCGGTTATCCCGGCGCTCTGCCGGTGATGAACCGCGAGGCGATCAAGCTCACGGTCATGTCCGGCCTGATGCTCGGGTGCGAGATCAACCCCCGCAGCACGTTTGACCGCAAGAACTACTTCTATCCGGACATGTCGAAGGATTACCAGATCTCGCAGAATACGCATCCGCTCTGCCTGGGTGGCGGCGTGACGATCCCTACGCCGACGGGGGCGAAGCGCGTCCGCATCAACCATATCCATCTCGAAGAGGATGCGGCGAAGATCAACCACTATGCGCGGTTCAGCGGCGTGGACTTTAACCGCTGCGGCACGCCGCTGATGGAAATCGTGTCGGAGCCGGACTTGTCGTCCCCGGACGAGGCGATGGAGTATCTGCAGGCGCTGAAACAGATCCTGATGTACGCGGGCGTGAGCGACTGTAACCTCGAAGAGGGAAACCTGCGCTCGGACGTGAACATCAGCGTGCGGCCGGAGGGACAGGAGAAGCTCGGCACCAAGGTGGAAATCAAGAACATGAACACCTTCAAGGGCATCTACGCGGCGCTCGAGTACGAGATCGCGCGGCAGCTCAACACGGTGACGCGCGGCGGGACGCTGGTGCAGGAGACGCGGCGCTGGGAACCGGATCTGGGCGAGACGCAGTCCATGCGTAGCAAAGAGAACGCGCACGATTACCGTTATTTCCCCGAGCCGGATCTGGTGCCGGTGTCGCTGAGCGACGAGATGATCGCCGAGTGGCGCGAGGCGCTGCCCGAACTGCCGACGGCGCGGCGCGAGCGGATGGTGGCCGAGTACGGAATTCCCGAATACGACGCGGGCGTGCTGGCGGACGCGAAGGCGAACGCCGATTTCTTCGAGGCCGCGGCGCGGGCCTGCGCGCCGGGCTTGGGCAAGACGGTGTCAAACTGGTTCATGACCGAGATCATGCGGCTTCTCTCGGAGACGGGAACGGCGATCGGCGAGTGTGCGCTGACGCCGGCGGCGCTCGCCGAACTGGTCACGCTGGTCGACAAACGCGTCATCAACGGGCCGACGGCGAAGGAGCTGTTGCCCGAGCTGTTCCGCGAGGGGGGCATGCCCGAGGCGCTGGTGAAGGCGCGCGGCCTTGGGCAGGTGAGCGATTCGGCCGCGCTGGAAGGGTTCGTGGCTCAGGCGATCGCGGCGAACCCGAAATCGGCGGAGGATTTCAGGGCGGGTAAAAAGGCGGCCGCCGGATTCTTGGTGGGCCAGGTGATGAAGCTGAGTCACGGCAAGGCTGATCCCAAGCTGGTCGGCAAACTGGTGGCGGAGAAGTTGGCAAGTCCGGCATGAGGCGCAGCGACAACACGTTTAGAGGAGACTGACTGTGACATCAAACGATGAATATGTCTTACAGCTCTTGCAGGAACAGGGCTATGTGACGTCCGAGCAGATCGCGACCGTCGTGAACTCGATCAGGCAGGAAGGCGAGACCTCGCTCGACATCCTGATTCAGACGGGCGCCGTCTCGGAAGACGATGTGTTGGCGATGATCGCCGCGCAGTTCGGCATGGATTACGTGCACGTGAATGCCGACGCGATCGATCCGGCGGTCAAAGAAGTGATGCCTTCGGACGTGGCGCGGAAATACGGCGTGGTGCCGGTCTGCCGGTCCGAAGACTCGCTGACGGTGGCGCTGAGCGACCCCATGGGGTACGACACCGTGGACAGCCTGCGGTACGTGCTGAAGATGAACGTCGAGGCGGTGGTGGCCCCGCGCGCGGAAGTGCGGGCGGCGATGGACAAGCTCTACCCCGAAGAGTTCGAAAACATCTACGGGGCGATGTCGGACGAGGAGATCGACGTCGCCGAAAAGGCCAAGAACGACGGCAAATCGGACGCCACGGACTCCGATGCGCCGGTTATCCGCCTTGTGAGCATGATCATCACCGAGGCGATCAAGATGCGCGCATCCGATATTCATCTGGAGCCGATGGAACGCCATTTCCGGGTGCGCTACCGCGTCGACGGCGTGTTGCGGCAGATGGACAGTCCGCCCAAGCGGTTGCAGGCTGCGATCATCAGCCGTGTGAAAATCATGTCAAACATGAAGATTTCCGAAAAGCGGATTCCGCAAGACGGACGCATTCAGGTGAAGGTCCAAGGGCGGGATCTCGACTTGCGCGTGTCATCGGTTCCGACCAACCATGGCGAAAGCATCGTCATGCGTATCTTGGATAAGACGAATCTGTCGCTGGGGTTGCCGCAGCTGGGCTTCCTGTCCGACGACCAGAACAAATTTGAGCGTCTGATCAAGTTGCCGGACGGCGTGTTGCTGGTGACGGGCCCGACCGGTTCCGGCAAGACGACGACGCTGTACGCTTGCTTGGGTCAGATCAATCTGCCGGACCGCAAAATCATCACGGTCGAGGATCCGGTCGAATATCAGATGTCGGGCATCAACCAGGTCCAGGTGAACAAGGACGTGGGCCTCGACTTTTCGGCGGCGTTGCGCTCGATTCTGCGTCAGGCGCCGAACATCGTGATGATCGGTGAAATTCGCGATCACGAGACGGCGGACATCGCCATGGAGGCTGCGCTCACGGGCCACTTGGTGTTCAGCACGCTGCACACCAACGACGCGCCCAGCGCGGTGACGCGTTTGCTGGATATCGGCGTGAAACCCTTTCTGGTGGCCTCGGCGCTGCGGGCCGCCATGGCGCAGCGTTTGGTGCGCGCGATCTGCGATAAGTGCCGTGCGGAATACACGCCGACGGAACGGGAGCTGAAGATGCTCGGCTCGATCTCGAAGAACGCCACCGTGTCGAAGATGTTCAAGGGCACCGGATGCCCGGTCTGCAGTCAGTCGGGGTATAAAGGGCGCAAAGGTATTTTCGAGATTTTTCAGATCGATGACACGATCCAGCGTCTGATCTTCGACCATTCCCCTGCGACGGTCCTGCGTGCCCGCGCACGCGAAATGGGAATGCGTACGCTGCGTGAAGACGGTTTATTGAAGGTGTCCTCGGGCATGACGTCGCTTGAGGAGGTTTTGCGGGCAACGATGGGAGATGCAGATTAATGAGTTCCGAAATCAACATGATGGATTTGTTGCAGGCAACGGTGGACGAAGGAGCATCCGACTTGCATATTCGCGTCGGCATACCGCCGATGCTGCGCATCCACGGTTCGCTGACGCCGCTTGACAGCCCCGTGCTCACGCCGGCGGACACGGAGGCTTTGGCGCGGATGATCACGGCCGAAGACAAGCTGCATGAGATCGAGAAGTGCGGCGGAGCCGACTTCGCCCTGCCGTTCGGCGAGCTCGCGCGTTTCCGTGTGAGCGTGTTCAAGGAGCGCGGCCATTTCGGCATTGTTTTGCGTCAGATTCCCAACAAGCTGTTGTCGCTGGAACAGATCGGTTTGCCGGAACAGGTGAAAGAGCTGCTATTTAGGCCGCGCGGTCTGATTTTGGTGACGGGACCGACCGGTTCAGGCAAGACGACGACGCTTGCCAGCATGATCGACATCATCAACAAGGAACGCGATGTTCACATCATCACGGTTGAAGACCCGATCGAATATTATCATCCGCACAAGAAATCGGTGGTGACCCAGCGCGAGATCGGCCATGACGTGCCGACGTTTGCGGAGGCCATCCGACGTGCGCTGCGTCAAGATCCGGACGTGATTCTGGTCGGTGAAATGCGCGATCTGGAAACCATGCAGGCCGCGATCACCGCGGCGGAAACAGGCCATCTGGTCTTCGCCACGTTGCATACGACCGGTGCGGCGGCGACCGTCGATCGTATCGTCGACGCATTCCCGACCGACCAGCAGGAACAGGTTCGGACGCAGCTTTCGGTAGGCTTGGTCGCGGTGATCTCGCAGTTGCTGCTGTCCCGCGTGGACAAGCCCGGCCGTGTGGCCGCGTTTGAGATCATGATCTCGACGCCGTCGATCCGTTCGCGGATCCGCGACAACAAGACCTTCCAAATCAGTTCGGATATCCAGACCGGTGCGAAGTTCGGCATGATTTCACTGGATTCGCATTTGATGGATCTCTATCTCGGCGGGTTGATTTCGTATGAAGATCTGGTGACAAAGTCACAGGATCCCGACACCCTGGTTCAGAAACTGAAGGAAGAGCTGCAGTCAAGGAGGTAGGGTATGGCAGAGACTTTGACACCGATTGCGTCCGCATATGATCCGCTGCTTGACTTGGTTGTCAGCAACGGCATTGTCGATCAGCAACAGGCTGAGGAGCTGCGGGATGAGCACACCAACACGGGTCAGCCGATCCGCAAATTGCTCATCGACAACGGCTACGTGAACGAGGAGGATTTGCTGGGGATGATGGCGGCCTATCAGGGGTGCGAGATGATCGACCTGGCGGTCATGGCCATCGACGACGATGTGATCCAAAGCATTCCGGCCAATGTGGCTCGCATGTACAACGTGTTGCCGGTCTACGCGACGGCCGGAACCATCACGTTGGCGACCTGCGACCTGATCGATCCGCATGTGATGGATGAGCTGATGTTCGTCCTGACCAAAGACGTGCAGTTCGTGTTGGCGCGCGAAAACGATGTGCGGACACGCGTCGCCGAATACTACGGTGACGAGAGCTCGACCGTTTCGGACATGCTCAACAGCTTGGAGTCCGATCTCGCGTTGGACACGTCGCTGAACGTCGACGACGCTGATGACAAGAGTTTGGAGTCCGCCGCTTCTGCGGCACCTGTGATCCGGTTTGTGAATCTGGTGCTGTATCAGGCCGTCACCGACCGGGCGTCGGACATCCACTTCGAGCCGTTTGAGACCGACTTCAAGATCCGGTACCGCGTGGACGGAGCGTTGTACGAAATGTCGCCGCCGCCGCGTCGTCTGGCCCTTCCGATCATTTCGCGCATCAAGGTCATGTCCGGGCTGAACATCGCCGAGCGCCGCATCCCGCAGGACGGACGCATTTCGCTGACCGTGGCCGGCCACTCCGTGGATCTCCGCGTGTCGTGCCTGCCGACCGCCCATGGCGAGAGCGTGGTGCTCCGTGTGTTGGACCGCAGCGTGGTGTCGCTCGAGCTCGAAAACGTCGGTCTGCCGGAAGATATTTTCGAAGAGCTGACGATGGATATCGAAAAGCCCAACGGCATCATCATCGTCACGGGGCCGACCGGTTCCGGTAAAACGACGACGCTGTATTCCTGCTTGCGGCGCATCAACACGGTCGACCAGAAGCTGTTGACGGCTGAGGAGCCTGTCGAATACGACATGGACGGAATCGTGCAGGTGCAGATCAATCCCGGCGCCGGCAACACCTTCGGCAAAGTGTTGCGCGCCTTCCTGCGCCAGGACCCGGACATTATGATGATCGGCGAAATCCGCGATTTGGAAACCGCCGAAATCGCGGTTCAGGCGTCACTGACAGGCCACTTGGTGTTCAGCACTTTGCACACGAACGACGCGTCCGGCGCGGTGACGCGTCTGGTCGATATGAACGTGGCGCCCTACCTGATCGCGTCGACTTTGGAAGCCGTGTTGGGGCAGCGCTTGGTCCGTACCATCTGCCTGAACTGTAAAGAGCCCTACATGCCGGATGACGACACGTTGGTGCGCATGGACCTGAAACGCGTCGCCGTGGGTGACCGGCCGTTCTATTACGGCCGTGGCTGCTCGAAGTGTAACGGCACCGGATACAAGGGCCGCAAAGGCGTGTTCGAATACTTGCGGATATCGGACCCGATCCGCGATCTGATCAACGAGCGCCGCCCAACGCTGTACATCCGCGAGCGGGCACGCGAACTCGGGATGCGGACCATGCGCGAAGACGCCATCCGAAACGTGCTCGACGGCTACACGACGGTGGACGAAGTCTTGCGCTATACCTAATGGAGTCAAACGTGTGGCGCCCGGCGCTTAACGCTGTGCGCCCAAGGAACGACATCAACTCCTGGGCGTCGGGAGCTGGGCGTTTGCATTGAGCATTGTTTCTGTTCAAGAATCGGAAGAGGTGTTCCATGGAGCAAGTTGTGATTGTCGGCAGCGGGCCGGCGGGGCTGACGGCGGCCATTTATGCTGCGCGTGCGAACTTGAATCCCGTCGTGATCGAGGGCATGCAGCCCGGCGGCCAGTTGACGCAGACGACGGACGTCGAGAATTTCCCGGGGTTCGAAAACCCGATTGCGGGGTCCGATCTGGTCTCCACAATGCGCAAGCAGGCGGAACGCTTCGGCGTGCGCTTTTTGATGGATGAGGTCGCTTCGTGCGATCTTTCCGGCGCGGTTAAAAAGATTTCGCTGATGATCGCCGGCGAACTGGAGGCCCGGACGGTCGTCATCGCCACCGGCGCCAGCGCGCGGTATCTGGGACTCGACTCCGAGCGCCTGCTGATGGGAAAAGGCGTTTCGGCCTGCGCCACTTGCGACGGCGCTTTCTTCAAGGGGCAGCCCGTGGCGGTGGTCGGCGGCGGCGATACGGCGATGGAGGACGCGCTCTACTTGTCGCGCCTGGCGTCTCGGGTGACGGTGATCCATCGCCGCGACGCCTTCAGGGCTTCAAAAATCATGTCGGACCGCGTCCTCTCGACGCCCAACATCGACGTGGTTTGGAATGCGGTGGTCGAGGAGATCGCCGATGTGGCCAAAGGCGAGGTGACCGGCGTGCGTCTCACGAATGTGAAGACCGGCGAGCGGTTCGAACGCGCGGTTCAGGGCGTGTTTATCGCTATCGGGCACACGCCCAACACGGCCGCATTTGCAGGGCAGGTCGAGTTGGATGCGGATGGTTATGTCGTGACCGACGATGCTCGGACCTCGGCGCCCGGCGTGTTTGCCGCGGGCGACGTGCAGGACCGGCACTACAAACAGGCCATTACGGCGGCCGGGAGCGGTTGTATGGCCGCGCTCCAGGCCGAGCGTTACCTGACGGCGAACGGATAGCCTATGGAGTTCTTCGACAAAGAATACACCGCCAAGGAGGCTTACGGCCGGCTGTATCGCTATGCCCGCAAATACCGCGGGCGGTTGCTGGCCGGTTTGCTGGCGGGTTCGATCACGGCGGGTTCTTGGGTGCCGATTTTCCAGGTCATCCAGCCCATGCTCAAACATATCCAAGCCTCGGAAGAGAAGCGCCATGGTGTTCTTGCCGAGGTGTCCGAGGCCGCCGTCGAACAGAAGAAATCCGGGCGTTCTGTTCTGGATGGGAACCTGAAGGATCTCGTCAATTCGGCCTCGTCTGGCGTGAGCTCCACGGCCGGAAAAAGCGATGAGCTTCCCGCTTGGTTCGGCAAGGTCGAGAAGTATGCGAACCGCGTCGGGATCACGTTCCGGGATTCGCAGGGGCGCATGACGGGAGAACTGCTCCTGATCTCGCTGGTGGTGGTGCCGTTCGTCATGCTCGTCAAAATGGTGACGATGTATCTGAACCATTACTTCCTGCGATGGACCGGTTCAAAAGTTGTCCAGGATTTCCGGATGGACCTGTTCAGCCATCTCCAGAACCAGTCGCTGAGTTTCTTCGGGCGGACTGACGTGGGGCAGCTGATGAGCCGTTGCACCAGCGATCCCCAGCAGATCGAACAGGTGATCGCGCACACGCTGGCGGACATTTGCCGCGCGCCGTTCGAAATCATGGTGGCGGTGGGCTTTGTGATCTACTTCGCGATCAAGAACAACATGATCGAAACGTTGGTGCTGGTGCTGTTCGGCTTTCCGCTGTTTCTCATGCCGATGGCCGTGTTGGGGACGATGGTGCGTAAATGGTCTCGCAAGGCCCTGCATCGGATTTCCTTCATTGCGGCCAAGATTCACGAGAACCTGACCTGTATCCGCGTGGTTAAGGCTTACCACACGGAGGAGTTCGAGATCGAGAAATACAAAGCCGCGAACCAGTACTACGTCAAAAGCGTTCTGCGGTCCATCCGGCTGGAATTGCTGATCACACCGGCGGTCGAATGCATGGGCATCTTCCTGATCTTCGTTTTCGTGGTGTATTGCTTCTTCCGTAAACTCGCGATCAACGAGATCGCTCCGCTGCTCGTCCCGTTCCTTGTCGCATACCGTCCGATGAAGCAGCTCGGCAAGGTCCAGGCCCAGATCGAACGCGGGCGTGCGGCGCTGGCGCGCATTTACTCGCTGCTGGATACCGACTTCAGTCTGCCGGTGGTGGCCGATCCGGTCAGGAAAACCGGGTTCGACACCCGCGTGCATTTCGATCACGTCTGTTTCCGCTATGGAAGCAATCCGGATCTGACGATCAAAGACGTGTCTTTCGACATCCCGCGCGGATCGATCGTGGCCGTGGTCGGCGGCACGGGGTCCGGCAAGACGACGCTGGCCAACCTGCTGGCCCGGTTCTATGACCCGGTCGGCGGCGGCGTGACGATGGACGGCGTGGACCTGCGTCAGATGCATGTGGGGGACCTGCGGAACCTGATCGGCGTGGTGACACAAGAGACGGTGCTGTTCAACGACACCATCGCGGCCAACATCGCGTACGGTTCGCCGAATGCGACCCGCGAACAGGTGGTCGAGGCGGCCAGGATGGCGAATGCGCATGACTTCATCGTCTCGCAGCCGGAAGGCTATGACCGGGTGGTCGGCGAAAAAGGCTTCGCGCTGAGCGGTGGCGAGCGGCAGCGGGTGGCGATCGCCCGGGCGATCCTCAAGAACCCGCCGATTCTGATCTTGGACGAGGCGACCAGCGCACTGGACACGGTGACCGAGCGACTCGTCCAGGACGCGATCAACAAGCTGATGGCAAACCGGACCACCTTCGCGATCGCGCATCGGCTGAGCACGATCCGCAATGCCACCCAGATTCTGGTGCTGGACAAGGGCGTGATCGTCGAGCGCGGTTCGCATGAAAAACTATACGCGGCCGGCGGTTCTTACCGCACGCTGTGCGACATGCAGATGATGGAGTAAGGGCGCCTTGTTGCGGTGCCGGTGCGGGGGTGCCGGTACCGGGGGGGCGGGTCGTTTCACCAAACGGGGGGGGCACATGGGTGAACACAAAACGAGTCTTGAAAAGCGCATCTTCAAGGCGAGCGTGCTGGTCCTGATCGCGCATGTGCTGTTCAAGCTTGCGGGTTTGATCCAGGCGAAGGTGATGGGGCACTATCTGCCGCAGAGCACCTTCGACGTCGTGTACGCTTTTGCCTTCGAGAACTGTATCTTCATGCTGTTCCTGATTGGCGAAGAGGTTCTCGGCCCGTCTTTCCTGCCCGTCTTCATGCGCGAACTGGACACCGAATCCGAGAAGAGCGCATGGAGGTTCGCCAATACGGTTCTGACATTGCAGTTTTTCTTGCTGGTGGCGGTGGCCTGTGTGCTGTGCGTGGCGCCGCATCTTGTGGTGAAACTGTTGACGCATTGGAGCGTGGGCCATTCCCCCGAGAAATACGAACTGGCCGCGCGCAGCGTGCAGACGCTGGCCCCGGCGGTCATCGGCCTTTCGCTGGGATCGACCACCTATGTGCTGTTGAACGGGTACAAGCGCTTCTTCCTGGCGGCGTTCGGCGATGCCGTCTGGAAGTTCTCCGTCGTGTTCTTTCTGGTCGCGGGCACGGTGATGGCGCGGGACAACGCGCAGATGCTCATGTGGGGTCTCGTGGCGGGGTCGGCCTGCAAGGTTGGTACGCATCTGCTTGGCCTGCGCGACAAACTGCGTCTGTTCCGCCCCGAGTTTGCGTACTCGCATCCGGCTTTCAAGCGCCTGTGCTGGCTGGCGTTGCCGCTGCTGGCGGGGATCGTCATGGCGAAGGTGCGCGACGAGTACAACAACGTGTATGTGCTGAGCGCGCTGGACCAGTCGGGCCTGATGCAGGCCAACTCAATGGGACGGAAATTGCAGAGCACGTTGCTGTTCCTCGTACCCTATACGCTGTCGATCGCCGTGTTCCCGTTCTTCTGCGAACTGGTTGACAAGAACGACCGGGCGAGCCTCGGGCGGCTGGTCACGCGGTTCGGCCGCATGTTGCTTTCGGTCTTCGCGCCTTTCGCGCTGTTCGTGGCCGTGGCCGCGGTGCCGGTCACGTCGCTGATTTTCAAGGGCGGTCACTTTGATGCGGTCGCCGTGCAGCGGACGGCGGTTTCGCTCTCGTTCTACACGTTCGTGCTGCCGGCTGCGGCGATCGAGGCCTTGGTGATGCAGGCATTCTTTGCGAACCGGCGGATGGTCGCGGTGACGGTCATCGGGATTCTCTTCTCCTCGATCAGCATTTTGATCAGTTGGGTCGGGCTCAAAGTGTACGGTGGACACGAGCTGGTTCTGCTGTCCTTCATCGCGGGAGGGTTTACGGTGTCGCGCATCTTCAAGTGCGTGACGTTGGTCGAGATGCTGAAAAAGAACGCGCCGGTCTTTCCATTCGTTGATACGGTCTCGTTTGCGGCGCGGGTCGCCCTGGCGGCCGGGGTGGCGTCCGGTTTGAGCTGGCTGACCCTGCATCACGTCGGTGCGGTGGCGGCGCTGCACGGCCGGGCTGGGGACTTCCTGAAGCTCGGGATCGGGGGGCTGGTCTTCGGCATTGTCTATCTGGCGGCGGCCTACGGTCTGCGGATCAGCGAGCTGCGAGAGCTGTTCACGTTCGCGCTTCAAAAAATGCGTAAACGGGCTTGAGGCGCGGGGCGGGTTTGTATTAGACTTTGTATTCAATTAAACCAGAACAGCGTGCGCGTTTGCGCGCATTCATGATTTTTAAGGAGTTTGTCATATGGGCATGTTGGATCAAGTGAAACAGGCGATGCAGATGCGCAAAGAGGCGAAGCGTATTCAGGCCGAAATCGAGAAAATCACCTGCGAATACGCCAACGGCGGGATCACGTGCGTGGCGCGGGGCGATTTCACCATCGTGTCGCTCAAGGTGTCGCAAGAAGCGCTCAAGGAAGTGCTTGCCGGCAAGCCGGAGCGCTTCGAGACCATGCTGAACAACGTGGTCAACGGGGCGCTCAAAGGCGTGAAGAAGCAGACACAGGAAGCCATGGCCAAGATGATGCAGGGCTCCGGCATGGGGGATATGTTCGGAGGCTGAGGTTCTCATGGTTCCGCCGGTCGACAATCTGATCCGCTCGCTGGCCAAACTGCCTGGGTTGGGAAGACGGTCGGCGGAGCGTGCCGCGCTCGCCCTGCTCCGCAAGCCGGATTTGCTGCTGGACACGCTCGTGTCCGCACTTCAGGACGCACGGGACGCGGTCTGTTGCTGCTCGGTTTGTGGCGGGTTCACTTCGAAGGATCAGAATCCGTGCAGGCTCTGCGCCTCTGTCACGCGCGACGCCGCCGTGTTGTGCGTGGTGGAAGAGCCGTCTGACATTTTTGCCATCGAGCGTTCGGGAGGGTTTAACGGGCGCTATCACGCGCTGATGGGCAAGTTTTCCCCCGCGCGACAGACGGGGCCGGCCGAGTTGCGGTTGCGCTCGCTCGCCGAACGTGTCGCGCGGGACGATGTGAAGGAGGTGCTGCTGGCCTTGAGCACCGATATGGAGGGAGACGCCACGGCTGGCTATATCAGCGAGCTGCTGAAGCCTCTGAACGTCCGTGTCACGCGCCTGGCTTTTGGTTTGCCCGCAGACAGCGGGGTGGGGTACTCCGATCCGCTGACGCTGAAGCGAGCCATTAATGGCCGCGTGGCATGTGAGTGAGAGGACCGGGCGCTTTTCATTTTTGAGGTGTTTCCGGAACCGGTCACGTCCGCCGATCATCGCGGAAGCGCCCGGAGCCGAGAGCGAACGGCTGTGGGCAGAGGGGGACACGGCCGTTCCGCAAAACATCCGGAAAAGGGGGGGTATGCGGCGAATGAGACCGGTGCCGGCTTGTCTGGCCGGCGTTCTTTTTCTGGGCGTGACCGTTGTGTGGGGGCAGACGGAAACGGCCCGCATCGCGGCCGTTTGCCGCACGTTGCCGGTTGCGCCGCTGGGCGCGCCGAATCCGTGGCCTCAATTCCGGTTCCAGCTCAAAGGCGGACCTGTCGCCATCCCGGAGGGACTCAGCGAGGAGGACCGTGCGGGTATGGCTCCGACGACGGTCGTGCCGCTGTTGCCGTATCTCAGGCTGGACAATTACACCCGCGAGCGCCACCTCGGACGCTTGCCGGTCATCGGGATGGAAAACGCGTTTCTGCGCGCCATCGTCTATCCGACCTTCGGCGGGCGGCTCATGTCGCTTTATGACAAGGCCCGACAGCGCGAGTTGCTCTTCGACAACCCGGTTTTTCAGCCCGCCAATCTCGCCATCCGCAACGCGTGGTTCTCAGGTGGCGTCGAGTGGAACGGTCCGCTATATGGGCACAGCCTGCTCACGTGCAGCCCCGTGTTCGCCGGCGTCGTGGAAACGCCGCGCGGGGCGCTGCTGCGGCTGTACGAGTTCGACCGCGCGCTGGAGACCACGTGGCAGGTGGATCTGTTTCTGCCGAACGGGGAATCGCGCCTTTGGGCGCATGTTAAGGCGATCAATCCCAATGACCGCGACATCAATTTTTATTGGTGGACTAATATCGCGGTGCCGATGACGCCGGAAACGCGCGTGTTCTCTCCGGCGGATTACGCGCTTTCGCATGATGCGTCGGGAAATTCGCGGTTGACATTTCCGTTTTTCGACGGGTTCGACGGCAGCTATCCGTCCCGCTACCCGTATTCGAAATCGGTCTTTTTCCGAATGCCCGGGCGGACGCACGCATGGTCCGCCTGTGCGGACGGAAACGGGCAGGGGTTGAGTCACGTTTCGACGGATACGCTGTTCGGGCGCAAGTTCTTCACGTGGGGCTCGGGGCGCGGCGGCAAGCGCTGGATGGATTTCCTGTCCGAAGATGGCAAGGGCGATTACCTCGAGATCCAGGGCGGTGTCACGCCGACCCAGCTTCAGACCCGGCCGCTCAAGGCGGGGGCATGCATCGAGTGGACCGAGTGCCTGAGCCCCTTCTCGCTGGACTCGAAGACCGCGCACCTTGCCGACTACTCTGCCGCGTGCGGTGCCGCTGAGCACGCGGTCGTCCGGGACGTTCCTTTGGCGGCGCTGAGGGAGATGGACGCCTTCCTGTCGGCCCTGGCCGACGCGCCGGTGCGGACGGTCTTGGCGCGCGGGTCGGCGTGGGGCATGCTGCACGAGAAGATCGTCGGAAAACCCATCAGCCCAGGGCTGAGATTCGAAGCCGATCTGAGCGAGGAGGAACGTCCGTGGAGCGAACTCCTGACGGACGGCACATTCTCCGAGAAGGCGCTCGCAGAGCTTCCCCGAAGCTTCAACGTCTCGCCCGGATGGGTGTCAGTGGTGCGCGCGTCGATGAAGGCCAAGGGCGCGACGTGGCTGCATCATCTCCACGTGGGCGTCGCTCAGTTGGAGGCCGGTGACTTCGGCGAGGCGAGGACGTCGTTCGAGGCTTCCCTTGCGCTCCAGGCCAACGCCGCCGCGTTTCGCAATCTGGCCGTGCTGCTCGAACACGACGGCGATCCCGACGCGGCGCAGGGGGCGTATTCGCAGGCCTGGAAACTGTGCGGAGGGGAGCGCAGTCTGGCGGTGGAGTTTTGCGATTTCTTGATGCGCCACAAACGCTATGCCGCGTTCCAGGCGTTCGGCGAACATTTGCCGCCGTCTGCCGCGGGGCATGAGCGCATCCAGCTGATGCGGGCCCAACTGGCGCTGGCGCACGGCGATTCCGCCGCCGCGCGCCGGTTGCTGCAACGCGAGTTCTGCACGGTCCGCGAAGGCGAGCTGAGCTTGAGCGAGCTGTGGTTCGCCTCGTTTGTTCAGGAGGCCGAGAGGCGTAAAGGCGGTGTGTTGACCGCGTCCGAAAAACGGGCGCTCATGGATGCGAATCCGCCGCCGCGGATGATTGATTTCCGGATGAAATGATCTGACGAAAGGAGAGCTGATGGCTATGCGTGGTCGCTTGACGGATGCGGTTTGTTTGGTGTTGTTTGTGCTTGCTGGTGCGCGCGGCCTTTGCGCCGAAGACCTCGCGGATGTCCCGCCGCCGTGGGAGCCGGTGAGCGTCAAGCAGGAGCAGACGTCAACGGACATTGGCGTTTGGGGCAGGGGCCACCGGTTCTCCGGCGCCGGCCTGCCGGCTGCCATTCGCGCGGCTGGAAAGGACGTGCTGGCCGCGCCGATTCGCGTGGTGGCGGAGTCCGACGGTAAGCCGGTCGCGTGGCAGAAGGGCGGACATTGGGTGCTGGAATCGGACGCGGCGCATGCGACGGTCTGCGGCTGGCTGTCGGCGGACGACGTGGCGGTCAACACCTCCATGCGTATCGAGTACGATGGCATGGCCCGCATTGGACTCACGGTGGTGCCCCGGGCCAAGCGGGCGGTAAGGGTCGGGCGGCTCTGGCTGGAGATCCCTTTGAAACGCGAGTGTGTCAGCCTGTATCATTACTACCCCGGCCGGTGGGGCGGGGCTGCGAACAGCGGCGCTGTGCCCGCCGCGGGAATGAGCCTGCCGTTTAAGCCCTTCGTGTGGCTTGGAACCGAGGATCGCGGTTTGGGGTGGTTCACGGAGTCCGATCAGGGATGGCAGCCGGAGTCGGCGGAGCGCGTGATCGAGCTGCAACCGCAAGAGGGGGCGATGGTGCTGCGTGTGCGGCTGTCGGACCGCGAACTGAAATTGCCGGCGACCTTCACGTTCGGTCTGCAGGCTACGCCCGTGAAGCCGTGGCTGAGCGATTTTCACGAGAAGCGAATCTGGCACGCGTCCGAATTGGGCGTGGGGATCACGATGCCGGTGCCGAAAGAGTGGTGGGTTTGCCACCGTGCGTTCCCAGACCGTCAGCCGTTGCGGAAATTGGACCGGGCTCAGGAGCTGGGCGTCAAGACCGTGGTTTTTCACGAGGACTGGATTCCCATCCAGAACTATCCCGTGACGAATCCCGAAACAGAATTCAAAGGCATCGTGGACGCCTGCCATCAGCGGGGCATGCAGGTGTTGGTCTACCAGGGCTACGAGTTGTCGCCGCTCGCTCCCGAGTGGGCGGAGCTTCACGACGAGGTGTTGGTGAAAGACGCGAAGGGCGCGTACGAGTCTTGCTGGATCCGGCCGCCGGACCAGCGCGACTACAAGGTCTGCTACAACAGCGTCTGGCGTGACAGGCTGGCCGAGAAGATCGAATGGGCCATGGCGCGCTACGGCTTCGACGGGCTCTATCTGGACAGCACGATCATGCCGGCGGGATGCTGCAACGAACGGCATGGTTGCGGTTATCGTGCGGCCGACGGCTCGCTGCATCCGACCTATCCGGTCTTTGCCGTGCGTAAGCTGATGCAGCGGCTCAGCCGTGCGGTCCACGCGCGCGGCGGCATCATCAGCGCACATCAGAGCACCTGCTGTGTGACGCCGACGCTGGCTTTTGCCGACACGTATTGGGACGGTGAGCAACTGACCTCCGGGAGCCATGCGAACGAGCCGCTGAAGGCGCTCTCGCTGGAGACTTTCCGCGCCGAGTTCATGGGGCGCAACTTCGGCGTGCCCTGCGAGTTCTTGGCGTATGAGCGTCCGCCGCAGTGGACGTTCGACCACGCGCTCGCGGTGTCGATGTTGCACGATGTGCGCGTGCGGCCCTGCGGTCTGATGACGCTGGAAAAGATGGCGCCGATCTGGGATGCGATGACCCGGTTCGATGTCAGCGCAGCCGACTGGCATCCGTATTGGGAAGCGCAGCCGGCGGCGACCGCCCAGCCGTCGTCGGTCAAGGTCAGCCTGTATGCGCATACGGCGACGTTTTGGGAAAAAGGGCGCGTGTTGCTGGTGGTCGCCAACCTGTCGCCCGATCAGGCCGTGACGGCCCAAGTGGCGGTTTCGCCGGCAAGGCTCGGAACGAAAGCCCGCACGGCTCGCGATGCTTTGAGCAACGCGCGCTTGTCGCTGGCCGGCGGAAACATCGCTGTCCCGCTCGACCCCATGCGGATGCGGCTGGTGTGGATCGAATAGCGCCGTCGCGCGGTTCGGCGCGGCTTAGCCGAGCGCCAGGCGTAGCCCCGTAACTGACTCGACAACCGCGGCGGCGGGGCACGGCGCGGCGAGGTCGTCGAACGATGCGATGACGGCGTCGGGCCCGTGGTCGTTAAGGATTTCTGCGGGATACGAGGTGGTGATTGCGATGACGCGCATGCCCGCAGCCCGGGCAGACTGGATGCCGGCGATGGCGTCCTCGAACACGAGGCATTGCGCGGGCGGCACGCCGAGACGCTGGGCGGCCAGCAGGTAGATCTCGGGGTCGGGCTTGCAGTGCTTCACGTGTCCCGCGTCCACGATCGCCTTGAAATAAGGCCGGAGTTTGAGACCGTCGAGCGTGAAACGCACGTTGTCGTCTGGCGCGGAGGTGGCGACGCCGCAGACGATGCTTGCACGCTGGGCGAAATCAAGTAGGGCGATCAGCCCGGGAGGCGTTTTGAGGTGGGGGCGGCAGATTTCGCGGTAGAGCGCCTCTTTCTCCACGGTGGAACGCGCGACTTCGTTTTCGGAGGGTTCGCGTCCGAGCACGAAACGCATGTATTCGCGATTGTTGAACCCCAGGCGTCGCTTGATGTCGTCAACGCTCAGTTCGCGTCCGAATTGACGCGAATAGGCGGTCCAGGCTTGCACATGGAAGTCCGAGTTGTCGATAAGCACGCCGTCCATGTCGAAGAGAAAGGCATTCATGCGGACGTAGTTTAGCAGAGCTGCAGCCCGGTGTCACTCCGGCGCGAAAACACGTTGAAACGCGCATGTCTACGCTTGCGGAACCGGATGTTATAAGCGTATAATAAAAGTCATTTTTTTGGAGCTACTATGCACAGATTTCTTCTTGCGTCGGTGATGTTTTTGATCGGGGTCTCCGCTATGAATGCGGAGGTCAGGGCCGCGGCGGCGCCGCCGGTGATTTCGGTCGTGAAAAAGGGGGCCGAGAAAGACACGGTCTCGCTGGCCGGGCTGAAGGCGTCCGGGCCGTATGGCCAGATGTTTATCAGGACGCTCTCCCGCGATCTGGAACTTTCCGGTTGGTTCAAGGTGGCTTCTGCCGGCGCGGTGAGGGTGAATGGGACCGTGGCCGACGCCGGTTCCGGCATCCAGAGCGGGTGCCGGGTGGAGTGGCCCGGCAAGGCGTTCAACTGGAGCAAGGTCTCGATGGGGCAGGCCGAGGTACGGCGCCAGGCCCACCAGCTGGCCGACGAGATGGTGCGGTTGATTGCCGGCGAGACCGGCATCGCGCAGTCGCGCATCGTGTTCGTGAACCGCCGCGGCCGCAACAACGCTGATCTCTATACGTGCGATGCGGACGGCCAAGGCATCATGCAGATCACGCACGACAATGTGGCGGCGGTCGGCCCGCGCTGGGCTCCGAACGGTCGCGATATCTACTACACCAGTTTCCTGAAGGGTTATCCCGCGGTTTACCGGATGGTGGCGGGGAGCGAGCGCAAGGCGCTGGCGGCGCTGCAGGGGCTGAACACGGGAGCGGCGGTTGCGCCCGACGGCTCGCGGGTGGCGATCATCCTTTCGTATCAGGGCAATCCCGAACTCTACTCGTTGTCGCTGGGGGGCGGTCAGCTGACGCGGTTGACGCAGACCCCGCACGGCGCGGAGGCCAGCCCCTGCTGGTCGCCGGACGGCCGCAGCATCGTGTATGTGAGCGACATCGCAAAGGCCCCGCAGCTCTACATCGTCGATGTGGCGAGCCGCAAGTCGCGCCGGTTGACGTACAAGGGGACCGAGAACGTCAATCCCGACTGGAACAAAAAGGGCCGGATCGTTTACGCGACCAAGCGGGGCGGCGGATATCAGATCGCGACGGTCGATCCGCGCGCGGGTGAGGGCTCCTGCGAGCTTCTGACGCCGGCGGGGGATTACGAGCACCCGTCGTGGGCGCCGGATGGGCGGCACGTGGTGTGTTCCAGCCGTTCGTCGCTCTACATTCTTGACACTCTGGGGGATCCTGCTGTACGGTTAATCAACATTGCCGGAAATTGGATGTCCCCGGATTGGTCTGATCGTTAAACGGTTCATTAGGAGTTCACTCATGCATATTCGTTCGGTCGTCGTCGTCAATGTCGCCCTGATGGGCGCGCTCGTATTCATGGATACCGGTTGCCGCACCAAGGCGGGCGGCTGGCGTTGGCCTTGGCAGAAGGACCGCTCGACGGAAGTCGGCGCCGGCCTAAGCGACCCGACCCTGTTGGAGAACACGGATCTTTCCAAGGTGACCGGCGAGGATGGGTCTCTGGTGAGCGGCGCGCGCTTCGAAGACACGCTGCAGGCCGCGCAGGGCGTCAAATTCGCTCCCGTGTATTTCGCGTTCGACAGCTACGCGTTGCCCCCGAGCGAGGTCTCAAAGATCGAACAGGTCGCCCAGCACCTCCAGCAGAATGCGGGTCACGTGCTGGTCGTCGAGGGACATTGCGACGAGCGCGGCAGCAACGAGTACAACCTGTCGTTGGGCGAGAATCGCGCGCTGGCCGTGCGTTCTTACCTGGTCAACTTGGGCGTTGCCGCAGACCGCATCCAGACCCGCAGCTATGGCGAAGAGAAGCCGGCTGTGGTCGGATCGGGCGAAGAGGCTTGGCACCTGAACCGCCGTGGCGAATTCGCTCTGTTCCAGAAATAAGCGGGTAGGGTCGGGAGCTTCCGGGTATGTCGTATTTTCCTAGCGTGGCGTTCCTCGGCGGCTCCGTAGGTGCGAGCGAATGGGTTGTGCTGTTTGTGGTCGTCCTGATTGTGGTCGGCCCCAAACGGCTTCCCGAGATAGCCCGCAAACTGGGCCGCACGATGGAGATGTTCCGTCGTGCGGCTGACGAGTTTAAAGACCAGTTGATGAACATGGACCAGGTGCCGCCCGCGGGAAATCCGAATCCGCCGCCGGACGCGTCCAGTTCGTCCGCTTCGCCGGACTCGCCGGAGGCTTACGAGAATCCTTATCCCGACGCCTCGGATTATCCCGGCAACGAGGGGCAGGTTGAAAACTGGTCTCCGGATTCCCCGTCCGAGGGCGCTGCAGTTGCGGCGCCGGTCGAAACGGCCGGAGAAGAAAAGCCCGCGGAGGGCGGGCAATGAAGGTCGGGCGTTTCTCACTGAAGCAGCCCGGGACACCGGGGCAAGCGGACGAGTACGATGATCCGCCGCGGCCTTTTCTCGAGCATCTGATCGATCTGCGCAACTGCATGGTCCACTGTGCGGTCGCATGGATCCTGTGCGAGATCGCGATCGTTCCGTTCGCGCCTGCCATCACGAGTTGGCTGATCGCGCCCGCCGGGCTGTCGAAAGACATGGTCCAGGGGCTGGGGTGGACCGCCGGCTTCAGTATCCTGATGAAGATCATGTTGTGGGGCGGCACGGCGCTCAGCCTGCCTTTCCTTCTTTTTTTCCTCATGCGGTTTGTCTTCCCGGGTCTGAAGCGCAGTGAGCGGACGATCATTGTTTTCAGTCTTTTCATCTCAACCGTGCTGTTCGGCATGGGCGTTTGGATGGCTTATGCGGCAACGCTCGAGGTCGCCATCAAGGTTTTGCAGCAGATCAACACGTGGGTGGGCATCAAGGTCGACATCGTGAAGCTCGACGAGCACGTGGACATCGTGATCAAGACGATCATCGCCTTCGGCTTGGCGTTCCAGATGCCGCTCTTGCTGCTGGTGCTGGGGTGGATCGGAATCATTCCATCCGAGGCGCTGCGGTCGCATCGCCGCGTGGCGATTGTGGTCATCTTTGTTATCGCCATGATTCTGACGCCGCCGGATCCGGTCTCGCAGATCATCATGGCCGTTCCCATGTGTGTGTTGTATGAAGTGTGCATCTGGGTCATCCGGTTGCGCGAGCTGGCGAGAGGCGAAAAGAAAGACGATGCCGCGGCGACGGGCGGCGCGGCGTAAAACGGAGGCAGCCATGGCACGTACAGCGACACGGACACGCACGACGCGCGAGACGGATATCGCGGTGACGCTGAATCTCGACGGGACCGGTACCTGCAGTGTGGAGACGGGAATCGGGTTTCTTAACCACATGCTAGAGCTTTTCGCGCGGCACGCATTGATCGATCTGGAGGTCAAAGCCGCGGGCGACGTCAACGTCGATTATCACCACACCGTGGAAGACGTGGGTCTGGTGCTCGGCGCCTGCCTCAACCAGGCGCTCGGCGACCGGCGCGGCATCCGGCGCTACGGCTTCTTTCAGCTGCCGATGGACGAGGCGCTCTGCGAGGTCGCGGTGGATTTGGGGGGGCGCCCGTTCCTGGTCTTCGCCAGCGCGATGAAGCATATGCAGGTGCGCGATTTCGAGGTGAAGCTGCTGGAGGAGTTCTTCCGGGCGCTGACGGTCGAGGGCCGCCTGAACCTGCACGTCCGGCAAATTTACGGCGATGAGGCTCACCACGTCTGCGAGGCGATGTTCAAGGGTTTTGCAAGGGCTTTGCGCATGGCGGTTGAGGCCGATCCTCGCGAGGCCGGCATCCCTTCCAGCAAGGGCGCGATTTGATGCCGGGCAGGGGGTCGTGCCCGCCAGAAGAGGATGCAGGATGATCATTTTACCGGCGATCGATTTAAAGGACGGCAAGTGCGTGCGGCTGCGCCAAGGCAAGGCGGACGACGTGACCGTGTATTCCGATGACCCCGTGGCGCAGGCTCTCAGGTGGCGCGGGCAGGGCGCGGAACAGTTGCACGTGGTAGATCTGGACGGCGCTTTTCAGGGCGAGCCGAAACACGCCGAGGTGATCGCGCGGATTGTCCGGGCGATCGGCATTCCCGTCGAAGTCGGCGGCGGACTGCGCACCGATGCGCACATTGAGCGGCTGCTGCAGGCGGGCGTGACGCGGGCCATCATCGGCACGCGCGCGCTGGATAGCCTCGGCGCGCTGGACGCGCTGGTCAAACGCTTCGGTGATGCGATCGCGGTCGGCATCGACGCGCGCGACGGGTTCGTTCAGGTCAAAGGCTGGGTCGAGACCACCGGGACCCGCGCCATCGATTTGGCAAAGCAGGCTGAAGCTGTGGGCGTGCGCACGATCATTTACACCGACACGGCGACCGACGGCATGCTGGGCGGGCCCAATCTCGAGGCGATGCGTCAGATGTGCGCGACGGTCTCCTGCCGCATCATCGCGTCGGGCGGCGTGAGCGCGCCCGAACACGTGACCGCGCTGAAGGCGCTGGGGTACGAGAACCTGTATGGCGCGATTGTGGGCAAGGCCCTCTATGACGGCAAGACGACGCTGGCCGCGATGCGTGCGGCCGCGGTTTAGGACTTTATGTTAGAAAACGTTCAGGTTACGGTTTTGAAGAACGGCGCGACGGTGGTGTCGTCGCCCACGGCGTCCGCGGAAAGCGTTGCGGTCGGCATTTGGGCGGGCGTGGGCGGCCGCTACGAGAACACGTCGGTCGGCGGCGCGAGCCATTTCCTCGAACACATGCTTTTCAAAGGAACCCCGACGCGCTCGGCTTTGTCCATCTCGCAGGAGATCGAGGGTCGGGGCGGGTATCTCAACGCGTTCACGCAGGAGGAGGGGACGTGCTACTATGCGCGTTTGCCGTACGAGTACATGACGCGGGCGTTCGATGTGTTGTCCGACATGTACTTGAACGCGACGATCGGGGAGGACGATTTCAGCCGTGAGCGCGACGTGATCCTGGAAGAGATCAAGATGTACCAGGACCTGCCGCAGCATGTGGTGCAGGAAAAGTTGCAGGAGGTGATGTTCAAGGGGCACGCGCTGGGCGCGCCGCTTTCCGGCGACGAAGCTACGCTGCGTAAAATGAGCCGCGAAACGCTGCTGCGGTACAAGGCGCGGGCCTATGTGCCGGGGGCGACGGTGTTCGCGTTCGCGGGGCGCTTGGATCATGCGACCTGCGTGGCCTGCGTCGAGAAAGTTTTCGGCGGCGTGCGCAAAGCCAAAGGGCTGGATTTCAAGCGCGTCGACGGCAAGGTTCCCCAGGAACGGTTGTCGCTGGTGAAAAAAGAGATCGCGCAGGTTCACGCGGTGGTGGGGTTCCGTCTGTTCGGACGGCATGACGACCGCCGCTATGCGCTGCGCGTGCTGAACGGTCTGCTCGGAGAGAACATGAGCTCGCGGCTTTTCCAAAGCGTCCGCGAACGCCACGGCCTGTGCTACTCGATCCAGTCGAGTTTCCAGTTGTTTGAGGAAACCGGCCTTTTTGCGATCAGCGGCGGGTTCGATAGCCAGCGTGCGGTGGCGGCGCTGAAGCTGACCGCCACGGAGATCCGGCGCGTGCTCGACGCCAAGGTCGGCGCGAAAGAGATGCGGCGGACCAAAGACTATCTGCTGGGCACTTTCCGGTTGGGGCTGGAAGGTTCCGGCAGCCAGATGATGTACATCGGCGAGTCGATGCTGAACTATGGGCGCGTGGTTCGTCCCGAAGAAACAATCGCCGGGATTGAGGCCGTGACGGCCGACGATGTGCGGTGCGTGGCGGCGGATGTTTTTGAGCCGTCGCGGCTGACGCTTTCGCTGGTCGTGCCAACGACGCAGCCCCAAAGCGAGGATGACTGGCTGGCGAGCTTGGCGGATGTGTGGATCTGATTTTCCGCGTTCTTCGTCAGCGATGGCCGGGAGGAATTTTTGATGAACCGCATTCTGTTTGAGCCGGAAGAGATCCGGGCCGACGGGACGGTTCTGCTCACCGATGAGCGTGCCGAACATGTCCGGCGGGTCTTGCGCGCAGCGCCCGGACAGGTCATCACGACCGGCACGCTGAACGGCTTGGCCGGCATCTCGCGCGTGCTGGATGTGGCCGAATCCTGCGTGCGGCTGCTTCCCGATCACACGGTTATTCTGCCTGAGCCGTGGTTCGATTTGCTGCTGGCAGCGCCGCGCCCGAAAGTGCTGAGGCGACTGTGGCCGCAACTGGCCGCGCTCGGCGTGGGCCGTGTGGCGCTGCTCAACGCTTACAAAGTCGAAAAATGTTACTTCAGCAGCCAGTGGCTCGATCCGCTCCATTATCGGCCTTTACTGATTGAGGGCTTAACCCAGGCGGGCTTGACGCGGTTTCCGGAAGTTCGCGTCTGCCCCCGCTTCAAACCCTTTGTCGAGGACGAACTGGATGGTCTGTTCCCGACGGCGTTGCGCTTGTTGGCTCATCCCGGACCGAGGCGTACGCTGCCGCACGTGGCGGATCAAAAGGCACGTCCTTTGCTTGCCGTGGGGCCTGAAGGGGGCTGGACGGACTACGAAATGAAGGCGCTGGTCGCCCATGGTTTTCAGATGTTCTCACTGGGTGAACGCATCCTGCGGTCCGATACGGCTTGCATCGCGCTGGTGTCGGTCTTGGAGTACGCTTTGAACGGGCTGGAAAATCAAATAGACAGCCGAACATCACCTGTAATAGTATGAGTTTTCATTACAGACCGGATCTGTTATCGAAGTGATTGGAGGGTGGTGATGGACAATACGGTGCTGGAAAGAATGCACGATGACCGCATGGACCGGCGCACGTTCATAAAGACGGCGGCGGCGTTTGGTTTTGTGGTTGCAGCGGGAGGAAGCGGGTGTGCGATGTCCCGCAGCAACGCGAATGTCAAGATCGTGATCGTCGGCGGTGGCGCCGCGGGACTCAGCATGGCGTCGCGTCTCGTGCGTAACCTGAAGAAGTCTGATATTACGCTGATCGATCCGGCCGACCGCCAGTTTTACCAGCCGGGATTCACCCTGATCGCTTCGGGCGTCTACAAGCCGGACCAAGTTTATCGGCGTCAAGCCGACTGTATGCCGAGCGGCGTGAAGTGGGTCAAGAAGGCGGTCGTCGCCATCGAACCGTCCCAGAACAAGGTGACGGTCGACGGCGGCGGCGTGTTCTCCTATGATTTCATCGTGCTGACCCCCGGACTGCAACTCAACTGGGGCAAGGTGGAAGGGCTTTCGCAGAAAACGTTGGGCTTGGGAAACGCCCATTGCATCTACGATTTCGAAGGCGCGCAAAAAACGTGGCCGGCGATTCAAGCGTTTGTGAGAAAAGGCGGACGCGGCATTTTTACCGACACCTACACCAAGCTGAAATGCGGCGGGGCCCCCAAGAAAATCTGCCTGCTGACCGAGCATCTGGCCCGGAAGGCGGGCACGCGGCAGATCGTGAAGATCGACTATTTTTCGGCATCAAAAGAACTCTACGACGTGCCTTTCTTCACTCCGCGTCTCGAAGCGATCTACAAGGATCGTCAGGTCAGCGTCTCGCTGCATGCCCGTGTCAAGGGCGTCGATACGGAGGCGAAGAAGGTCTATTTCGACCGGGTCGAAAAAGTCAAGAAGGAACAGGCCGATCCCCTGACCGGCAAGCTTTCGACGGTTGAGGAGACGGTCACAACGCCTTTCGTGGAAGATTATGATTTCCTCCACCTTGTGCCGCCGCAGAGCGCGCCGGATTTTGTCCGCGAAGCGGGATTGGGATGGGACGAAGGAAAACTGTCCGCGGAGGCGTGGGCCATGGTCGACAAGGCGACGCTGGTCCATCTGAAGTATCCGAACATCGTCAGCCTGGGCGATGTCGCCGGCATTCCGACGAGCAAGACCTCGGCCGCGATACGCAAGCAGGTTCCGGTCGCCGCGAGAAATTTGATCGCGCTGATCGACGGGCAGGCGCCGGGGGCGAAGTATGACGGCTACGCCGCTTGTCCGATCATTACCGATTACGGGCATGTTTTGCTCTGCGAGTTCGATTACGAGAAGAAGCCGCGGAGCAGTTTCCCGTTTTCGTTGCTGGATATGTCCAAGGAGCAGCGGGCCGCCTGGCTGCTAAAGGTTTACGTCCTGAAACCGCTTTATTTCTACGGGATGATACCCGGGTATTGCTGAGGAATAATGAGACAGAGAAATAAACAGCACAAAGATTTCCGCGATGACCGTGGCGAGGAGCGCCGAGCCCCTTCCGACAGGGGCGACTGGATCTATGGACGGCGTCCCGTGCTGGAGGTGGTCAAGTCCGACAAGCGCCACATTTACGAGGCGGTGTTGCCTCTGGCGGGCCGTGACGCCCCCGACGTGGCGGAGTTGCGTGGATTGCTGATCGCGCGCGGGGTGCCGTTCCGGACGATTGAGCGCGAGGAGCTCGATGTCTTGTGCGAGGGGGGGAACCACCAGGGCGTCGCTGTCCGTGCCGGCGGTTTTCCGTACATCTCGATCGAGCAGGTGATCCATGACGTGAAGGAAGAGCCGAACGCGCTGATCTTGGTCCTTGACCATATTGAGGATCCGCAGAATGTCGGTTCCATGTTGCGCACCGCCGATGCCGCCGGCGTCACCGCCGTGGTGTTGCCGGAGGACCGCGCGGCGGGCGTCACGCCGGCTGCGGTGCGCGCGTCCGCGGGCGCGGCTGAGCACATGCGCGTGGCCAAGGTTGTGAACCTGGTCCGCGCCCTGCGGGAACTGAAGGAGTGCGGCGTTTGGGTCACGGGGCTCGATTTTGGGCCTGACGCGAAGAACTACACCTCGCTCGACTTCAAAGGGCGTGTGGGGTTGGTCGTCGGCAGTGAGGGAAAAGGACTGTCAAGGCTTGTCCGAGAGACGTGCGATTTCATCGCCTGCCTGCCGATGAAGGGGCGCGTCGAGTCGCTCAACGCCGGCGTGGCCGGCGCGGTCGCACTGTACGAGATCGTTCGCCAGCGCGGATGAACGGACCGATGTGAACACCCTTCTCGACAGATTGGTCCCGCGAGTGCGGTCGGTCCGGCGTGACGAGGGGGCCTTTCTGTTGCCGGAGACGGGGTGCTGTGCGGTCGAAGGCGATGCCGAAGAAATTCCGCCCGCAGTTGACGCCTTGCGGAAAACGCTTGGGCAGGGGTGGCGCGTCGGCCCCTGCGCAGAGGAGAAGCCGGCTCTTCGTTTCGCGCTTGTGCCACGGGTGGCGGGACCGCAGTCGTACCGCATCCGTATCGCGCCGGAAGGAGGCGTCAGCGCCGCGGCGCAGGACCGCGCCGGACTCTTCTATGCGGCGGCGACGATGGCGCAACTCATACGGGCGGCCGAAGGATGTTTGCCTGCGTGTGAGATCGAGGACGCCCCAGACTTTCTCGTGCGCGGCGTGATGCTCGATATCAGCCGCGATAAAGTGCCGACGATGACGACGCTCTTCGGCCTTGTTGACACGCTCTCAGGGATCAAGATCAATCAGCTTCAGCTGTATACCGAACATGCGTTCGCTTACCGCGACCACGCCGAGGTGTGGCGGGACGCCAGCCCCATGACGGCTGCAGAGATCCGCAGTCTGGACGCCTATTGCCGTGCGCGGTGTGTGGAGCTGGTTCCTAATCAGAACTCGTTCGGCCATTTGGAGCGCTGGCTTGTCCGGCCCCGCTACAACGGACTGGCTGAGCTGCCCCAGGGCGGCGCTCCGTTGCCGTGGGGCGGCACGCATGAGAAGCCCACTTCGCTTTGTCCATCTGATCCCCGCTGCGTCGATTTTCTGGCGGGACTCTATGATGAGCTGTTGCCGAATTTCACCTCGCTCCTTTTCAATGTCGGTTGCGACGAGACCTTCGACCTGCGGGGGGACGGCCGGTCGGCCGCGTTGGTGCGGCAACAGGGCGAGGGACGCGTGTATCTCGATTTCTTGAAGAAGATCCACGCGCTTGTGAGCGCACGCGGCAGGACCATGGCGTTCTGGGGGGACATCATCATCCGGCATCCGGAACTCGTGCCGGAATTGCCGTCCGACTCGGTGGCGCTCGAGTGGGGATACGAGGCGGACCACCCCTTTGACGCGCACGGCGCGCTGTTCGCGCGGTCGGGCGTGCCGTTCTATGTCTGTCCCGGTACCTCCGCCTGGAACAGCCTGGCGGGGCGCACGTCGAACATGCAGGAGAACCTGCGCTCTGCCGCCGTGAATGGCCGTAAGCACGGCGCCTGCGGATATCTCATCACCGATTGGGGCGACGGGGGGCACTGGCAGCCGATGGTGGTCAGCCTCGCCGGCTATGTTTATGGCGCGGCGCTCTCATGGGGATTCCGCCAGAACGTCGGAATCGACCTCGCGGCCGCTGTGGACGCGGTTGCGGCGGAAGAGATAGGCACTCTGCTTTTGGCCCTGGGGAACCTTTATCTGAAATGCGGGGCCTTGCGCGGGAACGGCACGGAGCTTTTCCACATCCTTTCCAAACCACGGGGGCGTCCACTTCTGCCGGGCGTCACGGGCGAGACTCTGCGGGCCGTTTTGTCGGATGTCGAGCGGTTGGCCGCGCCCATTCCTCCGTCGACGTCCGTGGTGGCGCAGGAAGCGTGGCAGGTGATCCGGTTGCTGCGTGCCGCCTGCCACCGCGGGCAGGCCCTGCTGGACGGCGGCATCGACGGAGATGAAACGCGCCGCGCGTTGGCGCGTGAAATGGATGAGCTGATGGCTTCGCACGCGACGGTTTGGCGCTTGCGCAACCGCGAGGGCGGCTTGAAAGACAGCCTGGGTCGTTTTGCGGCAGTCCGGAAGGAATATGGGGGGTGATCTGCTGCCAACCCCGTCCCGACTGGCGAAACCGACAGTTTTGCCGGAGTGAAAACAAGCTCGGTCCTGTCGTGCCTGAAATCCAGTCAGGAGAAATCGGTCCTGCGCGGAAGTCAGAGGAGAGCCCGAGGCTCGCCGTCGGACGCGCACGCTGACGAGGCCTGAAATTCCTGCTGGTATTCGCGGCTTTGACGGAGTTTTGCGAGCGCCTCTTCTTCGTGCCGTTTCAGCCGGGCCAACTCATCACCGGAAAGATGTGTTTGGGCTCCGGAGAAGGTCAGCTCGGTCGCAGGAAATTCGCGTTCAAAAATGAAGCGCGCGCGGGGGATGTGGAAATCGGACGTCACTACAATCAGGTCTGTGATGCCGTGGCGTTCCAAAATCGGTCGGCTAAGACGGGCATCTTCAACGGTGTTTGAGCTTTCTACACATTCGAGGAAAACGCCAGGCGGCACGCCAAGTGATTCTAAATATTTCCGGGTGAAGTGGCCGTGGGGATGTGCGGCCACGTTGAAATGTGCACCCCAGCCGCCAGTGGTGATGATGTGCACATCCGGATCCGGCGTCCGCCTGAATTCGGCCAGCGCTTGCCGGCAGCGCTCGATGGCGATGCTCGAAAGCCCGCCTTGCGCATCGTTGGGAGAACCCAATACAAGAATGGCAGTTTCCATCGTCCCCTTTTCTTATCCGAATCCGTTGTTCATGGCGATTGCGACACGATTTTAATACTAACCGTACTTTTAATGTATCAAGAGGGAAGGTTGCCGACAAGTGCGGGACGGTTTCCGAAATGCTGTCCCCGCAGTTTGCCGAAAGGGATCGGAAAACTTGTGCGGGTGCGTCCGTAAGGGTTTGCGGACTGACGCGGCTGCGGTTACAATTGGGCATCTTAAGAACGGGGATGCCGATGGAAATGCCGATGCGGATTGAAGCGGTGCCAGAAGTGCCGCCGGTGAGTAACTGGCGGACCACCGATCAGGACGAAATCAACCGGCGCAAGCTGCGAGCGGCGAAGGAGCCCATGCGTTTCCGGAACCTCGCGCCCGAGTATCCCGTTTTCTCCAACTTCAGCGTGGAGTCCGCGAGCGGCCAGACTTACCAGGTGGAACTGCGGGGCCTCGCTCCGCTGGTCAGCTCCTGCACGTGCGTGGATTTTCGGGTCAACGGCCTCGGGACCTGCAAACATGTCGAGGCGCTGCTGCGCTGGCTGCGGGGCACGGGGCCGGCTCTGCGGCAGGCAGAAGAGACGGGCTCAGGCCGCATTGACCTTGTGCCTGACATCGCCACGGGACGCCTCATGGTGGAGCGCAACATGAATCAGTTGCCATCGTGCCTGCGAGGGTTCTTCGACATCACGGGATTGGCGTTCCCCGAGTTTTCCAAAGAAGAGATTCTCGCGGCGTTCGATCGGGCCGGCCGCCCGACGGTGCGCGTGTCGCAGGAAGTCGCGGCGTGGATCGGCCAGCTGACGCGCAACGAGGACCGCATCCGGCTGCGGCGCGCGTATGAGCAGAACGTGCGTTCCGGACTCTACCCCGCGCAGGAGACCAAGTTGCCGCTCCTGCCGTACCAGCGCGAGGGCATGCTGCATCTGGCTTTTACAGAGCGCGCCTTGCTGGCCGACGAAATGGGACTTGGCAAAACCGTCCAAGCCATCGCGGCGGCGGCGCTGCTGCATCGCTTGGGCAAGGTGGGCCGCGTGTTGGTTGTGGCTCCGGCGTCGCTGAAGACCGAGTGGGAGGAGCAGATCCGTCTTTTCACCGATCTGCCGTATCAGATCGTCTTCGGCGAAAGGTCTGCCCGCCGGTCTGCCTATGAGCAGCCGGCCTTTTTCACCCTCACCAACTACGAGCAGATTTTGCGCGACGTGGCCGGCATCAACACGGTTCTCAAGCCGGACTGCGTCATCCTCGACGAGGCGCAGCGCATCAAAAACTGGGACACGCTGACCGCGCAGGCGGTCAAAAAGCTCCAGAGCCGCTATATGTTTGTGCTGACCGGCACACCGCTCGAAAACAGGATCGACGAACTGTACTCGCTCATGTCGATCCTCGATCCTCAGGTGCTGGGGCCGCTCTTCCGCTTCAACCGCGAGTTCTACGTGCTCAACGCGAGCGGACGTCCCGAAGGGTACAAAAACCTGCAACACCTGCGCGAACGCATCAGACCCTATCTCCTGCGTCGCCGCAAGGCGGACGTGGAGAAGGAGCTACCGGACCGCACCGACAGCACGGTTTTTGTGGCCATGGCGCCGGAGCAGCGTTCGCGCTATGCGGTTCACGAAGAGCGCGTGGCGGGGCTCGTCGCGCAGTCTCGGGCGCGGGCGCTTACGAAGCCTGAGTCGGAGCGCCTGCAGCGCGAACTTTCGATGATGCGCATGGTGTGCGACACGCCGTATATTTTGGACGAGGGGTGCCGGGTCTGTCCGAAATTGGATGAGGTGCAGAGCCTGCTGGAGAGCGCGCTTTCCGCGCCGGGGGTGAAGGTTTTGATCTTCTCGGAGTGGGAGCGAATGCTCCTGCTGGTGCAGGCGCTATGCCGCCAGATGGGTTTGCCGTTCGCGTGGCACACCGGGTCTGTGTCGCAGCCGCGGCGCCGACAAGAGATCATACGCTTCAAGAACGATCCCGAGTGCCGCGTGTTCTTGTCGACGGACACCGGCGGCCTTGGGCTGAATCTTCAGCAGGCGAGCGTGGTGGTGAACTGCGACCTGCCGTGGAATCCTGCTCGTCTGGAACAGCGCGTGGCGCGGGCCTGGCGCAAGAACCAGGTGCGGAACGTCACGGTCGTCAATCTCGTCACAGAGGATAGCCTTGAAGCGCGTATGGTGGAGACGTTGGCCCGCAAAAGCGCGCTGGCGGACGGCGTTTTGGATGGCGAGGCTGGGCTGGACACGCAGCCGCTCGGCTCGGGGCGACAGGCTTTTCTCCAGCAGGTGGTGTCGGTCGTGCGGGTGCCGCAGGTGCCGGTGAGGACTGTGCCGGGACCCTCCGTTGAAGCGCTGCGGGCGGTCGATCCCGAACTGGGCTTCGCCGCAGTGGTCGCCGAGCGGTTGGGTGATCGGCTGCTGGCGTGCGAGGCGTGTCAGCCGGCGCAGGGGCGTCCGGTGCTGCTGGTTGTGGCCGAAGGTGACCCGATGGCGGCGTCAGCCTGTGCCGAGCGGGTTTGCGCCGATTGGTTCGGCGGCCTAGAACCGCGTCACGTGCCGGTCGTGGAAGTGGTGGGGCGCTCCGCGCACGAAGCCGTCAAGCGGTTGCTGGCACGGGGGGTGTTGATGAGGACGGAGCATGCCGTGCGGACGCTGTATCGGCGGGGCGAAGGCTTGGCGCAGCCCAAGTTGGCCGCTGATAGCGAAAAGGCTCAGGCGTTGACCCTGCGGCGGCAGGCGGCAGAAGCGTTCCGGCGCGCGCGCCAACTGGTCGCGGCGCTTTCGTTCGATGCGGCGCGCGAGCCGCTCGAGCAGTCGATTGTGCTGTTGGCTCGCGCTTACGCGGCGCAGAAAAGGATGGCCGAACCGCAGAACGTGCGGCAGGCGTTATCCGGCGCATTTGCGGGATTGTGGGGCGATACTTTGCCGGCGGTGGCCGGCCTGCTGGAAAGCGATGGTTCGCCGGTGACGGTTTCGCGTGCGCTGATGACCAAATTCGGGGGATGACATGAAACTCGCAGGACTCATTTTTCTGTCGGGTGCGCTATGTGCGCTGGCGGGGCCTGCCACGCTGAGAGAACAGGTGGAGCGGCTGCGTCCTGAGTCTGTGGCAGAGGCGGTGTCGGCGTTTTCGGAAATCGCCCCCGCGCGATATGCGGCTGAAACTCGGGGCTGTCTCGCCTCGCTTGCGGGACGGCGCGAGGCGCTTCTGGGCGCATTTGACGATGCGGCTGCTCGGGCGTGGCTGGCGGACGTCAAACGCCTGCTGTTGGCTGACACCGCGTTCGATGTGGAGCGCGTGGCGGTGGTGCGGCGCACGCACGGGAATATCGGGCAGCCGGCGAACTGGTCTGCGGCGCGCGAGTTGGATTTGACAGGGCTCACGAACGAGATCGCCGTGCTGACAGGCATAAAGGGAACGGCGTCAATCCAGCCCTTATACAGCCCAGAGGGGCAGACCTTCGCGGGCGAGATGTGTCTGCATTGGGACGCGGACAAACTCATGTTCACCGAGCGCAAGCAGGGAAGTCCGTCGCGCGTGAAGGAGCTGTCATTGGCGGACGGTGCCGCGCGCGAGTTGACGCTGATACCCGATGGCGACGTGGACAACTATGCGGGCTGCTACCTGCCCGATGAATCGATCATCTTCCTTTCCACCGCTCCTTTCATAGGTGTGCCGTGCGTGCGCGGAAGCTCGTGGATCGCTCATCTTTACCGCTCTTGGCCGACGACCGGAAAAATCAGGCGGCTGACCTTTGACCAGGAGCACAACTGGCATCCGACGGTGCTGGATGACGGGCGTGTGCTGTATTTGCGCTGGGAATATAGCGACATTCCGCATTACGCGGCGCGTATTCTCTTCACGATGAACCCGGACGGCACGGGACAGCGCGCCTTCTACGGCAGCAACTCCTACTGGCCGAACGGCGTTTTTTTTCCGAAACAGATGCCGGGGGATCCATTGCGTGTGGCCGGTATCGTCAGCGGTCACCACGGCGTGGCGCGGATGGGCGAACTGGTGGTTTTTGAGCCAGGGAAAGGCCGTTTTGAAGCGGACGGCGTGGTGTCGCGCGCCGGCACAGCGGACCGCGTCGTCAAACCGGTGATTTTGGACAGATTGGTCGACTCGTCGTGGCCAAAGTTTCTGAATCCCGCGCCGATGGGCCGCCACGCTTTTCTGGTTGCGGCCAAACCCGGGCCGAACTCGCTCTGGGGACTGTATTACGCCGATGTTTTCGGAAATCTCCTGCTGCTGTATGAAGATCCCCGGTGGGCGATCTTTGAGCCGATTCCCCTCGTGCCCCGCCGGCGTCCTCCGCGCTTCGCCGACAGCGTTGATGAATCCAAGAAAACGGGTTTGGTGAAAATCATTGACCTGTATGGAGGTCCGGGACTTAAAGGTGTGCCCCGCGGTACGGTGAAGCAGCTGCGCGTGTTTTCGTATGCCTTCTCCTATCGCGGAATGGGCGGTCAAGTTGACCGTGTCGGCATCGACGGGCCGTGGGATGTCCGCCGCATTTTGGGGACCGTGCCTGTCGAAGCCGACGGTTCGGCCCTTTTCGAGGTCCCCGCCAACACACCCGTGGCGTTCCAGCCGCTCGATTCTGCGGGTCGTGCGGTGCAGACGATGCGCAGTTGGGTGACCGCGATGCCGGGCGAAATGCAGTCCTGCGCCGGTTGCCACGAGGACCAGAACAGCAGTACGGGTGGGGAGTCGACACGTTTGGCGCTGCAGAAACCTCCCGCGAAGATGGCCGCTTGGTATGGGCCTGCGCGCGGTTTTTCGTTCAACCGCGAAGTCCAGCCGGTGCTTGACGCCTATTGCGTGCGCTGTCATGACGGGACGCAGGCTCAGCCGGACTTGCGTCTCCGGCCGGATGTCAAGGCCGGGATGCCGGCAAAGTGGTATGACGACGCAGGGCACTTCCCGCCCGCCTATCTGGCGCTGAAGCGGTTTGTCCGCAGCTATACGATGGAGGGCGATCTGCACCTGCTGAATCCCTACGAATGCCACGCGTCGACGACCGAGTTGGCGCGTCGCTTGGAACGGGGTCACAAGGGCGTCCAACTCTCCGCCGAGGCCTGGGATCGGCTCAACGTCTGGATCGATCTGAACACGCCGGCACACGGCACGTGGACCGAGATCTGCGGGACCAACCGCGTGGCCGCTATGGCGGAGCGGCAGCGCGGGCTCAACCGCCGCTACGGCGGCCCTGACGAGGATCTGGAGACTGTTTATCCGGCGGCGGCCTTACCCGTCGCTCCTGCGGCCGACCCCCGTCCGGGGCTGACGGACCGCGTGTCCGCGTGTGACGGATGGCCGTTCGATGCGGCTGAGGCCGTGCGGCGCCAGGCCGCCGCCGGCGAGGTGCGCAAGGTGCTGGAGTTGGGCGAAGGCGTGACGCTGGAACTCGTGCGCATACCCGCCGGCCGGTTCGTAAAGCCCGGAGGACAAGCCGCCGCAGCGCGGGTGGTTGATATTCCTAAGTCCTTCTGGATCGGGCGGACCGAGGTGTCGAACCGGCAGTTTGCGCGCTTCGATCCTGCGCACGACAGCTGCATCGAGGCGGACGACTTTCTGCAGTTCGGCGCGGAGGAGCGCGGCGATCCGGTGAATCTCCCCGACCAGCCGGTCTGCCGCGTGCCGTGGCAGCGCGCACGGGACTTCTGCGAATGGCTCTCGAAGAAAAGCGGGCTGGCCTGCGGGTTGCCCGACGGGGACCAGTGGGAGTGGGCGGGTCGGTCTGGTGCGGACGGCGCGCTGGCCTATGGCGGTGACGAGGCGGATTTTGCGAAATTCGCGAACCTCGCCGACGCGACGTTCCGCCGCGTGAAGACGTTTCCGCCTTGGGATCTGCCGCGCGGGGCCATCGCGCCGTGGCGCCCCGCCGTGACGAACGTGAATGACGGATTCCGCGCCAGCGCACCGGTCGGATCGTTCGCGCCCAATGCGTGGGGCGTGTGCGACGTGCACGGCAACGTGGCGGAATGGACGCGCGAGTGTGCGCCCGACGGCGTGCGCCGGCTCGCGCGCGGCGGGTCGTGGTGGTCGCGCCCGAAGCGCGCCACATTCAATGAGGCGTGGCCCTATGTGCCGTGGCAGGGCGTTTACGATGTGGGATTTCGCATTGTGGTTACGGAAGAGTGAGGCTTATTAAACGCGCTTCTCTCCGTCCATGCCGTCGCGCAGCTCGCGGATTTTCGCCGCCACGAGTGCCGGCAGGTCGGCCCCGGTCGGAGCTTGGGCAATGAGTCGCACGAGTGCCGAACCCACGATGATGCCGTCGGCCATCGGCGCGATGGCGCGGGCATCGGCGCCCGTGCTGATGCCGAAACCGATGCATACCGGGTGGGGGCAGACCGCCTTCACGGCGGCGGCGTGTTTCGCGATGTCCGCATAATCCAGTCCGCCTGTTCCCGTCACGCCGGTACGGCTGATCAGATAGAGAAAGCCTCCCGCGCCGTCTGCCAGCATGCGGATACGCTCGGGTTTGGAGGTCGGCGCCGCAAGGCGGATCAGGTGAATGTCCTTGCCTTTGAGCGCGTCGGAGAGCGGCCCGGCCTCTTCCGGCGGCAGGTCTACCACGAGCAGCCCGTCCACGCCCGCTTCGGCCGCCTCTTTCGCGACGCGGTCCAGTCCGTATTTGAAAAACGGGTTGTAATAGCTGAAGAGCACAATGGGCGTCTGCACCGTCTTGCGCAGTTCGGCCGCGAGCCGGATGCTTCTCGACAGGGTCATGCCGGCTTTCAGGGCTCGGGCCGAAGCCATCTGGATGACGGGGCCGTCGCACGTCGGGTCCGAGAACGGCACCCCCATTTCGAGTACGTCTACGCCGGAGGCACAGGCGGTGCGGAGGATCTGGAGGCTGGTGTCGAAGTCGGGGTCGCCGGCCGTCAGGTACGCGACAAGCGCTTTGCGCTTGGCCGCGGCGAGTGTCTGGAAGGTGTTGTCAATGCGGTTCATAAGAAGAGAAGGGGTTGGAATTAAGCGTTAAGAGTGATGCCGTTGGACTTCATGTAGGCGGTGATGTGGTCGAGGTCTTTGTCGCCGCGGCCGGAGATGCAGACCAGGATCGCCTGGTCCTTGGGACGTTGCTTGGCCTCCTTGATGGCGGCCGCGAGGGCGTGCGAGCTCTCTAGCGCGGGGATGATCCCCTCGTACTTGCAGAGCAGCTTGAACGCCTCGACGGCTTCGCGGTCGGTGATGCCGTCATATTTCACGCGGCCGAGGTCGTGCAGCAGCGCGTGCTCGGGCCCGACGCCCGGGTAGTCGAGCCCGGCCGAGATCGACCATGCCTCTTGGATTTGCCCCTCGTCGTTCTGCAGCAGATAGGTCATGGCGCCGTGCAGGGTACCTGGCGATCCGCCGGTGATCGACGCCGCGTGGTGTGGCGTGTCGAGCCCTTCGCCTGCGGCTTCCGCGCCCAACATGGCGCACGGATCGTCGAGGAACGGGTAGAACAGCCCCATGGCGTTGCTGCCGCCGCCCACGCAGGCGACCAGCAGGTCCGGCAGCTTGCCCACCTGTTCCAGCATCTGGCGGCGGGCTTCGTCGCCGATGACGCGTTGCAGGTCGCGCACCATGGCCGGGTAGGGATGGGGCCCCGAGACGGTGCCGATGACGTAATAGGTGTCTTCCACTTCGGCGACCCAGTAGCGCAGCGCTTCGTTCATGGCGTCCTTGAGCGTGCTGGTGCCGGAGGTGACCGGCACGACTTCCGCGCCGAGCAGGCGCATGCGCAACACGTTCGGTGCCTGGCGGCGCACGTCTTCGGCGCCCATGAAGACTTTGCAGGACATGCCGAAGCGAGCAGCGATCGTGGCCGTGGCGACGCCGTGCTGCCCCGCGCCGGTCTCGGCGATCACGTTTTTCTTGCCCATGCGGCGGGCGAGAAGACCTTGGCCTACGACGTTGTTGATCTTGTGTGCGCCGGTGTGCGCGCAGTCCTCGCGCTTGAGGTAGATGCGTGCGCCGCCGATGTGGTCCGAGAGCCGCTCGGCGAAGTCCAGCGGCGTTGGGCGCCCCGCATAGTTCGTCAGCATCGAACGGAACTCGCCCATGAAGGCGGGGTCGTTTTTCGCCTCGTTCCATGCGGCTTCGAGATCCTGCAGTGCGGAGATCAGCGTCTCGCCGACGAAACGTCCGCCGTAGAAACCGAAGTGTCCGTTCTTGTCGGGGTATTGATTGATGAGGGATGGTGTTTTCATAGTGCGTCGCGTTGGGTTGAAACGGATGGTCACTTGGTGGTGCGTTTCGCGATCACGGCCGCGTAGCGGTCATGCGCTTCACGCAAAAGCGTTTCGGTCGTGGCCCAGTCGATGCACGCGTCGGTGACCGAGAGGCCTGGGCGCAGGTCCTTGGGGTCCTTCGCCATGGGCTGTGCGCCCCATTCGAGGTGGCTTTCCAACATGAACCCGCGAATAGAGCGGTTGCCGTTTTCGATCTGCGTCAGGATGTCGTTGAGGACTAGGCCTTGTCGTTCCGGCTTCTTGTCGGAATTCCCGTGGCTGCAGTCTACGATGATGTGGAGCGGCAGATGGGCTGCGCGCAGTTCATCCTCGCAGGACACAATGCTCGCCGCGTCGAAATTCGGCTGCTTCCCGCCTCGCAGGACGATGTGCGGATAGGAGTTGCCGGTGGTGCTGAAAACGGCCGGCAGGCCGTCCTCGGTGACGCCGAGGAAATGGTGCGGACCCATGGCGGCGCGCATGCCGTTGACGGCGGCCGAGAACGAGCCGTCGGTCGCGTTCTTGAAGCCGACCGGCGTGGAAATGCCGCTGGCGATCTCGCGGTGGGTCTGGGCCTCGGCCGTGCGTGCGCCGATCACCGACCACGAGATGAGGTCGCCGATGTACTGCGGCATGAGCGTGTCCAGCACTTCGGTGGCGGCCGGCAGGCCGATTTCCGCGACGCGCACAAGGAAGTGGCGTGCCATGCGGATTCCCTCTTCAATGTGGAAAGTGTCGTTCATGTAGGGGTCGTTGATCAGGCCTTTCCACCCGAGCACGGAGCGCGGTTTCTCGAAGTACACGCGCATGACCACGCAAATGGCATCGGAGATGTCGTCGCTCAAGATCTTGAGCCGCATCGCATATTCTTCGGCGGCTTCAAGGTTGTGGATCGAACAGGGGCCGACCACGGCCAGCAGACGCGGGTCATCGCCGTCCAGAATGTGCTCGATGCTTTCGCGCCCCTTGATCACGGTGTTCAGCGTGGTCGGTGTCTGCGGCACGGCGTTCTGCAATTCGTGCGGGGTGGCGAGCAGAACCACCGATTTGATGTTGACGTTTTCAAGTCTTGGACAGTTCATAAGTCTTTTTTGGTTAGGGGTTTCAAGTGCTTCGGGTGCGGAGGCGGAAATGTGCCCGCCCTCACGGTTTCCAGAAAGAAGGCGGGTGGGTGGGACACCATCGGCGCAGGTTGTCGGTCAGTTTCAGAATGGCTTCATGGTCTTTAATCCCCGGTGCGGTTTCGACGCCGGAACTGAGGTCCCAAGCGCTCGCGCCGGATAGCGCGGCGGCTTGTTCCAAGTTCTGCGGCGTCAGTCCGCCCGCCAGCGCGAAGGGGCGAAGGCTGGCCAACGGCGCTGCGTCGGCCCATTGCCAAGCGGCACCGTTGCCGCCGGGCAATGTTCCGAGGCCGCATTCTACCAGAATGCCCACAGAAAGAGGAAGGCTCTGGGCCGTTTCGACCAAGGCGGTGCCGGAGAGCTTAATGACTTTGATCACGCGGAAGCCCGCTTTTTGCGCGGCCGTGACGGTGTCCAGAGACTCGTTGCCGTGCAGTTGTACGGTGTCTAGACCCGCCGTGCGGGCGGTGGCGATCAGTTCCTCGGCGGGCGTGTCGACAAACACGCCGACGTGTGCGACACGGTCAGGCAGGCCTTCGAACATCCGGCGGGCGTGCTCCGGAGAGACATGGCGCGGACTTTTCGGGAAAAAGACCGCGCCCAGCGCGCCCACGCCGTGATCAGCGCAGAAGCGGGCGGTTTCGCGTGTGGTGATGCCACAGATCTTGAGATTGGCGAGGTTCGCGTTTCCTGTGCCGGAACGGGCCTCTGTGGCCGCGGCCAGCGCTGTCCACCCGCGCAGAATGGCGGTCGGGTCGGGCTGGCGCACAAGCGTCTCGCCGATAAGGAAACGGCGGATGCCGCCCGACAACGTCTGCCGGATGTCCTCGTCCGAATGGATGCCGCTGAGGGCGACGATGGACGTGCCGGCGCGCAGGTGCGCCGCGAGCCGCGCGGCGTGCGAGACATCGGTCTTGAAGTGGGCGAGGTCGCGGTTGTTGATGCCGATCAGCGTCGCGCCGAGCGCGTTGGCCCGTGCGGCGTCCCGCTCATCGAAGATTTCGGTCAGCACGTCGAGCCCCAGCGAGCGCGCCAAGCCGTACAAGGCACTCAAGGTCTGGTCGTCGAGGATGCGGACGATCAGCAGCATCGCGTCAGCGCCCATCGCGGCGGTCTCGTAGACCTGATAGGGGTCGATGATGAAATCTTTGCGCAGGACCGGAATTCCGACGGCCGCACGCGCCTGGCGGAGATCCTCGGACGACCCTTTGAAATATGTCGGTTCCGTGAGTACGGAGAGCGCGGCCGCACCCCCGGCCGCATAGGCGCGGGCGGTCGCGGCGGGATCGAGATCGGCCCGGATATCGCCCCGCGACGGCGAGGCGCGCTTGATCTCCGCGATGACGCGTACGCCGGGCTTGTCGAGCGCGGCGCGGAACCCCCGTGTGACGCGGGGGGCGGCGGCCTGCCGTTCAAGCGTGGACTGCGGCACAAGCGATTTCGCCCGAACGAGGTCCGCACGTTTAGCATCCAGAATTTTATCGAGGAAGGTCATAGTTTTGAAAAGGCGATGAGGCGTTCGAGACGGTCATAGGCTGCGCCGGAATCGATCGATTCTGCGGACTTTCGCAGGCCCTCTTTCAGGTCTTCGACGTGATTCGCCGCGAGCAGGGACGCGGCCGCGTTGAGGAGCACAATGTCGCGTTTCGGACCTTGCGTTTCGCCTTTCAGGATCGCCCGTGTGATGGCGGCGTTGTCGGCCGGCGTTCCGCCTTCCAAATCGGCGTTCGTGCAGAGGTCGTCGAAATAATTCAGGGGGTCGATGTCGTACGTTTTGACCTTGCCGTCTTTAAGCTCGGAACAGCGGGTGGTGGCGGTGAGCGTGATTTCGTCCATGCCGTCGTGGCCGTGGACCACGAGCACGCGCCGCGAGCCGAGCTTTTTAAGCACTTCCGCAAAGGTTTCCGTCAGCTCCGGCGCGAAGACGCCGATGAGCTGGCAGGGAGCGCCGGCTGGGTTGGTGAGCGGGCCCAGGAGGTTGAAGAGCGTGCGCACGCCGAGCTGTTTGCGCACCGGCCCGGCGAAGCGCATGGCCTTATGGAAAGACGGCGCGAACATGAAGGTGATGCCGATTTCGTTGAGCGCCTGTTCCATGATCTCAGGGGCAGCGTTCAGGTTGAGCCCCAGTTGCTCCAGACAGTCTGCGCTGCCGCTTTTGCCTGAGCTGGCGCGGCCTCCGTGTTTGGCGACGGTCGCGCCGGCGCCGGCGGCCACGAAGGCGACCGTCGTGGAGATGTTGAAGGTCATTCCGCCGTCTCCGCCGGTCCCCACGGTGTCGAGCGTGTTGGAGTTGAGCGACTGGATGCGCGTGGCGGCCGCCCGCATGGCGCGTGCCCCTGCGGAGATTTCGTCGACCGTCTCGCCTTTGGCCGCGAGCGTGGCGAGAAATGCGCCGATTTGGCCTTCCGTCAATTCGCCGGACAGGATGGCCGTGATGGCGTCAAAGGCCTCGTTTTCCGTGAGGTTCTGGCAGGCGATGAGCTTTTTTAGCAGTGTGGCGAAGTTCATGCGGAACACCTAGACGTTGGCGAGTTTGAGGAAATTGCGCAGGATCCTTTTCCCGACCGGGGTCATGATCGATTCGGGGTGAAACTGGATGCCGGCGACCGGGTGCTCCTTGTGGCGGATGCCCATGATCTCGCCGTCTTCCGACTCGGCGGTGATCTTCAGGCAGTCGGGCAGCGTTGCGCGGTCGATCACCAGCGAATGGTATCGCATGGCCTTGAACGGGCGGTCGCCGAGCCCCTTGAAAATTCCCTCGCCGTCGCAGGTGATCTCCGAGGTTTTGCCGTGCATCAGCCGCTTTGCGTATGTGATTGTGGCGCCAAAGGTCAGTCCCATGGCCTGGTGGCCGAGGCAGACGCCGAGCAGGGGCACCTTGCCCGCGAAGGTCCGGATGGTGTCGCAGGAGACGCCCGCGTTCTCGGGGCGTCCCGGCCCCGGCGAGATCACAATGGCGGAGGGTGCCATGTCGGCGATCTGCCCGACGGTGATCGCGTCGTTGCGATAGACCGTCACGTCGGGCGTCATTTCGCGCAGGTACTGCACGAGGTTGTAAGTGAACGAATCGTAGTTGTCGATCATCAAAATCATGGCAGTCTCCGTGGGTTAGGCGCGTTTGATCTTGGTCTCTTTTTCCTGGACCAGTTTGAGCAGTTCGATGGATCGGGCCATGGCCCCCGCCTTGTTGACGGTCTCGCGGTATTCGTACTCCGGATCTGAGTCGGCGACGATGCCTGCGCCCGCGCGAATCGTGAGCCTCCCGTGTTCGGCGATCGCGGTGCGGATGCAAATGGCGAAGTCCATGTTGCCGTCGAACGACACGTAGCCGACCGCGCCTCCGTAGGGGCCGCGCGGTTCGTCTTCCAGTTCCGCGATGAGCTCCATGGCGCGGATTTTCGGCGCGCCGCTCAGTGTGCCGGCCGGGAAGGACGATTTGAAGAGATCGAAGGCGTCATACTGTGGCTCGATGTCGGCCGTGATGTTCGAGACGAGGTGCATCACGTGCGAATAACGTTCGACGATCATGAGGTCGGTAACCTGCACGGTGCCGGGCAGCGCGACGCGGCCGAGCTCGTTGCGGCCGAGATCCACCAGCATCAGATGCTCGGCGCGTTCCTTTTCGTCCTGAAGCATCGAGTCGGCGTTCTTGCGGTCCTCCTGCTCGGTTTTGCCGCGCGGACGCGTGCCCGCGATCGGGCGCAGGCAGGCGGTGCGGTTGTCGAGGCGGATCATGGTCTCCGGCGAGGATCCGATCAATGTGCAGCCCTGCGACTTCAGGAAGAACAGGTAGGGCGAGGGGTTGACGTAGCGCTGCGCGCGGTACAGGCTGACGAGGTCGTCCGGCGCGGGGCCGACGAAGCTCTGCGAGATCACGCACTGGATGATGTCGCCTTCATAGATGTGCTTCTTTACCTTCTCGACCATGCCCTTGTAGTAGTCCGGTCCGTGCACGGGCTCGGGCATTTTTACGGTGCGCCTGTTGAGGTGCATGGCCACGTCGGCGGGTTTGGCCAGCACCTCGAGAATTTCCTGCACGCGCGCGACCGCCGCATCATAGAGTTTGTCATCGTCATCGTCGCCTTTGAACGCGAGGGCGAGCACGGCCAGCGTATGGGCGGTGTTGTCGAAGATCAGCAGGGTGTCGGGAATGATGAACTCGGCCATCGGGCGTTCCGACGGCAACGTGTTCGGCACGCGCGGCTCGAAGAAGTGGATCATCTCATAGGCGAAATATCCCACGAGTCCCCCGCAGAAACGCGGCAGTCCGGGAAGTTCCGCGAGGGTGTAGGGCTTCATGATCGAACGCAGTACGGCGAGCGGGTCCCCGTCGTGGGCGATGCGCTTTTCGCTGATGCCTTGGCGGATCACGACGTCGTTCCGGTATACGGTGATGTTGGCGCGGGCCGAGATGCCCATGAAGCTGTAGCGGCCCCATTGCTCGCCGCCCTCCGCGCTTTCGAGCAGGAAAACGTTGGGGTTTTCATGGGCGAAACGGGACAAGACCGAGACAGGTGTTTCGGTGTCCGCAAGGATTTTCGCACCCACCGGCACGACGGTGGCCGTCCGTAAGTGCGCGCGGAAATTTTCGTGTGAAGGAAACGTATCGAGTAACATAGTGATCTCCAATGTAGCTGAAAACGTCTGGGTGGTAAAACAAAACGGAAACCGGGTTCGCTTGAAGCCGCCGGTTTCCGTTCGCTTGATTCAGTCTGATATCGCGCACAACTCCGTCACCGGCTTCGCCAAGAGCGACCCCGCCAGCGCCAATACCCCATCGTGTTGTTCGCGTAAATCATGACTTTTCTGACCCCATGGCATCGTCCGTTTCGCCTGATGCCCTCTGTTTGGTGTTTCTTTATATAGAAACGCCTGGCGAAAGTCAACGGCGTTTTTTATGATTTTTTCGCCGCATGCCTGCGGATGCGGTTATGGTCGGGGCTATCTTTGTACGAATGCGGGCTGATCGGCGGCTGCATCGGGGTGCCGCGGCCCGACGCGGCGGGCACGTGCGGCCGCGACAACGCCTGTGTCTGCGGCGACTGCTGGATCCGGCTCG
>DAOPZC010000041.1:0-45680 GCA_035353175.1 Kiritimatiellia bacterium | reverse complement strand
AGATTTACGTTTTGCGGCAAGCCGGAAAGGGCAACAACGAGATCGCCCGGATCATAGGCCGGGACAAGGGCACGGTGAGCCGGGAGGTGAGGCGGAACAAGGGTTTGAAAGGCTACCGGCACCAGCAGGCGCACAGGAAAGCCGAAGAGCGTGCGGCGCGCCCGGGGCCGAGGCGGTTCACGGAAGAGGTGAGGCTGGACGCGGAGGAGAAGCTCAAGAAGGGCTGGACGCCGGAGCAGATATGCGGACGTGCCGAACTCGAAGGGCGGCCGCATGTGTGCAAGGAGACGGTCTACAAGTACGTCTACGCGGACGCCAAGGCCGGCGGCGAGCTGTGGAAGGAGCTTGTGCGTGCGAAGCGCAAGCGCAAGCGGCGCTGCCCGCGGCAGGAGGGGCGCGGGCGCGGCCTGATCCCCGGGCGGCGCGGGATCGAGACGCGCCCGCCCGAAATCGAACTGCGGATCACGGTCGGGCACTGGGAGGGCGACCTGGTGGTCGGGGCGCACGCTACGGGCTACCTGGTGACGCTTGTGGAGCGGGTGACGCGCTACACGCTGGTGGGCTGGTCGGCCACCAAGGAGGCCGACGAGGTCAAGTGCGTGGTCATCAGGCTGCTCGCCGCCATCGGCGTCGCCTGCACGGGGATCACATTCGACAACGGCAAGGAGTTCGCCCGCCACGCCGAGATCGCGACGGCTTTGAAGGCGGACGTCTTCTTCGCCCGGCCGTACCATTCGTGGGAGCGGGGGACGAACGAAAACACGAACGGGCTGATCCGCCGACTGTACCCGAAGAGCGAGTCGTTCGCGTCCATCGGCGAGGCGGATCTGCGGCGGATCGACGGGTTCCTGAACGACCGCCCGCGCAAGTGTCTCGGCTGGAAGACGCCGAGGGAGGTGATGGACGCCTTCCTTGCCGCAGCCGCGTGAGCGGCGGCCGCCGGCAAAGGGTGAAGCCCTCTCCCCTTCCCCCGCCCCGTCCGTCGGAATACCGCCGGACGGGGCGGGGGAAGGCGGCCCCACCGCGCCCTCGCCGCCCGCTCCCGCCGCCCGAGCCACGTCCCCGGCCTGTTTCCCCTTGCCGTTACCCCGTCAGCATGCCAAACTAAGGCCGTTCAGCACCTGAAGAAAACGCGCGCCCGCCAGCCAGTAGCCAGTGTTGCACTGGCTACTGGCTGGCGGGCGCGTTTCTCCTCTTGTGAATCTGCGGTAAAGGCCGATCACAACACGCGGGCGGCGAGCGTGTGCCAAGGGATGGCGGACAGCGAAGCCGAAAAGGGCTCCTCTTTCGCGATCGGTGCGGCAACATAGCCGCGCACCTTGGAAAAGAGCGGCAACAGACGGCTCAGTGTGCTGAAATGTTCTGCCCGCGGCGTCGCGCTCTGCTTGATCTCCACCAGCGTGACGGAGGCCCCGGTTTCAACCACGAGGTCAATTTCGTTGCGGTTGGAGTCCCGGTAAAAGAACAGTTCCGTGTTGCGCGCGAGGTTGGCCTTCCGTTTGAGGCATTCGAGCACGACCAAGTTCTCGAAAAATGCGCCGGATTGAGGTCCGCACCGCAGCAATTCCGGATCGGGGTAACGTAACAGCCAGGCGGCGAGGCCCGTGTCGCCGAAATAGAGTTTGGGCGTTTTCACGACGCGGCGCGTCATGTTGCGCGAGTAAGGACGCAACAGAAAAACAAGGCCCGTACTTTCGAGCAGCGAAAGCCAGCGTTGAACGGTGGAGAAACTGACGCCCGCTTCTTTGGCGATTTCGCTGAGATTCAGCAGACTCCCCACGCGCGCCGCGAGGAGATCGACCACGTTCTGAAACAGCCGCAAATCATGGACGGCCGTGAGCAGGCGGATGTCGCGCTCCAGATAGGTCTGGACATACGACGCGAAGAACCGGTTGCGGTCGGCCCCATGCACGGCGATCTCGGGATAAAACCCGGTGAAGAGTCGGCGAAAACAATCGGGCGCCGTGACGGGCTGCCAGCCCAATTCGGCGCACGAGAAGGGGTGCAGGCGATAGACCGCCGCTCGGCCGGCCAGAGATTCGCCGAGTCCGGCCATGAGGGGAAAAACTTGGGAACCGGTCAGCAGGAAACGCCCGTTCGCGCGGCGGTCGGCGTCCACCGCGATCTTGATGTGGGGCAACAGTTCGGGCAGATGCTGGATTTCGTCGATGATCAGCCGTGGCGCTCGCGTCAGGAAGGTGCGCGGGTCCTCCCGCGCGGCTTGCCGGGTCAGCGGATCGTCAAGCGTCAAATACTCCGCGTCCGGGAAGAGGTGCTGCAACAGGGTGGATTTCCCCGTCTGCCGGGCGCCGGTCACGACGACGACCGGAAACTGACGTGCGGCGGCGCTGATCTCCCGCTGGAGTTCGCGGACGACATACGTGGTTTTCATGACGCGTATCTTACCCGTGATTTGTATGCAATATCAACAAAATATAATGAAAATACATAATACGCCGCGTGTGCCTCATGCTGGATTTGGGCGTAAAATTTTAGGTCGAATGACCGGTCGGACATAAGCCATCCAATCCTTAATAACGCTCAGCTCTCAAGTGAAAACCGTGGGATTTGGCATCCATTCGCAACTCTCTCAGCTTGAGCGTTGAACGTTCAGCGTTGAGCGTTCTCTTTGATTCTCGCGACCGCCGAGTCCATGATGCGGCCGATGAGCTCGGTGTAAGAGACGTTCGCCATGCGGGCGAGAATCGGCAGGTCAGAGTCCTTGGGGTTCAGGCCCGCGAGCGGGTTGACCTCCAGGAACATGGGCTTCTGTTCCGCGTCGCAGCGGATGTCCACGCGGCCGCCGTCGCGGCAGCCGAGCGCGCGCCACGCGTCGAGCGAGACCTGCTCGGCCGCGGCGACCACGGCGTCCTTGGCGGCGTCACCGGGACGGTAGACCACGCGGTCCTCGTAGTTGCCCTTGTTGGAGTAGGAGTAGACGCCCTTCTCGGCGTTCGAGAGCAACACGATCTCCATGGAGCCGACCACCTGGGCCTGGCGGCCGGTGCCGGTGATGCCGACCGTGAACTCGCGGCCGCCGAGGTAAGGCTCGATCAGGGCGGGCTGGCGGAAGCGAGCCACGAGCTCGTCGCAGACCGCCGCGAGGTCGGCGCGGTCGCTCACGATGGATTTGGACGAGCAGCCTTTGCCCGTTCCCTCGGCAACCGGCTTCACAAAGAACGGCGCGCCGAACCGCAGGGTTGCCAGATCCTCGGCCGACGCGTAGACGCAGAAGTCGCTGGTCGGCACGCCCGCGTCGCGGACCACGCGCTTGGTCATGCCCTTGTGGAGGGTGAGGGCGAGCACCAAGGGGTCGGAAAACACATAGGGAACGCCGTAGAGATCGAGGATCGCGGGCACCTGCGCCTCGCGCGCCACGCCCTGCAGGCCTTCGCAGATGTTGAAGACCAGGTCCCAGCGGTCGCCGGCCTCGAGCCGCCTGACCAGCGCCTTGGCGTGGCCGATCCGGTCGGTCTCGTTGCCGAGTTCGCGCAGGGCACCCTCGATGCCCGCGATGGTCTCCTCTTTGTCGAACTCGGCCGTCTCTTCCATGGACATGCCCATGGCGAGATAGTCCGAACGGAGATCATAAGTTAATCCGATGAGCATAGGCGAATGTCCAATTTCCAACAGGGAATGAGCAATTTCCAACGGCAAGAGAGGTCATTGGACATTCATGCTTGGATGTAGTCCGGGTACTGAAAGGATTTGCCTTCGTAATTTGTCAGGCGCAGGTTGCCCTCGGCGTCCTTGCCCGCGACATAGTCGGGGGCGATCGGGATCTTGCCGCCGCCGCCGGGCGCGTCGATCACGTAGGTCGGCACGGCGTAGCCGGTGGTATGGCCCCGCAGGCTGCGGATGATCTCCACGCCCTTGGATACGGGCGTGCGGAAATGTTCCGAGCCGGAAATCGGATCGCACTGATAGACATAATACGGCTTGACCCGCATCTTCATCAGGTTGTGGACGAGCCGCTTCATGACGTCGGCGTTGTCGTTCATGCCTTTGAGCAGGACCGTCTGCGAGCCGAGCGGGATGCCCGCGTCCGCCAGCAGGCCGCACGCCTTCTGCGTTTCACAGCAACACTCGTCGGGATGCGTGAAATGCAGGCTCATCCAGAGCGGGTGGTACTTGCGCAGCACGCGCGTGAGTTGGGGCGTGATGCGCTGCGGCAGAACGGTTGTGACCTTGGTGCCAATGCGGATGATCTCGACATGCGGGATCGCCCGGAGGTTGGAAAGGATGAACTCGATCTTCTCATCGCTCAGGGTCAGCGGATCGCCGCCGGAGATCAGCACGTCGCGGATCTGCGGCTTGCTCCGGATGTAGTCGAAGATCATCTGGAGCCGTCGCGTGCTGGGGGTGATCGCGCCGTGGCCGACCACGCGCGAGCGGGTGCAGTAGCGGCAATAGGCCGAGCAGAAATCCGTCGCCAGCAGCAGCACGCGGTCGGGGTAGCGGTGGACCAGACCAGGGATCGGGCTCTGGTGCTCTTCGCCGAGCGGATCGTCCGCCTCGCCCGGGCAGCGCCGCATCTCGTAGACCGTCGGGATCATCGCGCGGCGGAGGGCTTGGTCGGGATCCGTGGGAGAGATGAGCCCCATGTAGTGCGGCGTGACGGCCATGGGCAGCATCTTACCGCCCAGCTCAAGCGCCTTTTCCTCGGCGGCCGAAAGCCGGACCATGCGCCGGACGGTCTCGAGGTCGCGAATCCGGTGCTGGATCTGCCAGCGCCAATCGGACCATTGCTCATCGGCGGCATTCGGGAAGAATTGATCGCGAAACGCGCGGCACTGCGGGCTCATCTTCAGGGCACGGGTTTTGACCGGTGCCGCGGGAAGGGTCATCAGGCGCGGTTTTCCGTCCACGCGGGGGACGGATAATGAAAACAGAGGCGGCTCTCCTTGTGGAGGCTCCTCTTCCTGGTCGTCCAGGTGCAAGCTCAACTGCATCGCGTGCGCAGGCACACCGTACACAGCAAAACTCCTTGTTGCAAAAGGATCTATTTCACATGCCTCGCTCCCGCTCGGCAATGCGTCTCCTTTTGCGGAACCCTAATACGCCTGTTTGTTCATCTTGTCAAGCATGCCCGTAAAAAAAGGCGCACCTTTTTGGCCTTCCGCGCCGCCGCCGAGGTTCGCCGCGGCCGTCCCGTCCGGGCGGCGAACGGTCGCGCGCGCTGCCGGATCTTGAGATCAGCGGATCAGGAAAACCGTGCCATTGGCGGTGATGTCCAGATAGGCCCCGGACGGGGTGCCGGTTAAGCGGAGGGTGGCGCCGGCCGGAACGTTGCCGGCCGTTTCCAGCGTCCATGCGTCCAACCCGCTGCCCGTCACCGAGCCGTAGGTGATGAGCGGGAGCCGCATCGTTTTCGGACAGTCTGCGAAGGTCACGCGCACCACGCCGTTCGAAGGCACCGTCAAGGCGCCCGTGACGGTCACGGCCGGCTGGGCGACGAAGGTGGCGCCCTGGGCGACCACCGTGAACGCGCATTCGCCGCCCAGCATCGCCAGCGAGCCGATGCTGCCGTCGATCTGCGGCAGCGCGTCGAAGGCGGAGACGCGGACGCCGCCCGCGCCCGAAACGGTTCCGAACTCGTCGCCCGTCGCGCCGGTGAGGTCGAGCGTCGCGCCGGCGGCCACCGTCGCGGCCTGGGCGAGGCGTTCGCCCGGCACGCGGTAGCCCGCGCCGGTCTTGGTCGTCCACTTGTTCAGAAGATAAGCCTCGACCGCGCCGCGGTCGGCGGGCGAGAGCACGGTGCTGAAGAACATCAGTTCGCCGAGCCGTTCGAGCCTGGCCCGCGTCGCGCCGAGGAACCAAAACAGCGTGTCGCCGGTGGTGGTGAACGACAGCACCTGCACGCCGCCGCTGAAGCCCGTGACGCGGCCGTCCACCCGCTCGCCGTCCAGACGGGTCGTGCCGTTGGTCACTGCCGCGACGGTGCCAGAGCCCCAGACCGGCGAGGTGGGGAGCGAGCTGTTGTCGCGCGTGAAGCTGCTGTTGATGCTGTTGTTGTTGCCGCCGACCGGCAAGCCGCCGCCGCGGAGGCTGTCGAGTACGACGAAGCCGGTGCGGATGCCCGAAAGCGTGCCGACATAGGAGTCCATCACATACGTCGCGGGATCGCGGTCCAGCGTGATCTTCATGTACTTGCTGAAACTGCTCGCCTCGTAGACCGGATTGGTCACGAAGTCGACCCAGCACAGGCTGCCGCCGCGCGGCGCGGCGGTCTGCTGGAGCCACGACCGCTCCGGGTACTGCGACGTGTAGTACCCCCACGCGAAGCGGTTGACGTTGGTGCGGCGGTCGATCCACTGATACACCTCGCCCGGATTCGGATCGAACGTCATCCGGTTCGTGGCGCAAGCGTCGAGCCACAGGAGCATGCCGTTGGTGGGCACCGCCGCCGCGGTCGGCGGCGGCGGCAGCGGCGGCACCGTCACGGTGCCCCCCTGCACCTGGACGACCCCGTCGAACGTGCCGCCGAAACTCAGCGCGCCCGCGCCGGTCTTGATGACCGTACCCACGCCTCTCAGCGCCGCCAGCGTATAGGGGCCGCGCACTTCCAGCGTGGCGTTCGAGGCGACGGTCACCAGCGGCGCGGTGAAGCCACCCAATCCCCATTTGGCGGCCAGATACGCCTCGTTCGCCTTCCGCTCCGCGTCGCTCACCGCGTTCGTGTAGAGCAGCACTTCGGCGTAGCGCTGTCCGCCCGAGTTCTGCCACGCGTTCACCATGCCGAGCGCGTTGACGCCGTGTCCGGTGGCGTTGGTGATGGCGATGCTGAGCACCTGATACCCGCCGTTCAACCCGGTCGTCAGCCCGTTCACAGCCACGCCGTTGGTCCAGACCGGATAGCCGACGCTCTTCCAGATCGGGATCGAGGCCGAGGTCACTTGGGCGTTGTTGCTGACGACGCCGCGTTGGAAATCCCAGTTGCCGCCGGTAAGGCCCAGCAGATGCCCGCCGCCCCGCTGGCTGCCGAAGACCAGGAACGCGTGATAGGTGTTGACCGTGCCGAACGCCACGCGCCGAAACTCGAAGTCCGGGCAGTAGTTGTAGCCGCCGCAGGAGATCACCGGCATGCCGTTCAGGGCGTTGGTGATCACGTAGGGCCGATCGAAGTTGCCCGCCGTGTTGTAGCCCTCGATGCTGGCCGTGAAACCGTTCAGGCGCCGGTCGGCCCACTTGCCGATCACATCGAGCGGGTACGTCGTGTTGTTGTTTTGCGTTTCATGCGTGTAGGAATTCGTGACGCTGGCGTCGAACCACACGCCCGGCACGCCGGCCGGGGCGGCTTGGGCCGGATCCAAGACCAAGCTGCCGCTCGCCACCGCGATCTGGCCGTCGAACGCGCCGGCGTTGACGATCACCAACGCGCCGGAACCGCTCTTCGTCAGAGCGCCTTTGCCCGCAAGGCGGTCGACGCTGCCCGCGCCCGAGATCGAGCCCGCCGCGTTCTCGGCGACCTCGACCTCGTCCAGCCGGCTCCCCGCCGCGAGCGTCAGCGAACACCCGATTCCCGCCAGCGACACCTTGCCCCCCGAGACCGAGGGCGGGAGCGACAGCGCGCCGGCTCCCGTCAGGGTGATGCTCGCGCCGGCCGCCATGTTTGAAACCGCGAACAAACCGTTGCCCGCGAAGGTGAGTTTCGCGCCAGCCGCCACTTGGGATACCACCAGCGTGCCGCTGCCTGAGACCGACACCGTGCCGCCGAGCGTTCCCACCGTGAGCGTTTGGCCGGCGGGGACGTCGAGGGTGCCGCTGGAGGCCGTCACCATCGGCACGGTCGGCGCGGCCACGGACGCGTCGAAACCGAAGGTGCCGCCGCTGAGAGTCACGCGGTTTGACGCATCGCCGACGGTCGCCGCGCAGACGCGCAGCCGTCCGGCCGCCACGGTCACGTCGCCGGTGAAGCCGCAGGGCTGGAGCAGTTCGGCGGTGCCGCTGCCGGCCTTGGTCAGGGCCCCCGCGCCGCCGATCGTGCCGAACAGGCGCGTGGTGCCCGCGCCGTCGAATCCCACGGAGGAATCGGTCCCTGCCAACACCACGCTGTTGGTCGCCGCCAGCACATAGCTGGCGTCGGCCAGCCACGTGCCGTTGGTGATCCGCGAGGCGTCGAACGTCACGCCGTTGCCGGCGCCTTGGACCGTGAAGGTCCCGCCGGCCGATCCCAGCGCATCGCAGGCGAGCACCCGCACCGAGTGGTTGGTCAGCGTGAGGCTCCCTGCGCCCAGCAGCTCCGGCGCGCCGAGCGCCACCTCCGCGCGGTCCGCGATCCGCCACGCGCTCGATGTCGGGAGCGCCAGCACCAGGACCTTCTCCGAAAAGACGACGCCGTTCGATGCGGCCGCATCGATGTTGTACGGCGCATGCGCGCCCAAACCGCCCACGCGCAGTTCGCCCGAGCCGCCCGTGACAGTCAGGACCGGCGCGCCAGCGGAGGGGTCGGCCATGAGTCCCCCCGCCCAGAGCGGCGCGAAGTCGGACCCGTGCGCGGAAAGGTCCAGCGTCGCATGTCCAGCCAAGACGGCCCGCTGGGGCATCGTGGCGACGCGGTCCGTCCGCAACACGCTGCCGTCGCCCGGATCCGCGAACACCTTCGCGTTGGCCATGTTGGTCGCCGAGAAATCGCCGTCCGTCGGGTCGTACATGATGCCCGAGGCGAAGCGGGACGCGGTCGGCCCCACGCCGCCGCCGCCCTGCGACACGCGGACCTCAAGGTCGTGCCAGCCCTTCGCGAGCCGGACGCCGCGGACCACGATGACGCTGCTCCACAGGTTGTCGTTGATGAGCGCCGTCCGGTCGACGGCCAGATAGCCGCCGTCGTCGAAATTCTTGAGGAAGCTGTAGCAGGCGTCCGCCGGCACGTACCAGCGCCCGGCGTAGATGTACTGCGTGTTGGCGGGGTAGGTCGCCGCCAGATTACTGTTGGTGTTGGCCATTCGCGTCGTCAGGCGTACGGCGATGTTCGTCCCCGCCGTGCCGAGGTTGATGGTGTTGTGGGGCGAGGCGCTTTCCATGAGGCCGGGCTCGCCCGCGGCCAGGATCGCGATCGCGCCGCCGGCCAGGCGCAACGAGCCGCTGCCGGGTTCCGACGCTTCGCCCACCAGCAGGGTGCCCGCGTTCACGGTGGCGCCGGCGGAACCCTTGTTGCCGCCGGAGAGCCGCAGCGCGCCGGCCCCCGATTTCACCACGCCGTTCGTGCCGTTCACGGCCAGCGCGAGTGTCGCCGCGTTGGTGCGGACGTCGACCGTGGCGGGCGCGGTCAGCGCGAGGACGCTGCCGGTGAGGGTCCACGACGCGTCATTCTCCGGTCCGTCGTTAAAAGCGAGCCCCGTCAGCGAAACGGAGGTGAGGTCGTTGGAAACCGTGACCGTGCCGACGGCCGCCCGGAAGGATGCGGCGACGTTGGAAACCGCGACGACGCCATCCTGCCAATTCCCGGCCGTGCTCCACACGCCGCCCGCGGCGTTGGTCCAGATGCCATCGGCGGCCTGCGTCGCCAGTCCACCCGCACAGATCGCCAGACCGATCCACCCCCGCGACAGAACTGCTGATTTCATTCGCCCCTCCACGTCCGATTGGTTCACAGGATCCGACATCCAACAACGCAAAAGACAAACATTATTGATGTAATCAAGTATGCGGAGATTGTTTGGGCCTGTCAATGTTCAAAGGGGCATCTTCAATTCGGTACACGTCCGTTCCGCATCGCCCCATGTTGGTGTCCCGCCTTCAGGCGGCCCGGGCCGCGTCGGCCGACTAAAGCCGGTACACCAGCCTTGTTCAAGCGATCAGTCAGCGAATCGGGGATGCGCCCTAAGACCCAGGAACGGCGGTTTCGGCTGAAGCCCACACCCGTTTCTTCCGGTGCGGTCACGGAGATCCCGGACTTTCGAGCCCGGATTTCCGAACGTGTTGCCGCGCTTACTTGAACGTTGCGGTCGCGGGCTTGAGGCCGTCGGCCGTGGCGGTGAGGGTGACCGGCGCCGTCGAGCCGGCGGCGCGGCGCAGGACGGCGACCGCCTTGCCGAAGTAGAGCGGATGGCTGGCGGTGTCCGTGAAGGCGTCGTGGCCGCGCGGGTTGCCGTTGCCGACCGCGACGATCTCGCCGGGGCCGCTGAGGCTGAAGCGGATGCGGTTCGTGGCGCGCGGGTCGCGCGTGCCGGCCGCGTCGGTCACGTCCACCTGCACGAAGACCACGCTCTCGCCGTCGGCCGGCAGCGCGTCCCGCTCGGGCGCGAGCGCGACCGCGACCGCGGGCCCCGCGGTGCGCATGACCTGCTCGGCGATCTTCTTCCCGGCCTGGTAGGCCACGGCTTTGAGCTCGCCGGGCTGGTAGGCGACGTCGAGCCAGCGCAGGCGGTAGGTGTCGCAGATGTCGTAGTAGGGGTTGGACGGCTTCTGGTCGGAGACCACGACCTCGCGCAGCGAGGCCCAGCGGTTCTTTTCGAGCGCCGTGAAGGCGACGCGCAGGTAGCGGTAGGTGGCCGGCCGGTCGAGAACGGCGGGCGCGGCTTCGCCGAGCTTCTTGGCGAAGAGCGGGGTCCAGGCCGCGGCGTCGTCGGAGGCGAGCACCTCGTAGCCGTAGCTCTTGGCCTCGCCCTCGAAGGTCAGCGAGAGATAGCGGAAGGCGGTCGGCGCGCCGAGGTCGACCTGCCACCACTGCGGCACGGCGTCGCCGGAGGCGCACCAGCGGGTCTCGGTGGTGCCGTCGAGCGCGGCCGAGGCGGGGTTGTCGTGGGCGGTGGTCTTTTCGGAGCTGGAGGCGGTCGCGGGCTTGCCGGCCGCGAAGTTGGCGGGCTTGGACTGCGGCTGGCCCTTGGTGCGGCGGCCGAGAGATTTGCCGTTGAGGAAGAGCTCGGCCGAGTCGCCGCTGGTGTAGACGTAGACCGGCACGTTCTGGCCCTCCTTGCCGGCCCAGTTCCAGTGCGGCAGGATGTGCAGGGTGACGGCGGCCTTGTTCCAGTGGCCGCGGTAGAGGAAGAAGCGGTCTTTGGGCACGCCGCAGAGGTCGACGATGCCGAAGTAGGAGCTGCGCGCCATCTCGCTCTGCGGGTATTTGCGCATCTGCTCGAAGTAGTGCATGTAGGGCGTGGGCTCGCCGAGGTAGTCGAGGCCGGTCCAGACGAACTCGCCGCCGCAGTAGCGGTCGCGCTCCATGCGGGCGAACTCGGGGTCGGGGATGTCCGACCAGGGCGCGGCGTTGTGGTCGTAGGAGCAGACCTCGCGGTCCTCGACCGCGTAGTCGGTCTTGTTCTGGGGCGGCGGCACGGCGTAGTAGCCGTAGGAGCTGAGGGCCGAGGCGGACTCGGAGTAGAGCACGGGCTTGTCCGGGTACTTGCGCTTGATGGCGGCGTACTGGCCGCCGTAGTTCCAGCCGGTGAGGTCGAGGTGCTCGAAGACGCCCATGCCGATGGCGTTGGCGTGGCAGCAGCCGATGCCGACCGGGCGCGTGGTGTCGAGCGTGCGGATGACGCTGCGGAAGAGGGTGCAGCGGGGCTCGGTCATGCCTGGGTCTTTGGCGTCGCCGGGCTTGGCGGGCGGGATCTCGTTGCCGATGGACCAGACGAAGACGCAGGGGTGGTTGCGGTCGCGGCGCACGAACTGGCGCAGGTTGCGCGAGACATAGTCCTCGAGGTTCTGGTCGCTGCGGCGGCCGGAGGTGCCTTCCCATTTGTCGAAGGCCTCGTTCCAGACGAAGATCCCCATCTCGTCGCAGAGGTCGAGCACTTCGGGGGCGGGGCAGTTGTGGCTGGTGCGCAGGGCGTTGAAGCCCATGTCGTGCATGATCTCCAGTTGGCGGCGCATGGCGGAGCGGTTGAAGGCCATGCCCAGCGGGCCGAGGTCGGCGTGCAGGTCCACTCCGTAGAGCTGGACGCGGCGGCCGTTGAGGTGGAAGCCGTCGTCGGCCGGGAAGGCGAAGGAGCGGATGCCGAAGCGCGTGGTTTCGGCGTCGGCGCAGGCGCCGGCCTTGACGCCGATGCGGACGCGGTAGAGGTGGGGCGACGCCAGGTCCCACCGCTTGGGCGCCGAAACAGCGAAGCGGTGTTCGAACGGAGCGGCGGCGTGCGCAGGAACCGAGAGGGCGAGCTCTCGGCTGGCGGCGGTCTGTCCGTCGGGGTCGAGCAGGGTCAGGGTCACCGTGGCCTCCACGGCCTGGTCCGTGGCGTTGGTCAGGGCGGAGCCGACCTGCACGACGGCCTGGTCGGCGCCGACCTCGGGCGTGGTGACGAAGGTGGCCTCGTGCGCGACGTGGACGGGGTCGCAGAGGGTCAGCATGACTTTTCGGTAGATGCCCGCGCCGGGGTACCAGCGCGAGTTGTGGTTGCGGGTGTCGGCTTTGACCGCGACCGTGTTGGGCTGGCCGAAGCGGACGAAGGGCGTGGCGTCGACGCGGAAGCCGATGTAGCCGTAGTCCCAGCCGCCGGCCCGCTGGCCGTTGATGTAGACCTCGGGGCTGGCCATGACGCCGTCGAAGTCGAGGTAGACGCGCTGGCCGGCGGCGGCCGCGGGCGTGAAGGTCTTGCGGTACCAGCCGACGCCGCGCCAGGGGAGCTTGCCGGTGCCGCCGTCGGCGTCGGGCGTGAAGGGGCCGGAGATGGCCCAGTCGTGCGGCAGGCGCACCGCCTGCCAGGCGCGGTCGTCGAAGGCGGCGGCCGAGGCGTCGAGTTTGCCGTCGGCGTCCTTCTGGAAGCGCCAGTCGGCGTTGAAGTTCTGGACCGTACGGTCGGCAAGCAGCGAAAAGGCGCAGAACGTCAGTCCTGCGGCAAGGCGACATGTCATTTGGATTTCTCCCCCACTTTAAAGCCTGCATCAAACGCACAGGCTGTGCGCAACACTAAAGCACGCCGATGCGGGACGTCATGAACATTCCCGGATCAGCGCGCCGCAAGTCCGCCGCATCCCTGAAACCGGCTCACTTCTTCGGCAGAGGCCCCATTTCAAAAACCAGCGCGCCGCCCTTCATGATGTCGGCGTGCGCGATCTTGATGCCGGCGACGGGCTTGCCGTTGAGCGTGATGCTCTGCACGTACTTGTTCTCTTTGGAAAGCCCTTTGGCCTCGACCGTGAAAGTCTTGCCCTTGGCGAGGCGGAGCGTCACCTTTTCGATCTGAGGCGCGCCGAAAACGTAGCCGTCGTTGCAGGGGTTGAAGGGATAGAAGCCCATGGCCGAGAAGAGGTACCAGGCCGACATCTGGCCGCAGTCGTCGTTGCCGCAGAGGCCGTCGGGTTTGTTCTTGTACATCGTGTCGAAGATCTCGCGGATGATCTCCTGCGTCTTGTACGGGGCGCCCGCGTAGTTGAAGAAATAGGCCGTGTGGTGGCTCGGCTCGTTGCCGTGCGCATACTGGCCGATCAGGCCCGAGACGTCGAGCACGAAGCCGCTGCCCTCGACTTTGGACTCCAGCTTGAAGAGGGTGCTCAGCTTCTCCGCCGTCGCCTCTTTGCCGCCGATCAGGTTCACGAGCCCTTCGGGGTCGTGCTGAACGTGCCAGGTGTACTGCCAGGCGTTGCCCTCGGTGTAGTCGTAGCCGCTGTGCTCGCCATGGTTGAGCTTCATGGGGTCGAAGGGCGTGCGCCAGTTGCCCTTGGCGTCGCGGCCGCGCATGAACTTGGTCTCGGGGCAGAAGACGTTCTTGTAGTTGTCGGCGCGCTTGGCGAAATAGGCGGCGTCTTCGGTCTTGCCCAGCGCCTTGGCGAGCTGCGCGGCGCAGTAGTCGTCGTAGACGTACTCCAGCGTGCGCGAGACGCTCTCGCCCTTGATGATGTCGAAGGGCAGGTAACCGTACTGGGTGTAGACGTCCCAGTCGGACTTCGGGTGGTTCACGGTCAGCGAGGTTTTGATGCCCTGGAAGGCGGCCTCGGCGTCGAAGCCGCGGAAGCCCTTGAGGTACGCGTCGGCGATGACCGGCACCGAGTGGTTGGCGATCATGCAGTGGTTCTCTTTGCCCCACAGCGTCCAGATCGGCACATAGCCCTGCGCCTTCTGGTGGGCGACCATGGTGCTGATGAAGCCGTCCACGCGCTCGGGCGTCAGGATGGTGTAGAGCGGGTGCGCCGCACGGTAGGTGTCCCAGAGCGAGAGCGTGGAGTAGTAGGTCTTGTCGGGCGCGGTCAGCACCTTGTCGTCCGCCCCGCGGTACTGGCCGTCCACGTCCGCGATGTTGTTGGGCTGGATGAAGAGGTGGTACATCGAAGTGTAGAAATTTTCTTTCTGCTCCTGCGAGCCCTGGACTTCAGCGCGGGCCAGCAAGCCGTTCCACGCGGCTTTGGCCCGCGTGTGGACCGCCGCAAAATCCCAGCCGGGCACTTCGGCGGCAAGGTTCTTCTTCGCGCCTTCGACGCTCACGCCCGAGAGCGCCACCTTCACCTGCAGGGTCTCGCCGGGCTTGAGGTCGAAGTCCAGCACGTAGCGCGGCGCCTTCTCGCCTTCCTGCGCCGCGAGCTGCCGGATCGCCGCGTAGGGCTTGTCGAACTTGACCACGTAGTAATAGTGGCGGGTCACCCAGGCGCGGGCCTGGTTGTGGCCGGTGATCGTGCACTTGTCCTCGACCGTGACGTCGCTGGCGAGGATGTGCTTCTTGAGCGCGTCCTTGCCGCTCACGATGCCGTACTGCAGATCGACCAGCAGGCGGGCGGGCGCGGGGTTCTTGTAGGTGTACTTGTGGAAGGCGACGCGCGGGGAGGCGGTCAGCTCCACGTCCACGCCGAAGTCTTCCAGCGTGACGGCGTAGTAGCCGGGCTTGGCCTTCTGGGTCTCTTTCTTATACGCGCTGTGGAAGTTCTCGCGCTCGATCGCGCCGGTGAAGGGCTGGAGCTGGACGTCGCCGAGGTCCGGGCACCCCGTGCCGTTCAGGTGGGTCTGGGAAAAGCCCCAGATCTTCTCGTCGAGGTACATGTAGCCGGAGCAGTAGGTCCAGGTGCAGTTGCCGGAGTCTGGGCTGGCCTGGATCATGCCGAAGGGATAGCAGGCGCCCGGGAACGTATGGCCGTTGTCCGCGCAGCCGATGAAGGGGTTCACATACTGCGTGAGATCCCGCTCGCCGCATTTGAAGGGGCAGGTGCACGCGGACACCAGCGCCAGAGAGGCTAACAACCCGACGGTTTTTTTCATGGGAATGGTTCCTTCTTGATTTAAGGTGGCGATATTTAAACAAGCCCAGTCGGGTTATACAAGCGCCCTTTTCAGTCCCCCGCGAGCGCGCCGCCATCCGGCCGATGTCGCGCGAAGGCGCGGGCGACCGCCGCGTGTCCGGCGTTGGCGTAGCAGTAGGCGCAGAGATGCGGACAGGTGTTGTATGCGCCGATGTCCTTGCTGCGGATGCACCCGCAGGCTTTGCGCTGCCCCTTGTCTTTTTCCCGTCCGCCCCGGCGGAGGAAATCCATCAGCGCCTCGTCGTGACCGAAGAGGCGGTCGATGAGGCAGTCGTCCACGCAGCGGCCGTGCCCGATCCCGCAATCCGACAGGTCGACGCCTTCGGCGCAGGTCACGATCTCAAGGCCCCAGCCCCGATTCAGCTCCGCGATGCCCCGCGCCACCCGCTCCATGCTCGCGCCGTCGAACTCGCGGATGCGGATGCCGGCCTGACTCACGTTGCGGAGCACATTGGCGTAGCCCTGAACGTCCGCGAAGCTGATGACCAGACGGCGCGTGTGCCGGTGCAGGCGGTCGCCGACGGCGGCGATTTTCTCCAGCAGGCCCGTTTCGTCGAGCCGATCGGTCAGGACCAGCGGATCGAAGCGCCAGATCACCTTTTCGGGGCCGATACGGCCGGAAAGCGCGATAAACGTTGCGATCCGCTCGTCGAGCGGCGGCACCCCCGGCTCCAGCCGATCCGCCCCGTAGTCGTTCAGCGTGAACTGGAAATAGTAATTCAAGCCCTTCCGGTCAAGCGTGTCCAGATGCGCCATCAGCGGCCCGGGGTTCTTCGTCCAGAAGACGAACAGCCGCGCCCGCGCGAGGCTGACATAGGCGGGTTTGCCGCTGAAGGGGTTGACCCATTTGACCCACCCCTGTTCAAGGCGGCGCAACAGCCAGTCGCCGTAAAACGCGGGAATGTCCGTCGCGCGGCTGGCCGAAATGATCACCGGCGCGTCGAGCTCGCGACATGCGCCGTCAACCCAGTCCCGCTCTTTTTCCCAGTGCGCCACGATCGGCCCCTTTCCCGCCACGACAGTACCATTTTTTCGCCTTCCGCTTCAAAGGGCTTTTGCCGCGCCTCCGTTTATGGTTTAATAAGAATCTACAATTTTTGAAAGGGTGCACCCAGCTTAAGTACCGCCAACCTCCAAAGGAGCCCGCCATGGCCATCGATCTCAAAGCCGCCTACAAGACCATCATGGACGACCACTTCACCCCGCAGATGGAAATCTCCTTCATCGACGGGGCCAAACGCCAGACCCTGTGCTACGAGAAAGTCACCTGGGTCATCGACGGCGAGGAAAAGGGCCTGCGCTACGGCGAGAACCCGGGCCAAGAGGCGGCCATGTACAAGCTCGTGAACGGCAATCTCGCGCTCGGCGACGTCACGGCCCTCACCCCCGGCAACTATCTGGCGTCCGATCCCGAGCTGCTCCAGTCCGGCAAGCACCCCGGCAAGACCAACCTCACCGACGCCGACAACGCGCTCAATATCCTGCGGTACCTCGACGACACGCCCTGCGCCGTGATCGTCAAACACAACAATCCCTGCGGCGTGGCCAAAGCGTCCACCCTCACCGAGGCCTATTCCCGCGCCAACAAGGCCGACCGCCTGGCCGCCTTCGGCGGTTGCATCGCGCTCAACCGCGAGGTCGACCTGGAGACCGCCAAGCTGATCGGCGAGAACTATGCCGAGGTCGTCGTGGCACCCGAGTTCGGCCCCGGCGTGATGGAGCTTTTCGCGACCAAGAAGAACCTGCGCGTCATGCGCATCAACAACATGGCGCGCCTCACCGCGTTCGTGGCCCGGCGCGTCGTGGACTTCAAATCGCTGATCGACGGCGGCCTCGTGGCCCAGTGGTCGTTCGTGCCCGAAGCCCGCAAGGCCAGCCAGCTCATGCCCGCCGAGTGCACCACCAAAGACGGCACGCTCCACCGCATCAAGCGCCTGCCGACCCCGCAGGAGTACGAGGATCTCATTTTCGGCTGGCTCGTCGAAGCCGGCGTCACCAGCAACTCCGTGCTCTACGTCAAGGACGGCGCCACCGTCGGCATCGGCACCGGCGAGCAGGACCGCGTGGGCGTCGCCGAGATCGCGCGCGACAAGGCCTACCGCAAGCTCGCCGACTGGACCGCGTGGGAGAAATACGCCACGCCCTACAACGACCTCGTGATGAAGTTCGGCGACGAGGGCAAGAAGCGCGTCGCCGAGATCGACGAAGAGGTCAAGGCCCGCCGCGGCGGCCTGCCCGGCTGCAGCATGGTCTCCGACGCCTTCTTCCCGTTCCGCGACGGCGCGGAGGTCGGCATCCGCGAGGGCATCACCGCCATCGTCCAGCCCGGCGGCGCGATCCGCGACTGGGACGTGATCGACTGCTGCAACGACGCCGACGTCGCCATGGTCTTCACCGGCCAGCGCAGCTTCCGCCACTAAAAGAGGGTTGCACGGTTTTTGGACAACCTATGACTTGCTATGGACGTTCCATTCTTCTTCTCGCTGCAGCCCTTCTGTTGCCCCATGTCGCGCGCACGGAAACGGCGGCCGAGCAACTCATGCAGGCAACGTTCAAGGTGTTCAATCCCGCCTCGACCGGCACCGGATTCCTGATACAGGATCCCGCGCCAGACGCGACGGAAACCAATGTGCTTCTCGTCTCAGCGGGGCATGCCTTCCTGAAAGCCAAGGGCGACTCCATCGTGTTGGTCTGCCGCACCCGCGGCGCTCAAGGCGCGTGGCAACGGCACGACCACAAAATCATGATCCGCAACGGCACCAACGCGCTCTGGACGTGCCATCCCTCGCAGGACGTGGCGGTCATCCGCTGCACGCTGCCGCCGCAGGCGGTCTTCAAGGCCCTGCCGCTGGAGGCCCTTGCCGACGAGGCCAAGGCCATGGACGCCGGCATGACGATCGGCAGCCGGCTTTTCTTCTGCGGGTATCCCCACCGGACCGAAGCCGGCAAGGCCGGCTTCCCGCTTTATCGCGATGCGGTCGTCAGCGGTTATCCGCTCTTTCCCGCGAAGAATCATCCTTCGGTCCTCTTCAGCGCCTCGACTTTCGCGGGCGACAGCGGAGCCCCCGTAGCGTTGGTTCAGACCAATGCCACGCGGCCGCTGATCGTTGGGCTCGTGATCACCCGCACCCAGCAGAACGACAAGCTGAAAGCCGAGGAATGGGACGTGACGTTCAAACGGGACCTGGGCCTCGGATCGCTCCTCCACGCCGCCTTCATTCGCGAAACGCTCAACCTGCTCAAGTAACCCTTTAACATGCCATCCTCCCGTCACATCCTATGCTAACGGTCATCATCCTTCTCCTGCTTTGGCTTACGATCAATTTCCTCCACGGACTTTGGGTCGGAATACGCCGTTATTTCTGGGAGAAGCGCATGGCCCGCGAGCCCAACGACCTCCTGCCCGAAGCCGCCGCTTACCGCATCGGCAGCGGACGGATCGCCCTGCTTTTCATCCACGGCTTCGCGGACACGCCCTGCATTTGGCGGCGCATCACGCGCCACCTCGCCGCGAAAGGGCTGTTCACCTGCCGCGCGATGCGCCTGCCCGGAAGCGCCGAGCCGCCGGCCTTCGCCAAGCAGCAGTCGCTCCACCGCTGGCGGGCCCAGGTGGCCGACGAAATCGTCCGTCTGCGCGAGACGCACGAGACCGTGTGGCTCATCGGCCACTCCCTCGGCGGCGCGCTCGCGCTGGACGCCGCGATGCGCCTCCCGGACATGGTGGACGGCGTGGCCGTCATGGCGCCCATGCTCGAGATTTCGCGCCGGCGCTGTCCCCTCCTTCCCGCGAACGCGTGGTTCGCCTTGGCCCGCGTCGCGCTCGGCCTCTCCCCCACTTTCGAATCGCCCTTCTCGGCCGACGGCGTGGCGGCCGACGATCCGTCTTTCGTCTACAAGCGCGACCGCTTCATTCCTTTCGCTGTTTACCGCGGCCTCTTCGCCCTCATTCGCGACCTCCGCCGGCAGTCGGCGCGTCTGACGTGTCCGCTCTTCGCCGTCACCGCGGGAAACGATTCCGTCGTGGATTCCCAGGCGGCCCTGTGCTGGCTCGCCGCCTGCCCCGCCCCCAAAGAGGTCCGCGTCCTGCCGGAGGCGGACCACGTCATTCCGCTCGCGGCCGGCTGGGAGGCGTTGGCCGACGACATCGCGGCGTTCATCCTCGCCCGCACGCCCCGAAAAGAGGCCGAGCCCGAGAGCGGGGAATCTGCCGCCGGGACGGGGAAAACAACGTTTGACGCCTAACGCCTCTTTACGCATCCCGTCCCCATGATGTATGGTGTGTTCAAACATAACCGGGGAGACGAGGGATGAGCGCAACGGCGTTTCGGATCACAGGGTTCTTATGCCTTTGGGGCGCGGGCTGCGCCTTGGCGCAAACGGTCGCGCCCGACGCGCGCGCCTTCGCGGCGGCGCTGCTCGGCCGTGCGACGGCGGATAGCGAAGCGGCCTCGCCGCAAGCGCTGTGGACCGCGGTCGAGCGGCACGACGAGGTGCTGGCCGACTGGCTCCGCCAAGACCTCAAGCTCGCCAGCGGCCCGGAGCTGTTCGCCGGCAACGGCGGCGCCGCCCGCTTTCTCGAACGCACCGCCCCGGCCTCCGCCCCGTCGCCCGACCTCCCTTCCCGGCTCATCGCCTACCGCGCGGCCTGCGCCGCGCGCCGCGCCCTGCGCCTGGCCCGGGTCACAGCCGAGATGCCGCGCCTCGTTTATGCCCGCCACTTCGTGATGGGCGGCTCGCACTATGCCTACACGGAAGCGCTCTCGGACGCCCAAGCCGAGCGCTCCTTCCGCGCGGGCGGAAAGCTCTGCGTGGCGGAGTGTCAGGACGGGCTATGGAAAGAGACCGTTCTCACCGAAACGAAAGACGGCATCATCCGCGACGCGGACGTGGACTTCGACGGCCAGCGGTTCCTTTTCGCCCTCAAGAAATCGGATCGCGGCGACGACTATCACCTGTATGAGATGGACGCCGCCTCGCGGGAGATCCGCCAGCTGACCGACGGCGTGGGCGTCGCGGACTACGAAGGCTGCTACCTGCCGGACGGCCACATCATCTTCAACTCCACCCGTTGCATGCAGATCGTCGACTGCTGGTGGACAGAGGTGAGCAACCTCTACCGCTGCGACCGCGACGGCCGGAACATCCTGAGACTCTCGTTCGACCAGGTGCACCTGAATTATCCGGCGGTCACGGACGACGGGCGCATTCTCTATACGCGCTGGGAATACAACGACCGCTCGCAGATGTATCCGCAACCGCTCTTCCAGATGGCGTCCGACGGCACGCAGCAGGGCGCGGTCTACGGCGAGAACTCCTGGTTCCCGACGACGATCATCCACGCCCGCGGCATCCCCGGCAGCGGCAAGATCTTCGCGGTCGCGACCGGCCACCATTCGCGCCAGCCCGGCGACCTAATCCTCGTCGACCCGGCCAAAGGCCGGCAGGAGGCGGAGGGCGTGACGCTCGTCGCGCCGGTGCGCGAAACGAAATCCGTCATCGTCGACGCCTACGGCCAGGACGGCGACCTCTTCGCCTATCCCTATCCCATCGACGAGCGCAGCCTGCTCGTCACGTACAACCCCGACGGCTGGGAGCGCGTCAACGGCAAGCGTCACGAAGACCGCACGACCGGTTTCGGGATTTACTGGATGGACGTCGACGGCAACCGCGAACTGCTCGTGTCGCGTCAGGGGCTGGCCTGCGGACGGCCGGTTCCCGTGCGGCCGCGGCCGCGCCCCGCCGCACGCGTCAGTTCCGTGGACTACAGCAAGACGGCCGGCACCTGCTATGTGCAGGACGTCTATGCGGGCGCGGCGATGGCCGGCGTGCCGCGCGGCACCGTCAAAACCCTGCGGGTGATCGGCCTCGACTTCCGCCTCGCCGGCATCGGCAGCAACGGCAACGCCGGGCCCGGCGGCGGCGCGCTGATCTCCACGCCGCCCTCGGTCGGCAACGGCGCGTGGGACCCCAAGATCCTCGTCGGCGACGCGCCGGTGCATGAGGACGGCTCCGTATTTTTCACCGCCGGCGCGCGCGAACCCTTCTACTTCATGCTGCTGGACGCGAAGGGGCGGATGGTGCAGACCATGCGGAGCTGGACTTCGCTGCAGCCCGGAGAGAACGCCTCCTGCGTCGGCTGTCACGAATCCAAGAACAGCGTTCCGCTCGCCACCGCGCGGCCGACCCTCGCGCTCGCGGCAGGCGCACGGCCACTCGCGCCCGTCAGCGGCCCGCGCCGCGGCTTCAGCTTCCTCAAAGAGATCCAGCCGATTCTGGACGCGCACTGCGTGACGTGCCACGACGGCAAAGACCCGAAGAAGCCGGACCTCACCGCAACGGTCGTCACGGATGCCGCCGCGAAGCGCCGCTGGACGAGATCTTATCTCGCGCTGACGCACGCGCGGCCCGACCACACGGAAGAGCAGACGCGCTGGCGCGGCGACCCCGCGCACAAGGTGCTGAACTGGGTCTCCTCCGCCTCCGCCCCGCAGATTCAGAAACCCCTCTCGGCCGGCTCCAACGCCAGCGGCCTTTTCGCCGGCATGTTGGACAAAGGCCACTGCAAGACCCTCACTCCCGACGCGGCCGCATGCCTCGCCATGTGGGTCGATCTCGGCGTCCCCTTCTGCGGCGACTACACCGAGGCGAACGCGTGGACCGACGCGGAGCGGGCGAAGTATGAGCAATACAAAGCCAAACGCGACCGCGCTGCGGCTGAAGACCAAGCCACGTTAATGCGGTTGGCAGCGGCCCGGCCCTGAAGCCTTTCCGTGCCGGCTGCGGCCGTCATTCCGTCATGCCACTGGCAAACTCCAAGGCGAGCAGGCTGTAGGAAGTGACGAGCACGGGGTCGTTCTCCCACCAGCGGTTGTTCTCGTTGATCCACGAGCCGTCCGACCGCTGAAGGCTGATCACTTTGCGGATCAGCGCTTCGCGCCAGGCGAGGGAGCCGCCCGCCGCTTGCGGGATGGCCTCCACGTTGGCGGCGCTCAGGGCGCGCGTCAGAATGTTGTAGTAGAAATAGATTCCCTGCCCGCCTTGGCCCGGGTTCTCGTCCAGCGTCCAGTGCTTCGTACAGTAGTCGAGCGCCGACGTCACGCGCGGATCGCTCCGCGTGAGCCGGGTGTGCATCATCGAGAGCAGCCCGACATAGGTGATCGACCCATAGGACCGCAGTTGCGGGCGGGCCCGTTCGCCGCCCCCCTGTCCGCCGCGTTGTGCCCCACCCGCGTTGGGATTGCCGCCCGGCGCGAACGATTTGGTGTACAGAAAACCGCCTTTGTCCGCGCCGTCTTTCTGCTGCATGTTCTCGACGTACTTCAGCGCGGCATCCCAGTTGAGATCCGCGCGCTTCTCGCCGGAGGGGCGCAGGTCCTCCACGCTCTGGGTACGGCGCATGGCGTCGAGCGCCATGCCGGTGTTGGTGAGGTCGGTGTGGCGGCGGCCGCCCCGGTCATATCCGAATCCTCCGGCGTGTTCGTCGGCGCCGATGAGCTGGGTGGCGGCGGTGTACTCGCGGGCCTTTTGGATCGCGCGGATCACGTCTTTGCGGCCAGTGGCGTGCAGGCCCATCATGCAGAGCGAGGTGTTGTAGTTGCCCAGCCCTGCGCCGCCGCGCTGAGGATCCGGGACGTAGATGCCGCCGTCGGGCTGCGCCTTGGAGAGGATGAAGGCGACGGCCTTGTCGACCTGCGACGTGTACTGCGCCTGTCCGGACGCGGCCAAGGCCCACAGCGGCAGGGCGGTCATAGCCGGATTCTTTTCGTCCGACCAGACGCCGTCCGGCTTCTGGTTGGCGGCGAGCCAGGCCAGGCCTTTGGCGATGGCGGTTTGGGCCTCTTTCTGAAGCGCGTCGGTCAACGCCGCCTCCGCGGCGCGCAGGGACGGGCAACTGAAGATCGAAGCAGCGACTAAGAAACACAGCATGCGCATAGATAACCTCCACCCGATTAAACGGCGGAGGGGAAGGTCCGGTTCAGCGACGCCAAAGAATGAACCGACAGAGGATTGTCGGCGTTCTCTTGTACGATCACTCAACGGGAGAGGAAGGAAGCGCATGGCGGACGAGGAAACGATGGCGTTAGAGGTGTCGGGCCTGAGCAAAGGGTTCGGCGAGGGCGCGAGACGGGTCACCGTTCTCGACGGCGTGAACGTCTCGCTGCAGCGGGGCGCGTTCGACGCCGTGATGGGGCCGAGCGGCTCCGGGAAAAGCACGCTGCTGCATCTGCTGGCCGGGCTGATCGCAGCGGATGGCGGCGTGATCCGTGTGGGCGGCACTTCGATCCGCGAGCTGAGCGACCACGACGTCACCTGCTTCCGGCGGCGCCGCATCGGGCTGATCTTCCAGGACTTCAATCTGATCCCCACGCTCACGGCCGAAGAGAACATCGCCCTGCCGCTGCTGCTCGACCGGCAGACGCCGGACGCCGCCCAGATCGAGGCGCTGCTGGCGCGACTCGGCCTGACGCACCGGCGGTCGCATGTGCCGCTCAAGCTGAGCGGCGGTGAGCGGCAGCGCGTGGCGATTGCGCGCGCGCTGGTGACTAAGCCGGACCTCGTGCTGGCGGACGAGCCGACCGGCAACCTCGACTCCCCGGCGGGACGCGCCTTCTGCGAGCTGCTGCGCAAGATGAACGAGGAGGAGGGATGCACGATCCTGATGGTGAGCCACGATCCGGTCGTGGCCGCCACCGCCAAACGCGTGCACCTGCTGAAGGACGGACGTTTCGTCGATGGCTTCGACACGGACCACGATGCGGCGTTGGTGTCGGCACGCTATCTGGAAACGATGAAGAAGTGAGGCGGACGTTGCCATGATCGTCAAACTGGTTTTAAAGAGTCTGCAACACGACACGATGCGGTTCGCGACCGCCACCCTCGGTGTCGCGGCCGCCACAGGCCTGGTGGTCTGGTCGCTCGGTCTGACCACGACCTCGATGGGCCAAAGTCGCGAGAAGGTCCGGCGCATGACCGCCCCCTACGCCTGCTGGGTCTCGACCGGCCAGGTCGGGGTCAAGATGGACCGCAAGGCCATGGGCGCGATGATGCGCCCGTCGCGTGAGCAGATGATGGCGTGCATTCCGCCCCCTGTCGTCGCGTCCATACAGGCGCTGCCCGGCGTCGAGGAGACGCTGCCGTGCAAGGTGATCCGCACCACGCTGGACTTCCGCCCGGACGGGCGGGTGATGCAGGGGCCGCCGCTGATGGCCTCCCTGGTGCTGGCCCCGACCTCGGGCTGTCCCTACGCCGAGTCGAACGTCACCGGCACCTGGCCCGATCCCGCCAGCGCGGAGCCCGTGGTCGCCGTCTGTTCGGCCATTTTCGAAAGGCGCCGTTTGCCGTTGCCGCCGCTCGGCTCGTCGCTGGTGATGATCACCCCGTACGGTACCGTCACGGCCAAAATCGGCGCACACATCGCTTTTAAGGAAACGGTCAACGGTTTCCCGACGGCGTTTGCCACGCTCGGCGCAATGCAGCAGTCCTCAGGCGGGACGTTTGATCCCCGGCCGAACCTGCTGCTCTGCAAACTGCGCGGAGATTCCGGCGCGAACGCCGTCAAGGCCATCGTCGAAAAAAACACGCCCCAGGCCGGCGCGCCAAGCCGGAACGCCGCTCCCGGGCGTCCGCCTGCGGAGGCAAATCAGGAGCCGCGACCGGCTCCCGAAATCGTCCCCGCCACGCTGAACGCCGTTGAACGCCGCGAGATCGAATCACAGTACGCCAGCGACCAGCTGCAGAACTTCAAACGGCAGGCCCCCCTGCTGCTGACCTTATCCGTCCTGACCGCGCTCTGCATGCTGGTCAATGCGCTGACCGTGGGCGTCGAGCAGAAGCTCCGCGTGCTGGCCCTGCTGCGCGCCGCGGGCATGACAGTCCGGCAGGTGGCCCATGTGGTCATGCTGAAGGGATTGGTCATGGCCCTCTGCGGCTGGGTCGTCGGCGTGCTCGGCGGCTGGGCGATTCTGACCATTTTCGTGAGCCGCACGGTGGAGGCCTTTCCCGAAGGCGTGGTGCTGGGATGGATAACCCCCGTCTGTTCCGCCCTCGGCGTGGCCGTGATCACCGCCGTGAGCCTGCACTGGCCGTGCCGCCGCGCCATGCGCATCCGGCCGCTGGATGTGCTGGTCGAGGATCAAGACGCGGATTCGGCCCCGCGCTGGTCGACCCGGCGGTCGCCTTGGCTGGGCTTCGTGCTGCTTTTCCCGATGTTGGTCTTCGCGCTGCCGATGCCCATCTCGGCCATGACCCGGAGCGTGCTGTTGTTGACCGTCGGCATGCCGCTGCATTTCCTTGGCCTGTTTTTGTTCCTGCCGTTCTTCGTGCGCCTCGTCGAGCGTTTGACCGGCCGGGCGGTCAGCGCGGTGCTGGGGCTTGATCCCAAGCTGCTGCACCGCCGCATCAGCCGACACTTCTCCCGCACCGCAGGCATGGTGATCACGCTGGCGGTCGGCTTGGGCTCGTTCTCGGCGATTCACATCTGGGGGTCTTCGATGATGGCGCCGTTCATCCCGAGCAAAGAGTTCCCGGACGTGATCGTGTCGGTGCTGCCCAACGGCGTCGCAAAAGACGCGGCGGACAAAGTGGCCAAGCTGGAAGGCGTGGACCGCGGACGCTGCCTGAACATCGAGGCGGCGCAGTTCTTCCTGCCGGCCGCGCTCACCGCGCGGGTGGCGCGCGTTTCGGGCAAATTGCCGATCAGCCCCAATATCCTTCTGATGGGGGTTGAGCCCCAAACCGCTTTCGGCGGCGAACAGCCGCTGGCACCTTTCCGCTTCGCCGCGGGAAGGCGTCAGGCAGCGGCCGACGCGCTCTCGAAAGGCGGGGCGTGCCTCATCACCAAGATGTTCTCCCGCGAGACGGGCCTTGCCGTGGGCGATGACCTCAGCGTCATCAAGCGGCCGCCGATGCGCAGCGGCCGCAGGGGGAGACGTCCCGGCACAGGAGGTCCCGGCGGTTTCGGCGGCGGCCGCGGCGCCCCGGAAACGGGTCCCGGTACCGCGGGCATCCCCGTTCAGACGGAGACCTTCAAGATCGCGGGCGTCGTTGATCTGAACTGGCATCTGGTCACCTCGCGCGCGCAGCTGCGCGGACAGAACAACATGCCGGGAGGCACCATGGGGCCAGTGTTCGTCAGCGAAGCGGACGCGCGCCGCCTCAGCGGCAACGAGGGGACCACGAAGTTTCTCTGGCTGAATCTGAGCAAGGAATACAGCAAGAAGGGCGCGTTGCCTGCGGGCCAGCTCTTGGAGGCGGAGATCCGCAAAGCGATCCGCATTGACGACGAGAACACCGTGCGGGTGCACCACCGCGACGAGATCGCGGATGGGACCATCGCCCATGGCGCCGACTTGATCGGCGACATGGCGCGCGTGCCGTTCTGGTCATTGGTCGTCCTCTCAACCGGCATCATCACCTTGCTGATCGCCTCGTTCCAGGCGTCGGCCAAAGAGATCGCGGTGATGCGCGCGGTCGGCATGACGCGCAACCAGCTGGGGCGGCTGTTGCTGGGCGAAGCCCTGATGACCGGCGCCTGCGGCATTGTGCTCAGCCTCATCTCGGGTTTCTGTATCGGCTGGACCTTCACCGGCTGGACGCGGGCATGGATGACGTTCGGCGGCCTGCCGGTTTCGCTCAGCATCCCGTGGCTGACGATACTGCAGGGCGTCGGATTCGCCTTTGCCCTGTGCGTCGCCATGGCGGTCCCGCCGATCCTTTGGCTGGTGCGCAAACAAGACGAGACCGGCGGCTTGACCGTTCAATGACGTAGCGCTCGACAACGGGTGCGAAAACCCGCATCATACGCACTTTTCATTTCTGGAGAGTGGCATGATGGCGGGTTCATTTTTCACGCCGGCTCAGATCTTGGGCTACGTGGCGCTGGTTCTCGGTGTCGCGGCGTTTCTGCAGAAGAGCGACACGCGCCTGAAGGTGCTGATCGCCGCGGAGAGCATCGCCTACGTGGTGCACTTCATCCTGCTGGGCAACTACCCGGCCTCGGGCAGCGCGGGGGTCTCGTGCCTGCGCAACCTGACGTCGATCAAGACCCGCGCGCCCTTCTGGATCGCGGTGTTCATCGCCGTCAACGTCGTGATCGGCGCGACGTTCGCCAAAAGCGTCACGGGCTGGCTGCCGGTCACGGCGTCGTGCCTGGCCACCGTGGCGATTTTCCGCATGCGCGGCATCTTGATGCGGATTGTGCTGCTGGTCTGCACGCTGCTGTGGCTGGTCAACAACGGGCTGAGCGGCTCGATCGGCGGAACGGTGCTGGAGGCGATCATCGCCATCGTGAATGTGACCACCATCCTCCGCCTGACCGTGGAGCGGATGCGTCTGAAAAAGGCGGGGGCGGCCGCCCGGGCCGTTTCCGCCTGAGAACCGCTCCGCTCGCCCGGAGGTCAGAATTTCGCTTGGAGCGCAATCTCGAACGTGCGCGGATCGCCGGCGAAACACTGGTAGTAGTGCCGGTTGGATTCGATGTACTGCTCGTCAAAGATGTTTTTGACGGCCAGGGACAGCGTCACGTTCTTGGGGCCCCCGAACTTGCGCAAAGGGATGTCTGCCGAGCCGTCGAACACGTGTGATTCGTCGCTGTAGAAGTTCTCGCCGATGTAGCTGCCGCGCATCGTGTGCAGGCTCTTGTGGCGGTACCGATAGCCGAAGCCGAGCACGACATCGTCGAGCGGCCCCGTTTCGATCCGGTAAGAGGTCGATGCGGTGACGGCGTGCGGCGGATAGCGGTCGAATTTCCTGACCGTCGCGGCGGAAGACAGGTCCTCATACTCGTTATAGGCATAGGCCGTGAAGAGCGACCAGTTCTCGGTGATGTTGCCGGTCATGGAAAGCTCGAAGCCCTGCGACTCATTTTTGCCCTCCTCCTCGTAATAGAGCGTCGAGCCATCGATCAACGTCGGCATGTTCTCTTGTTCGATCTTGTATACGGAGGCCGAAAGCCAGAGCGTGTCGACCGGCGAGACGCGGACGCCGGTCTCGTATTGGGTCGCCCGCCAGTCAGACGTCAGATACTCCGCAGCGCTCTTCTGATAGCCGAGGTTCGGCGCTTCGGTCAGCGACACGTTGCCGAAAAAGACCAGCCACTCCGTCGGCAGGAAGGAGAGTCCCGTGCGGGGGCTGACGGCCTCACCCGTATCGCCACTGTCGTTCTGGTGCTCATCGAACCGGCAACCGCCCAGCAGGCGGAATTTCCACCACGAAAGATAATCCTGTGCCAAGAAACCGTATTTGTGGACTTCGGACTCGGTCGCCGTCTTCGTGTCGATGAGTGAGCCTTCGTTCAGGTCCGCGGTCGAGGCGAAGTAGCTGCGGCCCCGGGATTCCTTTTGCGACCAGTCGCCCTGAAAGACCATCTGGTGCTCCAGCGGCCCCGTGTCAAAGGTCGCGGTGGCGCGCTCATACGCGTTGTATCGGCGGTACCGCATGTCGCCTTCCTGATGATCATAGCGTTTCGTCAGCGACGTGTTGATCGTGCCGTAGCTGGGATCGGTGGTCGCGACCGAGGTGTTCGCGAACGCCGACGAGCCCATGTGCTCGAACTCCACGTCCGCCTGCGAAACGCCGGCGCCGGTGCGCAACGTCCACACCTTGTTCGCGTCCCACTCTACATAGGACTGGACGGTCGCCCCGATGTAGATGTCGCGCATGCGCGAACTTGACAGGTCGGACTCCCAGCCGTAACCCGTCAAAGGCTCGCCCTTGTACATCGGGATGCCCTGATAGCCCGGCTGGTCGGTGTACTGTAAGGTGAGGTTGAAGCCGATGCGCAAGTCGTCCCGGATGTTCCAGAGGACAGACGGCGCGATGTAAAAGGATTCGCGCCACCGGTACGAATCCGGCATCCAGTAAGGCTTGCCATATTCGATGTTGCCGGGCAGGCGCACGGCCAGTTTGTCATCGACCACGTTCTCGTTGATGTCGTAGCCGAGACGGTAGCGCTGGCTGTCCGCGCCGAACGACGCGCGCGTCATGACGTTCATGAAGTCTGCGTCCTGTCGGGGTTGCTTCAGCATGAGGTTGATCGAGCCGCCCGACCCGCTGGTGCTCGCCGTCTGTCCCCCGATGGTGGAGCCGACGGGGCCTTTCGCGATCTCGATGCTCTCGAAGGCGGTGGGATCCATGAAGACACCCATGGGGCCCGCCAGCGGAAGCGTGCCGTCCAACATGGCCTCGCTGCCGCCTTTGCCGCGCAGCGTGTAGGAGCCGGACGAAGCGTCGAGCACGCTTTTGCCGCCCGTGTAAATGCCGGGCTCATAGCGCATGAGGTCGTGCAGGTCCGTCGGATTCATCTCGTCGATAAAGTCTTCCGTCAGCACGTCGACCGTCTGAGGAAGCTCTTCGGGTTTGGCATCGAACAGAGTGGCGGTCGAGACCGTCTCGGCGCGGTACTTCGAAACCGGGGACCCCTCGACCAGGATGGTCCCCAGATCGACAGGGGGCTGATTAGTGATCTGTGCGTGAGCGTATGCCACATACAGCAAGGACAAACAGGCGGCGGTGCTTTTTTTCATCGTCTCTCCGAATCGATTGGTTCGGATGATTAAACGGAAGGAGTGCAGCGGCGGTTCATTCCGAGGAACGGGGGCTGACTGTCGTTGCCGCTCATCCCAGAACTGTGGTACGGTATCGGCCATCGTGGCGGTGATCCTCACAGTCGAGCGGAAGACGGCTAAGGCGCGGATGTTTCTGGCGTTGGTCTATGCCGCGCTGTCCCTGGGCGGGGTCACGATGGTCTGGCCCTTCCTCGTGATGTTCGCCGCCTCCCTGACGGGTCCGTACGACTACTACCGCTTTTCGCCGGTGGTGCGCGCGCTGTGGGACCGTCCCGACCGCTTCATGCGCTATGTCGCCACCTGTTATCCGCGCTTCCCCTCCGACGTCTACCCCGACGCGCCCGCGCACTGGGGCAGCTGGATCATCGTGGCGCGCGATCGCACGGGCTGCGGCCGGTTCGCCGAGGCGCAGCTGCGGGGACTCGAAGACCCCCAGACCGCCGCGCGGTGGCAGCGGATGGCGGCAGACTACGCGCGGTTCAACCGCGGCTACGATATCCGCAACAGCGTCTGCCATTTCGACGCCCGCGACGTGGCGGGGTTCGTGCGGACCCATTTCGAGGAACAGGTGCGCGACGACGATCCCGCGGCGTTCGCGAAGCTGTCGGTCCCCAAGCGGCGGCAGGCCGCGCTCGACCGGCTCAACCGCGAGTGGCGTATCCGCTACAGCTCTTTCTTCGGCATCCGCATGATCGCCCAGCAGCGCGCGCCGCTGCACCACGCGGGCTGGGACTATCCCGCCGACGATCCCAAGATGGAGCTCTACCAGGCGTTCAAGCGCACATACCGCGACCGGGGCGTCTCGCCCATGACGCGCACGGTGCCCTACGAATCGCGGCCGCTCTGGCTCGCCTACCTCCGGCGGCCCGATGTGCAGGCCCGGCTGGGCCGGCCCAGGGGCCTGCCCTTCACCGCTGCGGACTACGCCCGCCTCGCGGAACAGCCCTGCGCCGCGCTCGAAACGCTGCCCTTCCCGCTGCCGCATGACGCGCCGCCGGCCCTGCGCCAAGAATGGGACGCGTTCGTGCGCGAGGCTTACCCCCGCAGGCTGCTGCGCGTCCACGTCACGCCCGCCCTCGAACGCGCCTACCAGGCCTATGTGCGCGACACCTGCAAGACGGTCCAGGCCTACGCACGGTTGACGGGACAGACGATCGCGACCTTCGAGGCGATCCGGCTTCCGGAGTACGAGAACAGCACGCTCTGGCGCAACTTCATCCCGCAGGTGCCGCTCGAAGACCTGACGATGCTCAGCGCGGAACAGTCCTGGCAACGCTTTCTGCTCGACACCCACGGGTCGCTCGAAGGCGTCAACCGCGCCTACGGCTGGTCCCTGGCCCGCATCGAGGAATCGCGCCTCCCGATCCGCGAGGCGCTCGCGGTGACCTTCGGGCAGCGCGGCTGGCGGGACTTCCTGGCGGGCATGGCCGCCAACTACCGGACCGTGAGCGAGTTCCTCTTCCTGCGGGGACAGGCTTTCGGCAACACGGTCCTGCTGGTGGTGCTCTCCATCCTCGCGACGCTGACGGTGAACCCCCTCGCGGCCTACGCTCTCTCGCGGTTCGGCTTGCGCTCCGCGGAAAAGATCCTGCTCTTCCTGCTGGCGACCATGGCGTTCCCCGCGGCGGTCACGGCCATCCCGGGGTTCCTGCTGATCCGCGACTTGGGGCTGCTCAACACCTTCGCCGCCCTAGTGCTGCCCACGCTCGCAAACGGGCTTTCGATTTTCATTCTCAAAGGTTTCTTCGACGGCCTGCCGCGCGAGCTGTACGAAGCGGCCGCCATCGACGGCGCGAAGGAGTGGCAGATCTTCATGAAAATCACGCTGCCGATGACCACGCCGATTCTGGCGGTCAACGCGCTCAACGCCTTCGTCTGCGCCTACAACAGCTGGGAATGGGCGCTGCTGGTCTGCCAGAAACAAAGCCATTGGACCCTGGCGGTCTGGATGTACCAGATGAGCCAGCAGCTGGGCGACCAGCCCTGGGCCGTGATGGCCGGCTTCGTGCTCGTCTCGATCCCGACCGCCATCGTTTTCATCGCCTGCCAGAAGATCATTCTGCGCGGCATCGTGCTCCCGAGCATGAAATAGCGGCGGAGCCGGAGCGTCATGTTTTACATCGACAAAACCCGGCGCGAAAGAGTACCTTTTCCAAGGTGTTTTAAACTCAAGAAACGGGGGAATCGCATGAAGAAGACGATGTTGGCGGGATGTCTGCTTTGGGCCGCCTGCGCCCAAGGGTCCGAAGAGGGGTTCGTGCCGCTGTTCGACGGCAAGACGCTGAACGGCTGGGTGCGGCACGGGGGTGAATCGACCTACGCGGTCGAAGACGGCTCGATCGCGGGCCGCTTCAAAGACGCCAAGCGCAACACCTTCCTCTGCTCGGAAAAAACTTACGGGGATTTCATCCTGCGGGTGGAGTTCAAATTGGAAGCGGGCAACTCCGGCGTCCAGTTCCGCTCCGCGCTGCGGGCGAATCCCGACAAAACGGAAACGGTCTTTGGCTACCAGTCCGAAATCGCGGGCGAGCCTGACCGCGTCGCGCGCATCTATGACGAGGGCCGCCGCGGCTTCAAGTTCGGCCGGATCTGGCTGGACAACACCGCCACCGGAACGCTGGTGACCTCTTCGTCCGCCTACAAAAAGGGCGACTGGAACAAGATGGAGATCCAGTGCGTCGGGCCGTCCATCCGGACTTGGCTCAACGACGTGCCGGTCGTCAACCTCTTCGACGGCGAGTCGCTCAGCGGCTTCATCGGCCTCCAGGTGCATGCGACCAAAAATCCCGACGGCAACGTCTGCGCGCGCTGGCGCAACATCCGCATCAAAGAGCTTGGCACGAGCCGGTGGACGCCCTTCTTCGCGAAAGGCGCGGACGGAAAATTCGCGCTGAAGGACGCCCGTTTCGTGCTGCCGGACAACTGGTCGTTTAACGAGGCCGAGGGCTATCTGGTCGGCAAACACAAATCGGACGAGAAGCGTGACGGGCTGGTCGTCTCCGACAAGGCCTACGGCGACTTCATCGTCCGGGTGAGCTATCAGCTTTTCGGCGGCAACAGCGCGCTCTACTTCCGCGCCGAGGAGGTGAATACGCCGTGGCTGCTCAAGGGCTTCCAGAACGAGATCGCGGGCAACGAGAAGGATTCCGCGCTCTGGCACACGGCGGGCGACAAAACCAAGGGCCGCGGCTGGGTCGCGCGGGACGACGAGTTCATCGCCAAGGTCCGCAACCCCAAGGGGTGGAACACCACATGCACCGCCGTCTGCGGCGACCGCATCGTGGAGATCCTGAACGGCCAGCGGACCGTCGACCTCGTCGACCCGCTCTGCGAGAAGAGCGGCAAAGTCGGCCTGCAGCTGCACGGCGGCGCAAACGTCGAGATGTGGTTCAAGGATTTCGAGATCCTCGTCGTCACACCCGAAATGAAAGCGCTGATCGACCGGTAGGACGCGGCGTCCGAGATCTTGCGCCCGCCGCCCCCGCGGGCAGGAACGGCCATGCCACGGGCGTGAAGAAGGAGGCCCCCGATGACGAACGCAGCCCTGATTCTCGCGCTCGACCAAGGCACTACCAGTTCGCGCGCGATGCTCTTCGATCGCGATCTGCGGGTGCGCGCCGTCGCGCAGCAGGAGTTTACGCAGCTCTATCCGCGTCCAGGCTGGGTCGAGCACGACCCGGAAACGATCTGGACGTCGCAGCGGGCCGTCATGAACGAAGCGATCGCACGCGCCGGCTGCGACGCTTCGGACGTGGCCGCCCTCGCCGTGGCCAACCAGCGCGAGACGGTCGTGGTCTGGAACCGCCGCACCGGCCAGCCCATCCACAACGCGATCGTCTGGCAGTGCCGCCGCACGGCCGATTTCTGCGCGGAGCTGCAACGGAGCGGCCATGAGCCGGTCGTCCGCGAGAAGACGGGGCTTGTGCTCGACGCCTATTTTTCCGCCTCCAAGATCCGGTGGCTTCTCGACCGCGTCGACGGCGCGCGGGACGCCGCCCGGCGCGGCGACCTGCTCTGCGGCACCGTCGACGCGTGGCTGATCTGGAAGCTCTCCGGCGGCGCCGCGCATGTCACGGATTTCACCAACGCCTCGAGGACCCAGCTCTTCAACATCCGGTCGCTGCGCTGGGACGAGGAACTGCTCGCGCTTTTCGATATCCCCGCCTCCATGCTGCCGACCGTGGTCCCCTCTTCCGGCGCGGCCGCCGTCTGCCGCCTGCCCGAATTCGGTGGCCGCGAGGTGCCGGTCATGGGCATCGCCGGCGACCAGCAGGCCGCGCTTTTCGGTCAGGGCTGTTTCGCCTCCGGCGACGTGAAAAACACCTACGGCACCGGCTGTTTTCTGCTGATGAACACCGGGGGTGATCCCGTCGCTTCCCGGCGGGGCCTGCTGACGACGCTCAACGCCCAGACCGGGCCGGGGTCGCCGTCTTACGCTCTGGAAGGCAGTGTCTTCATGGGCGGAGCGGTGATGCAGTGGCTGCGCGACGAGCTGCAGATTCTGGCGCGCTCGTCCGACGCCGGCGGCATCGCCGCTTCCATTCCCGACACCGGCGGCGTTTACCTCGTGCCTGCCTTCGCGGGTTTGGGCGCGCCGCACTGGGACATGTACGCGCGCGGCGCGCTGGTCGGCATGACGCGCGGCACGGGGCGCCGCCAGATCATCCGCGCCGCCGAGGAGGCGATCGCTTACCAGTGCTGCGACGTCGTATCGGCCATGCGGGCCGATGCGGCGCACCCGATCACCGTGTTGCGCGTGGACGGCGGCGCTTCGTCCGACGATTTCCTGATGCAGTTCCAAGCCGACACGCTCGGCTGCCGCATCGAACGCCCCGCCTGCATGGAGACGACCGCCTCGGGCGCGGCGGCCCTGGCGGCCCTGGCGCTCGGCTGGCAGTCGCTGGAAAGCATGGCCGCCCGGCCGGCTGAAAAGCGTTTCACCCCGTCGATGGGCGAAGAGACACGACAGCGGCACCTCGCGGGATGGCGCAAAGCCGTGACCCGCGCCGCGCAGTGGGAGGAGAAGCCATGACTTCGTTTGACCGTTACGGCTGTTTACCCATGGTTTTATGCGCCGAGATCGCATTGGGGATCGGCTCAGCGTTCGCCGGCGCAAAAGAGATGGTGGACTGCATCAACCCGATGATCGGCGCGATCACGCTGGACGGCTACGGCGGGCACGGGCTCGGCAAAACCTTCCCCGGCGCGGCCACGCCCTTCGGCATGATCCAGCTCAGCCCCGACACCATCACCGGCGGCGACAACGGCCCGGGCTATTCGCACCACCACGAGACCATCGAGGGCTTCAGCTTCACGCACATGAGCGGCATCGGCTGGTACGGCGACCTCGGCAATTTCCAGGTGATGCCGGCCACCGGCCCGCGTCAGCTCGACCGCGACTTGGCGAAGTCGACTTACAGCCACGACCGCGAGGAGGCGTCCGCCGCCTACTACCGCGTCGACCTGCTGCGCTACGGAATCAAGGCCGAACTCACCGCCGCGCCGCGTGCCGGCATCCTCCGCTTCACCTTCCCGGAAGCGCCCACCTCGCGCATCCAGATCGACCTCGGACGCCGCATCGGGCAGAAAGAGAGGTGGCTCGCGTACAGCCGGCAGTCGGTGCGGGTCGCGGATGACCACACGATCGAGGGCTTCATGGAATGCTCCGAAAAAGACGGCGGCTGGGGACACGGCAACGGCCATGTCAATTACACGCAGTATTTTTGCGCAGTCTTCAGCAAGCCGATCCAAACGTTCGGGGTATGGGACCAGAACCGTGTTTTCGAGGGACAGCGCGCGTATGAGGGCACGAACACGGGGTTCTTCGTCGAATTTCCCACGGCCCAGAGCGAGCCGGTGCTGCTGCGCGCCGGCTTCTCTTACGTGAGCGCCGAAGGCGCGCGCGCCAACCTCGCGCACGACATTCCAGACTGGGATTTCGACGGCGTGCGCGCCCGCTCGCGCGCCCGCTGGGCCGACGCGCTCAAGGGCGTCGACTGCGAGGGCGGGAGCGATGCGGAGCGCGAGATCTTCGCGACCGCGCTCTACCACTGCATGATCGACCCGCGCAGCGTCTCGGACGTCGACGGTCAGTACGTCGGCGCGGATGGCCAGAGGCACCGCGCCGACGGCTTCGTCTACCGCTCGATTTTCAGCGGCTGGGACGTGTTTCGCAGCCAGTTCCCGTTGCTGACGATCATCCGTCCCGACGTGGTGAACGACGAGGTGAACTCGCTCGTGCAGCTGGCCAAACTCAGCGGCCGCAACTACCTCGAACGCTGGGAGCTGCTGAACGCCTATTCGGGCTGCATGATCGGCAACCCGGCCGTCTCGGTGATTCTCGACGCCTACGAAAAAGGGATCCGCGGCTACGACGTCGAGGAGGCGTACCGACAGTGCCGCAACACGGTGCAGAAGTTCCGCAACGGCCCCGAGGGCTTCTCGCCCGGCAGCCTCTCCGCCACGCTCGAGTACGCCTACGCCGACTGGTGCCAGGGGCGCCTCGCAGAGCGGCTCGGCAAACCCGCAGACGCCGCCGAGTTCGCGGCCCGCGCCGGCGCTTATACCAACGTGTGGTGCCCGGAGGTCCAATGGATGCGCACGCGCATGAAGAACGCGCCGGACGGCGCCGCCGTCTGGATGCCGTGGCGCGGGAAAACCGGGCAGAACCAAGGCACCGTCGAGAGCAATCCCTATCAGCAGGGCTGGTTCGTGCCGCATGACGTCTACGGCCTGATGGGGCTGATGGGCGAAGAGGCGTTCCTGCGCGAGCTGACGGCCTTCTTCGATCAGACGTCCGAGGACTTTCTCTGGAACGACTACTACAACCACCCGAACGAGCCCTGCCACCACGTGGCGTATCTCTTCGCCTTTGCGGGGCAGCCGTGGCTCACGCAGAAGTGGACGCGCCGCATCTGCGAAAAAGCCTACGGCACCGGCGTGCGCGGGCTCTGCGGCAACGAGGACGTCGGCCAAATGTCGGCGTGGTATGTGCTCTCGGCGATGGGCCTGCATCCGGTCTGTCCGGGCGACGGCGTTTATGTGTTGACGAGCCCGGTCTTCTCGAAGATCGGCCTGCGCCTTGATCCGAAGTTCTATGCCGGCGGCACGTTTTCGGTGGTGGCCGGCGGCAACTCGCCGGCCAACCGCTACATCCAGTCCGCGACGCTGAACGGTCAGCCGCTGGACCGCGCGTGGATCACCCACGCGGAGGTCGCGGCGGGCGGCACGCTGAGCTTCGTGATGGGGCCGGAGCCGAACACGGCGTGGGCCGCCGCTCGGAAAAACCGCCCGCCCGCTTCACGCTAGCGACGTTTGGGATTGTGTTTCAGGCGGCGGGTCCGTAAGCTTTCGGATGTGTTCAAATCCGAATGAAGGAGAAAAAAATGAAACACGTTTCTCTGGCGTTGCTGTCCGGGACCTTGCTGACGGCGGGTTGCGCCCTGGTCTCATCCGATAAATCGTGCGGGGCCAAGCCGTGCGCAACTGGCGCGTCCTGCTCCTCTTGCCCGGTGTTGGTCAAAGAGAGCGTGCATCCGGATTCGCGCAACTGGCGCTCGCTTTTCAACCTCGATCTGGGCAATGCGGTCTATACGAAAGGCGTATGGTTTATCGACGGGAAAGGCGACCTGACCGCGAACAAGGACGAGGCGATCTGGTCGGACCGCGACTACGAGAACTTCGTGCTCGACCTGGAGTACACCTGCGACCCCGCGGCCAACAGCGGCGTGCTGATCTACGGCAGCGACCTGGCGAACTGGATCCCGAACACGGTGGAAATCCAGATCCTCGACGACAACAACCCGCACTGGGGCAAGGAGCAGCCCTTCGCCAAGAACGGCGGCCTGTACGGGCACCTCGCGCCCAAGGTCAACAACGTGAAGCCCGCCGGCGAATGGAACCGGATGACCGTGACGGCGCAGGGCAAGCGCATCAAGGTGGCGGTGAACGGCGAGATCACGGTGGATACCGACCTGTCGCAGTGGACCTCGGCCAAGAAGAACCCCGACGGCTCGGACATCCCGCCGTGGCTGAGCCGCCCCTGGGCGGAGCTGCCGACCAAGGGCCGCATCGGCCTGCAGGGCAAGCACGGCAACGCCGCGATCTATTTCCGCTGCGTCCGGATCAAAGAGCTGTGAGGCGACAGGCGCCTCGATCAGCCGAGAAGGCCGAGAACAGGCTTGACCGCGTGACCGGTATGGACGGCTCTGGCGGGCACCCGCTCTCCCAATAGGTGCGGCGGCCCGCCCTTATTCTCGGTCCATACCCATACTGCCTCGACGGCAATGACTTCTTGACGGGCATGGACACCTCGTGTACCAATTGTCAATGCACGTGGAACTGAGCAGCAAGCACCTTTGGCGTTATGGTCACTGGCATTCTTGCACCAGCGTACGGCAGCATCTTTCTTGGCCAGAACTTCACTTTCTTCCAATTCCTTGCGTATCTCTTTGCCGATCCACGTCAGTTCGAGTTTAAGTTTGTTCGGCATGGCTTAGGCTTTTTTGAGGTCTTCCTTGATGTAGTATTTCGCTCCGAAAGACGTCAGAAGCGCTTCCACATCTTCCCGAAACTTCCGCCAGTCCACGGTGGCTTCGACCACCTTGTTGTGGTTCAGTTTCCCGACCTTCCAAAAATCAACGACGGGGTGCGCTTGGCGGATGACCTCCAGTGCCTCGTCGGGCTTGATGACCGGTTCCATACTGACCCACGTGTAAATGCCGGCATCGTGCGCCTTCCGCAGGATCGCCAAGCGGTCTTCGACCGGGGAGGCGTACGGTTCCCACTCCCTGCGGGAAGCGTCGTCGATGAACCCCAGAGTGATTCCCAGATGGACGTCCGCCAGTTTCATCAGCGGGAGGTCGGACTCAATTAAAGCCGCGTCACCTTTGGTCAGAATGTCGATCTTGACGTTGTGCTTATGCGCGATCCGGATACCCTGATGGGTCAGCCTCTCCGTCCTCTCCAACGGTTGATACGGATCGCTGAGAAAACAGAAGAGAACGCGCCGGGCGTCACCGGAGAGGACCTTCACATCCTTCTCGAAAAGCGAGAGCACGTCTTTTCGCGGCACCGCGCGGTCATGCCAAGCCTGGGAGGTCTTGTGCATGCATCCCGGCGCGTAGCAATAGGAACAGCCATGCGTGCAACCCATATAGAGGTTGCATGCCAGAGGGGCGTACTCCTTGGCCCGACCTCGCGGTTCATAGATCACGTTCATGGTCTGACTCCTTTGTACACGATTTCCGTTTGACACCCGTGTTTCCAGCACTCTGCGAAGCTCCCCAAGGACTGTTTCGGCAGTTCATTGTCTTTAACAGCCTGCTGAAAGGCCTCTTTCGCATGTTTCGGCAACATTCCGTTCTCAACGGTAAAGCGCAGTATATCGAAATTCGTCCGGAAGTGCTTCTGTCGAATTGCTTTTTGCACAAGGGACTCAAACGCCTTGATTTTGGTGGGACGGTCGAACTCCGCAAACAAACTGGGCTGGCTCTTGTCGATATGATCGTCGTCGATGTCGTAGTTGGCATCGCCCGTTTCCGACAATTCCCAGGCGACCTGCAAGAACTTCAGTATGCCCAAGATGTGACGCGATCCGAAAACCAGTCCATAGACGTTCGCCTTGTTTTTCAGGGAAAAGTCGCCGAGGTAATAGTCGGACGACTTGGGAGGGAGCCAGTGCCGGTATGAGCGGCTCAGGATACGATGCACGTTCTTGCCGTTCATCTTAGCCAACTCGGCTGCGGACAACGAGGGGATGTTCGATTGGACGGAGGGGTGGTCCTTCATTCGATTCACAATCGCGGAGGAGGTGAAGAACAGGACGTCGGTCGAGGGTATTGCCGCGATAGTCCCGAATATATCCTGTGATACTTCGCTGATGCCGAATTGATCGATAAAGATGAGGTTGGCCGTGCCCTTTGCACGCATTTTGGTCTTCTCCAGCGCGAACAACTCGGCAAAGGGTTCGTCATGGACTTCCACACTGACATCGGCATATCTGAAGTGCCTTTCCCCTAGGGTGTCACGCAAATGACAGGCTTTCTTCTTGTCGCTATCATTCAGAATTAACCTGATGCGGAGTTTGGGGGATAGGCGGTCTTTGTTTGTCTCCAGCGCGGCTTCAATCTCCCGGATCGCTATGAGAGGGCTCCCGTCGTTTCCTTCTGCATCGGTTCCCGGACCAGCGAAGAAGTCATATACCTGAACGATGGAATACCTATCAGGACTATTCAAGAAAACGGGAAGCCATGCTTCCAGATAGCCCCGGAACAACGCAAGCTTGGTCTTCGTGCTCTCCGCAAACTCCTTTTGGTGAAAACTGTGATTCGGCATATTTTATCTCCGCAACATGAAGTTACACTCTTTAAAGCCGCGGGCATTCCGCCTTCTCCAACAGACGTTTCGCAGCCTCCGTCAGGCGGTATTTCTGCAACCAACTGTTGGTCTTACCGCGCCCGCCAGTTTTTCAAGACTGTCGGACGAGCACCGTTTGGTCAACTCGTAAGCGTAATATTTGGCGTGATAGTCAGTCAGGTTCATGCGTGTCTTTAAACGTCTATTGCCACGAAATCACCATGGAAAGGCGGTACACGGTCATCATGCTGTCGTACCTTATCACCACAGCGGGTTGAATTCCAGTGAAAACGGCCATAAACGGAGCTTGGACGAAATCGCGCCCAGAAAGGTAAAAGGAGAGCTCTCATGGTACGAAAAAGGTACGGGGCTGGGGGGAACATCCCTTTCGTTCTTCGTTGCACGCGCAATGGTGTGCGTGCCCCATCATGGGACGGACCCGGACCGACAACCCTCGTGGATGGGTAAGGACCACAGAAATGCGGGACGATGTATGCCCTTTTGCAATCATTTATCAGTCAAACCAGGATGCGCGAAAACGAGATTGCAATTGCGGAATCTGCCCGATGTGGTATGATTCGACCCCGTTTTTTCCAAGAAAGTGAAGGGGTTGCACATGAAGCAGTACAAAGTCGGTCTGGTCGGAATCGGTGCGGTGGGCACGGAGATGGTCAAAGTTCTCCGCCAGCGGAAATTCCCCGCCAGTGAGATCCGCATCCTTGCCACGCGCGAGCGCGACGAAGAGGTGGCGGGCGAGACGTTCCATGTGCTCGAAGCCAAGCCCGAAGCGTTCGACGGCCTGGACATCGTGCTCTTCGCGGGCACGGAAGGCTCGAAGGGCGCGTCCAAGCAATTCGGCTGGGAAGCGGTCAAGCGCGGCTGCGTGGTCATCGACAACGGCGACGATTTCCGCATGGACGACCGCGTGCCGCTGGTGGTCCCCGAGATCAACCCCGAGGCGCTCGACAAGCACCAGGGCTTCATCGCGAACCCCAACTGCAGCACGATCATCACGCTGATGGGCATCGCGCCGCTCCACAAGCAGGTTCCCCTGAAACACATGACGGCGGTGACGTTCCAGTCCGTGAGCGGAACCGGCCGCGCGGCGATCGAGGAGCTGGATCAGCAGGTGCGCGCCTATGCGAACGGCGGCGAACTGGCCGTCAAGGCCTATCCCCACCAGATCGCCTTCAACGTGCTGCCGCAGATCGGCAGCGCCAAGAAGGACATGCCCGGCTTCACGACCGAAGAGGCCAAGATGACCTTCGAGTCGCGCAAGATCCTCGGCTGCCCGGACCTGAAGGTCGCGAGCACCTGCGTGCGCGTGCCGGTCTTCTACGCCCACTCGATCGCGATCCACGCCGAGTTCAGCGCGCCGATGACGCCGGAAATGGCGCGCGAGATCCTGGCCAAGACGGAAGGCGTGAAGGTCATCGACGACCTCGCCAACAGCCAGTACCCCATGCCGCTCTTCACCGGCGGAGGGGACGATGTCAACGTCGGGCGGATCCGCATCGACCCCAGCGTGGAGAACGGCTTGGCCCTCTTCTGCTGCGGCGACAACATCCGCAAGGGCGCGGCGCAGAACGCCGTGCAGATCGCGGAAGTGATGATCCAGCGCGGCCTGATCTAAACGACGGCTCGACGAAGAGAGCAAAAAAGAACGGCTGGCCCGGTTGGCGGGCGAGCCGTTCTTTTTTATGCGCTTTTCAGCTTTGCTTACGCGCGGCCTTTAGACTTGAGGAAGTCGATGCAGCCGCGGATCTTCTCCAGCGTGTTCGGGTCCGCCTCGCTCTCGACGATGTACCAGTCGGTCACGGCGTCCGCGTCCGTCGCGGCGAAGACCTCGTCCCACTTCACGCCCTGCTTGCCTTCCGGAACCTGGCCCAGAATGCCGGGACCGGGGTAGATCTCCTTGGCGTGCAGCGTGCGCGAGCGCTTCGGGAATTTCTTAAGCCATGCGACCGGATCTTCGCCGGCCGAGACCACGTGCCCGACGTCCATCTGCGAGCAGACGTCCGCCGAGGCGTTGCTGAAGAAGATATCCCACTTGCATTTGCCGTCGAACTTGTCTTTGAACTCGTGCTGGTGGTTGTGATAGCCCACAACCATACCCGCAGCCTTGGCCGTGACCGCCGCGCCGGAGAAGAGCTTGGCGGTGTCGATCCAGCCCTGCGCGGTGTTTTCGACCTTCATGCCCGGCACCATCAGGTACTTGTTGCCGATGGTCTGGTTGAACTCGATGGTCTTCGCGAGGTTCTCGGGCTTGATGGTGTCCAAACCGGTGTGCGTCCCGCACGCGACCAAGCCGTTGTCGTCCAGCATCTTTTTCAGCTCTTGGGCGCTCTTGCCGTAGTAGCCCGCGAATTCGACGCCCGCGTAGCCCATCTCCTTGATGGCCTTGAGCGTGCCGACCAGATCCTTCTCGCACAGCTTGCGCACCGAGTAGAGCTGCACGCCGACCTGCGGCTTGGCCGAAGCGGCGCACACGATCGACGGCATGGAGGCCAAAGCCAAACCGGCGGCACCGGTCTTGAGGAAATTGCGACGAGAAAACTGCATCATGACGGATAACCCCTTTTCTGCTATCCCCGTGCTCCACCCCGGAACACAGGTTGGGTGGATTATGTCAAAAAAGAGGCCCCCAGCGCAATCCGTTGCTCGCCGCAATTTCGCACCTCCAGAGGCGTGAAGATGCGGACCGCTCCCTTTATATTCGGGCTCTGGTTACCGCCATTCAGCAATATAGTTTCCGTTTGAAAGAAGCGCGTCCCCGGCAAAACTGCGGAGCGGGCTCCGGCCTTCGCCGTCCGTCCTCCAGACGCCGAGCGGGCCGGCCCCGCTTCCGAGCGCCTCGACGCTCCACCGGTAGCTGCCCGCGGGGAGCCGTTTGAACGTGAGCTCCAGCCAGTCGGAGTCCGCGAAGGCGGGAAAATCGCAGGAGACGGCGGGACACCCGCCTCGACGCGCGGCGGACGCCGCGCCGTCCGCCGCGATCGACACGCGCAGCCCGCCGCCCACAGCCGAGCCGAACGCCTTGATCCTCAGTCTGGAAAAGGGCTCGGACGCGCTGAACCCCTGGCTCAGCGACGACCCCGCGGAAACGGCCTGCCCCGCATCGGGCGCCTTTCCGTACAGCCGGTTCCAGCCGTCGACCCCTTCGATGAGAAACGCCTCGACATCCCACGGCTTCAGCGCCACCTCAAACCTTGAGAGCGTCTCTCTCCCGACAGGCTTAAGGACGTCGGCCCCGTCATTCAGCAGGCTCGCGGCCCGGTAGCTGGAATAACCCTCCAGCCCCATCTCCGCGAGCCGAAGGCTGAGGCGCGCCGCGCGCGCCTCCGGCCCGTTGTTGCCGACTACGACGATCGCCTGGTTGCCCCTGAAGCACGCGCAGGCTTGAAGATCGCTCCCAGGGGACTCGACCTTGGCGACGTTGCGGTCCTTCATCCGGACGCAAAACGGGGACAGGATATAGTCGTAGCTCTTCCTCACCGCAATCATCCGCTTGACGCGGTCGCGGAGACGGGCTTTGGCCGGCTCCTCAAGCGACGCCCAATCGAGGTCCGCGAAATAGAGGACCTCCCCGTATTTCTGGGAGAACGTCGTCGCCCTCAGATCCATGTCGAACCCGTTCGCCAGCGCCTGGGGGTCGGAAGACAGAAAGCTGCCCCCGTACCGGCTGTTCTCGACTCCGTATGCGCCGACGTCCCCCTCGGCCTCGTCAAGCCTCAAGAGAAAATGCCCGTAGGCGAGGGCGTCGAGCTTCAACGCGAGCCACGCCCCGTCTCCGAAGCCGCTGAACGCGGCTTGGGCAAGCGGCTTGCCCTTCACCGTGTCGGACATTTTGTACGAGGCGGCCGAGCGGAACAGGGTGAGCCTCAGCCTGTTCGAGGGGAACTTGCCGGCCGCCTTCACGCGAACGGAAACCTCGGTTGTCCCTTTCACCGCGAAATCCTGCGCGAGATATCCGCCGCGCACGCACGGCCTAAACCGCCCTTTCACGGCCCCCTCCCCAGCCTGATCGCTAATCCCCCACGCCTTGTCGACGGCGAGCCCGGCGGGCGTCCGGCCCGTCGCGTAAACGATCGCCGCGTTGAACTCGTCGCCCATGCGCCAAAGCGGCGTGAACGGCGAGAGCAGCGCGCCGAACGCCACGGGCCTCCCCTCGGACGTGAACTTCAGGTAATCGTGAGAGGAGATCTCGACGGCGTAATAGGTCTCGTCGAGCGCCTTCATCTCGTCGGCGAGATCGAGCCCCTGAAAGCGGTCGCCGGCGTAATCCATCTGCCCGATGTGATAAGCCAGTTTACGCTCGGGGCTTCGGCCCTCGGACATGACCAGAACCGGATGTCCGGCAGCCTCGCACCGGAGCCTGACCTTGTCCCAGAGATCATAGCCCGAGACCGTGGGCTCGCAGTCGCAGCGGAAGCCGTCCAAGTCGTATCGCAGCGCCCATTTCGCGCACATCGTGCCGATCCACCACGCGCGCACGTCCGGCCGCGTGAAATCGAAGTCGGCCATCCCCCACGTCCCGACGATCTTTCCGCCCGCGTCCTTCTTGAACCACTCGGGATGGGCGGAGAGCAGCGGGCTGCCGAAGACCACGCCGTGCGGCACCACGTCGAGAAGGACCTTCAAGCCCCGTTCGTGCGCCTGCCTCACGAACCGCGCGAACTCCTCCGGCGTCCCCAAATAAGGGTCCAGCGTCTCGGGATCGGACACGCCGTAGAAATTGAAGAACGCAGGGTCCTTCCCTTGCCCGCCGCGGAAGGCGACCGGATTGAGGAGAATGCCGTTGACGCCGAGATCCGACAGGTAGCCGAGCCGCTTCGCGGCGGCGGCGATGAACGACTCGCCGCCCTGCGGCTTCGCAAACGTGTCGATGCGGAGCTGGTAGAAGCCGTTCAGCTTGTGGACCCAGTCCGGCCGCGCCGGCGTGCCGTTGGGAAAGACGGCCGGAATCCGCGTGCCCATGCCCCACACCGAGTCCTTGTAAACGGCGCCGGACGCCGGGCCTGCAGTAGGCTCCGGCCTGCGGCCGCTTTCCCAGGCGCAGGAAGGGACGAACCCGGTCAATCCCAGCGCCAGCAGCGCCGCGCCCGCGTTGCTGAGAAGCCGACACCTTCGGGACCCGCCTTCACAGGCCCCGTCTTCCGCCGTCCCCCGCATGGATCGCATCGTCTTCCCCTTGGATTGAGCGGTTTTCGCGCAGTTATATCGGCCTGCTGTAGAAGGGCTCTGCCGCCGGAACGATTTTCCGTTCCTCCGGGATGTCGCACTTGACGTTCTTCAGCTCGACCTTGCCCGCGCTCCACGTTTTGATCAGCGGCGCCTTCCCCGCCCCTTTGACGCTCACGTTGTCCAGCGTGATCCGCTCGTAGTTGCAGGCGTGGATGAAGCTGACGGCGTCGAAGCCCGGGCGGAAGGTGAAGTCCACGTTTTTCATCTCGACGATCACCGGCGTGTTCGTGTCGCCGTACACGTCGAGCGGCATGCTCACGCCGGACGCCGTGATGTTCTCGAAGCGGATGTCGCGCAGCGGGCGGTTCTTCTGCCACGTCTCGTTGCCCGAGAAGTTGTAGTGCAGCAGGCGGT
>DAOPZC010000040.1:0-45769 GCA_035353175.1 Kiritimatiellia bacterium | reverse complement strand
TGAACGGCTTCGCCAAGCTGAAGAAGCACGCGCCGGGGCTGCGCCGCATGCTGACGGAGCAGGTCGAAAAGGGGCTGGCTGACGGGCCGAACCTGTGGTGCCCGCTCACGCCTTCGCTGAACGTGGCCGGCCTCGCGGAGCGGCGGGCCGCGGGCGACCAGTTCTGGTGGTATGTCTGCTGCGGACCCAAGGCGCCGTACGCGACCGAGTTCATCGACCATCCTGGCACCGAGATGCGCGTGTGGCTGTGGCAGACGTGGGCCGAGCGCGTGACCGGCATCCTGATCTGGGAAACGGTCTGGTGGACCAGCGGCACGGCGTATCCGGATCCGGCGAGTCCGCAGGACCCGTATCGTGATCCCATGAGCTGGGTGTCGGGGTACGGGGTTGCTCCGGGAACGAAACAGCCGTGGGGCAACGGAGACGGGCGGTTTCTCTATCCGCCGTTGGCCGCAGCCGACGGCAAGCCGGCCGGGCCTGTGCTGGATGCCCCTGTGGACAGTTACCGGCTGGAGTTGCTGCGGGACGGGCTTGAGGATTATGAATATTTCGTGATCCTGAAAAAGCTGCTGGCTGAGAAGGGCGCAAAGCTCGATCCGCGCACGCGCGAGAACCTGACCGCGTTGCTCGCCGTGCCCGCGGACGTGTCGGCGAGCCTGACGAGTTTTACGCGCGATCCGGCCACGATCGAAACGCACCGGGACAAGCTGGCCCGTGCGATCGTCGAGCTGCAGAAGGTCCCGCGGCCGTAAGGGCCGCTATTGAAATCGATGGGGGTTAAGCCGCTACGGCTGTTTGCAGGTTACTTGATAAGATCCTGAGCCGGCTGAGTAGACATTCCTGCCGTTATCTTTACCCGCCAACGTCAAGCCGGCGCCTTTTTTTATCAGGAGGCTTGCGGGAGGCAGCGTCATGCGCGCCGTGGCGTTGACCGGGATCGTCAGATCGATTGTCACGGATTCGCCTTGACGTTGCCAGCGTACGGCGACACGTCCCTTTATGGTCTCCAGCGAGGCCTCTGCGAACGTCAGGTTTTTCGGCATCGTCGGGCTGATGGCGATTTCGGAAAATCCGGGTTTTAACGGCGTGATGCCAGCCAGTCGCGTGTAGAAGAAAGTGCCTGCTCCCGCGAACATCGCGTGGTTGTGGGAGTTCATGCCGCCTTTGACGCTCCATTGTTCCCAGAGCGTTGTCGCGCCTTGCGCGATCTGGAAGCCGAAGCCCGGATACTCCGGTTGTGACAGCATGCCCAGGGCGAGATCGGCTTCGCCGAAATCGCACAGCACGTCGGCCAGATAGCGGGTGCCGAAGATGCCGGTGTTCAGCCGCCCTTTATCTTTTGTGCGGATCGTCTCGACGAGCCTCGCGAAAACAGACTCGCGAAGTCCTTCGGGCACAAGGCCGAAGGCGAGCGGCAGAAGCGCCGTCGTCTGTGAGCCGTCCCCGTAGACGGCGCGGGCCGCATCATACCGTTTTTCGTTGAACGCGTCCGCGATGGCATCGGCAAGCTTGGCGAAACGTGCCGCGTCGTCGGCTTTCCCGAGAAGCGCGGCCGTGTCGGCGACGATTCGCGTGAGCGCCGCATACAGGCACGTATTGACCTCCGTGACGTCGCCGTGATAACCGTCCCAGGAGCCGTCGTTGGGCGGACACCAGTCGCCGAATCCGTCCGTGTAGATGTGGCCGGGCGTCTTTGCGCTGAGATGCTCGACAAAGCCCCGCATGTTCTCGAAGTGTTTCTCGAGGATCCGCAGGTCGCCATAGTGCCTGTAGAGTCGCCAAGGCAGAAAAACCATATCGCCGTTCCAGTCGGGGTTCCCGCGTCCGCCGGTGATATCGTCGAGCCATTTGGTGTAGTAGCGGTTCATGTCGAAATTGCACAGCGCGTTCTCTTCGTAGGCGAGCGAGTCCATCTGGCAGGGAGTGCGCTCGTCGCGCATGCAGCAGTCGGTCGGGATGCTCATGAGGTTGCTTCGCATGGACCAAAGGCAGTTGCTGTGGATCTGATTGAGGGTTGCGTCGGAGGTGACGAACGTGCCCGCCGGCTGCACGTCGGCATGGACCACGCAGCCCGTGATGTCGTCCAGCGAGGGACGTCCCGGATAGCCGGAGACCTCCACGAAGCGGAAGCCGTGGTAGGTGAAGCGCGGCTCGTACGTTTCCGTTTCCCCGCCGGCCAAGATGCAGGTGTCCGTGGCTTTGGCGCGGCGGTTCGTCCAGGGGTCGAGCATGCCGTCCGGGCCGAGCAGTTCGCTGTGGCGCAGGGTGATGCGCGTGCCGCGCGGACCTTTGGCGCGCACACGGACCCAGCCCGCGAAGTTCTGGCCCATGTCGAACACGAACACCCCCGGCTTGGGTTCTGCGACACGGATCGGGCGCAGCGTTTGGGTGACGCGAAGCGGCGGCATGATGTTCGGCACGAGCTTGGCGGGGGGCGGGGTGGCGATTCGGGCCGGCTGCCACCCCGTCGCGGCGAAAGACGCTTCGGCCCACCCGGGGGTTTCCAGCGTCGCGTCATGGATTTCGCCGTCATAGAGGCTGGCAAAGGTCAGCGGGCTTTGGCCCGTCCGCCAGCTCTCGTCGGTGACCACTGACGTGGCGGTCCCGTCCTCGAAAACCACGTCGAGCTGCAGGATCGCCCGTTTGGCTTCTTCCCATTTCCAGCCCCACTGCGAGTAGTCGTCGGAGTAGCCGGCGGCTAGCCAGAGCCCGATGCCGTTTGCACCCCGTTTGACGAGCGACGTGACGTCGATCGTGTCGAACAGCAGACGCTGCGAATAGGGCGTGTTGGCCGGTGCCAGAACGCGGACGTCGGCCTTTTGCCCGTTCAGGTAGAGTTCGTAGAAGCCGAGGCCGCAGACCGAGGCGGTGGCGCGGCGCACGGGCTTCTCCAACGTGAACGTCGTGCGCAGGCGCGGGCAGTCTTTCGCGAGAGGCGGCCTGTGGAGCAAGGTTGTGCCGCGCAGTGCGAGCTGCCCTTTCTCGGTTTGGGCTTTGGGGAACGCCGGGCTGTTGCCGTTGAAATCCTCTTTGAGCAGGACTTTGCCAGAAGCGTCGGTGACCGTCACGTCGTCGACGGAGGACTGCTCCTTGCTGTCGGCGCGGAACCCGACTGTGCCGGAAACGAAAGTGTCGTCGGTACGTTCGTCGACCGTTTTGCCGTCGATCCTTGTCCGGATGGTGTTCCCGCGCGTTTCGATTTCAATGCGGTGAGGTTTCAGCTCGTCACCCGCCGCAATGAATTTCCGCAGCGGGACCGCGGGCAGCATGGACCACTGGCCGTTCTTCTGGATGTGCGGCCGCAGCAGGGGCTCCCGACCGATCGCCGTATTGAGTTGCCACATGTAGCCGTTGGCTGCGTCGCAGGCACGGAAGAGAATCCCGTAGGCCTCTTTTTTCAGCGTGATGTTCGCGACAAGGGTCACGTCGCGCCATTCCGGCGTGTCGGATGAGGCGGGCCCGATCCACTGGGCATTTTTCCAGTCGTTCGCCGTCAGCAATGCGACCTGCCAAAAGGAGGGCGCGCTCCACGGTGTGGGGGCGCCTTGGCGGTCCCACGCCCTGATCTGCCAGAAACAGCGCATGCCGGCGTGGAGGGGCGCACCCTCGTAGACGATGTGGGCGGTGTCGCTCGAGACGGTTTTGTCGGTGTCCCACAGCAGGCCTTCGCCTTTCTCGAGGGCTTCTTGTGTCTCCGCGACGCGGATCTGATACGCGGTCTGGATCTGATTACGCGTCTGATCGGTCAGCTTCCAGCTCAAGCGCGGTTGCAACGTGTCGATGCCGACGGGGTTCACCGCGTATTCGCAGCGAGTCTCTCCGACCGTCATCGCGGCTGCCGCCAGCCGGACCGTGCCGAGGGCCGATAAAACAAAAATTTTCAGGTGCATGTTGGTCAGTTCGCTTCTTTTCCCGGCGTCACGCGTTTCTGTTCGCGGATCTCGACCGTGATTCGCTCTTCGGTGAATTTTCGTTGAATTTCGTTTTGGGTGAACCAGACCAGGCAGCGGTCGTTGTCGCCGGACTGGCGCAGCACGTAGCAGTCGGAACCGTCACGCATGGGCCACGCGGTCCAGTGGAATGAACCCTCCGCGGGAAGGGCGGTCAGCGCCGCACGAATATACCGCTCCCGCGACTGAAGCGCCGCGATAACCGGCGCGGAAAGCATTGAGGAATAGGTGATGTGCATAGTGTTAACGGGTACATTAACCAGAGGCGCTGCGCTTTGTCAATGATTGGTCAGAGATCCCACAATGTGTCGGGGATGCGCCCGCCCAGATGAACGACGTAATCGGTTGGAGGCTGGGGTGCGGCAGACGAACGCGAGGAATGGCGGAAACGGAGCGGTACAGGCTGGTGTACCGACTTCAGTCGGCCAGGTCCGCACCAGCCGGCTAAACAAGCCGGTACACCAACAGGGTCCATTATCCCCTCCCTTGCACTTACCCTCGCGCCCACCTGCCAAACCCCCAGCCACCAGCCGATTACATGAACGACAGATACGAATTGTCACCACGCGCCGATGAGTGCTATAAAATGTGCGTGTGCGGAAAGCAAAGACATCAGCAGGGGGTATGATGAGGGGGATTACAAGCTACGTTTGCGTGAGTGTTCTGACGGTTGCCCAGATGCTCCGGGCGGATATCCGTGTGATTGAAGCGGTCTCTGCCGGTGGTTCTACTGCCCGATATTTCGAGGAAATGGTGCCCATGCCGGACGGCGTCAAGCTGTACACGTTTGGCGCGGTGCCGCCCGCGGGGATGAAATGCCCGATCATTATTGAGCGCAACCCGTACGTCAAGGACGAACGGGTCAAACCCGAGACGTTCGCCGGGTTGACGTGGACGCCTGACAGCTACGTTCGGATCACGCAGCACTGCCGGGGATGCGGGCGCAGCGAAGGCGACTGGATCCCGTATGCCACGGAGCGCACTGACGGTTTGGCGTTTCTGGAGTGGATACGGAAGCTGCCCTTTTACAACGGCGAGATTTTTTTGAATGGCGGAAGTTATTTGTCCAGCGTCCACTTCCTGTATATCGACACCAACCCGCCGGACATCAAAGGCGCCGTCTTGGCAATCCAGGACTGCAACCGGTACAACATCGTGTATCGGAATGGTTTTTTTAAGAGCGGATTGCACGGGAACTGGTTCATCGGCGGCTATAAGAAAAAGAACACGCAGCTGCAGCGCAACCGGTCCGTGTCGTTCCTCGACTTGCCGCTCTGCGATTTTTCCCGCCGGTATTTCGGCGAAGCCGTGCCGTGGCTCGATGCGGTGTTCGAGCATCCCCGCGAGGACGATCCGTTCTGGAAGACCTCCGAAGGCGGCTACGACTCCTATGAGGCGGTCACCAAGGCCACGTTTCCCATCCTGCTGACGACCGGCATGTACGATATCTACACCGGCGGCATCTTCGATATGTGGGCGCGGATGCCCGCGGCCCAACGCGCCCGGTGCGCGCTGGTCGTCGGCGCATACGACCACGGCGGAAACGGTCTGGTGAAATATCAGAAAAAGGAGAACATGCCGGTCGAGTTTCCCGGAGGATCGCTTGCGATGGCCAGCCCGGACAGCACCCTCCAGTGGTTCAATCATATCCGGAAAGGGACGCCGCTTTCCTTCATCCAGCCGGGGAAAACCAGCTATTACGCGCTTTATGAAAACGCCTGGCACCACACGGACAGACTGGTCAATGGTCCCGTCCCGCACACGTTTTATCTGAACAACCGGACACTGGACGCGCAGCCGGGAGCGCCCGCGGCCATCACGTACGCCTACGATCCGAAGAAGCCGGTTCCGTTCAAAGGCGGGTTGTGCCTGAATTTCGGCGGCATGCCCGTGCAGGATCCGCCGGACTTCCGTCCCGACGTCATCAGTTTCCTTTCTGCGCCTTTGACGCAGACGTGGGATGTGCGCGGGCGTATGACGGCCCGCCTTGTCTGCAAAACCGATTGCGAGGACACGTGTTTCTATGTGCGGCTCAGCTTGGTCAAAGACGGCGTGGCGTATCCGCTTCGCGACGACATCACGTCGCTGTGTTACGCGATGCCCAAGTACACGCCGGGCACGGAGAAGGCGGTGGAGTTCTGTTTTTCGGACCACGCTTTCCGGATCAGCCCCGGCGATGTGTTGCGGCTGGACGTGTCGTCCTCCAGCTCGCACTTCGTGCCGCACACAAACAACAAGGGGCTGCAGTCCGTCCAGCGGTCATGCCGGATAGCGAACAATACGATTGTTTGCGGAAAATCTTGCGTCACGCTGTTCTGCGATCAATAAAGCCTTGAAACGCGTTGACTTGTTGGGGATTAGCGGTGATTGCCATAAGGGGCACAGGGCCGATTCGGCACACGTCCGTTCCGCATCGCCCCATGTTGGTGTCCCGCCTTTAGGCTGCCCCGGGTCGCGTCGGCCGACTGAAGTCGGTACACCAGCCTTGTTCAAGCGCTCAGTCAGTGAATCGGGGATGCGCCGCGCCATAAGGGGCTGGCATGCCCTTGACTTACGGCAGGTCGGCTGATATAAGGACGGCCGACGAATGACGTTTAAGCCGGTTGTCACTTCGGGTTAGTTGATGAAAGGCTAAAGGAGCAAGCAATGAATATCGAATTGAGGAAAAATTGTAAGTACGCCCTGTTGGTTCCGACGAGCATGGGCATCCGCATCACGCCGATGAACGGCCAGCCCGTGCATACCGGCGGCGCGTTCATGATGCAGGCCACCAGCGCCGAGACGAACGTGGCCAGCGTCGCCGCCTACCTCGGCCTGCCGGTCAAGGTGCTGACGACCTTCGTCAAGGGCAGCCCGATCGCGCAGCTGATCAAGGACAACCTGCGCAGCCGCCACATGGACTACGAGGGCGTCGAGGTCGCGCAGGGCGGACCGTGGGGCTACCGCCACCAGATCAACATCGCGGACAGCGGCTTCGGCTCGCGCGGGCCGCGCGTGTGGAACGACCGCGCCGGCGAGGTCGGCCGCACGCTCAACGTCAAGGATTTCGACCTGGACCGCATCTTCGGCAAGGAGGGCGTGCAGATCGTCCACCTTTCCGGCCTGATCGGCGCGCTGTCGCCCGAGACCAGCCAGTTCTGCCTGGAGCTCGCCCGCGCCGCCAAGAAGTACGGCACCAAGATCTCGTTCGACCTCAACTACCGCGCCTCTTTCTGGAAGGGCCGCGAGAAAGAGCTTTCCGCGATCTTTGCCGAGATCGCCGGCCTCGCCGACATCCTCGTGGGCAACGAGGAGGACTTCCAGCTCTGCCTCGGCATCAAGGGGCCTGAGGCGGGCGGCAAGGACATCAAGGCCAAGATCGAAGGTTTCAAGGGCATGATCAAGCGCGTCAAGAAGGCCTATCCGAACGCGCAGACCTACGGCACGACCCTGCGCGAGGTCGAGGACTCGAACAACCACCAGTGGGGCGCGCTGATGATGGCCGGCAAGGAGTGGTTCGTGGTCGAGCCGCGCCACATCACGGTCATGGACCGCATCGGCGGCGGCGACGGCTTCGTCGGCGGCATGCTCTACGCGATCCTCAAGGGCTGGGAGCCCGAGAAGTGGATCCAGTTCGGCTGGGCCAGCGGCGCGCTGGCCACGACCATGCTGGTCGACTACGCCTTGCCTGCTGACGAGGACCAGGTCTGGAGCGTCTGGAAGGGCAACGCCCGCGTGCAGCGGTAAGCGGGACAAAACGTCCAACGTTCAACGCCCAAGGGTCGATTGTCGGCACTTGGGCGTGTGTTTTTCTGATTGCCGGATGTCAGTCGGTCGAGCGGTGAACGTGATCTGGAGTGCGTGCGGCAAGCGGTATCCCGCGCGACGCCGCTTTCGCATGGGCTGGGAGAAAAGCGGTGCCGCGCTACGCTTGTCACCGCATTCCAAGGCAGAGCGCATCCAACCGCTTTCTTGCCGCTTAACCTGCAACAGAATTAAATCGCACCCGGAAGGGGCCAGGGCTTATTCCTTTGGCTTTGGCATGCATAGGAACGGTCGTTTCGGATAAACGACCCTGCCGACTCACCTCTCAATTTTGCCGCCAACGCATAAACAGGTAGGGCGTTTTCTCCGAAACCGCCGCTCGGAGGTCCAAAGGTATAAGCCTTGGGCACGGAGCGCCTTGACACAGTTACTCAAAGAACGACTTTGACGCACTTTCAACGCTGCAACAATCGGAAGTCATAACGACTGGGTTCACGGTATTGAGATTGAAGCCGACTATCAGCAGAATCCAATCTTTAAGGAGGTGTCACGACTTTCTACGGCACTCGGTGCGAGTGTCTCTGGCCGATGCCCAGGCGCTCGCGTGCATGGCCGTGCCACGCGCCACACGCGAATGTGGCGTTGACATCTCAACGTTATGAGCATATTCTCATATCAAATTTGCCAAGGAAAGGACCGGGAGTATGCCAAGACCCTGTTGCATGCGGCACGTCAGCGGCCGTCCCAACGCAGACTTTTTCAAGCCGGCCGGCATTCCCTGTCACGCTCTGGAGGTCGTGACCCTCACCTTGGATGAGGTCGAGGCGCTGCGGCTGGCCGATTTGGAGGGCCTCTATCAGGTGCAGGCCGCAGAGCAAATGAGGATATCCCGTGCGACCTTCGCGCGAATTGTGGAGGCGGCACGGCGCAAAACGGCCGACGCCCTGATCCACGGCAAGGCTCTCCGACTGGAAGGAGGGGTCGTGACCGTGAAGGGAGCGGCCGGCACGCCTCGCGGAGAAGGCGCCGGAGCAAGGCGCGGCCCGTGCGGATGCGGGCGGCGGCGCGGATGGACAATCGAAAACGACGGCACGGAAGATGCCGGAAAGGATGCTGAGTAGTCATGAGGATCTGTATACCTGTTGCAGAATATCAAGGGCTGGAAAGCCAAGTTTACGGCCATTTCGGCTCCGCCGAATCTTTTGTGATGGTAGACACCGAGACGATGGCGGTGGCGCGCTTGTCAAACGGCGATCGCGAGCACGTTCACGGCGCGTGCAGTCCTTTGGCCGCACTGGCGGGGGCGCGGCCCGATGCGGTGCTGGTGGGCGGGATCGGGCCAGGCGCACTGATGGGGCTGCGGCAGGCGGGCATCACGGTTTGCCTGGCGCCGGCCGGGACGGTGGCCTCAGCTGTTGGACTTTTTCAAGCCGGAAAACTGCAGCAACTGGAGATGCCGACGTGCGCTGGCCACGGAGGCCCGTCGGGCTGCCACTGCTCTCACTGAGCTGAAATGGTCACGGGGTCAGGACAAACGGACAAATAAAAGAAGGCGGCATACAGCCGCCGTCTTTGTCAGTGGGTGACGTCCAGTGTGAACGGGTTGACTTGCCCTTCTTCAACTCCACGGCCAGCCATTCGTCGGCCGTCAGTTCTTTGTCGCCGCCGCCACCGGCCCCGGGACTTCGCGGCTTTGCCCGTGAGCTTCTCCAGCCGGTTAATCATGGCATCCCGTTGAAAAAGGTGTCGCGTTATCGGTAGGGCGTACACTCCTGCGCCGCCGCAATCCAATCCCTTTCGGCGGTTTCGGAGAAACCGCCCTACCTCGGATCGGCACGTGTCTCTCGCTCGCCTGGTTCTCGATGAGATCGAACATCGCCGACATGCCCGCTGTCTTCCGCCCTCTGTTCCCCGCTTGTCGCGCTTCTCCTGCCTAACGCGCTTCTCGCTGCTCTGCCCTCCGTCTTCCGCCCTCCGCCCTCCTCTCCTCACCGGATCGGGCTGCGCTCGGGCGTGTAGGCTTCGTCGGCGCGCAGCACCGGGTCGAGGTTCTGCGTGGCTTGGCCGCGGTCGACGAGCGGCACGGCCACGTCGTAGAACGCGGTGCGCTGGAGCAGCGTGTGTGATGCGCGCTGGCTGATGCCGACGCCGATGCGCGCGCCGGAGACCCCGTTGTTGAGGAAGACGTTGCCCGTGATGCGCGCGGGTCCGTTGGTGCCGCCGCCGGGCTTGATGCCCAAGTCCATGGGAAGCACGCTGATGCCCGCCATCACGTTGTCCCAGCCGCCGCCCCAGGTCCAGTTCGCGCCGTACTGCGTGCCGCTGAAGGGAGTGACACCCTGCACCTCGTTTTCGATGAGGCGGTTGGCGAAGTTGGCGAGCGGCGCAAAGGGCTCGTTCTCCAGCGGCAGGCGTCCGCCCGCGCTGCAGAGGAGCCCGCCGCCGTCGTGGACGCGGCAGTCGCGGACCAGGTTGAAGAAGTCGGGCGCGGTCTCGCGCGCCGCGGGGTCGGCGCTCTGGCGGTCGTCGTGGGTCAGGAGCGTGACGCCCAGGGTGCGGTCGCAGAGGTGGCGGTCGACCACGCAGTTGACCGCGCCCGCGCCGTAGAGATACAGTCCCTTGCCGCAGTCGATCTCCTGGTTGTTCACGAAAACCGTGTCGATCAGCCCGTTCATCACCACGACTACGCTGGTGGTGTCGGGCGTCACGCGCCACGGCTTGTCGACGCGCAGCTCGCGGGCCGCAGGCTCGCAGCCGGCAATGCGGCGCCACTGGCCGAGCCCGCGGCCGCGGGCGACGACAACGAAGCGCCCAACGCAGTCGGCGGCGGCCGCATCGTTGCCGCGCACCTTCGGCCAGCGTTCGGTCTTGAGCGAGGTCGCGTCCGCCGACGCCACGCGGCTCTCGTAAAGCAGCCCGGCGCCCTCGATGAGGTAGGTCTCGCCGGCGTTGCCGCCGAGCACGGTGCGCTCCACGGTGTTGCCTGAGATGAAATTCTGGTAGTTCACGCCGAAGTGCGTCTGCATCACGAAGCCGCGCGTGTCGCCGGTCATCAGGTTGTCCTCGAAGATCACGTGCTCCGCGCCCCAGAATTTGAAGACGTGGCCGCGCCAGCGGCGGTCGGTGACGAAGCGGTTCTGCGCGAACAGGCTCTCCTCGACTTTGCGCTCGCAGCTGACGCCGCCGGGGCCGTAGGTCTCGCAGCGCACCATGCTCAGGCGGCGGGCCTTGACGATGTTCAGCGGCCGCGCGCAGTAGGGGTTGTCTTTGGCCGGGCCGTAGTCCTGTTGCGTTTCAAAGCGCACGCGGTAGAGCGAGACGTCCTCGGCCCAGAGCGGGTCTTTGCCGATGCGCAGCGCGGAGCCGGCGGCGGGCATGAAGCGCACCGTGAGGTCGCGCAGGGCGAAGCGGCTCATGCCGGTCAGCAAGTCGCGGCCTTGGAAGGCGGGCTGGGTTTCGGAGAGCGTGCGGGACTCGACCGACGGCGTTTGCAGATTGGCGATGAGGGTCAGCTGCTGGCCGGCACCCTGAAGCACGGTGTCGTCGGGGATGGCCAGCGTGCGCGTGAGGGCGTACGTGCCAGGGGGCAGGAGCAGGTTGCCGCCGGCGGCCTGCTTGAACGCGGCTTCGAGCGCGGCGGTGTCGTCGCTGAGGCCGTCGCCCTTTGCGCCGAAATCGCGGGCGTTCACGGTGCGGCGGGCGGCGGGCTTTGCGGCGACGGTCAGCTTAAGGGGCTCTGACCAGCCGTACGCCCCGCCGTGGCGGCCGTGGACCACGAGCTCATACTCGCCCGGCGCAAGCTCGGGCGGCAGCCAGACGCTGAGGGACCAGCGCTCGGTGTGGCCGTCCTCGTGGTGTTGCGCGGCGACGCGCTGGGCGGTCGCCTGCGTGTTGCCGGCCTGCCGGATGACCGCGAGCGCGGAGGGCAGGTGGTGGCCCCACGCGAAGGTGCGCCCGAAGATGCGGACGACCTCGCCGGGCGCGGCGGTCTGCGGATAGAGCCATTGGGCCTGCGGCCGGTTCACCAGCAGCGGCTTGCTCCACGTTGTGCCGTCGCCGACCCATACCGCGGACGCGAACGGGGCGCGGACCCACGGCTGGGCGACGCAGTGGAACTCGGTTTGGAGGAAGCCTTCGCCTTGGCCGAGGACCGGGCACGCTTGCGCTTCGGGCGGCGGCGTGTCCGGCAGCGCCGGCGGTTGGCCGATGGCGCCGAGCAGCGTCAGCGGGTCCTGCGGGGTCTGGGCGTCGTAGGCGCCGAGGCAGAATGCCTTCACCACCGTCTTACCGGCGGTAAAGCCCTCGCCGGTGATGACGACCGTTTCGCCGTTGCAGGCGGGCTCGGTGACGGTTGCGATTTCCGGCAAGCCGAACACCGTACGGATCACGGCGAAAACAAGAATAAGGAACAGACTTGTACGCATGGCAGGAATCTCCGGAGTTGAGCCGTCATTTGGTGACTTTACAAAGGCAGGTGGATGGTGTCAAACTAACCGCATTAATAGAAGCGTTTTTTGTTTAGAAAAAAGGGGGGCTTGAGTTATGCGCCAAAGGGAGGGCCGGTTGCAAAAACAGGGACGGTGCGTTTCGGGACGCGCCTGGTTCGGATGGGTCGCGTTGTCGCTCGGCATTCTTTCCGGATGCCGCAGCAACGACGACCTGCCGCGTTTTGTCTGCCGTTGGGGACATGTGCAATCGCTGACGGCAGGCCCGGGGAACGATACCGAGGCTGTCTGGTCGCCGGACGGCAAACGGATCGCTTTTCAGACCGACCGTAAGGGCGATCTGGACGTGATGGTGCTGGATGTGGCAAGCGGGCATCTCGCTGCCGCCGCAGACGGCGCCGGCCACGCCTGTTATCCGGCTTGGACTCCCGACGGCGCGCTGGTCTACGCGTTCGGGAAACTGGGCGGCACGGCGGTGCAATCTGCGAACACGGATTGCGGATACGGCTTGAGGCTGCTCCAAACGACAGGTGAAACGCGCCTACTCACGCAGGGCCATTGGCGCGACTACACGCCGAGCGTCGCGGCTGACGGGAAAACGGTGTATTACGCGTCGACGCGCGACTGCACCGGCAACAGCGCTTCGCTTTGGCGGCTTACGCTTGCGCCTGCCGTTTCCACCGCGTGTGTGTTGCATCTGGATGGCGGCACCGTCGGTGCGGTTCAGCCCTCTCTGTCGCCCGACGGCAGCAAGCTGGTCTGGGCGCAACTCGACAGCTTTCGGCAGAACTGGCGTCTTTGCGCGGCTTTTTCGACGAATCTTGATTCCTCGGTTTTCCTGACGCCGAGCGAAATGAGCGCCTATGCGCCGCGCTGGTCTCCCGACGGACGGTTCATCGCCTTCACCGGTTTCCGCCAAGGCGATCCCGGCTGGGGTGCCTGTGTGCTGGAACCGTATTCGGGACGCGTGCTTCGGTTAGACACCGGCAAAGGCAACACGCGGAATCCCTGCTGGTCACCCAGCGGCAAAGAAATCGTCTTTGAAAACAACCGAACCGGCTGCTACAAACTCTATCGGATGCCGGTTACGTGTTGCGCAGCACCGATGCCATTCCCGCCAGAAGCAACGCCGGGCGCGGGTCAAATCGAAGCAAGGTTGCAGGTGCTCGAAAACCGTGCGGTCTTAATCGGGGCAAACGGTTCAACCGTTGTCGGCAAGCGTTCAGCACCGAACGGCTGGATGTTCGATGGTCCGAAAGGACTCGACTTCGGTGCGGATGCTTTCTTTGTGCGCGTCACGCTGGTTGTCGACGCACACGAGCAAGGCACGCATATCGCAGCGGTTGGGAACTATGCGGAAAACGCGCTGGGGTGGCAGGTCTATGTGCGGGACAACCGGAAGCTGTGGTTCAACTCGCGTGACCCGAAAGGACAATTTGTCGGGGTTGAGTCTGACCAGCCGGTGGAAACGGGCAAGCCGGTCACCGTGTTGGGGATACGCGATGCCGACGGAACCGTGCGCATGTTCCTCAACGGGAAGCTGCAAAGCGCGCGCAATTCCGGCGCGACGATGTCCTACGGCCCGGCGCTGAAAGTCAGCCTCGGGCAGCAGTGGAACGGCGGAATGCGGTTCAACGGGCGCGTCCTGGGTTTCGAGTGCGGGCGCGGCTACCCGAAGGGCGTGCCGTGCGTGCCGACACGCGAAGCGCTGTTTAAGGAGGTGGTGAAATGATACGGTTTGACCTCGCCCTCGTTGTCGTCGCAAGCTTCTGCTGTTCGCTCGCCGGGGCGGCCGAACGGTTTGAAGTGGCGGCGCTGGTGGACAGCTTCGATTTCGCGGCCGTTCAAGACCGGCAGGGACGGTTGTTTTTTGACACGGAAACGCCTACGGGAAACGTGGCGGTGTTGGATCATGTTCTGCTGACGGGGGCGAACACCATCCTGTGGCGCAATTGCGGCGGCGCGACCATGCGCTATCAGAGCGCGGAGGAGAGGACGCCTTGGGTGCAGGCGCCGCTCGACAAGCGGCGCCTGCCTGACAACCGTGCGGTGCATGGCTGGCTGCGCTATTACGAGGCGGAACCCGACATCTTGCGCCACATTCTCGGAGTGTGCCATGAACGCGGCTTGCGTGCCGGTGTACATTGGCCTTTCGAAGAAACGCATTGGGCGAGCTGGACGTTCGGGGCCTGGAACTTTGAGCATCCTCAGTATTGGGGCGTGACGGGGAAGGGGCAGGTCTGGTCCGGCCGCTGCAGCTTGGCTTATCCCGAGGTCGTGGCGCATAAGCTGCGGTTGGCGGATGAGTTGCTGGCGCGCGGGACGGACCATCTGTTCGTCGACACATGGCGCATTGGCGGCTGGAGCCCCGAGTACGAGTATGTGCGTCCGGAAGTGGAGCGGTGGCGGGCGAAATATGGAACCGAACCTCCTGCCGATCCCAAGGATCCGCGGTGGTGTGCGCTCGTGGCGGAGACCTCGCATGCGTATTTCGTGGCGCTGCGCAAGCGGCTGGATGCGTCGGGCCGCAAGGTGCGGCTGATGGTTGGCATTTCGGACGTCGATAGGTTAGGCGATGGACCGGATGCGACCTTGCTCACAAAGGGGGTGGACTGGCGACGCTTGGCCCGCGAGGGCGTGCTCGACGCCGTGGTGGTAATGAACGTCAGTTGGGACGCAGACCGTCCGTTCGAAAGCACGCGCGACATCTACCGCGGCGTGATCGCAGCGTGCCAAGGAAAGTGCCAGGTGCTGTTTCCCGTGCAAATGTACGACTATTCTAAGAAAGGCATTCCTTCGTACCAGAAAGCGACGGGACAAGCCGCCGACAAGATCGCCGGACGGCTGTTGCGGATCGCATGGGAAGAGGGCGCGGACGGCGTCTGCCTCGAATGCGTCGATTACAAAAACTACAGTGACGCCACGTGCGCGGAACTGCGCCTGCTGGCCGACGGCCCTTGCCGCATGAAGCTGCGGAAATAAAGGCCGAAGCCTCGACAACAGTGGCGCGGGAAGGTATTCTTTCAAAATTCGTTCTCAGGGTGTTATGAGTGTGGAAAGGGAGTGGATTCTATGCGTCGTTTATGCCTGAAGTTGTTTGTTGGATTGATGGGGGCGATCGCGCTTGCCGACGGTTCTAGCGACCGGGTCGATCCGCGCGTGAGGACGCTCGTCATGCCGACGCGTGTGGTATGGATCTCGGCCAACTGCGAGTCATCGTCGGTGGCGAATGCCGAGATCCTGCTCGCGAAGCGTCACGGCCAGGTTCCTGAAGGTCTGTTTTTGGCAGGTTCAGGTTGCCGGTTGGAAAACAAGGGCGCGCCCGCGTCGGTGCTGGTGGATTTCGGCCGAGAGATGCATGGCGGGGTACAGCTGGCTTCGGGTGGACCCAGCGGGAAAAACGTCAAGGTGCGCGTGCGCTGCGGCGAGTCGGTGGCGGAAGCCATGTCCGAACTGGGCGAGCGCGGCGCGTGCAACGACCACGCGATCCGCGACGGGGTGATCGATCTGCCATGGCTCGGCATGCGCGAGGTCGGCAACACCGGTTTCCGGTTCGTGCGCGTGGATCTGGTCTCGAAAGGCGTATTGAGCCTCGAATCGGTCCGGGCCATTTCGCTCATGCGTCCGATGGCTCAGCAGGGGGCGTTCTCATGCAGCGACGCGCGCCTGAATCAGGTATGGTCAACCGCCGTGCGCACGCTCCATCTCTGCTGCCAGGATTACATCTGGGACGGCATCAAGCGCGACCGGCTGGTGTGGATGGGCGACATGCATCCCGAGGTCTCTTCGCTCATGGCGGTTTTCGGCAAGCAGGACGTTCTGCCGGCGTCGCTCGACTACATGCGCGAGACCACGCCGCCCGAGAAATGGATGAACACGATGCCGTCGTATACGCTGTGGTGGATCCGCTGCCAGCACGACTGGTACCGCTATACGGGCGACCTTGCCTATCTCAAGACCCAGCACGCCTACATCAAGGCGGTCTTCGCGAATCTGGTGAAGTTCATCGGCGCAGACAACCGCTGCACCATGGGAGGCTTTCTGGACTGGCCCACGCAGCACAACCCCAAGGCGGTGGCGGCGGGCATGCAGGCGCTGATGCTGATGACCTTCGAGGACGGTGCGCGGCTCGCTTCCGCGTTGGGCGATGCGGGGCTTGAAGCGCAGTGTCAGGCAGGCGCGGCGCGGCTGCGCCAGTACAAGCCAGCGCCCGAAGGCAGCAAGCAGGTGGCGGCGCTGTTGGCTCTGGCGGGGCTGAACGACGCCCAGGCGATGAATGCCCAGGTGCTCTCGCAGAACGGCGTGCAGGGCGTTTCGACCTTCTACGGCTACTACATGCTGGAGGCGATGGCCAAGGCCGGCGATGTGCAGCGCGGCATCGATACGGTGCGCGACTATTGGGGCGGCATGCTCGACATGGGCGCCACCAGCTTCTGGGAAGATTTCAACGTGTCGTGGACCAACAACGCGTTCCGGGTCGACGAACTGCCGGTGGCCGGCAAGAAGGACATTCACGGCGATTACGGCGAGTTCTGCTACAAAGGGTTCCGCCACAGCCTCTGCCACGGCTGGTCCTCGGGGCCTGCCGCGTGGCTGATCAATCACGTGCTCGGTATTCAGCCTGTGGACGTGGGGTGCAAGACTGTGCGCGTCAAACCTTTCTTGGGCGATTTGACGTGGGCCGAGGGCAGTCTCCCGACGCCCCTGGGCGTGGTGAAGGTCCGCCATGAGCGCCAGGCCGACGGCACGGTCAAAACCACTATCGATGCGCCGGACGGCGTGAAAATCGTGCGGGACTAGCGGGATCTGGTGTGCGGCGGCAAGCGGTATTCAGCGCGACGCCGCTTTGCTCGTGCGTGAAGAAAAGCGATGCCGTGCTGCGCTTGTCACCGCACTCCAAAAGGAAGGTCCGTGGTATGAGGATATTTGGGGCAGTAGGGGTCGTGTTGATCGCGGTCGTTACCGCGCAGGCTGCTCCGCAGGCCGTGAAAACCCTGTTCCCGACGCGTGACGTGATGGTCGCGGAAGAGGTGCTGGCGCCGCCGGCTTCGGTCGAGACGGATGCCGCACCGCTGATCCAGGCCGCGGTCGACCGCGTGGCGAAGGCGGGCGGCGGCACGGTGTTCTTGCCTGTCGGCGCGTACACGATCGCGTCGCGGGTTGTGGTGCGCGAAGGCGTCACGCTGCGCGGTGACCGTTCGGAGACCGATTGCGCGCGCGGCACGTTGCTGCGGATCACGGTGGACAAGGGCAACGCAGAGGCTCCCGCCACCTTTGCGATCGAGCGCGGCAGCGGACTGCTCGGCTTGACCTTCTGGCATCCCGATCAGCGCGTTCCTGATCCGGTGCCGTACCCGTGGACCGTGAAGAACGCGGAGATGCCGGCCAACGACAACCAGACGGTTGCGGACTGCTCCTTTGTCAATGCGTGGAAGGCGATCTGCATCGGGCCGGACGGCAACGAGCTGCACACCTTTCGGAACGTGCGCATCTGCGCGTTGAAAACGGGCCTTTCCATCGACAGCACCACGGATATCGGGCGTATCAGCGATGTGACGCTTTGCCCTGAGGTTTGGCTGGCCAGCGCTCTGCCGGGACGTCCCGAACGCGGGGCGCTGTGCGGTTATCTGCTGAGCGCGGACAGCCTCGCCGTCGATATCGGCCGCAGCGATTGGGAGTACATCTGGCGGCTGAAAATCGACGGATACCGCCGCGGCTTGGTGTTCCGCAAGGGCAAGCGCGGTACGACCAACGCCGTGATGGCCGATTCCCAGGTCACGGGTTGCCTTTGCGCCCTTGAGGTTTCCGCGCTCAATCAGGTGGGCTTTTCGGCCTACGGGTGCGCGTTCTCAGGTTCGGAATCTGCCTTTCACGGGCAGCCTTCCTTCGAGGCGGTCGTGCAGTTCCACTCGAGCCGGTTCAGCGGCGCCTGCCGCAACGAGGGGGCGGGTGTGGTCTCGTTTCAAGGCTGCGCGCTGACGAACAGCGCGGTCGATTTCGCGCGCGGCCAGCTGCTGGCGCAGGATTCTTCACTGGGCGAGATCAAACTCGGCGCCGACGTGACGCGGGCCCGGCTGCTGGGGTTCGACGAGAAGGTTGCAAAGCTTTCCCATGCGGCGACGAACGGCGACGTGATGGTGTGCGCGCGACAGACGAGCCTTCGCCGAGAGGCCGCCGCGGTTGCGCCCGAGCCGATGGCGTTCCCGCGCCCGGCTTCCGACGCGCTGTTTGTGGTGACCGACTTCGGCGCCTCGGCGGCGAATCCCGACAACGCGGCGGCGTTTCAGGCGGCGCTGGATGTGGCGGGCAAGAGCGAGGGTGGCGGCACGGTCTATGTGCCGGCGGGCCTCTACGCGTTCCGGCACGACCTCGCGGTGCCGGAGGGGGTTGAGTTGCGCGGCTGCTCCGATGTGCCGCACCATACGGTTTCGGCGGGCTCGGTGCTGATGGTCTATCACCGCAAGGGACAAGAGGACGGGGCGCCGTTTGTGAGCCTTCGGTCCGGCTCCGGCCTTCGCGGGCTGACCTTCTGGTATCCGGAGCAGCCTCTGAAGGCGCCGGTGCCGTATCCGTGGACGGTTCGCGCGATGGGCAAGGCGTGTTGGCTCACCGATGTGACGATCGGCAACGCGTGGCAAGCGGTCGACTTCGCGACGCACCGCAGCGACGGTCACCGCATCTCCTATCTGGCCGGGTCAATGTACCGCCGCGGCCTGTTCGTGGGCAACTGTAAGGGAAAAGGCTGGGTGGAGGACGTGCAGTTCAACCCGCACTATGCGGCGCGTCTGCCACAGCGGCTGCCCCGCACAGAGGGCGGCAAGACGGGTGACGCGGGAGGCGCCATCATCCAGTTCCAGCGTGAGCATCTGGAGGGACTGGTTTTCAAGGATTGCCGTGACGAGCAGTTGCGCGGCACCTTCCTCTATGCCGCCTACGACGGGATCGCTTTCCACGGCAAGGTCAAGGCGCAGGTGCTGATGCATGGCACGGACACGGGCAGCCGCGCCGCGGTGTTGGCGACGAGCCGCGGTTCGCAGGTCGACTTCGCGTTGGCGCAGCTCGTGTCGCTCGGCGATTGGGCCAAGGCCGCGATCGTGACCCTGCCCGAGAGCAAGGGCGCTGCGCGTTTCGTCAATTCGCAGATGTGGGCGGGGCCTGCCACAGCGTTTCTGGAAGGCCGCGGCCTGGTCCGCCTGGAGCAGTTCAACACCTTGACTGGGCCAGCCGAGGTCCGTGCCGGACGGCTGGAGGCGGTGAACGGCGTGTTCGACCGCAGCCTGCCCGCGCATGTGGCGGTCTCCGCCTCGGCCGAAGCGGAGGTGGTCGGCACCGTTTTCGAGCGCGGGCCGCTCGCCGTCGAGGGCGATCCCGTACGGGTGTGCCAGGGTTTCAACTCCGCCTCGGTGCGGCCGCCGGCGCTGGACGCCAAAGGCGTGCCGACGGCTTACGCGAGTTCGTTCGAGCCGGGCGAGCCGGAGGCCGTGGCGGACACCGTCGTGAAGTCGCGTGGGGGCATCCGTAAAGTGAGCGCCAACCGTTGCGGCGCGGTGGACTGCAAGGATGCCCACAGCGGCGCGCGCGCGGTGCTGCTGCAAGGCGTGTCGGACGACCCCTCGTACGCCTTCGTGTATCACGTGGTGAGCGACAAGCCGGTTTTCGTCCTGCCCGACACCGCTCTGACCTACTGGATGAAGCCGCTCAACGAGAACGGTCGCGGGACGGGCCTCGATCTGGTTTTCGCGGACGGCAGGACGCTGCGCGAGAGCGGCACGTCCGACACGGAGGGGCGTCCGACTTTCCCCGGAGTCAAGCGCGGCGAGGTCGGCGTGTGGCGGTCCTTCACGGTGCCGCTCGGCAAGTTTGCGGGGGCGACCATCGTGACGGTGATGGCCGCTTACGACACGCGCAAAGGGGGCGGTCCGTTCGAAGCGCTCTTCGATGACATCCGTCTTGCGCCCGAACTGCCGCCCGAGGCGTGGCGCGTGCGCGCGGACCCGGCCGGCGGGCGCGTGCTGGTGAAGACGGCGATTCGGCTCGTGATGGACCCCTCCGTGCAGGTGCGCTACACGCTGGACGGGAGTTCACCCAATCCGAATTCGCCGCTTTACATGGCGCCTGTCGTTCTTTCCAAGAAGGGCCTTGTCGAGCTGCGCTACGTGCCGCTCAAGGCCGACGGCAGTCTTTCGAAACAGGTGTTTGGAGAGGTTTATGTTGTGGAGTAGATACTGGTGACTGGAAACTGACTGCGTGTCGCGGGGCGCGAGTCGTGAGTCGAAAAGGGGGGGACACAATGAAGAAAACGGCGATCGTGATGTGTATCTTGGCGGCGGGTTTTGCGGGGGCGCAGGCGCTTCCGGGCTGGACGCTGGTCTGGTCGGACGAATTCGACAAGCCGGGGTTGCCCGATGCGGCGAAGTGGACCTATGAGAAGGGCTTCGTGCGCAACAAGGAGGCGCAGTACTACACGGCGGCGCGGAAAGAGAACGCGCGCGTCGAGGACGGCAAGCTGATCATCGAGGGCCGCAAGGAAGCGTACAAAGGTCCGGACGGAAAGACGGCGCAATACACGGCGGCGAGCGTCACGACGGAAGGGCTGTTCGCGACAACCTACGGCCGAGTCGAAGTGCGGGCCAAGTTGCCGAAAGGGCGCGGCATGTGGCCCGCGATCTGGATGCTCGGTACGAACATCCATGCGGTTGGCTGGCCCAAGTGCGGCGAGATCGACATCATGGAGGCGGTCGGCCACGAGCCGTCCAAGGTGTTCGCGACGGTCCACTGGTTCGGCGTGGAGAAGGGCAAGCACGCTTCGCTCGGCGGCAATCTGTCCGGTCAAGCTCCGGCTGACGGTTTCCACGTCTACGCGGTGGAGTGGTTTGCCGAACGGATGGACTTCTACTACGACCAGAACAAATATTTCACGTATCCGGTCGACAAGGCCGGTGCCGGCGATAAAAATCCCTTCCACAAACCGCACTACTTGCTGATGAACCTCGCGATCGGCGGCAGCTGGGGCGGGCAGAAAGGCATCGACGACAGCGTCTTCCCTCAGACTTGTGAGATCGATTACGTACGGATCTACCAGAAGAAATGATGGGGACTGTTCTGGCCCGGATTGCTTCAGATGGCGGCAACGTTCTTGCGCGTTTCGTAGACCCTATTCCAGAGCGGCCGCTGTCGCGGACAGCCATGCGTCGACATGATCGGAAGGAATGTCGAGCCTCTGCGTTTGCGAGACGGACGAAGGATATCCGCCGACCTCGTCCTGCGAGTCGATGACGCGTCCCTTACGTTCGATCAAGTTGCGGATGATCCGCTGGTCGATGGTGTCCCGGTCTTTCGGCCGCGCGCCGGCGTGCCGGATCACAGACGCGACGACGTCGCCGGAAGGCAGGGGGCACAGTCCGTCAGGCCAGACCGGCTTTTCTTTCAGAATGTTAACGGCGCCAGAGAGTAATGGCGCCGGAGATCCGTCACGTTTGAACGCGAGGTTGTCTTCGAGATAGGCGTCCCCTTTACTGGCGACCAGCGCCAAATGGGGTTTTGTGCTGGCGCCGTGCAGAAGCACATTGCCGACGATACTTACGCGGCAGTTAGCCGGAGCGAATTTTGCACCTTTCCACTCCTTTTGCGAATAGTTGAGTTGGATCGCCGTCGAACCCGGATCGTAGATCACGTTGTTGACGATCACGCCGGTGCAGTGCGCCTTAAAATAGGGGTTTCTTTGGACATTGTGCGCATACAGGTTGCCGATGATCGCGATGCCTTGGCAACAGTCGTGAATCAGCGACCCTTTCGAATGCTCGCCTTTCTCGTGCGTGGAACGGCTGAGGCCCTCGGCGATGATACAGTTGCTGAAAGTGATCCTGTGGGCCGTGGCCTGCGGCCCCTCCAGCCGAGGCCCGGATGCGCTTAAGTTCTCATCCACGGCCCAGCTCAGCGAACAATGGTCCACGACGATATTGTACGCCGAGCCGCCCGCTGCGCACAGGCCGTCCGGTTCCCATCCGCTACGCTTGGGGGCTCCAGCGTCGCCTGGACGGATGCGGAGGTGCCGCACTAGGACATCGTGCGTGTAGATGGAGACTGAGCCTCGAATCAGGGTGATGCCCGGGGACGGGGCGGTCTGGCCCGCAACCGTGACAAAGGGCTCTGTGATCTTGAGCGCCCGCTTGTTCAAGTCGATGACGCCGCTGACCTCGAACACGACGATCCGAGGCCCCTTGGTCTCCACCGCCGCGCGCAGCGAGCCAGCGCCCTCGGCACTGAGGTTTGTGACGCGGATGATTTGTCCGCCCGCTCCGCCGCGTGTCGCGGCAAAGCCTTGATTGTCCTGCTCGGCAAGGACGCTATCTCCTCGCGCTGCAAGAAGCGAGGATAACACAGTTGTCAGTGAAGGTAATAATCGCCAGCATATTTTCATGTGATTAACGGGTTGCGGGAATCGTTTCGTGTTCCATTTCTCGCAAGAAGCGGAAATGCGTAACCGATCCGTCCGCGCGTGTTACCGTGAGGACGTCGCCGATGACCTGCAGGTTTTTCACAGGGCTGGGGGCCGGTGCCGCGCTCGGGTAGAGCGCGTAGAGCAGGAGCGTCTTGCCTTGGGACTGTTTCCGATAGATTGCGGTCGGGATGGGACGGATGCCTCCGTAGCCGGACGAAGAGTCCGGCAGCCATCCCTGAACGACAGGTTCTTTCTGCCCTTTGACGATCATCACGCCATCGGCGCCGTACGCCGTGATCGTGAGGACTGGGCCGTCGCCCAGCGTGGTGACTTGAAGCCCTTCCGCGTTCGCGCCTTCCGCGTCAAGGTGGAAGAGCGTTTCGTAGGTGTGAGGCTGGCCGTCTGCGGGATCCAGTTCGTCGGCGATGACAAAGAGGTCAGGTTTCACAAAAAATGTGTGCCGCGTGTGTTTGAGCAGACGCACGGCGTTTGTGCCCCAGCCCTCGGCATAGACCGCGGCCGCGTGGTCGAACGTCGCATTGCTTTCCCACACATGCGGCAGCGGCGCTTTGACCACATAGGTTTCTTTGGGCTCTTTCCTGCGGCACTGCTCCAGCCCGTCGGCCAAGACCACGTTGTGCGCGCGGCTGCTCAGCACATACCGCCTCCATTCGCTCGCGTCGTAGGTATAGACGCCGCCTTCGACCAGCAGGGCTTTGCCGAAGGCCGTCAGGGTCACGCCCAGCTTGTCTTCGTGCTGGTGGCCATACCCGAACGGCCCGACTTCAATGCAGAGCCAGAGGGCCTTCCGGTCCCAGCCGCTCCGCATCAGGCATTGTCCCGCATACGGGAAGCGGTATGACGTCTGTGCAGGTGCCGCGCCTTCTTTTCCGTCGGTCGCCACCCAGCGGAAATCTTCGCGGTGCGGGAAAAGATCGCAGCCGGTTTTCATCCAGCGTTCCACCGAGCCCTCGCCGGAGTCGTTCAGCGCCGGCGTCCTGCGGGTGGGCTGCATGGAGTACAGGAAGTAGTCGAACATCTTCTCCATTTTCGCCGTGTAGTCTTTTGGCACCCTGCAGCCGGTCAGCGGCTCCAGGTTTACCGGGCCGAGGAAATTTTGGACCGACACCCCGTGGTATCCGGGCGCCAGCTCGACTTGCGCGCCGTCGGGGTAGACCTGGATGTCGAGCTCTTGGGACAGGCGGGACAGGGCCGTTTCCCGCCAGAGTCGGGCATCGCTGAACTCTGGAAACAGCGCGCCCGCGTGGTAAAGCCCGTTTGCCTCCATCGTCAGCCAATTGCCGCTCGTGTGGAACGCCATCAGGTAAAGCGCGTGCTCGGCATAACTTTTCAGGAAGAGAACCAGCGCATCATCATCGAAAGATTTGGCGGAAAGGAAAAGGTGATAGACGTCGGGCCATACCGATCCGGCGCGGATTCCGGCTTCGATCGTGCGCCAGCGCGAGAAGGCGCGGTTGTCCGCCTTCTTCACGGGGACGGGACAGTCGTGCACCCAGCTTTCGAGCTGGGCCACAAATTCCGCCGCGTACTTTTCGTCTCCCGTCGCATAAAAGGCGCGGCCCAGGTCTTTCCACATCGCATGCCGGCTCAGCTGCCACGTCCATTCGTGGTTTCTCGGCCACTTCGAATCGGGCCGCGCGGTGGGATTGAACGACCAATCAATCGTTTCGCCGAACTGCCACTCGATGCCGATGCTCGTCAGCCGGTGCCGGAGGGCGTTTTCCGCGCCTTTGACGCGCGCCTTCTTGTCGTTGCCCGCCCGGCCCGGATCGAACGTCCATTTCGGTGTTTTGCGGCTGCGCATGTGCTCCGCGAAAGCGTGTTTCGCCGCAGGCCAGTCCGATTTCGCTACGGCTTCTTTCACCGTCGTTAGGTCCGCGCGTTCCAAATCCACCATGGAAAAGAATTGCGGATCGGTCAAGCGGGGGCCGTGTTCCGGCTGTTTCGTCGTCAGGGCGGCAGGGGCCGGGGGCGGCGCGGCACGGAGTGTCGCAAGGTGGAGGAGCGGCAATCCGCAAACGCAAACCCACACGGCTAACGATGGGCGGATGCGGCGACACGTTTGCTGGAACATGACATTCCCTTTCGCATATTCAGTTTTCCAGCCGATCCAAAAAAGCCCGCACCTGCGCGACGAAAACGTCCGGCTGGTCGGCGTGGACCAGATGGCCCGCGCCGGGAATCGTGACGAAATCGGCTGCCGGAAACCAGCCTCGGATCAGGGCTTCGTCGGCCATGAGCCGGAAGGGCGAGGTCTCGCCCGCCACGAAGAGCGCCGGTCCCTCGTACGGCGCGATCAACGGCGGCGCATCGCTCACCGTCCGGTAATTGTCGATCAGCGCCTGCAGCGGCACCCGCCAGGCGAAGCGGCCGTCCCGGTCGCGGACGATATTCTTCAGCAGGAAATCGCGCGTCGCCTGTTGCGGCACGGAGCGCGCCAAAGCCGCGTCCAGTTCGCTGCGCCGCGTGGCTGAGGCGAGGTCGAGCTGCTGGCAGGCCCGCAGCACGAAAAGATGGACGGGCTGGATCGCGCGCGGCGAAATGTCGACCACCACGAGGCCGCGAAGACGGTCCGCGTGGTCCGACGCCATCTGCATCGCGACCTTGCCGCCCAGCGAGTGCCCCATCACCACCGCGCGGCCGACGCCCAGCGACTCCAGCGTTTCGGCCACGTCGTCGCCCATGCTGCGCAGGTCGAAAAAGGCGACGTGCGAAGACCGGCCGTGGTTGGGCAGGTCGAGGCAGACTATGCGCCGGCGGTCCGCCAGCGCGGCGCGCACGCCGCGCCAGTTCTCGCTTGAGCCCATCAGGCCGTGCAGAATCACGATCGCTTCGCCGGTCCCCTCGCACTCTGCATGTAACTTCATTCTTCGCCCGTTGCGGTGAGAAAAATCTGAAGGCAATCAGGCTGTGCGCCGCTTCAGCAAAGCCGGCGGCTCGGGCAGCCTGAAGGCCTTCCTCGTTGTGGCCAGACTACTTCGTCGACATCCACTGCGTGATGGTGTTCTTGTCCAGCTTGCACATCAGCGCAGTCGCCGTCAGGTCTGCCTGCGCGTCGCTCAGCTTGGCCGTGTCGAGTTCCATCACGCGGTCCGCCAGCAACAGCGCCGTGGCCAGGGCCTGCGTGCAGTCGCGGATGAAGGCTTTGCGGCATCCGATCGGGTCATCGGGGTCGCCGTCGGCGCGCAGCATGTGGCAGTCGTATTCCACCACGCCCTTCCAGCCGACCTTGCGCAGCGCCCAGAACATCTGCACCGTTTCCTTGAGCCCCTCGGGCCCGATGAGCGGCGGGAAGTCGTTGTCGAACTGCGCCTTGATCTGACTGCCGAAGTGCAGGAAAAAAAGTTTCTTCATGCTGGTCAGATAGCCGACCGTATGCACGGCGTTCAGGAGCGCCATGCTCTCGTGCTGCAGCAGTTCCGGGTTCACGCCGAAGAATTCGGGGTGCTTGAGGTGGCCGAAAATGAAGCCCACCGCATGCCCCGAGGTCGGCAGGAACATGTGGCCGCGCGGCTCGTTCGGCTTGGGCTCGATCGTCGCGCCCACATAGTTCGTCAGCTTCTTCGTGCGGATGTAGTCGTAGACGGAATCGAGTCCGTCAGCCAGCCATTTGTAGACGTTCTTCCAGTCCACGTTCACCGGCACTTCAAAGCCGTCGCGCGCCACCCAGTAGGTGTAGTGTTTCGCGCCGAAGAGCGCGCCGATGCGCAGTGTGCGCTGGACCTTCTTCTTCGCCAGAGCGCGGATTTTCGGATCGGGGTTGGTCAGTCCGCCCTTGCGGAACAGCTTGTGGCCGTGCAGCCCGCACGTCGCCGTGTTGACCTTCAGCCCTGCGTCGTCGAGAATCTTTTTGATCGTGCGGAGCGTGGCGTAGACCTCGCTCTTCGGGTCGAGATCGTCGTTCGGGTGCTCCGGATCCCACGGCACCAGATCGTCGTCGTGAAACGACGTGGCCTCGATCAGGCCCTCGTCCGCGGCCGCGGCCAGAATCCTGGCCACTTCGACGGAGTCGATCTTCGGCAGCACCGGGCCGCCGAACGGGTCGCCCAGCGGATTGCCGACACACCAGAACGGCATGGAGCGCAACGTCACGGGGTCAATGTTGAACCCTTTCTTAGACATACACACACCTCGTTGTTGACCGGCTTGAAACAAGCCGTATGTTTAGCGGAAAGAATAGCGCGAGGATGGCCTCATTATCAAGACGGAAGTGGCCGGAATCGGCGAAGTGTGAGATTCTGTTTGAAACTGAATAGCGCCGCGGCGAGGCCGCGGCGGTGCGGGTTTGACAACCCATGGCCAAACACGTTACCTTTTACCGGCACGCAACAATACGCTGCATTTCACTATGAAGGTTCTCCTGCTACGATTATCCTCGCTGCGCGACACGGCGGCCTCGTCCACGCATCGCCTGCTGGCGGATCTGGTGCGTTCGGCCGTGCCGGAGGCCGAGATCGATTTCGCGTTTCTGCCGCCGAAACGTGCGCCGGCTGCGGCCGGACTTTTTTCGGGGTGCGGCCTCGCCGCTTTCGACCTGATCTTTGTCACCGACTCGTTTGTCCAGGAGACCGTCAATCTGCCATGGCTGCTTCACGCCAACGGCATCGCGCCGTGGGCGCCTGAGCGCCCCGCGACGTTCCCGCCGATCCTGCTGGGCGGTTCCAACGCATTCGCGGCGCAGTGCCTCGTCCGCCAGGACGGCACTGCCGTGCCGGACGCCTTTTTCTTCGGTGAGGCGGAGGAGAGCCTGCCGCGCTTTGTCGCGCGGTGGCCGGGCACCTGCGGCGATAAACGTGCGCGACTCTTCCAGGCGGCGGAAGGGCTCGACGGCTTTTGGGTTTCGGGCGCCGTTCCCCTCGTGCCGGTCCGCCAGGCCGTGGCCCGCACGCCGCCGCCGCCGGCCGCGCTTCTGCCGTTGACCGACACCGAGTCTTCGGGCACCGTTCGGGTGACCGTCGGCCTCGGCTGCGCCGCGTTCTGCTCCTTCTGTTTCGAGGGATACGAGCGCAAGCCATACCGCGAGCATTCGGCTGCCGATGTGTTGGCGCAGGCGCGGAGCCTCAAGCGGGTCTGCGGAGCACGCGTCGCCGAACTGGACGCCTTCAACCTGAACCACTACACGGACCTCTGCGAGCTGGTCGTGCAGAGCGCCCGGCTATTCGACCAGATTTCCTTCAAGAGCCAGCGTGCCGACGGGATCGCCGCCTGCCCGGAGATTGTCGACCTCGAGCGCGCGGCCGGCAAAAGTTCCTACACCCTCGGCATCGAGGGCATCAGCGCCCGGCTGAGGGCGTTTCTCTCGAAGTCCCTTTCGGACAACGATCTGTCCAGCGCCATCCGAACGCTGCTGGACCGCCGCGTCCGCGAGCTGAAACTGTTCTTCATTCTCACCGCCTACGAGACGCCGGAAGACCTTGAGGCGTTCAGCGACTTCTGCATGCGCCTCAAAGGCTGGCTCGGGCGGCCGAATGCGGGGACGCGCGTGGTGCTGAGCTTTGGGCGGCTGGTCCGCATGCCCAATACGCCTCTGGCGTGCGACCGGCTGTTTTTGGACGAGGCGGAGTGGCGCTTCGCGGTGGACGGCGCGGCCGCGGCCTGCCGTCGGGCGCAGCTGGAGTGCCGTTTCGCCTTCGAGTGGCCCGACTACCTCGGCACGCAACTGCTTGCGGCGTGCGGGCACGGGCACGCCGATGCGGTTGTGGCGCTGGCCTGCGGCGGGCTCAGCTTTCATGGGCCGTGGCGTCTTTCGGAAGCGGCGCAGGTGCGTGCCGCGGTCCGCGTGGACGAGGCGGCGATGTCCCGGCCGGCCCCGTTTCCATTCGTGCGGCGCGCCGTGTCGGAAACGTTTCTGAAACGCCGTTGGGAAGAGGCGCGGGCCGCTCTCGATGGGGGGTACTGCTTAGGGGCGTCCTGTCTCGGCTGCGGCGCGTGTGCGGACGCGGACGAGCGCGCCGCGATCACCGGACGCGAGCGCACGCCGCACATCTCGGCGGAAACCGTCGCCGCCGTCGCGCGCATTGAGGCCGAGAAACGCCGGTTGGCCCCGGTTTTCCGGCGGGCCACGCTGCCCGCCGGGTTCGCGGGGCACTCGCCCCGCTGGGTTTCCGCGCGGCTTATGCAGATCATCCTGGAGCGGCATCCCCGCTTGACGGATACGCTGTTGGCGGTGGAAGAAGCGTTGTTCGCTTTCGGCGACAACGGCGATCGTCTCGTGATTCCGGAAGGCGAGACCGTGCTGGCCATCAAGACGTGGGACAGCGGCGCGTTCGCTGCGGCCGACATCGCTGAACTGAACCTCCGGGAAATGCCCCCGGACGGGTTCGGTCCGGGCGTTTTCGCGCGGGCCACATGGAAAGTCCATACGATGTTGGAGCCCCGCGATGCCGCGCAACAGGCCAGCGCCTGGCTCAAGACGTTGCATTTGCCGCACACCTTGCGCCGTGAAGCCGACGCGTGGAGGCTCGACCTCGCTCCCGCCGCCGCAAAGAAACGCGCCGTATACTCTGTTGGGATCAATCCCGAAGAGGGGGGCGCTTCGCTCGCGATTTGCTTTTCTCCCAAAGCCCAGCTCCGCGGCTTGCTGGCGGCGCTTCCTCCAGCCGCCGGCCGCGCGCACGTGAGGTGCGAGGAGATCGTTTTCGGATCGGGCGGCTAACCCTGGGGGAACATCGCTTCGTAATGCGGCAGAGGCGCGAAGATCCCGCCGCTTTTCGCGTAGTAGTCCGCGTCCAGATTGAATACGCCGCGGTCGGTCTTTGACCAGGGCGCGTCGGGATACGGATGATAGCTGCGCATCGTCGCCCAGTTCCGGTAGTTCTGGTGCCCGTTCGTTTCGACGAGGCCCAGGCCTTCCATCCCCGGGAAGGATTTCAGACGTGCCGCCACGCACTTGTTCCACTCCACGAGGATCGGATTGACCGTCAAGTCCGCACAGAAACAAGGGATGTCCCGGTCGTGCGCCGCCTGGGCGATCTTCATGGTCATGCTCAGCGTTTTCGCGATCGCTTTCAGCGCGATTGCCTTATAGCCCATTTGGATGCGGACGACCGCGTCTCTGTCCGTGTGCGCACTCTCGTCGGCAGCCAGCCGCACCGGGATGTCGCTCACGTCGATCTCGCGCGTTTCGTCGAACGGCTCTTCGATGATGGCGATCTGATCGAAGGCACCGATTTTCTTCGTGTGATCGATCAGCCGCAGCAACGTCTCCTTCTTTTCATAGCGACCGTTCGCGTCGAAATAATACGGCAGTTTCCCGCTCTTCGTGTAGGGAGTGCGGCACCCGGCGAGCGCCGCGTGGATGGCGCTCACGCGGGCCATGTCCTTTTCCAGCATCTCCGCCTGCGTGCCCTTCTGACCGATTTTGATCTTCATGAAAAAGGCGCCTTCGGCGACGGCTTGCTTGATCTCCTCGATCGGGATCGTGTAGGCCATCAGCGGGATCGAGGCGGCCTTCGGGTGATGCTGCGAGAGCGCCGGCTTGTACGCGGCGGGAATCATGTCGTCGAACGTGGCGATGCCGTTCTCTTTGGCGAAGAGCAGCCACGCCGCGTTGTCGACGCCGACGAGGGCGTTCAGCGCGAAGGTCTGGCGAAGCTTCGCGTGGCCCGTGATGCGCTTGCCGTATTCGTAGACCTCGCTGAACAGCTCGTCGTTGAAAGCGACGGGGTCGGAGAAGGTTCTGCCTTTCATGACGCGCAGCGCGTGCGCGGTCAGGGCGAACATCAGCGCGTTGCCGCCGGCTTCGGTGTTCGAGGCGAATACCGAGGCGTCGCTCCACAGCGTGCTGTGCGTGCAGACGCCGATGCCGCGCTGGCCGCTCGTGCTGCGGATCATGGCGACGCTCTGCCAGACGTTGGTCAGATAGCCGCCCTTGAAGCCGAACGGGCGCAGCAGCGGCTCGCGTTCGAACTCGCATCCCGTATCGGCCACGGTGATCTTTTTGCGGGGCGTTTTTTCTTCCGCCGCCGCACCCGCCAGCTTGCATCCGCCCGACAGAAAACCGCCCGCCGCAACCGTTGCGGCTTTCAGAAAATCTCTGCGTTTCATGCCCGTCCTTTCGTTTCCGCCGCCCTGTTTCAAGCGCCCGTCGTGACGCCGTATTTCTCGAGCTGCGACCTGAAGAAATCGGCGTCGCGTTTCATTTTGCGCACGGCGAGCGCGCGGCGCTCGGCCTCCGGCAGCGCCAGCTCCGCTTTCGTGAACAGCTCCCACTCGCAGTGCACCGAAGCCGGCCCGCCGATCTTCAGCGCTTTGATCAGCTTGAAGTACGCCTCCCACGGCACCATGCCCTCGCCCGCAAACGTGTTGTCGGGAATCCACTTGCCCTTCGGCTTCGCCCAGACGAAGTCCTTCAGGCAGGTGCAGCGGATGTACGGCGCGATGAGCTTCAAGGCCACGGACCACGAGCCGCCGGCCTCGGCGACCGCGTGCCGCACGTCATACTGGCATCCGACCCACTGCGGGTCGAGGCCTTTGAGCATGTAATAGATGTCCCACACCGGTCCGCCGAACAGGTCCCCGTTCCAAGCGTGGTGGTTCTGGTAGCACCCCGTGAGGCCGCACGCCTGGTTCAGCGCCTGCAGACCCTCCATGGTCTTGCGGTGCTTCGCGATCGAGCCCTCCACGCCCAGGGCTTCATCGTACTTGACGTAGCCCATGCGGTAGACCTTGACCCCGCACTGCGCGGCCGTCTTGAGGGTGCGCTCGGCCAGCGGCTCTTCCGCGGCCGTGATAGCCGTGACGATCATATCGACCTTGAGGCCGTGCTTGCGCGCAGCTTCGACCGCCTTGGGCAGGTCCGCGCCCACTTTTTCCGGCTCGACATGCCCTTTGGGCCTGACGGAGAGGTCGATGCCCCCGTAACCAGCCTGCGCCAGCGTTTCCGCCAGCGCGTCGTAGCCCAGCCACTGCAGCGGCTTCGAGAACGTGTGCAGGCACACGTTCTGCGGCGGCTGCTGCGCCCGGACGTTCTGCAGCGGAGCGGCCGCGGCGGCCAGCGCCGCGCCCTTCAGGAAATCGCGTCGTTTCATGCGGGTCACCCCAGTTTCCATGGTTTGCGGTATTCGTAGCTCAAAAGCGCGTTGGCCTTTTCGCAGTTGGTGAAGCGCTCTTTCGCGCCGTCCCACTCCAGGCGCTGCTTCATTTTGACCGCGATGTTGGCGAGATGCGCGAAGGATGTGGAGCGGTGTCCCTCCTCCAGCGGACAGAACGGCGCCTTGCGCGACTTGACGCAGTCGAGGAAGTCGCGGATCAGGCCCCCGGTGCTGACGGAGCTGCTGCCGTCCGGCAGCGCTTTCTCCTTCACCGTGAACTCTTCCGGCTCCACCAGCCGTTTCCAGGACTGGAACTGGCCGGCATTGGCCGGGATGATCCGGTAGCCTTTCTCGTCCGCGTACACGACGCCCTTGTTGCCGCGGATCTCGATTTCGCCGTAAGGGAAGATCGGCCCGCCGCACGACTCGAACATCTGGAAGGTGAGGAGGCGCCCCGATGCGAATTCGAAGGTCACGGCCATGGTGTCCATGATGTCGGCGTCGTGGTCCAGCAGCTTGGAGCCGTGCGCCGAGACCGCGCACGGCGCGGTCTCCTGCATCATCCAGCGGATCGCGTCGATGTAGTGCACGCCCCAGTTGCCGACCTGCGACGAAAAATCGTTGTACCAGCGGAATTTGTACGGCGCGATGTTGTATTTGTAAGGGCGGTACGCGCGCGGCCCGAGCCACAGGTCCCAATCGAAATCCCGCGGCGGTTCGGCCGGCTGCTGTTTGCCGATGCCGTCCGGGTAGAGGTCGCTGATGCGGGCTGCATTCGCTACGCAGAGGTTGCCCAGCGCGCCGCCGTGCAGCACCTCCGCCAGTTTCCGGTAGGACGGGTTGCCGCGCCGGTTCAATCCCACCGCCACGACCCGTCCTGTCGCCTGCTGGGCTTCCACCATCTTGCGCCCCTCGAGGATGGTTGCGGTCAGGGGCTTCTCGACATAGACATCTTTGCCGGCCTTGACCGCGTCGATCATCTGCAGGGCGTGCCAGTGGTCCGGCGTGGCGATGCAGACCGCGTCGATGTCTTTGTCCTCTAAAAGCTGGCGGTAATCCTTGTACAGCTTGGGCGGCTTGGGGAACGTCTCGCCAAGGTTTGGAATGCGGCCGGGCAATTCGTCTTTGTAGCGTTGCGCCACTTTGCTGAAGTCGCGCGAGAGGAAGGGCTCGTAAACATCGCACAGGGCCGTGACGTCCATGTCCGGCTGCATCATGAAGAGGCGCAGCAATTGCGATCCCCGGTTGCCGACGCCGATGAATCCCATCCGGATCTTGTCGTTCGCACTTGCCGCGCGGGTCATGCGCGGCGCCGCCGCCGCTCCCGCCGCCGCCAACGTGCCTGCCACAAACTGCCGCCGATTGGTCGCCGTCGCATCCATTTCAAAGCCTCCCTTCACTTTCAGCTTGTCCGCCGTACATATCAAAGCATCGTGCGGGTACTATAATCTGCTTCTGTGTTTCGGCTCAAGCCGATTCTCGCGCTACAGATAGGGAGGGAAATCAACATTTTGGGAGTGGCAGGTAGGGAGCGGTGAGTCGTGAGTAGGGAATGGGAAATCGTGAGTGGTAGGGAGTGGGATGAGAAGTCCATTCGGCAAGATGAGGGGCGCGGAGACCCGACGCGCCGATTGCGGAGCGGAAACCAAACGCATATTCTGCGCGGTGCGGGACGTCCCGCGCCACTTTGGCGGACGGGGTGCGAACCTCGAACAAATTTTTCGTCTTCGCGGTGTTAAAACTATTACGTCTCCGGCCTGACTCCTCTCTGAAAGGCGAGAGGACGTCGTTTTGCCGCTTGAAGCGCGCGTCGGTTGCTTGATAAACTAACACTTTAATTTTGGGTCGGTGTGTGGCGGAAAGGACCGGCGGCATGTGTAAGGTGTTTTCAGGCAAGACGGCGGTTGTGACGGGCGCGAGTTCCGGGATCGGGCGGGCGGTGGCGTTGACGCTGGCGCGCGCGGGCGCGTCGGTGGTGATCCACGCACGCCGAAAAGAGAAATTGGATGCGCTGGCCGAGGGAATCGCCGCGCTGGGCGGAAGCGCGCTGGCGGTTGCGGGCGACGCCGGGCAGCGCGCCGATGTCGAAACGCTTCTGGAACGGGCCCTCGCGTGGGAGGAGGGCGGCCGCAAGATCGACATCGTCGTGGTGAATGCGGGGCGCGGGTTGGCGGGCGGTATCCTCGGCAGCGATGCGGCGCAGTGGCAGGAGCTTTATCAGACCAACGTGTTGGGCGCGGCGTATCTGATGCGGCTGGCGGGACAGCGCATGGTCCGGCAGGGGCACGGCGACATCGTGGTGGTCAGTTCTGTGGCGGGCCGCAACATTTCACCTTACAGTGGCTTCTACGGCTCCAGCAAGTTTGCGGTCAGCGCGGCGGCGGAGGCTCTGCGGCAAGAGGTCTGCTCGAAAGGCGTGCGCGTATCGACGGTCATGCCGGGCATAGTGGTGAGCGGTTTTCAAGATGTGGCCGGCTACACGCCCGAGAATTTCGGCAAGAGCGTCGCGCATTACGGCAAGGTGCTCGAGCCGCAGTCTATTGCGGACGGTGTGGCCTGGTTGCTTTCGCAGCCTCCGCACGTCAATGTCAGCGAAATCATGATCCGTCCGACGGGTCAGAACTACCCTTAACGGTTTTGTTCTCGGCGCGCTCGTCACGGCTGTGGCGTCGGGCAGGAAAGGTTTTCATGCGGCTATTTTCCAGTCGGGTCTTGGCGGTGGATGCTCGCCATGTGCTGTTCGTGTTGCTGCATCTGTCGGTCATGCTGAGCGTGGTCGCGTATTTCATTTTGTTTGCGCCTTCTGCCGGCGCCAGCGGCACGGAGCCGTCGCCGAACGCGCAGATTTATCATTGCCGGCCAGGTCCGTGGGGCAGGATCCAGTGGCATTACCTGCACATCGAAGCTCCGGATTGGATCGTGGCGAACACCCTGTTGCCCCATTCCCAGCCCAGCTGGAGTTTTCCGGGGGCCTCGGTTGAAAACCTCAAGCGTTTCCTGCTTGCCGCCGGTATTGTCCCCGCCACCGTGGACCGGTGGCTGTCCGACGGACGCGCGATTCTCCGCGGCCCGGAGTCCGTCACGATTTTTCCGACCGTGGCGGACGTGGAGTCGCTCGGAGATGCGGCGCGGCGCACGATTTATCAGGAGTTGGCCAAAACGCCGGTCAACGAGTATTACGCCAACCCCATCTATATTCTCGACCGGAGCGTGGAGGATTGGATCGGTCAACGCAAGGTGCGCCCGAAAATCGTCGACCTGCTCAGGCGGCTGACCTATCGGCGGGGAGATGTGCTGTGCTTCAGCGACTTGTCGGTGCTGATGAGCTATGCGCAAAGCGATGCGGAGGCGAGAGACCTTGCCAAGCTCGGGACCCGCAAGCGGGCGGTCATGGCCTATCTGATGGTGGGCACGGAAGACGACACCGGGAAGCTGGAGGATTATTGGTCGGCGGCCTACCGGCGCAAAGATGTGCTCCCCATCCTTTCGTCGATCAGCCAGCTTCCGGGCGGCGGGCGGCTGGGGCTGTCGCACCTGATGCCGGCGCAACCGCGCAAGCTGATATACACCTATCCCACGCTTGACCTGGCCACGACCGGGCGGTTGCCGGACTGCCACTGGACGACCTTCAATTTCTTCAGCTATTCGCCCCAAAACATTTTTCTGGACCTGCGGCTGGCCGCCAACCGGTTGCTCGAGGGATATGACAAGGTCGAGCCTCCCTACAAATACGGGGACGCCCTGATGTTTTTGAACAAGTCGGGCGACGCCATCCATTCCTGCACGTATCTGTGTGACGACCTCGTTTTCACCAAGAACGGCGAGACGATTTCGGCGCCGTGGATCATTGCGCAGATGCAGGACGTGCAGCGCCTCTACGGACACCTCGAGCTGGACAGGGTCCAAGGTTACCGCCGCCGTTGGGAACAAGAGCGGTAAGCGCCGCGCCGCCCCGGTGGCAGGAAAAAGCACCCGGCTTGAAGGAAGGCCGGGTGCTTTTTTTCGTCATGATCGCCCGGGCGGGCGAACCGGTCAGACCACGCGGTTGCAGCGGATGACCTGCTGGTACCAATGGTAGCTCAGCTTGGGCGTCCGCTTTTGCGTGGCATAGTCCACGTAGACCATGCCGAAGCGTTTCGTGTAGCCGCACGCCCACTCGAAGTTGTCCATCAGGCTCCACGGGAAGTATCCGATGACGGGATAGCCCTCGGAGAGCGCGCGCTGGACGTTGCGCAGGTACTGGCGATAGTACATGAGGCGGTCGATATCCGCGACGAATCCTTGGGCGTCCGGCGTGGCACCGTCGGCAACGCCGTTCTCGCTGACGAAAATCGGCAGGTCGGTGCGCCCGAGCGCTTGGCTGACCTGCCGGATGCCCCAGTAGATCGATTCGGGGACGATGTTGAGCCACGGCATGCTGCCCTTCGGGTAGGCGTCGAAGCAGGGGAACGATTCATAGCCCTTCTTGTTCGAGGCCGCACGGACATAGGTGCCCGTGTAGCAGTTGAACCCGAGCGAGTCCAGCGGCTGGTTGATGAGCTTGAGGTCGCCGTCTTTGATGTCCGGGGCATTCGCGCCGAACTCGTCCAGCCACGGGTCGGAGTAGCGGCCCGTGAGCATCGGGGAGAGGATGCTGCCGTTGGCAGCGTCGCGCAGGAATGCGAGCCGCGCGGCCTCGATGTTCTCGGGCGTTTCGTAGACCGGCACATAGGCGTTGAAGTTCTCGGCGGCGCCGACGCTGCACGTGCGCGGCGATGCGGCGCGCAGCGCCTGGCAGGCTGTGCCATGCGCCAGCAGCGCGTTGTGCGAGGTGTTGCTGCGCTCCTTGATGGTCGCGAGCTTGATGCCGGGCGCATGGGAGGGCGTATAGCCGACCCCGTACCCCGCGCCGAAGGCGAAGCACGAGATCTCGTTCATCGTCATCCAGTGCGCGATGCGGTCGCCGAGACGTTTGCCGACGGCCTCGGCATACGCGCCGAAGTCGGCGGCGATGACGCGGCTCTGGAAGCCTCCGTAGCGGTCCTGAAGGACCTGCGGCAGGTCCCAGTGGAACAGGGTGGCGTGGGGCGTGATCCCGTGCTTGAGCAGACAGTCCGTCAAGCGCTTGTAGAAGTCGACGCCCTTTTCGTTGACCGCGCCGCGTCCGTCGGGGATGATCCGCGGCCAGGCGATGCTGAAGCGGTAGTGCTTCACGCCGAGGTCGGCCATCAGTTTCACGTCCTCCTCGTAGCGGTGGTAGTGGTCGCATGCGATATCGCCGGTGTCGCCGTTCGCGACTTTTCCGGGGGTGCGGCAAAACGTGTCCCAAACGCTGGGCTTTCGGCCGTCTTCGTGCGCCGCGCCTTCGAGCTGGTAGGACGCCGTCGCGGATCCCCACCAGAAATCGGAGGGGAAGTGTGCGCCGCCCGCCGCGGCCGCCTGTTTGCCTGCTGCGACTGCGCCGGCCGCTTTGCAGCCCTGAGTCTGGGCGGCTGCCAGAAGCGCCGTCATGCCGGCCGCGCCCGTTAAGAATGAACGCCGCTTGAATCCTTCGGTTGATGGGTCCTGTATCATCGTCCACCTCGCCTTGTTGGAGTTGAAAAATCGAATCAACATAATATACATCGTTTCCATTATCAGGAAAGGGTTTGTTTCCCCATTCCGGTCGGCTATAATGAACGCCAATCATGCAGGTTGATTCGGATAAATTGGGGATTGCGGGACCGGTGTTGCGGGTGCCGGCGGACCGGGGCAGGCGCGTGGCGTTGTTGGAGGCGGTCAGGGCGTATGCGAAGCGCGAGCGGCTGGAGCCGCCGCTGACGTCCGGGGAACTGGCGGCCCACGCGCGATGTGCGGCTTCGTCCGTGTTCGCCGAGCCGGAGGAATTGCCGTTCGTTTCGGTACTCCTCAACAACGTGCTGTGGTCGGACGTGATCGCCGGCGTGCCGTATGAGCGGCGTCTGTTGCTCCTTCCGCAATGCCTGGCGAAAAAAGAGGTGTGTCAGGCCGACCGCGACGGGCTCGGCCTCTTGTGCGCCCAGTGCGGCGCGTGCCCGATCGGCGCGCTTCAGGCCGAGGCCGACCGTTTGGGCTATGTGACGCTGGTGGCGGAGGGCACGACGGTGGTGAGCAAGCTGCTGACCAGCGGCAAGGTCGACGCGGTGATCGGCGTGGGCTGCTTGGACTCGCTGCGGCGTATTTTCCCCGTCATGAACACGCACGCGATACCCGGCCAAGGCATCCCGCTGCTGGCGGACGGCTGCGTGAACACCTCGGTGGATGTCGCGTGGGCGCTCGAAATCATCCGGGCCCGCAAGCCGGCGATGGCGGACGGCGTGACGGACCTCGACGCGGTATCGGGCGTCATCCGGCGCTGGTTCGCGCCGGAGTCGCTCGCAGCACTCATGGGCGAGACGTCGACCGAGGCGCAGCGCGTGGGGCAGGAGTGGCTGATGACCGGCGGCAAGCGCTGGCGTCCCATGCTCACGGCCGCCGTGTACGAGACCGCGGGCGGCGACGTCGAGCGCATCAAATCGGCCGCGGTGGCGGTCGAATGTTTCCACAAGGCCTCGCTGATTCACGACGACATCGAAGACAACGACGACGAGCGGTACGGCGTCCCGACCGTGCACAAGCGGGTCGGCGTGCCGGCGGCAATCAATGCGGGCGACTATCTGATCGGCGAGGGATACCGGCTGCTGGCGGCGGCCGATTTTCCGGGCGCCGTGCGGGCCGAAATGGTGCTGGCGGCGGCGCGCGGCCACCGGGCGCTGTGTCTGGGCCAGGGCGAGGAGCTCGCTTTCTGCCGCCATCCCGCGCCGGTGGCCGAATCGGCCGTCTTGCGCATCTACGAGCAGAAGACGGCGGCGGCTTTCGAGGTGGCGGTGCTGGTCGGAGCGCTCGCCGCCGGCGTGGACGCCGCGACGTGCACGCAACTCTCCGCCTTCAGCCAAGCGGTGGGCACGGCCTACCAGATCCAGGACGATATCGAGGATTTCCGCTCGGTGCGGGGGCGGGCCGCGGATTTGTTGGCCATGCGGCCGACGCTGTTTCTGGCGGTGGCCTGCACGAGCGAGCATGCGGCTGTCCGCGACGCGTTGGGCGCGGTGTGGAACAGCGATGCCGCGGGCCGGGAGCGGCTGATAGGCGCGATCGAAGAGGCCGGTTTGCACGCGCGTGTGGAGCTGTTGTACGCGCACTACCGCCATGAGACAGAGCGCGTGCTTTCCGCCATCCAGCACTCGGGACTGAAACGGTTGTTGCGGCGGATCATGGCCAAGATGCTGAGGTGAAGGACAGGGCGGAGTCGAGCTCCGCCCCGGGACGGGACGTGCAATTTTCATGCGGCAAACGCTTCCATTTTTTGTGACGGCGACGGCGGCTGCGCTTGCGGGCTGGGTCGTGATGGCTTGGCTTGCCCGCGAGGCCCCCCCCATGGCCGTCCGCCAGGCCGCTGCGGCGGGTTCGCAGGCGGAGTCCGCGGCGGCGGCGGCGGCGCGGGAGACGGATCTGACCGGTTGCTTCAAGGCGGACCGTGCGGTGCCGGCAGGAACGCTGGCAGGCCTGTGGCCCGGGTTTCGCGGGCCGGCTCGGGACAACTTGGCGACCCAGGCCGGCAAGTTGGCCGAGTCATGGCCCGCGGACGGTCCTCGCGTGCTCTGGACGATTCCTTTGGGCGATGGCCATGCGATGCCCGCGTTGTCAGACGGCAGTCTCTATGTGCTGGACTATGACGAGGCGCGGCAAGGTGACTGCCTGCGTTGCCTGAATGCCGATACGGGGCAGCAGCGCTGGGAGCATCTGTATGCGGTTCGGACCAAGCGCAACCACGGCATCTCGCGGGCGGTGGCGGCGACCGACGGCGACGCCGTGGTGACGTTGGGCCCGCAGTGCCATGTGTTGTGCCTGGACGCGAAGAGCGGAGCCTACCGCTGGGGCGTCAATCTGGCCCGGCGCTACGGTGCCAAGGTCCCGCTTTGGTATGCGGGGCAGTGTCCGCTGATCGACGGCGGCGTGGCGGTTCTGGCGCCGGCGGGCACGAATGCCCTGTTGTGCGGAATCGACGTGAAGAGCGGCTCGGCCGTGTTCGAAACGCCGAACCCCGGAGGACTGTCGATGTCGCACTCCTCGGTGATGGTGCTGACCGTGGACGGCGTGCGGCAGTACGTGTATGCGGCGCTGGGGGGGATCGTGGGCGTGGGGGCGGACGGCGACGGGCGCGGCCGGCTGCTGTGGCGCACCGATGCGTTCCAGCCGAGCGTGATCGCGCCTTCGCCCGTGCCGCTCACGGACGGACGGTTTTTCATGACGGCGGGGTATGGCTTTGGCGGGGCGATGTTCCGGGTGGCCCGCAAGGGCGAGGCGTGGCAGGCGGAACTGCTGTTCAAGACCGACCGCAAGCAGTTCGCCAGCGAGCAGCAAACCCCGATCTTCATGGATGGATTGCTTTACTCGGTTTTGCCGAGCGACGGGGGCGGGGACCGCCAGCAACTGGTGTGCATGACGCCGGAAGGGGTGCGGCTGTGGTCGAGCGGAAAAGAGAACACCTTCGGACTCGGGCCGTATGTGGCGGTTGCCGGCGGACGGATGATTCTGATGGATGACGTCGGGACGCTCTCGCTCGCCCGCGTGGGCCGTGAAGGGTTCACGCGGTCAGGGCGGCACGCCCTGATGGCGGGTAAAGGGCGCGACGCCTGGGGGCCGATGCTGCTGGTGGGCGGCCGTCTCTATGTGCGCGACAGCGCCCGCCTCTACTGCCTGCAGCTCGGCGAATCGTGATTTCGGCATGCACATTTTTTGAAAACGGATGATCAAAGGAGAATCATATGGCATCGGCACTCATGGATCAATTGTTGGCTGACATCAAGACGGCGATGAAGGCGCAAGACGGCGAGACGGTGATGGCGTTGCGCACGCTGAACGCGGCGATCAAAGACCAGACGGTCAACGCCGGCGTGGAGGTCACTGACGAGGCGGTTGTCGCGGTGGTCTCCAAGGCGATCAAGCAGCGGGCCGACGCGATTGAGCAATTCGCGGTTGCGGGGCGTCAGGACCTCGTCGACAAAGAGCAGAAGCAGGTGGACCTGTATCGGAAATATCAGCCAAAGCAGCTGGACCGCGCTGAAATCGAAGTGTTGGTGCGCGAGTGCATCGCCGCGAGCGGTGCCGCCAGCAAGAAGGAGATGGGCAAGGTGATGCCGCTGCTCATGCCGAAGGTGAAAGGGCGCGCGGACGGCAAACTCGTCAACCAGGTCGTTCTTTCCCTGCTTCCGTAGAAGCGATCTTGAACATCTCGTCGACTTGTCAGAACGACGCGGCTGTGTTATTTTATGCGCTTCTTACGCCAGCATAGCTCAGTTGGTAGAGCACTTGATTTGTAATCATGAGGTCATCGGTTCGAACCCGATTGCTGGCTCCAGACACAACACCATATAAGCCCAATAAAACAAGAGGTTCTGGTGAATACCAGTGCCTTTCGCGCAAAGGCGGGACGAGCGTTGCGTGAAAACGGTAGCTGAGACTGCAACGGTGTGCCGACTTTGAGGCTGGTGCAATTTCTGTGGTCGAACCCAAACGACGAGTGGCTTAGGTGGACTTTGATTTCACCATGCGGCAAGCGGTGTATTCTGTCAGTCCTTCAGTCAGTGCACCGTTCCCACTATTCTTCCAACGCCTTTTCGATCGCCTCGATCAGTTTGGGAGCGTCGGGTGTCGTGCGTGAGCCGAAGCGGGCAATCAGTTTGCCTTTGCGGTCAATCAGGAATTTGTTGAAGTTCCAGGAAATGGCTCCGCCAAATTCAGGATGAAGGTTGCTGTCCGTCAGCCAAGCATACAGTGGATGCTGTTCCGCGCCCTTGACGTGGATCTTGCCGAAGATCGGAAAGGTGACGCCGTAGTTCAGCGAGCAGAACTGCTTGATCTCGTCGTTTGTTCCGGGCTCTTGTCCCAAGAAGTCATTGGATGGAAAGCCCAACAGCACCAAACCGCGCTTCCGGCAGGTCTCATATAATTTTTGAAGGCCTGCATATTGGGAGGTGAAGCCGCATTTGCTGGCCACGTTGACGACCAGAACGACTTGGCCCTTGTAACATGCAAGATTGGTCGGGATGCCATCAATGGTCTCCACCGGGAAGGTGTAGAAGGCAGGTAAAGCATTGGCGACACGCGTGACCGGAATATGGATCTCTGACTTGCGCAGGAACCAGGGCATAAAGGGGGAGTTCCAGTAGACGACGTAGGGGACGGCGTTGGTTTGCCACTCCTTCTGTCTCGCACACCACCTGTTCAGTTTCAGGAGTCCCTCTTCATAATTTTTGCGGGTGTAGCTTCCTCTGAGTCCGATGCTCACCACCGTGAGCGCCGGCAATGTCTGCACCGAGACATCAGCCGTGGAGAGCAGCGCGCGTTTCGTGCTATTACTGCCGACGTAGAAGACCATATCATTGGTTGATACAGAGGCGGAGACCGGCACACTCATGGAGACCTCCTGCTCTTTAATGTAACCAAAGAGTTTCATGAAGGCAGTGCCGCGGTCTTCAAACGCTTCACCTGGCGCGGTGGCGACAAGGCATGTGCGTGCAGGCAATGTTTTGATCTCAATAGTGCCAACGGGCGTGCGTGGATAGATGGACTCATAAGCCGTGGTCGTGCCTCCTGTCAAAAAAACCGACACAATGAGGGTTGAAACATTGAACGATGTAAACAGGCTCATGATAGCACCTCCATTAATTTCAACTTATCTGAAACGACGGACTGAGGCAAACATGGTCGCTATGCCGTATCTCGCACCCGACGGATGTAGGCCGGGACGTCGAACTTGGAAGCACAGCCATTGAAGCTCATGTAGCGGATCTTGCCAAAGACCGGACGCTCGCCCCACGCGCGGTCGTGGACGCCGCCGACGGACCAAGCTGCTCCCGCGTAGCCGTTCGGATCGCGGCCGTCGATTTCATACCGATCGTTCAGGCCGAGCACTGTCTGAAGCGCCTCCTCGGGCGACCCGCTCCATTCCAAAATCTTCTTGGCCCAGTACATGCGCAGGTAGCTGTGCATCTTGCCGCTTTGCACCATCTCCTGCTGAGCCGCGTTCCAGAGATCGTCGTGCGTCTCGCCCGCTTCGAGGCGGTCACGCGGGTACACGTAGGGCCGCGCATCGCAAGCATGGTCGGCCAACGTTTGCCTGGCCCATGCGGGGAAGCCCAGCGGCGTGTCGTAGTGCGGGTTGTAGAGGCAGAAGTTGTCCGCGAGTTCACGCCGGACGATCACCTCCTCTAGGAACGCATCCCGGGCTGCCGGGACGGCTGACGCCGCTTTCGCCTCCAGTGCCACCCGCTGGGCGGAAATCTGGCCGAAATGGAGGAGGGGAGACAGGTTTGACAGGCCGTCGATGGCAGGATCGCGGCTTGCATCCGGATAGCCCGCAAGTTTGTGGTCAAGGAAATGCCGCAGGACACGCAGAGCGGCGGAGGAGCCCGGTGTGAACCCCGGCGCTTCACCGACCGACCGGTCGACCTGGAGGCTCTGTTGGATGGAGACCCAGTCAGCGGGGCCGGGGTCGTGCGGCCAAACATACGGGTGACGCAGCAGTTCCGGGATGGGCGTGAGGAAGTCCGGCAGCAACTTGCGGAGCTTAGGACGCAGCGTGTAAGCGCCGTACTCCTGCTTCGGCGAAGCGTGCCACGCGGGGACGATGTTGTGTGCGTCCACCTCGACCGCCGGCACGCGTAAAGCGGCGGCCACTTCCCTGCGCCAGCCGGTCTTGATCCGCAGAGGGTCAAAGTCCGTTACCACCAAGCCAGCCCCGATACGCCGGGCGAAGGCGGGCACCTCGAGGCCGGGATCGCCCCGCAACAGGACGAAGCCGATCGCATGATCCCGCAGCTTAATTTCGGTTTCCGCGAGCCCGCGCAGCATGAACCCGTAGTGTCGCAGCGTGGCTCCGAGAAATGCCGGGGCAAGGCAGAAGACCGTTACAAGAGGTGCTTTGCGGTTACACGCCTCCCTTTGCGCGTGAAGGAGCGCCCAGTTGTCCTCGGCGCGCTGGTCGCGGCTCATCCAGTACAGCACGGGACCGGGCTCCGCATCCGAGCACCCGTTCAGGGGACGGATGCGTTCCGGGCGTATAGTTGGATTACACATGGTTGAGGAGTTTCAGCTCGGTTGGATGTGGGTTCAGATAATACTGGTCCTTGAGATACTCGATGTTGTGTTTCTTCACGTAGTGCCTCAGCATCGTCACCGGCACGATCAGCGGCACGAGTTCCCGGTGGTAGTCCTCGATGATGTCGGCCATTTCCTTTCGGTCGGTCTCGTCCACGCCAGCGCGCAGATACCGCGAGTTCCTCAGGCACGGCATTTCTAACTGCCCCGATTTGCGGCCCGCCCGGAGGTCGGGCCCTACCTGGACATGCAAGGCGCGACGCTTTTGAACCCTCTACGGCAGGGTCGACTCTCCGAAACCGGCCAACACGCCGTCGATGATCTCCGGTTTGGCGAACCCGCCCGTTTCCAGCGCAGTGCGGAGCCCCGCCGTTCTCGCAAGGTGCGGGACTTCCGTCGCAAAGCTGGTTTGTGCCAGCGGCTCACAGCCTGCTCGGTCTCGACTGCAGCGCCTTCAGCGGCAGCGCTTATTCCGTCGGCCCGTACTCTTCAGGGAACCACGTGCGATAGTAGTGGTCGCGATGCCAGGTGTTGCCGGCGGACGCATAGTCGCAGAAGAAAACGGTCTCTTGGAGCGCGCCTTCCGGGTTCTCGTGGTGCGAGCCGAGCGGCAGCGTCGCGGAAAACGCCATCCACATGTCATCCGAAGGCTTGCGCACTTCGGCGAAACTGGGCATGCGCTGTCCGTCCTTGAGGCCCCGCCGGAACGGCGCGGTGAAATCACCGTCGCCGAAACGGCTGTCGCGGGCCAGGAGGACCGGGCCGCGCGTAAAAGCGATGTTGCGCTCGAGCGTGTGGGCAATGACGGGCATATCGAACCTGATCTCAACGATATCGCCGAGCTTCCATTCGCGTGCCACCGTGAAATAGGCTCCGGCCACGGCGCCCTTCTGCTCTTCGCCATTCACTTTCACCACCGTCGTTTCGCTCCATTTCGGAATGCGCAGCTTGAGCGGAACGACGCCCGCGTTTTCGGTGTGGCTGACGATCCGGGCGGCGTTCGAGCGCGGATAAAGGGAATACATGTCGAAGGCGACCTTCTTGCCGGTCTTGGGAATGACGCCCTTCACCAGCGCGGACGCATAGAAGTTGAAAACCGCCGCGTCGTCCTTCGTGCGGAAGAGCTCCTTGAGGAAGCAGAGAAAGCCCCGCGGGCCGTTCGCCGTGCAGCAGTCCGTGTGCATGTAGCAGTGATGCTGGCCGTGATAGCGGTTGCCGGAAAGCGGCGTGTAGCCCGCGAACTCCGAGCCGTCCGCCTTCATCGCGCCGAGATAGGCGTTGTAGAACGTGCGCTCGATCTCATCCGCCCACTTCGTGTCGCCCGTCAAATCGAGCAGCTTCTCGCAGAAGCGCATCCACGTCGTGGTGACGCACGTCTCCTGGAGCCGCACATAGGGCAGGTGCTGCTTCCGCGCGCCGTGGAACCACGCCTCCGAGCAAGCGCAGCCGCCGGCGAGATTGATCTCCTCTTTGATGATGTCGTTGCCGGTCGCGACCGCCGCGTCGAAAAGGTCCTTGCGTCCCGTAACCTCGAAATATTCGAGCATGCCCTGATAGCAGCTCATCATCTCGTAGGATTTCCAGCGGTTGTGTTTCATCACGTAGGCGCCGTTGGTCTCCGGCGTGTTGCCGTAGCCGTTGCGGTCCGCGACGGAAACGCCTTTCAAGGCGAGGTCGAGCAGCCGCGGGCCGTCTTCCGCTTCGGTCATGTCCTTGACGAGATACGCCGCGAAATCGAGATACTTCTTGTCATCGGTCCGCTTGTAGAGCCACATCACGGGCTCCAGGATCGACGAGCTCGCATAGCCGGACCAGTTGCCGGACTGGTACAGATGCCGGCCGCGCTTTCCTTCCGGCCCCAGCTCAGCGATCACGTAATCGCAAACCCGCTTGCACGCCTGCAGGACTTCCGGAGACTTCGTCGCATCGTAGTAGTGCAGGAACCCCATCATCGTGTACTTCATGCCCCAGACGTCCCACCCTTCGCCGCAGCGAAGC
>DAOPZC010000039.1:0-47034 GCA_035353175.1 Kiritimatiellia bacterium | reverse complement strand
GGGTCGGAGCCCCGCACGGATTTGATGAAGGCCGAGATGGTGTCGTAGTGGCCGTCCTCATCCTTATCGTAGAGCACCATCTTGCGCTGTACGCAATCTTCGACCACGGTGTGCGTGAGCCGGATGATGCCGTCGGGGCCGGGAGGCGTCGACAGCACGGCGACTTCGAGGGCGGTGAGCGCCCGGCGGGCGTCGCCGTCGCTGATGGTGGCGAGGAAGGCGACCGCTTCCGGTGTGATCGCTGTGGCAAGGTTGCCGAGGCCGTGCGCGGGGTCGGACAAGGCTCGCTGTACCAGGCCGGCGATGGCGTCCTCGCTGAGGGGGCGCAGTTCGAAGACCAGCGAACGCGAGGTGAGCGGGCTGTTGACGAAGACGTTGGGGTTGTGCGTGGTCGCGCCGATGAGGGTGACGGTTCCGTTTTCCACATAGGGCAGGAGCACGTCCTGCTGGGATTTGTTGAAGCGGTGGATCTCGTCGACGAACAGCACGGTTCCGGGGCCATCCCTGAAGAGCTTGGCCGCCTCGCAGATGGCGCGCAGCGCGGCCACGTTGGAGAGCACGCCGCTGGTGCGCTCGAAACGCCGCTTGGTGACGCGGGCGATGACTTCGGCGAGGGTGGTCTTGCCACAGCCGGGAGGCCCGTAGAAAATCAGGTTGGTGAGGCGGTCCGCCTCGATGACGCGGCGCAGAAGCTTGCCGGGGCCGAGGATGTGCTCTTGGCCGGCGACATCCTCCAGCGTCTCCGGTCTCATGCGCGCTGCCAAGGGCTGGCGCGCGGCGGAAACGGCGGCGTCCGTATCGTGCGGCGGCTCGGCTTCGTCAGAAAAGAAATCGGTGTCCGGCAGGGTCATGGAAATAGAATAACGGTGCGGGGCCGGTTTGTCTATCAGGGAAGGTCGGCGTTCCGGTCAGAACCGGATCCGTCCGAGTCGTGCCGGCTCGTCTGCCGGCGGAACCATGCGCAGACCAGAACGGCGCAGGCGAGGGCACCGGTCAGATTCGCGAGCGCGTCGAGCGGGTCACACGAGCGGCTTCGGGTCAGGATCTTTTGGCTGTATTCCAGTACAAGGCCGTACAGGGCGGCGGCCAGAGCCAGGGCGACGGCGCGCGAATAGCGGGTGCGGGCCGCTGGGGCCAGCGTGTGGAAAAAGGCGGCGGTCAGGGCCGCGTACATCAGGGCATGGACAAGCTTGTCCATGCCCGGGCATGCGGGAGCGGCGGGGACATGCTTGAAAAACCGGGCTGGCAGGAGCGACAGGACCGGGATCAGCAGCGCCATCGCGACCGCAGGACCGTAACGGCGGAAGGCGTGGGGGCCGGCGGTCATGTCAACGTGGCCTGAAGGGCAAGCGAAAGCGTGTGCTTCGCCCCGGGGGCGAGCGTGACGGCATCTCCGTCCGTGTTGGCGGGTTCGAGGCACAGCATGCGCGTGTATTCGTCGTCGCCGAAGTCGGACATGGCGCGGGCCTTGTCGATCCAGGGGTTCCAGACGACCATGCGGGACGTGCCCGTGTATGCCATCGCGAGGGCGCGGCCGATGCCGGCATCGTGCAGCACGCACTCGGGGGCGGCGGGGGTGAAGATGCGGTCCGTCTCGGCCCGGATGTTCAAAAGTCCCTCGTGTGTTCCCGTCTGATGGGTGAGCCTGTCGCGGTAAGGGGCTTGGTCCAGCCCCCGGACGCTCACGTCCATGATTTGGCGCACTTGCAGATAGGGGTGAAAAGCCTGCGTGAGCGTGAAGGGACGGGCGTCGCGGTTGACGGTCGTGAGCGCGAGGTTGAGGCGCTGATCGAGCCAGACCCGCAGCGTCAGCTCGAAGGCATAGGGCCAGTAGCGGCGGGTGGCCTCCGAGTCGGAGAGCGCCAGGCGGACTTCGGTTTTGTCGGAGGTGTACTCGGTGGCCAGCAGGTCCCAGGGCATGATGCGCGCGAAGCCGTGTATCGGCAGCGCCTTGTCGGCGGCAGGGCCGAACCATGGCCAGCAGATCGGGATGCCGCCGCGGATCGGCTTGCCGGGCTCGAAGAGCGATTTTTTGCTGATGAATAGGACGGGGGTGTGCCCCATGGGACGGTAGCCCAGCACATGGCCGCCATAGAGCGAGATTTCGCAAGCGCCGTACTGGTTGACCAGCGCGAGAATGGGGTGCCCCGTTTCGCCGGTGCGGAACGCGATGCGGCCGGGCGTGCCGAAACGTTTGTTGAGGGTGTCGATGTCAGGATAGTTCATATGATGGGTGGGGGTGTGAAGGCAAGCCCCGCAGTGTCAGTGTTGTTCGGATTCAAGCGAATAGACGCGCCCGTTCTGAAATTCGATGCGCAAATACTCGTACGGGTGGTAGTAAAGATCAGTTGCCCAGAACGTGTCGGGGCGCCAGAAGGGACGTCCGCGCGGGGGCGTCAACGGATGCATGGCCGGATGGAGCGCATCGTTAAAGGCGGGGTCGCAGGCGATGTAGGACCAGAGTTCGTTGGTGGATGCGCCGGTCACCTTTTTAAAAACGCGGTCCGGTTTGCCGTAGACGATCCAGACCGCGTCGGAAGGATCGCCCGCGCTCACCTTGCCTTCGCGGAGTTGCTGCTGTTTTTCGGAGGGCAGCGCAGCGAAGAATTCGGCCTTCTGTCCGATTCGCTTTCCGATCCGTTCGCGCTGGGTGGCGCAGCCCGCAAACAGGAGCGCGCACGCCAGCGCGAGTGCTGTGCAACGGTTGGCGTTCATGGCGCGACCGGCGCGACGGATGCTTCGGCGGTGGGGGCCGGGCAGGCGGGCTTTTGCCGCTTCAGGCAGCCGGGCAACGCTGGGTCCAGAATGCCCGTGAACCACAGACCGGCCACAACCGCCACGAGCACGAGCACCGTGATGATGATGTTGCGCGTGGCGTTGTCGTCGGCGTAGGGGTCCTTGAGCTGACGCACGGAATTAACGGGTAACGCGGCTTCACTCGTGAAGAGGCGCCCCAGTTTGAGCGAGAAACGCAGGCGGCGATTCACGGCCCAGCCGCAGGCGTTGAGAATCGGGGCGATGTCGCGCGCGCGCAACCGGAACCAGCCGAGAACCATCGACGGGCCGGAGACGATGAGGAGCACGGCGAGGATGCCCAGCGCGGTTTTCCAGAGAGGCATTCCCGAGATCACGCTGACGAGGCCGCCAATGGCCGAACCGATCAAGCCGATCGCGATGCCGAGGGCGGCCACCGAAGAGGCGAGGGCCGCGCCCTCCATCTTTTTGGGCGCTTCTGCGGGCGCGGCCGTGCCCAGGGTGGCCGCTTTCAGAGAGGCGTTCGTGAGCGCCGCCGTCTGACGGGCCGCGAGCATCTTGTTGATCTGGCTGCTGATCATGGCCGCGATTTTGCGCCACGGTTCCCAAAACGCTTCTCGGATCGAGATGGCGTTATCCACCATTTTGACAATGGTCGCGTCCCAGTCCTTGCCGTCGAGATCGTAGAAGATGCCGTTGCGCCCGACCCAGAGGGTTTGGGCAAAGCCGGCCGTGAAGGCCGCGCAAATAGTGCGCGTCTCTTTGGTCCCGGGGCGAGAGAGCGTGCAGTAGGCGAGACAGCACTTGCTGGCCGCAGCTTGGGCGGAGTGCCCGCCGATGTCGTCCACATGGAAGCAGAGGTTACAGGCGCGGGCATCCAGGTAGAGTGTGCCGACCTGGAAGATCGAGACGGATTTCGGGTCGTAGAGCCGGCCCATGTTGACATAATTGTTGAGCAGGTTGACGAGGTTCGCGTGGTAACGGATCAGCCGCTCGACTTCCGCGATCTGGGCGTTTTCGGCTTCGAGGGCCGCATCCTTGGCGATCAGCGCGGTGATTGTTGCCTGGGCGTTGCTCTTGAGCAGCGCCGAGAGGCGGTCGTTTCCGAGTGTGGCGGTCTCCGCGCCGGCCTTGGCCGCGATCCAGGATTCGAACGGCGCGAACTTGGCTTTAAGCGCCAGCCACTGCGCCGCGGAGAGCGATTCGCAATCGCCGAGCAGCGGCGTGACGGTCGCGGCGTGGAAGGCTGCCAGCGCGTCGGCCCAATAAGGGTTTGCGCCCGCGAGCAACGGCAGGTCGCGTCCGGCCTCGATTTTTGAAAGGGGAAAGGCGGCGATGGCGGGCTGGCTGTCGGAGAGTTCTTTGTCGGCCAGCGTCGCAAGATCTGCGTCGGTGCGGCTGAGCGCCTGCGCGGCGCGCGGGTCGAATTCCGCCATGCGGCAGCGGGTGAAGTAGTCGTCGATTTTGGCGCGGACTGCGGCGAGCGCGGCGGCGGCAGCCGCGGTCTTGTCGCCGAGCGGCAAGATGGCGGGGTCAGACGAAGCTTTTTCGGCCCAGCCGAGATAAGCGGCCGCGTCTGCGAAAAAGGCGTCGGTCTTGGCCTGGTTCACGCCGGGCTTGCCGCTGCGGTCGGTCTCCGCGCCAAGCAGGGTGATGATGTCCGCGATGGTCTGTTGGACCGCGGGGTCTTCGGACGCATCGGCGGGAACGATGCCGTCGCCGTTGAAGCGGGTCTCCGCGAAAATCTTTGCCGTGTCGCCCACGTCGGACAGGGTGATGGCATCGGCCGAGCCTTTACCCAAGTTGGCGAGGATGCGTTTCGCGTTGGCGAGCAGGGCCTTGCCTTCGGCGGTGGCGGCGTTCAGCGACGCCAGTTTCACGGTGTCGGAGCCCGCGATCAGGGGGTCAAACGAGGTGAGTCGGACGGAGAGCCAAGCGATGGCGTTCAGGAGTTCCGGCACGCGGATGCGCCCGTCTTTGTCGGAATCGAGCAACTCCAGCGTTTTGGCGTCGAAGCGGATCCCGCGGGTCGGGCAACTCAAGGCCGTCCAGAGCTTCTGGTCCAGCGTGGCAAGGTTCGCGATGTCCGCGCCGCTGCGGATCAGCGCCTGATCCAGACCGCAAGTCTTGAAGAAGTGCCATACATGCGGTGTGTCGGATGATGTTGCCATGACTTTTCTCCTGGTGGGAAGTGTTGCGGTCAATGAATCGTCAACATCGCGTCGATGGCGCGTTTGGCGCGCAGCGCGAGCGGTTCGGGAACGGAGATGACCGTCTGCATGTCGCGCAGGCTCCAGAGCACTTTTTCAAGGGTGATCTTCTTCATGTTGGGACAGACCGCCTGTTCGAGCAGCGGATAGAACGCCTTGCCGGGGTTCTCGTGCCGCAGGCGGTGAAGGATTCCGGTTTCGGTGCCGACGATGAAGGCCGGCTCGGGGCGCCCCTGCACGAATCGGCACATGCCGCCCGTGGAAAGCACCGCGTCGGCCGCGTCGCGTACGGGTTTGGGACATTCCGGGTGGACGAGCACGGGGGCACCGGGGTGTTCCGCGCGGGCGTTGCGGATGTGCGTTTCGGTGAAACGCGCGTGCGTCGGGCAGAAGCCGGGCCAGAGGATAAAGGAACGGTTCAGTTTTTCGGCAGTGAAGGAGCCGAGATGCCGGTCCGGCACGAAAATGATCTCCTGGTCGGGCGGAAAACTTTGGGCCACCGCCACGGCGTTGGAAGACGTGACGCAGCAGTCGCTCTCGGCTTTGACCTCCGCGGTGCTGTTGACGTAGCAGAGCACCTTGGCGTGGGGGTGCTGGGCTTTGAGCGCGCGGAGCTGCTCGCCGCTGATCATGTCGGCCATGGGGCAGCCCGCGTCGGCGGCCGGCAGCAGGACGGCCTTTCCCGGATTGAGAATGGCGGCGGTCTCAGCCATGAAATGGACCCCGCAGAAAACGATTACGTCGGCCTGGATATCGGTGGCTTTGCGGGCGAGTTCCAGCGAATCGCCGGTGAAGTCGGCAATGTCTTGGACTTCTCCGAGCTGGTAATTGTGCGCCAAGATGACGGCGCCCCGCTCCTTTTGCAGCTTTCTGATTTCGTCATGCAAGATCATGTTCACGTTCCCGTGTTTGAATGCGGCCAAATTTTATCACAGGATGTGATGAATCGGAAACGGAAAATCCAGTTTTCCACGGCTGAAAATTGCGGTTGCGCGTGCCGCGCTAAACCGGTACCGTGTATGTGCGAAAGTAAACATCGCACGGAGTGATAAATATGAACAAGAGCGTTTTCGCGTTTCTTTTCTTCGGAGCTTTCTCGCTGTCGGCGGCGGATATTCAGGCGGTGCGCGCGGCAGACTCGCGCAACATCGCCAACGGGCTGAGAATTCCGGGCGAAGGGTATTCGGACCAGCCGTATGTTGTGGTGGCCTCCAACGGCGCTTGGGTGTGCACGCTTACGACCGGCAAGGGACTGGAAGGGCAGCAGGGGCAGCACGTAGTCGCGACGACCAGCCGGGACCAGGGCAAGACGTGGTCGGAGCTTGTCGCCATCGAGCCGGATTCCGGCCCCGAAGCGTCGTGGGTGACACCGCTGATCACGCCGTCCGGACGCATCTATGCTTTTTACACGTACAACGGCGACAACATCGTGACGCTGCCGAGCTCCGACAAGCGCGTGAGGGCCGACACGCACGGATGGTACGCCTTCCGGTACTCGGACGACGAGGGTGCGACCTGGTCCGCTCAGCGGTTCCGCATTCCGCTCCGCGTGACCGAGGTGGACCGCGGCAATCCTTGGAAAGGCGAAGTCTGCCATTTCTGGGGCATCGACAAACCCAAAGTCAAAGACGGCAAGGTTTATTTCGCCTTCACGAAGCTCGGCAAATTCTTTATGCAGGAAGGCGAGGGGTGGGTGGTCGAGGCGTCGAACATCCTGACCGAGAAGGATCCCGACAAGCTCGTCTTCAGGCTGTTGCCCGACGGTGAAAAGGGAATCCGGAACCCCGCGCTGGGCAGCGTGCAGGAGGAGCACAACTTGGTGCCGCTGTCGAAGAGCGACCTCTTCTGCGTGTTCCGGCTGGAAAGCGGTACGCCCGGGCACAGTTACAGTCGCGACAACGGCGCGACGTGGTCGTTGCCCGAGCCCATGACCTATGGACCTGGATTGCGCACGCTCAAGACGCCGCGCGCGTGCCCCAAGCTTTTTGTGACTTCCGAGGGCAAGTATCTCTTCTGGCATCACAACCACGGCGGAAAAGCGTGGGCCGGCCGCAATCCGGCGTTCCTGTCGGGCGGCGTGCTGAAGGAGGACGGTTTCATTCACTGGTCCGAGCCCGAGATCGCGCTGTTCGACCCGAACCCCGCGATCCGCATGAGCTATCCCGACCTCATCGAGCATGACGGCAAGTTCTGGCTGACCGAAACGCAGAAAACGGTCGCGCGCGCCCATCCGCTGGACCGGTCACTGCTTGACGGACTGTGGAATCAGGCGACCGTTAAGGCCGTCTGCACCAACGGGCTTGTGCTGGAGAAATTGGACGCGGGCGGCGCGGTGTCGCGTCCCACCGTGCCGCGCGGGTTCGGCGATCTTTCGCACGGGGGGCTGACGGTTGAACTGTCGCTTGCGCTTGATGCCGTGGCGCCGGGACAGGCGCTGTTCACGACGGTGGACAAGAATGGATCTGGAGTGCGCGTCGTGACCTCCGAGATCGCGGGGCAGCCGACGTGTGCGATCGAATTGTGCGACGGTAGCCGTGCGGCGGTGTGGCACACCGATCCCGGCGTGGTTCAGGTCGGAAAGCAGCTGCATCTCGTCTTCATTTGTGATTTTTCTGCGGCGATCGTGATGGTGGTGGCGGATGGCGTGCTGTGCGACGGCGGAGCGGCGCGGCAGTACGGCTGGGGACGCTTGCCGCTGGAGATGGGCGAGGTCAAGGGGGCGTATCAGGCCGAGTTGGCGCCGGCGGTCAAAGGGGCGCGTCTCTACAGCCGGCCGTTGCGGACGTCTGAAGCTATCGGCAACTTCCGCGCGGTTAAGCGCTAGCGGCTGGCATGTGCGGCGGGGGAGGCTGAAAGCGCAGGCGAAGCCCGACGCCTTGGCTGCGCCAGCAAATGTTATTTGTCTGCGAAATAGAAGACAAGGCTGGCCAGGTTGAAGAGCCCGTGCATCACGATCGGAGTGAGGACCGAACCTGTGGCGGCGTAGCCAGCCGAGAAGGCGAAGCTTAGCGCGAGCAGCGGCAAGAATGACGGCGCGTGGAAATGCACAAGCGCGAAATAGGTCCCCGACAGCAGCGCCGAGAAAAAGAAAGAACGTGTCTTCAGGACGGCGGTGAAAAGGATGCCCCTGAACAGGAACTCTTCGACCACGGGCGCGATGCCAACGGCGGCCGTCATCATGAATACGCGGGTGCCCAGCGTCAGCGAGTCGTCGCCTATCCAGCCGAACACCTCTTGGAGTTGCGGTTCGTAGCCGAGCGCGTCGGTTATGGCCGTCAAGGCCATGGCGAGCAACGCGACGGGGGGGAGCACGGCAAACCCGTAGAGCAGGCCCTTTTTGAGCGCTTGCCGTGTGGGGCAGTGCGGCGAAAAGAAGGCGTGGGACACCGAGACGCGCGAATAGGACAGGCAGAGGGCGATGATCGTCAGCCCTGTGAGGGCATATATCAAGGGGCCGAAGATCATCTCGCTCTCTTTGGGAAGCGCCGGCGCAGGATTCTGGAAAAGTGTCGGCAGCGAAAACAGCAGCGTGGCGAACACCGTCAGTTGCGTGTGGAAGGCGGTGAAAGGGCGTTGAACTAAAGCGGCACGCGCGCGAAGAGACGGCGTCAGACGGCGGGTTTGCACCCGCCGCCCTGCAAGACAGAGGTCCACCGTGACTCCCGCCAGCATGAGAAGCCCGGCGAGGGCCTTGAAAAGAATGCGCGTCAGATCGGATGTTTCCGGGGACATGCGCCTATTGTGCCCGCTCCGGCCTTTCCGGGCAATGAGAAACAGGGGTGACCCGCCTTTGCGGTTGAGACCGGATAAAAGCCGCCAGCAAACGTCCAGCAAACGTCCGGTTGGAACTTCACATCATTGCGGCCATATGTTATTTTAAATAAAACGCGTTGAGGGATGACGGTATGGCGACTATTAAGATCGATCGAGGGTTCACGCAAAAAATTCAAGCGAAGGGATTGTCCCATACGTCCGCCTCGTTGCAGCCTCCGCCCGCCAAAAAGCCGATAAGCCCGCGAAAGGGCCGCTTTTTTGCCGCTGCGGGGGCGGGTGCTGTTCTGACCGTGATCCTCATCGCGGCTATGGTCGGCAAGGGGTCGAAGAAACCGGTTCTCACGGCACGGTCAGCCCGGCCGGTCGCGGTCGCGAAGGCCGGGCCGGAGCCCGCCGCAAAGGCGGCGGAAGCCGTCGCGCCGGCTGAGTCCGACGAGACGGTGAAGCTGCACGCGGAGACTCCTCCCCCGGCACAAGTGAAAACGGCTCAGCCGGCCGTGCCGCGCCCGTCACCGCGAACGGTGATGCGCGATATCCCCGCCGGTAGCCCGCACGGATTGCTGTGCGATTACTACGAACGGATACCCGACAAGTACATCACGAATCTTCGGGCGTCAGACAAGTTCCCGGGGCAACCGGACCGGACCGTTCAGATCGGAAATTTCGAGCTGTCTGAGAACACGGCCGATCAGTACGGTGTGCGTGTCAGGGGATTCCTCACGCCGCCCCAGTCAGGGAAATATACCTTCGAGGTCTCTGTGGACGACTCGGCCGAACTATGGCTGAGCACGGACGCGACGCCGGACAACATGCGCAAGCTGGTCAGCATCAATGCATGGGTCAAGGGGTGGGGCGCGCGCCCGGACCAGCGCTCCGCAGCGTGCGAACTTGAGGTCGGTCGGCGCTATTACATTGAGGCGCTGATGAAAGAGGGGACTGGGCTCGACTTTCTTGCCGTGGGGTGGTCCGGACCGGTCTCCGACAAGACGGTGGTGATCGCGGCGCAATATCTTCAGCCGTGGACCGGGACTGCGCCGCAACAGCTTGTGGCGAAATCCGCAAGTGCCGCGGAGACGCGGCGAGAAGTGCGGGCCGCCCGTGCGGCGGCGCTTGCGCCGGCCCGCGGGGCGGTCGAGGAGCAGATGCGCATCAACGGCAAAGCCTACCGGTTCGCTGAGGCGGCTCAAGCGTTGAAGGCCGGCAAAACGGCGTGGAGCGATCCCGAGTCGTCGGCGTTCGTCGCGACGTCTATCGAGCGGCTTGAGCTGCTGCAGCGGCTCAGGGCTTATGTGCAGAGCGAGCTTGCGCGCTCGAGGCTCAAAGGCGTGTGGGTCGCGTTCGGCGGCCAGCTCGATGTGACAGGCGCATCCGATGAAGGGGTGACCGTGGCGCCGGGACGCATCGTGGCGTGGGCCAAGATCCCGCCGGAACAGATGTTGCGTCTGATCAACGCGGTTGTCCCCCGTGCCAGTGTCGACGCCGGCACCAAGAGTGCGCTTTTTCTTGCGTCTGCCGTGTTTTGCCGCGAGATCTCGGGCGGCGTCGATCTGGCACTGAAATACCGCGAGCGCGCCGTCGCGCTCAATTCGACGTTGGCCGCAGCGGCCGACCGCGTCTTGGGCGGCTCGCCGGACGAGATCGTCGCGCGGCCCCGCATCGAGGCCGCGCGCGCGGAGTTGAGCCGTCAGTCTGAATCGGCGGCCGGTCTCTCAGAACCGCTTGCCCAGCGTCGGTCGGATCTGAACGTGTTGGTGAATGGTCTTTTACCAGGGTTGCTGGTTGAGTTCTGGGAAGGGGTCACCTGCCGATCGCTGGACGAGTTTCGTAAGCAGGGAGTGATGACGAACCGGCCGCCGGATTCCTCGCAGCGCCTCGCGGAATTCGCGACGCCGGAAAGCCATGGCGAAAAATACGTGGCTCGCGTGAAAGGGTACCTCACGCCGCCAGAGACGGGCGATTATGTGTTCTTTATCGCGGCGGATGACCAAGGCGAAATGTGGTTGAGCTTCGACCAAGATTCCTCTCGCGCGAAGCTGTGTGTCAAGACGGACACTCACACGGGCCGATGGCAATGGGATCCGGATCAGCGGAAATCGGAAGCGGTGCGGCTCGTCAAAGGCGAGCGCTACTTCGTCATGGCGTTGCTGAGGGAAGGCGAGAAAGGCGATCATCTTGCTGTCGCATGGCGTCCGGCGGGCGAGGACAAGCCCGTGCTGATCGCGGGTGAAAACCTGCTGTGTGAACCGGCTTCGGGGTTGCCTCCGGCAGCGCAGGAGATCCGCAAAGAAATCGAACAGAACGCGCAACGTGTCCAGACCTTGGCCGAAGAAGTCATTCGGTTGCATGAAGAGGACGCGGCTCGGGAACTCGCCCACGCACCGGTGACGAGCCTCGCCGCCGACGAGGTGCAGAAGCAGACCCAACGGGCAAAAGAAGTCATTGCCCAAGCGAAAGACGCCTTGGCCCAGATCGACGCCGCGTTGCCCCGACTCAAAGCCGCACTCCAGCCAGAGGGCGGACAGACGCGGAAATGAGACGCCCGTTCTTTCCGGCCGCGCGCCTTCTGTCTGACGCAAGGTCAGCGGAACTGCGGCTGCTCGTAAACGGTCACGGGGCCCAGCAGGCCGGAAGGGTGGAGCGGGGTGTCTTTCTTGACCTGCTTGCGGTTGACGAGTGTCACGCGTCCGGCTTCGGGACGGGGAAGGCCTTTCAGCACCCAGTCGGGCCAAACCGCGAGGTCGCCCCGTCCGTCCGCGCCAGTGTCGTCGGGCAGTTGCTCATCGCCGATGAAACGGTTGAACCAGTCATTGGCCACACGGACCGCGAGTGTGTTGCCCCCGGCGCGCAGGGCGTCCGTGATGTCGATGCGGAAGGGTTTCTTCCAGGTCACGCCGAGTTCGCTGCCGTTGAGCGCGATGGCCGCGATCTGTCGTACCTCACCCAGATCGAGAAACACGCGGGTGTTGGTGCGCGGCAAGGCCCACGTGAAGCGCGTTTCGTAGAGGGCCGTTCCGCTGAAGTATCTGACGCGCGGGTCGGCACTGTCCTTCCAATCCCCGAGCGCGTTGAAGACGGCGGTGTGCGGGTTGCCATCGGGATGGCAGAAGGTGACGGTCCACGCCGCGTTGGTGAGAACGAGGCGTTCGTGCGTACCGATTTGCCAAGAGCGTTTCACGCCACTCGCCCCGATGGCGGTATAGGTGCCCGGCGCATGCCCCGCGAGGATCCACTCGCCGTCGGGTCCAAAGGTGAGGGGCGGCCGGGAGGGGGGCGTGTCGCGCGACGTCTCGGCGCGCGCGCGTTTGGCGGCCGCCGCGATGTCCGCGTCTGAGAAGGTGCCGGTTGGGCTGGTCACGTCGTCGCATAGCCCCGTGAAGCCGTCGGCGCTGCCTGTTGACGGGTGGGGTTCCTGGCCGCTGGCGATGCCGGTGTGGACCTTCGTGCCGTCGATGTAGAGTGCCGGCATGCCGGACGTGTAGACCAGCGCGACATGCACGGAGGCGTCAAGCGGCGCAGGGGCTCGCCATACCAGCACGGGCGCGATGTTCTGGTGCCAATGCTCGAATGCGGCCACGCCGTTCTGGCCGACCGATAGCCCCGCGCCGGAATGGCCGTCGCCCCACGTATTGCCGTGCGTGGGGAAGACGACGAAATTCTGGTCCCGGTTGTGGACGCCGCGCGGCCCCTGTTGCGGCAGGGCGATGTCCTTTCCGGGTTTCACGAGCGCGGAGATCGCGAAGGATCCGGGCTGTGAAAGGGACGGAGTGGTCGTGGTGGCCGCGTCGCAGGATACGAGCGGTTCGCCGTTGAGGGCGAGTGAGCGCGCCGGGATGCGCTTCCCGATCGGCTTGCGGAAGACCACAAAGAGTGAGCCCGCCGGGTCAAGGTTCAAGGGCACGCGCGTGGCGTGCGGAAGCGTCTCAAAAACCGCGGTCTCGCAGACTGCGCCCGTCATGGCGTCCCACACTTCAGGCTGACGGCCGGTGACGCGGAATTCGGGCGTGATCGCGATCGGTTTCTCGGTCTGGTTGCTGATGAAGTAGAGGTCGAAATCCCGGCCGGTACGGTGCGACCAGAGAATTTCTTTCGGCATCTTCGCGACGTCCGGAGGGGTCCCCAATTTTTCGAAAACGTGTTCGAGGGAGTGGCCTCGGAAGACGCGGCCTTTGCGCACGGGATTGTCGAGCGTGGCAGACGCAGCCATGCCCCAGAGGTCTGCGGCGGTTTTGAGCACGGCGGCATCGCAGTCGGGATAATCCTCGAGGCTGGGCGAGCGTCGCGGCGGGTTGCCGACGAGGACGAGCCCCTGCTTCACGAACGAAGCGATTTTTTTCAGCAGACGGGGGGTCATGGTTTCGCAGGGCGGCAGCACCAGCACGCGGTAGCTTTGTCCGTCGGGCAGCACGATCCGACCATTCTTGCAAGTGGCGCGCGTGAGGAGCACCTCGGCGTTGATGTAGTCGTAGTCGTAGCCTTGCGGCAGGGGCGGGTCCTGCACGCCGTTCATGCGCGGGGTGTCCTCGCCGAAGAAGTAGGCGACATCCGCCTCGTGCGTGCCCTGCTGGAGCAGATAGCAGCAGCGGCGCAGGTAATCCGTCCAGCCTTTGCCGTACTCTTTGAACCAGGTCGAGTTGCGGTTGAAGTCCGCGCCGAACCATGGCACGAGGCCAGGTTTGACGTCGTAGGGCTGATGGGCGTAGACATGCAGCACGAAGTGGTTGATGCCCTGGGCCATGCACCAGTCGCCGCGCGTTTTCATGTTGGCGGGCGTCTGCACGAAGTTCTTGCCGGAGGTGAACGATTCGGCGGAGACCACTTTTTTGCCGTAGGTGTGGGCGCAGGAAGTGGCGAGACGGCATTCGACGTCGCCCAGCGAACTCCAGAGCCAATACTCTCCGCCGATGTCGTCCGCTGCGCCGCCGTATTGGAGCGATTCGCCGGGAAAGCCCCAGTGGCCGTAGTTCTCCAGCCAGGTCTTGAGCCCGTGGCGGTTGGCTGCGGCTTTGAGGCCGCCGACGTAGTTGCGCGCGATGAGATCCGCGACGAGCCGGCGCCAGTCCCAGAGAAAGCGGTCGGTCTGGCTGCGCGTGCCGACCACGCGGCCGCCGAGGCAGGCAAGCCACGGCACGGGGTCGTAGCCGTAGGTTTTTTTGAAGGTTTCGGCCATGCCGTCGGTCCAGTTTTGCGGACCGACCTCGTAGCTGTCGAGGGTGATGTGCTGGAAACCTTTGCGCTGGCCTTCCGGTATGCGGCGCAGGAACTCGCCGATCATGCCGTCGAAGTGGGCGTCAACGGCGGCGCGGCTCATCTTGTCGCATTCGAGACCGCGGGCCTGCGGCGGGGTCGGGCCGCACATCACGCCGGTGGAGGCCATGCCGATGCGTGCGATGATCCAGTCGCCGCCGTCGGCGGGGGCCTGCCACGCGAGCGAGCCGTCCTTTGCCGTTTTGGACGTGAGGTCGATGATCCTCGCCGCGTCCACGGCGGTTCCGGGCGCAGGTTCCGGCTGGCCCGGCCAGAGAAAGGCGTCCACGGGGGGGACAGGCTCGGGGTACATGCGGCCGAGCAGCTTCTCGGCCGCGAAATCGATGCGGGCCGCGCCGGAGAAGGCGATGTCGCGGACGACCGGCTTGCCGTCCAGCCGCGTCAAGGTGAGGCGCAGGTGATCGGTCGTGACCGGTTCGAACGCAAAAACAAAGGGGGCGGCCACAAGCGGGCCCATGGCGGTGCTGAGGTTGGTGCGGTAGAGGGCGATGTCGCGCAGTTTCTTCGGGACGCCGTTTTGCACGGTCTCCAGCAGGCCCGCGAGCCGTACGGGGGAGTCGCCGAAATCGAGCGTCAGGGTCTGGAGCGGAAGGGCTTTGCCGAAGAAGAGATCGAGCGTGATCGGCTTGGCGGGGAGGGGCACGACGCGTGAACCGTTCTTGAGCAGAGCGTCGAGTTCCGCGACCGTCGGTTCGCAGGCGGTGCGTGCGGGGCGTGCGACGGCGGCGTCCAATGCGGGCGCGGGATAGGCGATGAGCGCGACGTCTTGGATGGCCTTCTCGTGTTTGGCGGGGACGCCGCGGAAAGCGGTGCCGCTTGTGACGCGCGTCTCGGCGCTGACGAGGTAGCGCATGCTCTGCTCGGGCTTCATCCAGGGGCCGCCGGACTGGCTCCAACCGGGGCAGTTGAACATGCCGACCCGCACGCCGATGCGGTCGCCTTCGCGCACGGCGTGCGCGACGAGTTGCCACCATTCGGGGCTGAGGATGGGCACGGTACCTTCGGGGATGCCGTCGCTGATGACGTGGCCGATGAAGACTTCGCCGACGCCGGCTTGCTTCATGGCTTCGAGATCGGCCGTGATGCCCTTGGCGCTGACGTTGTTGTTCAGCCAGTACCAGTACATGTAGGGCTTGGTGCCGTCGGGCGGCGTCACGAACTCCTGTTGGAGCGTGTCCGCCTGAAGCGCGAGCGAGCAGGCCAGTGAGCACAGAACCGATCCCCATGTCTTCGTCATGCGCGTCTCCCGTGTGTGGAATGTTGTTCCAGCTTGAAAAGACACTTTAGCGAGACGTGCCGGTTTGTGCGAGAGAAAAGAGGGACTGACGCCCAGCAGACGTCCGCGCGCAGGTCCGAAAAGCCAAAGGGATGCGCCTATTTATCGGGGAAAAGCATGTGTTCCATGAAGAGGTCTGCGAAACCCGGCTCCGACGCCAGTTCGACGTGGCTGGCGCGGGAAAGGATCGCTTGGGCGCGGGCGAGCTCGGCGTGGGCAAGCAGGGCGCGTTTCGCGCCCGTCAGCGAGGCGTTGCCGATGAAACGGATCGACAGGTAGTGGAGCGGCGGCAGCAGGCCGATGCGCAGGGCGTTCTCGCGGCGGATGTAATTGCCGAATCCGCCCGCGAGCAGGATGGCGTCGAGGTCGCGCAGGTCGAGACGGGCGCGGCGCAGCAGCGCCTCAATGCCGGCCCGGATCGCGCCTGCGGCGAGCTGCAGTTCGCGGACATCCTGTTGCGTCAGCACGACGGCGGATGCGCCGGACGCGTCATGGGCGAGCACGAAAACGTTGCCGTTTTCCGAGGCCAACAGGCGCCTCGCGAGGGCATCGGTCAAGGAGGGCGGACGCGCCTGCGGCAGGCCCAGCACGCCGGTCGCGTCGATGAGGCCGACGCGCAACAGTTCGGCCACCGTGTCCACGAGGGCCGAGCCGCAGAGCCCGCTGGCGGCGGTTTCGCCGATGACGTGGCAATGGAGTTCGCCGTTCTGGAGCCAGACGTGATCGATCGCGCCGGCCGTGGCCCGCATCCCCTGGCTGATGCGCGCCCCCTCGAAGGCGGGCCCCGCGGCCGTCGAGGCGGCGAGGACGCGGCCGTCCTTCAGCAGGGCGATTTCGCCGTTGGTGCCGATGTCGACCAGCAGCGTGGGGTGGGCGAGCGTGTCGAAGTGCGAGGCGAGCATCCCCGCGACCGTGTCGCCGCCGACAAAGCCGCCGATCTGCGGGAAGACGGTGAGCAGGGCGTCGGGATGGGTTAGCAACCCCAGGCGAGAGGCTGAAACCGTCTGCGCGTCGGTAAATGCGGGCCGGAACGGATGTTCGCCCAGCGGCGATGGGTCGAGCCCCAGCAGCAGTTGCTGCATGGTCGTGTTGCCCGCGACGGTGAGTTTGCGGACTGAGCCGGTGTCCTCATCGCATTCGTCGCAGAGAACGCGAAGGATTTCGTTGACGGTTGCGACCGCAAGGCGCTGAAGTTTTACGAGGTTCGCGGGGTCGCTGCGGACGGAGGCGATGCGGCTGATCACGTCGTCGCCGACGGGGATCTGGCGGTTCATGGCCGCGTGCGTGGCGCGCTCGAGTCCGGTGTGGAGATCGAACAGCGTGCCGGCGACCGACGTCGTGCCGAGATCGATCGCCACGCCGAGGTGGCCCGCCGTGTGGGGGTCGTGCCGCACAGAGACGGGCTCGCCGTCCACGATGATGGCGCTGAGCCGCGGCACCAGCGAGGTCGGAGGGACGTCGATTTCGAGCGGCCCGGTGACCTTGGTGCCGCAGGCCAGTCGCCAGCCCTCAGCCAGCTCCTGCGCGGTGAGCCGATGCGATGAGCCGCCTGCCGGCGCATTTCCGGAACGGATGCGCACACGGCACTTGGCGCAGGTTCCGCAGCCGCCGCAAGGCGTGTCCAGCAGCAGTCCTGCCTGCACGGCGGCCTGAAAGACCGTCGCGTTCGCCTCGACGTAGACGGTCTTCCCGCTCGGAAAGAAAGTGATGGGGTAGGGCATCGCCCTCACTTACGCGTTTTCGCCTTCGCGGTGTTTGTTGCGGCAGTTCGAGCAGTAGAAGAAGGGCTTATCCCAGGTGGTCTCTTCTTCGCGTCCGCAGGTGTCGCACACGCGCACCTGCTTGCGGTGCTCGTTACGGCAGTTCGAACAGAAGAAGTCCGGGCCGGCCCAGGTGGTGTTCTCCTCGCGCCCGCAGTTCTTGCAGGTGCGGTGCTGCTCCTCGCGTACGAGGCGGATCTCTTGAGCGTGTTCGTCGAGGAAGATCGGCGGCATGTCTTGGATGCCGGACGTCGTCAGCAGCATGGCGCTGGTGAGGAATTTGCCGTCGAGGTTGTTCATGCCCACGATCTGCACGCGTTTGCCCATGGAACGGACGCGTTTGAGCAGGGGGATGTAGTCGGCATCGCCACCCACGATGGTGGCCACGTCATACGCGCCGGGAACGGCGGCGTAATAGAGCATCGAAGACGCGAGGGCGACGTTGACCCACTTGTCGTCCGGCCGGGCCTGCGGCTCGCGGCGGAAATCGATCTCGAGGATTTCGGTGTCGTACGCGCATTGGAGCGCAAGGAATTCGTAGAACGCCTTCTGTTTGGCCGGATTGTACCCTTGCTTGTTCACCGGAATGGTGCCGAAATAGTTTGTGCGCACCACGTCCACTTCGGAATCGAGGACTTCCGCAATCTCGTGGGCGATGATGTCGGGAATACGTTTGTAGTCGATTTCGAAGCCGCTCTCTTCGCCTAACGATTCAAAGAGCGCCTGACGGCTGTGATACAGCCAGCTGCCATCGACGAAGATCATTGTTTTTACAGACATGCCTATTAGCCCTTCCTCTATACAGTTTATTTTTCCCCCTGCATTTCGTGCAATGCACTCGCCATGTGCGTTAAGGGACTATTAGAATGCCAAAACTCGATGCCGCTGTCTACGGGGAAACGGCGACTTTGATCACAATTTTTCGCACGTGTGCGGACTTTTCGGTGTAGCGACCGGGAAGGTGGGCGTCTTGAGGGAAGAAAATGGCAAACATGCCTTTGCGGAAAAGAGTAAACCAGGCTTCGCCGTCGTAGAAGCCGCAGTCCTTTTCGGCGTCGAAGGGTTTCGCGGCGGGCTGGTTCTTCAACGGCGCGTAGCCCATGAATTCTTCGCCATCGAGGATGAACTGGATGTCGATGTATTTCTTGTGGGCCTCGAGCTTGCCTTCGTGGATCGGTTTGGTGTCGTACTCTTGGGTCATGGCGTAGAGAGAAGACCCGTCCAAATCGACCCGCCCGATGGGCGAGGTGGCCGTTCCGGGCTGTTTCAGAAAGTCGAAGGCGGCTTTGAACCGGGGGTGCAGGTTCGCGTAAAGGCTGCAGTTGTCGAGCGTGTCGATGACCATGGGCGGTTCCTTTCTTTCGTGTCAGCGGGCCGCGGGAGCGACCTGCGCAAGATGGTTGACGAGGCCGGGGATGGCCTTGCGGATCACGTCGCGGCATTGCCGGTAGTCGTCGAGGCTGCCGCAGAATGGGTCCTCGACATTGCTTCTCGACGGCGAGTCGGGGTCGAACGAACGCAACAGGAAAAGCTTGTCGCGAACGGACGGGTAACGCGCGATGAGTTGCTGCGCGTGGGCCTCAGTCATGGTGACGACTGCGGACGCCTCCTGCACCAGACGGGACGTGACCGGCTGGCTGCGGTGGCTTCGCAAGTCTCCGCCCACCTCAGCGATGGCCGAAACGGCCGCATCCGAAGCCGGATTACCCGGGTGGGCGGCCAGGCCTGCGGAAATCACGCGCCATGGGGAGACGCGCGGCAACGCCGACCGGAGGAGCGCCTCGGCCATCGGGCTGCGGCAGGTGTTGCCGGTGCAGACAAAGAGGACGAGCGCACCCATGAGGCCTCACTCCGGCATCAGCACGCGCCAAGGAACGGTGCCGGTGTTTTTGGTTTTGAGCGGGATGGCCGTGGCGATCATGCCCTTGGGGGGCTCGGGCGACTTGACTCCGGCGGGCGTCGCCGGCGGATCTTTGACTGCGGGAGGGAAACGCGGGTCGCGCGCCGGCTTGTCGGCGACCACGGGCTTTTTGGGGGGCGGCGTCACCGCGGCGACCGCAGCGGGTGCTACCGCCACGGAGGGCGCGGCGACGATGACGGGCGCCGCGACGGGGGCGGGCGGAGGGGCGGGCTGAACGGCCGCGGGGGCGGGCGGCGTGATGGGAGCTGTTGCCACGGCCGTCTTCTTCTGGCTTGCCGTCTTTATGTTGGCTAACTCGTCTTGCAGTTTGGCGCTCTGCTGCTGCATCTGCTGGAGTTCGGTCCGCAGTTTCTCGAGCTCGCCGTCCTGTGACGCCACTTTCTCGTGGACTTTGGACGTCAGATCGCTGACGCCGTCTAATTTTTTGTCCAGACTGGACTGCATCTCCGTGGTCATGCGGGACATCTGGCGGACAGACTCTTCGAGCAGGGGCGAGGTCTGCACGACGGGAACTGGCTGTGCGGCGGGAGCCTCTTTATTGGCCAGCGCAACGTCGAGCAGTTTGGTCTGGACATTCGACATGTTGCGCAGCATGAAGATGCCGGCCGTGAGAAAACCGGTGACGACCACACCCATGAGGACCGCGAAGAAAATCGACAGCTGCATGACGCGCTTGCGCGCTTGCGCGCGCTCGGCCTCGATGTAGTCCTGAAACGCTTTCAGAACGGGGAACGATTCCGCATTGGCGTGCGAGGCCGCGTTGTACATGGCGACCAACCCGCTGCCGGCTTCAGGGGCTTCGTATGCGGAGGAATCAGGCATATGTTTGGGAGGGATTTCACTCATGCGCATTAGCTTAGAGGATTTAACCGGTCCGGAAAAGGGGAAAAAACGGAAGAGGCGTCCACGAATCGGTTTCATGGGATGAGCCGGAAACAGGCGAGTTCCGACTCGTTCCGGATGACGAGCAATCCGTCGGTCAGAACCGGCGGTGTCCATGACCGTTTCCCCAGCGGTTTGAAGCGGGTGATTTCGCGATATCGGGATGCGTCCGGCGCGATGAGGACCAGGTCGCCTTTCGCGCTTTCGAGCGCAAGCACTTGGCCGCCGATGCGCAGGAGCGTCGTGTACTTGTCGAAGCGGGGATTGATCCAATGGACTTTGCCTGTCGTCAGGCTTGCGCACGTCAGTCCCTGCCGGCGCGTGTTGGAGGAAAGGAGAAGCAGGTCGCCGACCGCGACGGGCGTGGCAAAGAGCGTGTGGAACTCTTTAGTCTCCCACGCCGGCCGGGGGTCCCCGTTGTCGAGTCGCAGTCTGGCTGTTCCCATGCCATCGCCGGAACTGACGAGAATATCGCCGCCCACGAGGAGCGGTTGCGCGATGTTGTTCCCGAACAGCGTGGGACGCGGATAGCGCCAGAAAGACGCGCCCGTCGCGGGGTCCAGGGCCAGCAGCGCGGAGGCGCTGAAGCAGAGCAGCGTGTCGCGGCCGCCGAGGTGTGCTAAAACGGGGATCGCATGGCCGGGCGCGTCAGACGTGCCGCCGCGCCAAAGCGGGGTGCCCGTCCGTTTGTCCAGCGCGACGACACAGCCGTTGGTCCCTCCTGTGCACAGGAGCAGCCGCGATTCCCGAACGCGCGGCGGGGCACAAAAACTGTGGTTGGGACGCTGTCCGCCGAAGTCGCGGATGAAGTGCTTCTGCCACAGCATTTGTCCGGTGCGCGCGTCGAGGCAGTGCAGATGGCCGAGGCGGCTGAGCGTGTAGAGCCGGCCTTCGTCCCACGTCGGCGCGGCGCGGGCAAAGCCGTTCGCGGGGACCGCCGTGTCCGGGTAGGCGAAACGCCAGAGCTCGCGGCCGTCGGCGAGCGCAAAGGCCCGGACCAGATCGTTCGAGCCGTTGTGGTCGACGATGAAAACTGTGCCGTCGGCGACGGAGGGGCAGGCGTATCCTTTATCCGTCAGAGGTGTTCTCCAGACGCAGGCGGGCGGTGTGTTCGACCAGTCGACAGACGGCAGTCCGCCCGGGGACGAGAAATCGCATGAGTGCCCTCCGAGATGTGGCCATCCCTGTGCGCGCAGCCCGACGGCCACCATCGCGAAAAGGCAAAGGCAAGCTGCTCTGTTGACGGTCAGGGTCAGATCTTCCGCCTCCTGTCGGTGCACACGTCGTTTCAGGGTTTAAACGTACGATAATCGCTTTAACGGCGCGCGTCAATGGCGCTGTCCTGTTGGCGTGGGACGGAGGGGCTGTCTAGTTCGTCAACGCGCGAAGCAGACGCTGGTAGTCGGGCCGGTATTGAGGATTCAGGTCGGCGGCTTTCCGGAGCGGTTCCAAGGCTTCGCGATGGCGGCCGGCGCGTAAGAGCAGCGCCGCGTGATTGTACCGCGCGGTCGCATTGAGCGGATTGGCGGCTTCGGCTTGGACGAGGTGCGCGATCGCCTCGGAGAGTTTTCCGCGGCGCGCAAGGCTGAGCGCCAGATTGATGTGCGCCTTGTCGTGGCCGGGGCAGACGGACAAGGCGGCCTCGTAACATCTGTCCGCTTGCGCGGAATCCGCCAGCCGTTCGCATACGCTCCCGAGATCGAAGTGCGCATCCGCAAGACGCGGGCACAGGGACACGGCGGCCGCATGGCATTTCTTGGCGGTTTCCAGATCTCCGCCGCAGACGTCGGCGGAGGATCCCACGGCGTTGAGGAGATAGGCGTCGTAGCGGACGGTGTCCGTGGGCCAGCGGAGCGGCATATTCGTGACCGCTGTCGCAAGGACGAACACGGCGGTCAAGGTGAAGACTGCCGACCGTTGCCGCAAGCGGACCGCCGACGTCCATGCATGCAGTCCGCAGGCCGCCAGAACGACGAGCACGGGTAAAACGGGAACGCGGTAGCGCGAACAGGGGAAAAACACCGCAACAAGAAGGCCGAAGAGTGCGATTGAGGCGGCCGAAAGCCATGCCGCGCGGTGACGCGACGCGAGGATGCCGAGCAGGGCCAGCGGGATGAGCAGGCCGGCCGGGAAATAGAGTCCGCGGTGCCACAGGAGAAGCCTGAGTAAAGCGGATTCGCCGCGCCATCCGTAGAGGTCGATGTTGCGCGGAAGCTCGCGGCCGTGCCAGCATGCTGCGCCCTTGAGAAGCAGGCGTTTGGCCGCGCTTGGGAGATCGGAACGGATTTCCTCCAGGGTTTTTCTCCGGAACCAGCGTGAGGCGTCCGCGTCGTTCTTTGCGGCGCCGTCGAGAAAGGGTTGGCGGACGAGGGCGTCCCAGTCGGTACCCGGCATGACCGTCAACGGGGCAGGCCAGCCCGCGCTGTTGCCGATATAGAAATTGATGCCGTCGTTGGTGGAGATCCAGACCCAGCGGCCCGTCTGAGCGAAGTTGTGAAAGGAGACCGGAAGAATGAGCAGCGCAAAGCCGGCGAAGAGCGACGCGACGTGCCGGATGCGCTGCTGTTTGGCCGCCGGAGGAACCGAGCACCATGCGGCGGCGGCGAAGGCCGGCAGGAACGCGGCCGATGTGGCGACGGTCAGCGCGGCGGATCCTGTGAGGGCGCCTGTTGACAGCCACCGCGTCCAAGATGGCCGCTCGGTGGCGCGCATGGCGAGCAAGAGCGCGGCCGTAAGGAGCACGGCCGCCAGATGGGTCGGCAACAGCTGCGAGGCGTAGAAAAGCAGCGGAGCCACAAAGATCGCGGCCAGTCCCGCCGCGAACGCCCACGGCGGGGGCAGCAGGCGTGTGCCCACGCGCCACGTCAGTAAGCTGAGAAGCGGTGCCGAAAGCAGCGCCTGAAGCCAGCGGATGGCCGATGGCGATTTCCCGCACACCTGTTCCAGCAAGGCCAGGGCGTAGGGATAGAGCGGCGCTTGCCAAAAGGCTTCGGTCGCGCCTTTGCCGGAGAGGAGCGCGAGCGCTTGGTGGTGGTAGGTGGCGGCGTCGACCAGCGGGTAGCGGTAGAGGATCGAGCGGGACGTCTCCGACAGGAAAAACGTCTGCGCCGTGGCCGCAGTGATGCTCATGATGACGAGCGGCCACCAGCCGCGGAGATCGGTGCGTCGTCCGGACCTTCCGGCTGCGAGCAAGGTGGCGGTCGTGACCGGTCTGTCTGGCGCGGATTTCATGTTTGTTAAGCGAGTCGTGTTGACGATCGTGAAGTTTCGGAGCGGGAAGGTGCGCGGGCTCAGACGCTACATGACGCGGCAGGGGACGCCGCACGCCTCAAAAGCGGTCAGATCAGGTTTCATGGGCCGGGACGGGTCGAACGGCGGAGCGTACTGTAAGCCCAGCAGGGCGTATTTCGCGCCGGCGGTCAGATGGTAGGGAAGCAACTCCACCTCGATCAGCCCCGAATCGCCTTCCAGCATTTCGGCGAATCGCCGCAGCGTTTCGGGCGCGTCGTTCACGCCGGGGATCAGGGGGATGCGTGCGATGAAGGGGCGCCCGCTCGCCTTCAGCCACGCGAGGTTATCGAGGATCGGGGCCGAATCCACGCCGGTGTAGCGCTTGTGCTGCGCCGCATCGGAATGCTTGAGGTCTTGGAAAACCAGGTCAACGGACTGGACCGCCCGCTGGTAATTCGTGAGCGACGCGTAACCCGATGTTTCAAGCGTCAGATGGATGGAACGGAGGCGGGCGGCAAGCTCAACCAGAAAATCGGTCTGCATGAGCGGCTCGCCGCCCGAGAACGTGATGCCGCCTTGGTAGCGCAAAAAGAAGGCTTCGTTTTTGCGTAGTTCGGCGGCCAGCGTGTCCGCGGAGACGCGTCGGCCGCACAGGCGTCGGCAGCCCTGCGGGCAGACGGTGACGCATGCGCCGCATGCCACGCAGTGCCGCGGGTGGGCGCAGGCGGCGCGGCATGCGCCGCAGTGGGTGCAGTTCGCCGCGTTGACCAGCAGCTGCGGCGCGGGGTCAATCCCCTCGGGATTGTGGCACCAGGCGCAGTGCAGCGGGCAGCCTTTGAAAAAGACATTGGTGCGAATGCCCGGCCCGTCGTGCAGGCAGAACTCGCGGACCTCGAAAATGGTGCCTTCGGTGCTCATAAGCGCATCAGACAGCGGTCAACGGTAACATGTTTCGCGGGGTGGGCTCACGTTTCAGCGGGCGGTGTTTCGTTTCCGTTTCATCGGGAAGGAGATCTTCACCGTTTGGAGCAGCGCGCGCGCTTTCTCATACGTGTGCCAATCCTGAAGATCGTCTTCCGAAACCGCGGCGATGAAGGCGCTGATCGCTTCTGTGCCGAGAATACTGGCCTCCTGATCCGCGTAGCCTTTGGCGCTGGCGGTGAGCCGTTGGAATGTGCGCGCCTCAAGATGGAGCCTGCCGCCGGTCGCCCACTGCTCGGCGACGGCGTTGCCGGAATCCGTCAGGCGGATGGCCGCGTCGAGCGGTTCTTTCGTGTCGGCGTCGAATACGGTCACATCGATCTGCGCCAAGACGGGCGCCGGCGGGGTCCACGTGCCGAAGTAGAAGGGGCTGGTGGCTCCGATGACGCGGCCCGGTTTTCCGTCGAGCGCGCAGACGGCGGTGTACCAGGCTTTCTCGCGCTCCGCCAAGGTGAAGGTCACCTCCGCTTTGCCGCCGGCCGGGACTGTGACCGGGAAACGCTGGCAGGTTTCGCCGTTGCGCGCGACGGTGATCAGCGCTTTTCGCCCGGGCGCATCATACAACGTCAGCCGGGCTTCCCTTGCGGTGCCGTCTGACGGGAATCGCGAGCCGCAGACAGCCCCGTCGATCGCGAAGAGCAGAAGGGCTCCGTCCCATGCGATCGAGGTCTGCCCTTTTTTGAAGGCATCGACAATGGCCGCTCGGTTGAGCGCGCCGCCTTCGGGATGGATATAGGTTGCGCCCATGGTCCCGGGGGTCCGGCCCAAGTCAAAGGCAGTGTCGCTGGTGGCGGTCCGGCAGAGCCTGTACCCTTGGTTGAGAAACAGGGCCCAGGTCTTTTCGAGCCGCTCGCTCCAGGAGGTGTAGAAATCGAAGCCGCAGACGAGTTCGGGCGCGCCGATCATGAGGAACGGCAGCTCGCGCGACTTCATGTGCCCCGTGAGCGGGTGGACCGGGATGGCGGCACCGCCTTGGTCCACGATGTCCCGCTTGATGGTTTCCGTGTTCGAAAAGCGCGGATAGGGGAGCGGCGTCTTGGCCGGTGCGATCCCCAGGTTGCCGACGTGTCCGCCAAAGGTTTTGGGATACTCGGAATTCAAGGCCAGAAAAAGGTCTGGGCCTTTCTCCTGAGCGGCGATGCTCTCGCTGTCAACCGGCACGCCGTCATTGTTGAAGCTGGAGGCGATGTTGAACCAGCGGTAGCCTTCCGCACGGAGCAGGAAGGCCATGAAGGGAATGTTCACGGTGTAGAGGTTCTCGCCGTGCACGCCGTGTGCGTGGAAATCGCCTTTGAACCAGCCTTCGGCGGCGGGGTTGAAGAGCGGCTGCAGGGCGAGCTCGAGGCGCTCCTGCGCGTTGGGTGCCAGGACGCGCTTAATGGAGACGGACGCATATCCGTCCGCACGCGCCGTGAGCTGCAGCTCGCCCGGCTGGGCCGAGAAGGCGAACTCGCCGGAGGTCCAGAAGCGCTTGTTTTTCTGATGCCAGACGGCGGGGGGGACGTCGGTGCGCCCTCCGTAAGGACGTCCCGCGACATCGAACCAGCGGACCGGGCCCGCGCTGTCCCGGATTTCAAACCACGCCGGGATGCTTTTGCCGGTCGGGGCATCGGTGATCCGGCCGGAAACGATGGTGTGGGCCCGTTTCGTCGGCGTCATCTGGAGACGGCAGGTGACTGGGACGTCCGAGGTGACCGCCACGTGTGTCAGCCATGCGTCGTCCATGCCCGCCGCGACCGACTTGAGGGCGTAGCCGCCATGGCGAATGCCGTTCAAGTCGAACGAGCCGTCGGGGCGGGTCTGTGTCACCTGCCCGTTGCAGGTCATCACCCACGCGTTGGCAAGCGGGACGCCGGTAGGGCCGACGACCACGCCTGCGATCTGGCCGGCTCCCGCCCGGAGGACAAGGAACGCCAATGCCGAGAAAACGAGCTGTTTGTGAGTGACCATAAAAAGAGACGCTCAACGCTGAACGCTTATGGACTTGGCCGGATCCGTTCAGCATTGGGCGGCGAGCGGTTTTTTCCGTCGCGATCTTGCGTGCGTGCTCAACGTGCAGGGGAATCCGGCACTACACCGCCATCTCGACGCGCTGGATGATGTGATCCTGGTAAGGCTTGTCGAGTTCCACAAAGTAGCCGCTCCAGCCCCATACGCGGACGATCAGGTTGCGGTAGGCTTCGGGATGTTCCTGCGCGTCTTTGAGCTGGTCGCGGTTGATCGCGTTCAGTTGCAACTGGTGCCCGCCGGAATCGATGAAGTACTTGACCAACTGCGCCACCTTGGTGATGCTGTCGGTCTGGCGGAAAGCGCTGTCGTGGATCTCGATCGTGAGCGGTCCGCCGTTGATGACGCGTCTCAGGTCGGGCGCCGTAAACGACTGCACGACGGAGAGCGGCCCATTGACCCGCACGTTCAGCGAGGGGGCGTAGTTGGCCGCAAAGGGCTGTCCGGTCAGCCGCCCGTCCGGTGTGGCGTGCAGCTCTTTGGCGTGCCAGATGTAGTACATGGCCGAGCCGGTTCCGCAGCGGTAAATGCCGCCGCGCCCGTTTTTGCGGCCGTCCCACGTGTCCGCGAATGCGTCCAGCAGGGCTTTGCCGAGCTGGTCGACCGCGGGATCCGCGTTGCCCATCTTCGGCACGCCGAAGCGGGCCTTTGCCAACAGGTCGGGGCGGCCTTCGAAATCGGCGTCGACCGCTGCGGCGAGCTCCTGCAGGGACAGCAGTTTTTCAGTGAACACCATCTGCCGGATTGCGGCCAGCGAGTCGGCGGCGGTGGAGAGTCCCGTGCCGTGGATGCCGAAGTTGTTGTAGCGGTTGCCCTCGCACACGTCGCGCCCGGCCGCGACGCGCCCGTCACACAGGATTGAGACGAAGGGCCCGGGAAGGATCCTGACGGTCTTGAGCGAGTCGGCAATGCGGTCTGCCGTCCGTAAGAGCTCATTTTTCACATCGGCCATGAACGCGTCGAAGCCGTCGGCTTTGCTGGTGCGCAGCACGTGGTCGACCACGGCGGGGAACGACACCGCCCCGATGTTCGGGATATCCATGCCGCAGCCGGGGATGATGAACTCCCAGCACGCCGCCACCGTGTAGTCGCGGGCGTCCTCCAGCGCATAGCCGAGCCGTACGAGCGCGGGAATGACGATGTCGTCGTTCGCGTACTGCGGAAAACCGAGCCCCTGCTTCGTGAGTTGGGTGGCATCCTCCAGCACCGCGAGCGGCGTCGCCGAGGAGACGCGCAGGTTGATCTTGGGGTCAATGACCTTGAGTTCGCATGACGCTTTCAAGCAGAGGCGCGAGAGGGCGTTGAAGGCGTCTTTGCCGGATTTGTCGACGCCTCCCAGCATGCAGCTCTGTCCGTTGTCGCCCTGCTGGACGCCGATGTAGAGGTCGCTGTCGCGGTTGCAGGAGAGGAAAAACTCCTCGATCAGTTCGAGCGCAGCGGTTTCCGTCAAGCGGCCGTCGGCGAGATCCTTGGCGAAGTAGGGGTTGAGGTACTGGTCGATGCGCCCCAGTCCGTTGTGGTATTCGCCTTCGCACCAGAGGGCGTAGTGCAGGATTCGCAGAAACTGCAACGCCTCGTGGAAGGTGGTCGCGCCCTTGTGCGGCACGCGGGTGAGCGTCTTGGCGATGAGCGTCAGCCCTTGCCGCTCCGCCTCTGCCCGGTAGCGGTCCGCGAGGTCGAGCACGGCGTCAACGGTCTGGATCGCGCAGGTGACAAACTCCTGTGCGGCGACGTCTTTCTCGCCGACGGCCTGGGCGAAGCGCTTTTCTAGCTCGGCGCGCCGGGCGTCCAGCCCGACGCGGATGGTGGATCCGTAGTCGGGCGAGATGTTGAAGACGCAGCCTTTTTCGTGGTAGTACGCCGAGGCGCGCAGCGCTTCCATCTCGTCCTTCATGTAAAGGTCCGGTAGCTGTTTGACCGTCCGGGTGAAAGCGATGGTCTCTTCCGGCAAAAAAACCGGCTGTTCGGCGGCGAGCATGGCGCACAGGCCGTCGGAGGCGCGGTTTTCGAAGGGGACCCGGTGGCGGCGGAAGTCTTCCGCCAGCGTCCAGGCCACGTCGCGACGGAGCGCGGCATGGCGCTTCTCCAGCACGAAGGTTAACAGGCGTTGGATGCGGTCCGTCATGGATCAGACTCCTTTCGCGTGCTGCGGCCCGATGCCGAGGCGCTGTTCGATGTCCTCAATGGTGCCGCCCTTGGTCTCGGGCATCCAGAAGATCGCGAACACAACTTGGCAAATCATCATGAGTCCGAAGAACCCGAAGGCGTAGGTGCCGGCCTGCTCCGCCACGGCGGGGAACGCCCAGGAGATGAGCGTGCACATGAACCAGTGGGTGAAGCAACCTAACGCCTGGCCCTTTGCGCGCACGGCATTGGGGAAAATCTCGGAAATGAAGACCCAGATGACGGCTCCGGACGAAATGGCAAAGAAGGCGATGAAGCCGAGAATGCCGCCAATGGCCAGAATCGGATTCGCCTGCGCGCCGAGCGAGAGCTGCCAGGCCACGAGGAAGTGCATGAACATCATCGCGATGGAGCCGCCGATGATCATGATGCGGCGTCCGAATTTATCGATGATCAGAAACGCGAGCATCGTGAAGATCAGGTTGACCGTGCCGACGCCAATCGTTGCGGCCAGGGCGGACTGGGCACCGACGAAGTTCTCGAAGATGCGCGGCGCATAATAGTTTATCGCATTGATGCCGGACACCTGGTTGAAGAAGGCGATGAAGAACGCCAAAAGAATGGGCTTGAGATAGCGCCGCTGGAAGAGCGCGACGTGGCCAGTGCGCGCAGTCTCTGCGAGCGTCTCTTCGATTTCAGAAAGTGTCTTTTCCGGCGTTTCGTCGCCGACGAGTTCGAGCACATTGCGCGCCGTCTGCCGCCGTCCTGCCCGCACCAGCCAGCGCGGCGACTCGGGGATGGTGAAGAGCAGCAACAGGAAGGCAACGGCGGGGATACACTCCACCCCCAGCATCACGCGCCACATCACTTGCTCGGTCGTCATGGGTGCCGAGGTGAAGAGCTTGGCGAGGCCCTCACAGGCGTTGCACAGCGTGCCGTTTGCCATCATCGCCTTGGCAATGAAAAAGTTGGAAATGTAGGAGACGAGGATGCCGAAGACGATGTTGAGCTGGTTCATGGCAACCAGCCTGCCGCGCGCGGGTCCGGGAGAGATTTCCACAATGTAAAGGGGCACGACAACCGAGGCGCCGCCAATCGCCAGACCGCCGATGAAGCGCATCCACGCTAGGACCGGCTGGGTCCCGGCGAAGGCGCAGCCGGCGGCCGAAATCAGGAAGAGAACGGCCATGAGCATGAGGGTGGGACGCCGGCCGAAACGATCGGATGGCCAGCCCACGCTAAAGGCTCCGAAAATGGTGCCGATCAGAGCGCCTGAGACCGTGAACCCATGCCAGAAACCGGAGAGTTGGAACTCCGCTTGAATGGCTTTTTCGCAGCCGGAAATCACGCCGGAATCGAAACCGAACAGAAATCCGCCTAAAGCGGAAACGAGCACAATGTATAAAAGGGAGTAGGCTTTTGCCTTATTTGAACGAAGCGCCGTGTCTGACATATGCGTCTCCAGCCCTGCGGTTGAAGCAAAAACAGAATTGCCTCGCGTACCTCACATTCAGGGTGAAGAAAATTATATGAAGCCGCCGCAGTGTTTGCCATGTGCTTTCTGACCCAAATTTTATACTTTCTGACCAGCCATATTCGGAAGGGTTATTCGACCGCGTACGGGATGGCGGGGGTCAGTGCCCCCGTCGGGGGCGGGCGGTTCGGCTGCTTGAACTTCGGGCTCTTGCGTCCCACACTCAGGATCAAGTTCCCGTTCTTGGGCGGCGCGTACTCGTCGTCGGCGCACGTCAACGTCACCACGATTTCGCCGGGATTGGCGCCGTCGCGCACGCGGTTGACGATAAAACCGTTTTCGGGTTCGACGACGCGCACGGTGACGAGCTCCGCCTGCACGCGTGCTTTGCCGCCGGCAATGGTCACGTCGAATGGCGCGTGGGCAGCTGCTTTGATGTACGGCGCTTGCTCCGGCACCACGATCTGCAGGGAGAAGCCTCGCCTTGCCGCGGTGATGTTAGCCATCCAGGTTTGGTCGGGCACGAGATGTTTGTAGTAGAAGGCCTGGAGCTTGCGGTGCGCGGGCACGGCCGTCTGACGGATGACTGTCGTGCCGTTGGTCGCGATGCCGCTGAGGGACAGCTCGAAAGGCGCATGGGGAAGACGCTTGTCGGATGCGACCGCCGAGAGCGTGATGACGCTTTCGGTCGCGTTCGCCGGAATAAGCCCGCCTTCGCAGCTGATTCCCAGCGGCGGGTTGTCGAGCTGGAGCGTGATCGGCCCCGAAAACCCGTCGACGCGGCGGACGTGGACGTTGGCCCGCACGGTCCCTCCGAGCGGGATGCCGAGAGAGGAAGGGGTGACCCAGAGCTCGAAGTTTGGTCGCGGTTCGCTGATGCGGAGGCGGTAGTGATACTCGGGGCCGCCCTTGCCCCGGTTGTCGCGCACGCGGACCTCGTAGGTGCTGTCGGCGAGAAGCCGCGCGGTGATCGCGGAGTCGCAGTGGTCGGTCAGGAGTCCGGTGAAGACGTTGGTCTGGTCGTCGTGCGTGGCCATGATCTTGCCGCGGCTGTCGGTCAGGGTGAGCAGGGTGTCGAGCGGGGATCCGAGTTGCCGCGCGCGTGTCTCGATGGCGACGCTTTGCCCGGCTTTGCCTTCGAAACGGAAAACGTCCTCGTCGCCCGGTTTTCCGATGGTTCCGTTGATGATGACCGGGGCCGGAATGACCTGTGAGCCCTGTCTGCCGTCGTTGGGCTCGCTCTCCGATTGCTCCGGCAGGGCGTCGAGGTCGAAGCGGAGGGCGGGGAAGGAAAGCGTGTCGCCGACCAAGGCCTGCAGGCAGGTTTCCGAGGTCTTGCCGCTGCTGAAGATACGCGTTTTCTGCGGCGGCAGGTTGACGCCTTGGCGGACGATGTTCAGATTTTCGCCTTTTTCCCCGCCCATGGGGCAAAAGCCGGTCACAAGCGGCAGCTGTCCCAGCGTCAGGCGGTAGACGAAGTCGTCGCGGCCGCGGTTGATCGCATCGCTCAGTTGCAGCGCATATTCTCCTGTCGCGGGCACATCGAAGACGAGGATGGGGTCGGGGTCGAAGCGGAAGTCGTCCACGGTCGCGATTTCGCGGCCTGCCGCGTCGAACAGTTTAAGCAAGGGCTGGAACCAGCCGGGCACGGCGTCCGCCAGGTAGGGGATCAGCGCGCGTCCCTGCACCTGCGCCACCAGCGTTTGTCCCTTGACGGCGCTGAAGCGGAAGGTGTCGGCGTCCTGCTCGGTGATCCGGCCGTTGATGCAGACGGGCATGGGACCGACGGATGTGCCGTCTGGCAAGGTGTCGTTCGGTTCGGCCTCGGTGATTTCAGGAAAACGCCCGATGTGGAAGGCCAGCGGCACCGTAACGTCGTTGCTGCAGAGCAGCCGGAAGTCGCGAGGCCCCGGAACCGCGTTTTTGTCGATGGTCACGCGTACGATCGCCTCGTCCTGAAGGGCTGGCACTTTTCGCCGCTTGCCCGGCATCGCGGGGTCGAGCGGGATCACGTCGACCAGGGCGGCGGCGACGCCCTCGCCCGAGACCAGCGCGCCGCACGCCATCTTCAGGCCTTGACCTCGCACCGACACGTCAAAGGTCGTGCCCGGCGCGCCGCCCGCGGGATAGACGCAGCCGATTTCGGCGGCGCGCGCGGAGACGCCGAGCGCGAGGATGAGGGAAACGAATGCTTTCATGGCTGTTCCTTCAGGTGAGCGCGTTTAAGGGGGTGGGCCCCGCGGAGGTTTCGCGAGCGGGCACGAGCGGGATATTCAGGCCTTGCGGGTGCGGCACCGTGTCGGCAGCATCGAATCCGAGCCGCCCGTAGATGGCTGCGATCAGGTCTGTGGGATAGACGGGATCTTTTTCGATCTCTTCGCCGCGCGCATCGGTCGCGCCAACGATCTGCCCGCCGCGAAAACCGCCGCCTGCGAGGAAAGTAGAAAAGGCTTTCCCGTAGTGGCCCCGCCCGCCGTTCCATGGCGCTTCCCATTGGATCTTCGGCGTGCGTCCGAATTCGCCGCCGCACCAGACGATGGTGGCGGCGAGCAATCCGCGTTGGGCGAGATCCTCGAGGAGTGCGGAGAGCCCGGTGTCGAACTCGGGTAGCTTGCGGCTCATGAGGTTGAAATGCTGCTTGTGCGTATCCCATCCGGGATAGTTGATGCTGACGTAGACGGCCCCTTGCTCGATCAGACGGCGTGCCGCGAGACAGGACTGGCCGAAGGTGTTACGCCCGTAGCGGTCGCGTACCGCGTCATTTTCCAACGAAAGGTCGAACACTTTGCCAGGTTCGCCGAGGATCAGTTCGTAAGCCTGTTCGCGGCCGGCGGCCATGGCGTCGAAGAGCGGCGAAGGTTGCTTTTTGTCCAGCGTGTCGAGCTGTGCGAGAAGGCCGCGGCGGCGTTCCTGCCGTTCGCGCGAGATGCCTTCGGTGACGATTCCTTCGGCCGCGAAGACGTTGGCGTTGGGGTCTCCGCCGGTCGCGAAAGGTTTGTAGCGCGATCCGAGGAAACCGGCCTCCGAGAAACGGCCCAGGGGCTTCGTGAGCGCGATATAGGGCGGGATCAGTCCGGAGGCCCGGGACGCCTTCTTGAACGCCACCACCGCGCCGACGGCGGGATAGACCTGTCCGTCGCCGGGCGTGCGTCCCGTCTGCACCACATAGGAGGCCGTCTCGTGGGCGTTGATGCCGTGGGTCATGCTGCGGACCAGGCTGAAGTCGCCGGCCCGCTTCGCGAGCAGGGGCAGCAGCTGGCCGATCCGCATGCCGGCCACGGCGGTCGGGATGGGGGCGTTCAGGGGGCCGCAGTAATCGTTGCCGGCGTCGGGTTTTGGGTCGAAGGTGTCGAGATGGCTGGGGCCGCCCCACATCCAGATTTGGATTACGGCTTTGGCAAAGGTTTTCTGCGGCATCGCGGCGAACATGTTCCGTACGGGAATGAACGGAAATGCCAGGCCCGCGCGCAGCCCTGCCTGCAGGAAACCGCGGCGTGTCGTCGCTCCGGTGCTCTTCCCTCGCATGGTCACCTCCTGACGCAGAATTCTTTGGTGTTGATCAGTGCCCAGAGAAGATCCTGGGCGATCGTGATGTCTGGGCCGCCGTTCGCCCGAGTGTATTCAGAAACGGCCTGCCGCTCTTCGGGCGTGGGATGGCGTGACAATGCCAACAGGTAGAGCTCTTCGATCGGACGCACGGGTGAGGCGGATGGCATTTCCCGGTCTCGCTTGAATCGCCGGAAGGAAGACGGGCGCTGCAGCTTGTTCTGGATATGCGTGGCGTTCAGCAAGTGCAGGCGCTGGGCGGTGGTGGGGCTGTTGGAGCGCTCGGACAAGAGGCCGGTGTCGCGCGGCGGCCGTCCAAACATTTCGAGGAAGGGATTGGTGACGCTTCCGTCACTGATCCGGACGGAGCGGCTCTCGGTGAAGTTCGTGTAGGGTTCGGGCACTTGGCTGGAGTAACTCTCGGTGGTGCCGGTGATTTGGCAGATGATGTCCAGAAGCACTTCGGCGTCGAGTTGCCGGATCTGGTAGAAGGCATAGCCCGTCCGTTGGGCGAGGGGGGCGGGTGGCGTGAACGGCTCAGCCTGATAGGTTTGCGAATTCAGGATCAGGCGAAAGACGGCATGCAGATCAAAGGCGTTTTCCTTCAGCGACTTTTCGAGGAGCGCAAGGAGTGCGGGGTTCGCAGGCGGGTTGTCGGGGCGCAGGTCGTCGGCCTCGTGGACGATGCCGCGGCCCATGAGCTGGAACCAGATGCGGTTGACGATGCAACGCGCGAAATAGGGGTTGCCGGGCGATGTGAGCCATGCCGAAAAGAGTTGGCGCGGATCGGAACCTGGCGCGCAGCGGGCGGCCTTCCCGTCCGGGAAACGCATTGCCACGGGGTCTGGGCCGAGCTTGGAGGGATTGAAAAAGACGATCTCTTCTTTCCATTCGGTTGTCGATTTATAGTCCACGGCGCTGAAGAACCGGGCCAGGTCGCTTTGTGTCGAGGCCGGCAGAGTCTGGAGCCGGAGTCCCATCAGGCTTTGGGCGACAAAGGCGGCGATGTTGGTCGCGTCTTTCTGGGGCAGGGCACGGAAGAAATTGACGGGAGGATCGCGGAAATTGCTGCCGTTGGCGGCGAGCAGCTCGCGGGCGAAGGCGTCGTAGGGCGTGTTGTCCGAGACGCACTTTCTGATCCAGCGGGAGTAGACCTGCACGGCGTTTGGCCAGAGATTGGCGGGAAATTCCGATTTCACGCGCAGCAGGTCGAGCCATTTCATGGCCTGATAGTCGGCGCATGCGGGTGCGTCCAACAGCGCATTGATGAGCTCGCGCCGCTTTTCCGGACGGGTGTCGCGAAGAAACTGCCGGATCTGATCGGGATCGGGGAGCAGGCCCGTCAGATCGAGATGGATGCGGCGTAGGAATGTCTCGTCGTCACACCGGGCCGGAAGCGTCAGCTTGAACTGCACCAGGTGGTCGGCGACGCTCCGGTCCACGTCCGAGTCTGTGGCGGCGCTCAGCGCGAAGGCGAAACCGGCCAACGCATACCCGCACGCGCAGGTGATTTGTCGAACACCGTCTTTCATGGTTTGCATCAACGTTAGGGAAGCGCTTTTATTGCTGCGGAACGACGATGGAAGGGCAAATCCGGTTTTTCTGGCAGCCGGTCAGGCCGCCTATCCGTTTGACGTGGCCCGTTCGGAAAGTGTAAGGTGTGAAAAGATCATAGCGTGGGAATGTGGAAAGCATGGCGAGGATGGGCCGAGCGACAGGTGCGTGTCTGAAGGCGCTTGTTGCCATGTGCAGGGTGGGGGATGATGCGAAGATCAAAACGGGGGAAGAGAGTTAACGACATGATGAACGCGCTGAAAACGGCCTTGTTCCTGGGTGCGGTAATGGGCCTCTCCGGAATGGCCGATCAGGCGAGCCCGGCGGATAAGCGCACGGTTGCGGTGGTCAACAAAGGCTTTCCGGGCCGAAACAGCAAGAACGCGCTACAACTTTTGGACAAAGAGGTGCTGTCGCTCAAACCGCAGCATGTGGTCGTTTATTTCGGCATGAACGATGCGATGAACTCCGGCAACCTGCAGTCATTGTCGGACTACGAGAACAACATGCGGGCCATCGCGGGGCGTTTGTCGGAAGGCGGCGTGAAGACGGTGGCGCTGGTCACGATCAATCCGGTCATCGAGGCGTACGTGCGGGCCCGGCACCCGAAGCATCCGCACACGGAGTCCTTGCAGGCGTATCTCGGGGCGTACAATCAGTCTGTGGTGAAAATCGCGCGTGAGAACGGCTTGCCGCTCGTCGACCTGCGGGCGATCATTGAGAAAAACGGCGGCGAGAACATTTCCGAGAAATGTCTGATCCGGTGCGAGAAGAATGGCGGCGGACGGGACGGCGTGCATTTGACGCCGGCGGCCTACGCGCTGTTGGGGCGGCGCGCTTTCGAGGTGATCGGAGCCCGAGCGAAAAGCGGCGAGACGGTCGTTTGTTTCGGCGACAGCATCACGTTTGGCGCAAGTGTCAAGGGCGCGGGAACGGTGGACGGCGAGACGTATCCGGCGGTCCTGCAGCGGTGTTTCGACGGACGGGAGTAGATCTTTCGGCGCGGCAAGAATCGGGAATTGACTTTGTGAACGGCCGTTCATCATAATGAAAAAAGCATGGGGTTCCGGTATCGCGGAATGGTGCCGAGAGGCGCGAAAAAAAATCATGCGAACAAGGACGGGGAGGGGGAACATGTCGTCATCCGATAGGGAAACGCAGGGGCGAGGCGGGGCATTGAGCCGCCGCCATTTTCTAAAACGCGCGGCGTTGGCCGGTGGGGCGGCCGCAATGCCGTTCATCGTTCCGGCTTCGGCCTTGGGGCGCGGCGGAGCCGTGGCGCCGAGTGAGCGGATCGTCATGGGCGGCATCGGCATCGGCGGACGCGGCACAGACGATTTGCGCTCCGGCATTCTGAGGGAGGCCGACGCGCAGTTCGTCGCGGTCTGCGACGTCCGGAAAGATCGCCGTGAGGCCGTCAAAAAGATCGTGGACGAGAAGTACGGCAACGCCGATTGCGCCATGTACCGTGACATGCGGGAATTTTTGGCGGAACGCTCGGACATCGACGCCGTGCTGATCGCGACCAGCGACCGGTGGCATGCCACGGCATCGGTCTTGGCGATGCGTGCGGGCAAGGACGTCTATTGCGAGAAGCCGGGGTCCATGACGATCGCGCAGGGGCAGGCCGTGGTGCAGGCCGCGCAGCGCTACGGTCGCGTTTTCCAGACCGGCACGCAACGTCTGAGCGAGGCGAATTTCACGGTGGCCAACGAGCTGATGCGGCTCGGACGCCTCGGTGAAGTCCGCACCGTTCGTGCGCATATAGCCCCGTGGGACAGCGCATACATGAACCGCGCGTGGCTGCCTGCCGAACCGGAGCCGCCGCGCGACGACCTTGACTGGGACGCTTGGCTCGGCCCCGCGCCGTGGCGGCCCTACAATTCGCGTTACGTGCACGGCGGCTGGCACGGCCAGTACGACTTCCACACGAGTTGCATCGGGGAATGGGGCTCGCACACCTTCGCGCAGTGCCATGTGGCGCTCGGCTTTGGCGACACCTCGCCGGTCTTTTACGGCTACGTGAACAACGACTCGAGCGACGGCATGGTCACGCGCTTCGCCAACGGGGTGGAGATGGTCTTCGAACGGGACGGCTGGCACGGCTCGTGCGGTGTGCGTTACGAGGGCACGGAGGGATGGGTCGCCTGCGCCGACGGCTACCAGCGCCCGGACGTTTCTCATCCGTCTCTGCTGGCCGAATACACGAAGCTGCTGCAGGACTACATGTCCCGCACCGGACGACGCATGGGGCACATGCGCAATTTCCTCGACTGCGTGCGGACGCGACAGCAGCCCGTGGCTAACGCCGTGGTCATGCACCGCTCGATGACGACCGTCCACGCGGCCAACATCGCGATGTGGCTGAAGCGCGACTTGCGCTTCGATGCGGTGAAGGAAGAGTTTGTCAACGATCCCGAGGCCAACCGGATGCGCTCGCGCGCCATGCGCCAGCCTTGGCAGGTCTGATGAAGGGTAGATTGAAATGAACCCGCTTTTTAAATATCTGTTGTTTTCTTTATGCGCCATGTCCCTGTCGGTGTCCGCGCAGTCGCCTGAGGACGCCTTGATCGCCGTGCTGAAGTCGGATGCGCCGCAGCAGCAGAAAGCCGACGCGTGCATCGACCTCGCAAGGCTCGGCACGAAGGCGTCTGTCGCGCCGCTGGCCGCGCTGCTTGGCGACGAGAAGCTCTCGCACATGGCCCGGTACGGCCTCGAGACCATTCCCGATCAGGCGGTGGACGCGGCTTTGCGCGCTGCGCTCGGCCAGCTGAAGGGCCGGCTGCTGGCCGGCGTGATCCAGTCCGTCGGCGTGCGGCGCGACACTCAGGCGGTCGATGTGCTGGCGAAGTTGCTCGGCGCCCCGGACGGCGAGGTCGCGGCGGCTTCCGCCGTCGCTCTCGGCAGGATCGGCACGCCGCCGGCGGTCGCCGCGCTGAAAGCGTCGCTTGGGAAGGTGCCCGCCGCTTCCGAGGGCCTTTTGCGGTGCGCCGAGGCTGCGCCGTCGCGTGACGAGGCGGTTGCGATGTACGACGCGGTGCGCACCGCGCGGGTGCCCTCGAACGTGAAGATGGCCGCGCTTCGCGGCGCGATTCTCGCGCGGGGCACGACGGCGGGGCTGCCGCAGCTGCTCGAGCAGCTGCGAAGCGACGACCCCACTTTGTTCAGCGTGGCGCTTCGGACGGGGCTGGAGCTGCCGGGCGCGGAGGTGTCGCGCGCGTTGGCCGATGAGCTCGGGAATCTTCCCGCCGCGAAGCAGGTCTGCGTGACGGCCGTTCTGGGCGAGCGCGGCGATGCGGCCGCATCGCCGGCGCTGATCGGTCTGGCCCGCGGCGGTGTGCCGGAATCCCGCGTTGCGGCCATCGCGGCGCTTGCGCGATTGGGGGGCGCCGAATCGGTGCCGGTGCTGGCGGAGCTTGCCGGCTCGGATGACACGGGCGTTGCCGAAGCGGCGCAGACGGCACTCGCGGGATTCTCCGGCCCCACCGTGGACGCGACGATCATCGCGCTGCTCGGCACGCCTGACCCCAAGCTGCGGCGCGTGGGCGTGGAGTTGGTCGGACGTCGGCGGATCGCGTCGGCGATGCCGGAACTTTTGCGGCTGGCGGGCGGGGCGGAGCCGCCGCTCTGCGGGGCGAGCCTCAAGGTGCTGGCCGATCTTGCGGGCGTGAAGGAACTGCCCGCGCTGTTGGGGATTCTGCAGAGTACGGCTGCGGTTGAGGCGGCGGAGCGGGCTGTCTCGGCGGTGTGCGCGCGTCAGTCGGTGGCCGTTCCCGGGGCGATTGTGATCCGCAAGGCGGTTTACGGCGTGTTGCCCGACGGCCCCCAAAAGGACGTCACCGCTAAAGTGGCCGCGCTCGTCAAGGCCGGCAATGCGACCCTCGACGTCGCGAATGGCACATTCGGGGATGCGGCTCCCGGGAAAGTCAAAAGGTTTACGATCGAGTACGCCGTCAACGGCGTCTCGCGAAGTGCGGTCGCGAACGAGGGAGCGACGCTCCGTCTCGATATGGGGGCTGGCTCAATTCCGCCGGCGGTGATCGAGCCGCTGATGGCCGCTTACGGACAGGCGCAGGGTGCGCCGAAGCTCGCGCTGCTCAGAATTCTCTGTTCCGCCGGGGGAGAAAAAGCGCTCGGCATCGTGCGTGCCGCAGCCGTTGATCCCCATGCCGAACTCAAGGAGGCCGCTCAGCGCGCGCTGTGCGACTGGCCGCTGGCCGAGGTTCTGCCTGACCTCGAGAAAATTATCCAGTCCGAGCCCAATCAGAAGATCAAGATTCTGGCCCTGCGCGGCTACGTCAAGCTCGTGCCCGCGCAGGAGGTGGCCGCCGCGCAGAAGTTGGCCTCTTTGAAGAAGGCTTTCGGCTGGGCCGGGCGCGACGAGGAGCGCAGGCTGGTGCTGGCATCGCTGAGCGCTGCGCCGACGCCCGAGGCGTTGGCCTTCGCGGCGGACAGCTTCGACGTCCCGGGCCTGAAAGAGGACGCCTGCCAGGCGGCCGTGGCGATTGCCGAGAATCTGGCCGGCGAGCCCGGCCCGGTTGCGGAAATCATGGAGAAGGTGTCGAAGTCCAGCGGCAATGAAGTTCTGGTCAAGCGCGCGAAGGCTTGCCAGGCGCAGGCCAGAAAGGCCGAGGCGGAAAAGCAAGCGGCGGGCGACGAGACGGGTTTTGTGCCGATGTTCAACGGCAGGGATTTGTCGGGGTGGGAGTCTCGCGGCGGGACGTGGTGGAAGGCCGTGGACGGCGTGCTGACGGGCGAGAGCACGAAGGAGAATCCGCTGGTGTCGAACAACCATCTGATCTGGAAAGGGGGCACACCCGGCGATTTCGAACTGCGGGTTGAGTTCCGTCTGACCAAGAGCGCCAACTCCGGCATTCAACTGCGCGCCGAAGCGGTCGCCGACCGCGATACGGGATATCAGGCCGACATGAACGGCGGCGGGCATTTCGTCGGTTTCCTCTATCACCCCAAGATGCATCTGATCGGCGCACGCGGTGAGAAGGTGGTGCTGGCGCCTGACGGCAAGAAGACGTCGCAGCGGTTTGCGGATTCAGCGGAACTGCAAAAGCTCTTCAACGTCGAGGATTGGAACAGCATCCGGGTCATCTGCCGCGGCCCGGCGATCACCATCTACGTGAACGGCGTGCTGATGAGCCAGTTCGAGGATCATCGGCCGGAGTCTCCGCGGCAGGGGGCGATCACGCTGCAATTGCACAAGGGGCCGCCGATGAAAAACGAGTTCCGCAGACTCCGCATCAAGGAGTTGAAATAACGTTCGCGTGCGGCCGGCTGTCTCCGCGTCACGGTCGCGGCGGCGCGTTCCCGCCGGCGCCGCGAATGCCTCCGATCAGTGGGTCAGGCAGTAGGTGATGAGGTTTGCGCCCAGTCTCAGCGCATCGCCGGTCTCGTAACCGTAGGCGAGCGGATGGTCATCACCCTGCCAGCCTGCGGCCATGTCGAACGGACTGTAGATCACGTTGATCCGGTCTGAGCCCTTCAGTCCTTCGAGGACGGGAGACGTCAGGGTCGGGTATTTGGCGCGGGCCGACAGCGTGAAGCGGGCCGTGTCCATTTTGAACGGGCCTTGTTGAAAGACGGCGTGATCCGGCGGGATCTTTTCGAAGGAGGCGTCGGGGAGGACCCGCTTCATCTCGCGGTAGACGGCTTTTCCGAACTCGTCCAGGCCGAGCGAGTTGTCGACGATCAGGAAGCCGCCCCCCAACAGATAGCCGCGCAGAGCCGAGACCTCGGGCTCTTCGAACATGAAGTCGCTGATGCCCGAGAGGTAGAGGAAGCTGAAGTCGGAGAGCGGGTCGATGTCGAGCTTGACCGTTCGCGTGAGATAGTTCGCCTTTACGCTCAGGTTTTTCTTCATGAAGCGGAGGAGGTTGTTTGCGCCGCCGGGCTCGGTGTTCCATACCCCGCTGGTGCGGACTTGGGCGAAGGTGACGGGGTCGCTGTTGGGGAGCGCGTCTTCGTCGCTGTAGACCTGCGCTTTGGCGTGCGACTGGCCGACGCGGAAATATCCCATGGCGTAAGCGATGAGATTGAGCCCCAGTCGCACGGCGGACGGATGATCGTAGTAGTCCGCCATTTTGATCAGATCGGGCGCGGCATTGTCCCAGCCGGCGCCCAGCCCGTAGGGCGACACCACGGCGGCGACGCGCGAGCCGATATAGACGCCATCGAGAACGGGCGTCACGTCGCTTTTGGTTTTGGTGCGAAGCTTTACGGTGTCGTCGACCATGTGGAAAACCGGGTGGTCCTCCGGCAGGCGGCGGATTTGCGCCTCGGGCAGCAGGAGCCGGAGTTCCGTGAGCGCGGATTTGTAGAAGTAGGGTGAGCCGACGACCGAGTCGAACCAGACCATGCCGCCGGCGAGCAGGTAACGCCGGAGCGCCTCTCGGTCCGAATCTGTGAAGTTGAGGGAACGGCCGCCGGAGAAATAGAGGACGGGGATTTCGGCGGGGGTGGCGGCGAACCCCTTGAGGCTGGTGGATTCGACCTTGTAGTCCATGTTCAGGTGCCGGTAGGAAAACTGTAGCAGCGATTGGCAATCCGCGGGAACCATGTTCCAGTCGAAGACCCGTGTGCTCTGCCCGTTTTCCCACGTGTAGTCGAGATACCTTCCCCAGATGACTTTGCCGATCAAGGTCGAGGGGTTGGGCGGACGCTTCTTCTCCGAGCGGCGCAGGGGGGTGGCCGGCAGGGGCAATGGCGGCAACGCCTCTCCGCCCTGGCGCATCTGCGGCCTGGCCTTGGGCGGCAGTCCAACCGGTCGGAGGTAGTCGTCCTCGCCGGCCGAACGGGCAAAGGATCCGAGCAGCGTTGCGGCGACGATGAGCGGCCACTTTGTCTTCACGGTGAAACCTCCTCGATCTTCTGTTTGATCGTGTCCAGCAGGTTGCGCGCCTCAATCTCCTCCCGCGTCCAAGGGCTTTCTTTGCGGATCAGGGAAATCTGGTGTTTCGCTTGGGCGAACTGGTTCATGCCCAGATAAAGCTTGGCCAGTTCCAGCCGTAACTTGGGCGTGTAGGTCTCGTCCACCTCTGCGAGCAGCGCGCGCTGCAGGCAGACGACGGCTTTGCGCGGCTGGTTGTTGCCGACGAGCGCCTGAACTTTCATAAGATTCGTGCGGGGCGAGGCGCGCTCCTCGGGAAGTTCCCACTCGAGCATGTCCACCTCGGGCAGACTCTCGCGGTAGAGCCCTTGTCCCAACAGGTTCTGCACCCGGAAATGACGGCTATTGTAATCAAAGAGCGTCTTCCTATCCACGCCCTTGTCGGTGAGGAGCACGCTCTGTCTGGGAATGGCCGCATAGAGTTTCTGGGCGGTGGCGACGTCGTCGAGGACCATGGCCGTGTCCGCCAGATAAATCTCCAGCAGCCGCTGCTCCCAGTCGGCCAGGTCTTGCTTGCGGATTGCTGCGAGCACCGCACGCGCGTCTTGCGGGCGGTTGAGACAGAGGTTCAACATGCCGCCGTAGTGGAGTGCGGAGGACGCTCGGGTGGCGGGATCTTTGACCCTGTCCAGAATCACGCGGAAGCAGCGCTCGGCCAATTCGTACTGCTCGTCCACCTGCTGCATGCCCAGCGCCAGCTGGTTCATCAGAGGACCCAGGTCGGGCTCCGGGATCCGGTTTGCGGCGGCGAGAACCCTTTCGCAGAACGCGGCGGCTTCGGCCTCCTTGAGGAAGAAAAAATAGCCGTATGTGACGAGCGCGTAACCTTGCGGCTGGATGCCGGATTCGCGCTCTTGCCGGACCGCGCGGTCGAGCAGCGCGAGGGCGCGTGCGTCATCGTTCTCATCCTGCCCGTACCGGGGGGACACGAGGATGCGCTGCCGGCAGACCGACTTGCGCCCGTCGCCGAAGGTGACCGTCAGCGTGACTGGAATTTCACCGCGCGCGAAGTAGAGGTGGTCGGTCTTCATGCCGGTGCCGTGCGTGCCGTCCCCGAAATCCCATTCGAAGGTTGCGGCGGGGGCGTCTTTGAGCGGTGCCGCCTCGAAGAGAAACTCATGTAGCGTTTGGTTTCTCATGGTGACCATGTAATGGTTGTCCCAAAGGAAGTCCGCCTCGCGCAGCCCCTCCTTCGACGTGAGCGGCCCGACGAAGGCGTAAGCGGCGCGCGTGAAGTATTCCGGGCCGATGACGAAGTGTCGCTGCTCGCCCGGCAGGACCATGGCGGCGATGGCGAAGGACTCGGAACCGCTGTTCGCATGCAAGAAGGATATCGGGTGTATGCCGGCATCCAGTTGAACGCCGCCGCGCTTGCTGCCGTCCAGTCCCTCTTTGACGGCGTGTTGGCCCGGCCAGGAGACGACCTCGCGCCCGTCGATCAATAGAAACGACGCGTCGGTGGAGGCCAGGCAGAACCACATCTGGCCGCCCTTTGTCATGTTCAGAAAACCGTCATAGCGGTGCAGCGCGTTGGTGTTGGGCCCGAAGGGGTTGAACGCGGAATAAACCTGTTCCTCGAAGCGGCCGCCCTGAAGCGGCGCGTTTTTCCACAGGTGCTCGAACTGGTCTGCGGACGTCACCGCGCGGCCGTCGTAGCTGCGGGCGAGGTGACGGAGCCCCGTGCGGTGTCCGCCCCCTGGCGGCGGAAGAGGGGATTCGGCCGAGAGGGAAAGACGAAGCGTTTCGCCGGCGGCCGCGTCGAAGTGGATGGCACATTGGCTGCCCGTTCGGTTCAGCAGACTGAAGGGGCGCGACGTGTTTCGCGAGTCGGTCAGGACAAAGCCGTTGAAACGATCGTCGATAAAAACGGTGGTTGTGGCGGTGACGGGCGTCCCGCCCTCGCCCTCGACCTTCAATTCACGGTAGAATCCGATGTCCGCTGCGGTTGCGCCGGAGAGCGCAGACTGCGGGGCCACACACCAAAGGGCGGCCGATGCGGAAAGAAGGAAGAGTTGCCCCCGAAGTTTCACGGCATGAACATAACACACAGATTGCCAACGAGCCAGTTCCAATGCGGAGCCCGGCCAAACGAGCGACGACGGCGCGGAGAAAGAATTCTAAGCCTGGGGCTGTTGTTCTAGCCACGCGTCGAGGGCGCTCAGGAAGGTTTTCTTGGCTTGGGACAGCGGCTCTTTGATCGTGCAGCCGGCTGCGCGCGAATGTCCGCCGCCGCCGAACATCTTGGCGAGTGCGGTCGCGTCGAGCGGGGCGCGGGTGCGGATGCTGACGCGCGTCTCGGCATGGTCGTCTTCGCTGCCGTAGAAAAAAATCGCGACTCTGTTGCCGAGAAGGCTGCGCGGGATTTCGATGACGTCCTCCGCGTCGGCTTTGGTGCCGCCGGTTTCCTCGAAATCTTTGCCGGTGAGCGTGACGGAGGCCACCTTGCCTTCGTCGTAAATGGTGAGCGCGCGGAAAGCGCGTTTTTTCAGCTCGATCGACACGGGGCTGAATGAGCAGTAGAGCTTGTCGTTGATGAAGGCGGTGCGCACGCCATAGCGCAACAGATCGGCGCCGCAGCGCAGCGTGGCCGGGGTGGTCTGATCGTAGGCGAATCGTCCCGAGTCGGTGATCACGGCGACCCACAGCGCCTCGGCTGAGACGGCGTCGAACGGCCAGCCGGCCTTGCGGGCGAGACGCCAAAGCATTTCGCCCGTAGACGAGACGTGGCCTTCGATCCAGTTGAGTGTGCCGAAGCGCGTGTTGGTCCGATGGTGGTCGATGTTGATGATCGGCAGTTTGGCGGCCAGCGGCTGGATCGCCTCCGGAAGACGCTCGAAGGTGCCGCAGTCCAAGGAGATCAGCAGGTCAAACTTCTTTTTCGCAGCCGTCTCGGGGGAGATCAGCTTTTTGACGCCAACCAAGAAGCCCGGTCCGCCGAGGGCCGTGCGGTCAGCCGTGGCGACCGCCTTGCTGCCGACGCTGCTCAGCTGGTGCGCGAGCGCGATCATGCAGCCGAGCGAATCGCCGTCTGGGCGGACATGCCCGGTGATTAGGATGCTCTTTGCCTGTGCGATGCGCGCGATCAACTCCGCAGGCTTGGCGTTCCGATGTTGAGGTGCGGCTTTCATGCGAGCGAATTACGAACGGATCTGCCCGTTTCCCGTGACGACGTACTTGTAGGAGGTCAGCTCTTCCAGTCCCATTGGGCCACGGGCGTGGAGTTTGTCGGTGCTGATTCCCATCTCCGCCCCCATGCCGAACTCGCCCCCGTCGGTGAAACGGGTGGAGGCGTTGACATAAACCGCGGCCGAGTCGACCTCTTTGAGGAATTTCTTGGCGCTGCGGGGGTCGGACGTGACGATCGCGTCGGAGTGGTGCGAGCTGTAAGTGTTGATGTGGCCGATGGCGGCTTTGAGGTCCTTCACGGTCCGCACGGACAGGATCAGGTCGAGATACTCGGTGGTCCAGTCCTCTTCTGTGGCCGGTTTACAGGCGGGCAGGAAGGCGCGGGTGGCCTTGCAGCCTCGCAGTTCCACTTTGCGCCGCGCGGCAAGCTCGGCGAGCATCGGCAGGAAGCTCGCGGCGACCGCTTGGTGCACAAGGAGTGTTTCCATGGCGTTGCAGACGCCCGGCCGTTGGCACTTGGCGTTTTCCACGATGGCGAGGGCTTTGTTCAGGTCGGCCGTGGCATCGACGAAAACATGGCAAACGCCTTTGTAGTGCTTGAGCACGGGGACGCGCGCGTTTTCCACCACGGCGCGGATCAGCGATTCGCCGCCGCGCGGGATGACGACGTCCACGCGGTCATCCATCTGGACCAGCTCGCGGACCGCCTCGCGGTCGACGGTTTCGACGATCTGCACGGCGTGCTTGGGCATGCCTGCGGCCATGCCGCCCTCTTGGAGGGCCCGCGCGATGGCGAGGTTCGAATGGATCGCCTCTTTGCCGCCGCGCAGGATCACGGCGTTGGAGGTCTTGATGCAGAGCACGGCCGCATCGGCCGTGACGTTCGGGCGCGACTCGTAAATGATGGCGACGACGCCGAGCGGCACGCGCTTTTTCTCAATGACCAGACCGTTGGGGCGGGTGCGCTTCCAGATTTTCTTGCCGACCGGATCGGGCAACAGGGAAACTTCGCGGATGCCTTTGATCATATTGTCGATGCGGGCATCCGTGAGCGTCAGGCGGTCGAGCATGGCGGCAGAAAGGCCGCTACCCATGGCCTGGGCGAGATCCTGGGCATTCGCTTCTTTAAGGAGGTCGCGCTGCTGGTCGAGGGCGTCGGCCATCGCGTTCAGAATGGCGTTCTTCTTCCGGGGCGAAAAGTTCACCATTTTGCGCGAGGCGGAGAGCGCTTGGTCGCCGATGTGACGGATGGTTTCGTGGAGTGTCATAAGAAATTACAGCGCGCTGCTGAGGATGAGGGTGCCCGCGTCATGGCCGGCCACCACATCGGTGAGCACTTTTTTGTTGCGTCCGCACGCGATCACCACGCCGCACCCGGCCTTCACGGCGATCTGAGCCGCGCGGAGTTTGGAGTCCATGCCGCCTTTGGAGAGCCCTCCGGCCTGCGTGGGGTTGACGAGCGCGAACGCCTCGTTCAGGTTTTCGATGCAGTGGACCCGTTTGCCGTCGGCGTCCAGCACGCCGTCAACCGTGCTGAGGATCACGAGCAGATCGGCGCGCGTGAGCTTGACGACCAGCGCGGCGAGGTAGTCGTTGTCGCCGAGCGAAAGGTCCGCTTTCAGTTCCTCGTCCGCGACCACGTCGTTCTCGTTGATGATCGGGATCACGCTGTGGCGGATCAGATGCTCCATGGTGCGCTTGGCGTTCGCGAAACGGATGCGGTGCTGGAAATCGGCGTGCGTGAGCAGGACCTGTCCGATGGTGATCTTCTCGGCGCCGAAAAGCGCCTCGTAGTGCGCCATCAGCCGGGCCTGCCCGACGGCGGCGCACATCTGGAGGTCGGGCACGGTCGTCGGGCGGGATTTCATGCCGAGCGCTTCGATGCCCGCGCCGACCGCGCCGGAGGAGACCACGAGGATCTCATACCCCTTGCGGTGCAACTCCGCGATCTGTTTGACGAGGCTCTTGAGCGGCTGCATGTCGGGACGCCCGCTTTTCTGGGCGATCACGCGGGTTCCGATTTTCACAACAATGCGCCGGGCTTCGGGCAGGAATTCGCGGTAGCGGTGTTCGACGTTCATACGATCACTAATTAAAGATTCACGTTTACAGGTTCGGACAAAGACGGCTTCATATTAGTGAAAGACAGGGGGAAAAGCAAGCGGCGTAGACAATGGAAAAGGCGGGCCTGAGTTGCAAGGTGAATTGCACGCAGGCGATAGAGCGGTGAGATGATTTTCATGCGGCG
>DAOPZC010000038.1:0-47644 GCA_035353175.1 Kiritimatiellia bacterium | reverse complement strand
CGCGTTTTATCGGCGAGGAGGCGGCGCGCCTGATGGCGCTTCGCCTCGGGCACGACACCTTGCCGCCGCGTCAGGTGCTCTTCACCGCCGAACTCATCCCCCGCGGCTCGACGATCCGCATGACGCCCGCCGCGCCCCGATCGCGAGGCACACGAGAGCCCAAAACGCGGAAGTGACGCCGGAAATCTGCACCTGCAACGGCGTCGGCAACGCGTATATCGCGAACAGCACCGGCACGCAGACAATCCAGTTTGTCACCAGGATGGGCAAGTATTCGGCGCGCAAAAAATCGGCTGGCCACTCGCGTCGCGCGCGGACGAACGAGAAATCGCGGCCGGCCCAGAAATAGAACACCGCGTTCGACGGCGCGTTGAGGAACGCCGAAAACACGAATTGATCGACGGCGACCTTGAAGGCCAGTGTCGCCAAGTCATGCCCTGTCCCGAACCACTCCGCCTGCAGCAGATAAAAGCGGTCGATCACGATTCCCCAAAGCCCGCACCAGACCCCCTGCGCCAAGGCCGTCAGAACCGGCCGACGTGTACGGACGGACGCGCCTGCCACCAGAAAAATTCCCGGCAGAACGCCGTTAAAGACCAAGCGGTTGAGGAACGCTGCCACCGCGCCGCTCTCCGTTTGCCACCGCGCAACCGGGGCAAGCGCCCACGCCACGCCGGGGACAAAATAATACGCCACGACCATCACCGCGGCCAGCGCCCACAGCACGACCATCGGCAAGGCGTTCACCTTCACCGACTCCCAGCCGATCCGCCACGGGCTCTTTCCGTCCGCCGTAGCCGCGGCGAAGGAGGCCCCGTCCAGTCCAGTCCGCTTCTTTTCCACTGGTTGCATAGTATAATATCGACTTCTACCCTATCGGCGCCGTTCAGCGCTCGTGCGTCGGAGCGCTGTAGGGAGCCTTCACCAAACTAAAGGCCGCTTGGCAACCGGCCGTGTTCGCACATCCTTCTCCAGATGCGAAAACTTGATGGTTATCGGCACCTTCTGAGGCAAGAAGACTTTCAATAAACAGCTTCAATGTTTGATTACCGTAACACGCGAAATTAAAGGCAGCAACTCCAAACCACAAACCAAACGCAGAACGCAAGAAGCTTTGCACCGTAGGCCGTTAGCGAGAATCGCAAGAGCAGCTTCAACTCGCCTCACCACACCTTGCCGTTATGATTGATTCGTTCGGGCTAACGTCCCCATTTGATTCGCGGCCACAATGACCCGTAAAGGCCGTTTAGTTCCGGCCTGACGCTTCCGGAATATGTCGCTTGCGGTATTTGAGCGGTGAAAGCCCCATCAGCCGGGTGAATGTTCTGGAGAAATGGCTCTGGTCATAAAACCCGACTTCTCCTGCAATGCCTGTCACGCTGTGATCGGTTTCCGCGAGAAGCCGGCAAGCCGCGTTAATCCGGACCCGCATCAGGTACTGGCAGAGCGAGGTGTTGAAGAACCGTTGAAAGCGCCGGTTGAACTGGCGGTGTGACAGGCCGACCATGGACGCGATTTTGTGCGTGTTGATGGGTTCCTGATAATGCTCATGGATGTACTGCACGGCTTTCGAAAACGGGCCGTATGACTGGGGCGCGGCGTGCGTTTCATCCACGGAGCGGTGAATGCCTGCGACGCCGATGATATTTCCTTTGCGGTCTTTCAACGGGAACTTGCTGCCGATGATGAGGCGGTTGGACCCCTCTTCTTCTGGGGCCGGCGAGACAACGTTGATGGTGGGGACGCCTGTTTTCATGATTTGCCTGTCGCGCTCGACGTAGAGGTCCGCCCGGTCCCGCGGAAAGAAATCGTAATCCGTTTTTCCAATGACTTGAAAATCTGACGCCGCGTGACAGATTTCATTGTGACGCCGGTTTGACATGACAAACCGGCTCTTGCTGTCCTTCACGTAGAAGGCGACGTCCGGCAGGAGATCCATCAGTTGCTCAAACGTCTCGACACCGCCGAGCCGTCTCAAGAAAGCATGTTTAAACTGTTGCACATTCATAGACATAAAATACATAAAAAAGGCCCCTGATTACAAGCATGCCAACGCGATTCCGACTACATTACCGCCAACCACACGAGAAAGGAGTCGAGTCTCATGATGAAAACTGCAGAAGCGGGCGGCCTGAATTCAGGGGAGACGTTTTCAAGGCGCTCGTTCATGTCCCGCGGCACAGCAGCGTTCTCGGGTATGGTCTTAGCGCCTCATTTGGTTCGCGGCGCCGGGACCAACAGCAAGATATCCGTGGGCTTGGTCGGTTGCGGCGGACGCGGCTCCTGGATCGGGGGTCTTTTCAAGGAGCATGGCGGATATGAGATCACGGCCTGCGCCGATTATTTCCCGGACAAAGCCGATGCCTTCGGCGAGAAGCACGGCATCGCCTCGTCGAGACGCTTCACGGGGTTGAACGGGTATAAGAAGCTGCTCGAGTGTCAGAATCTCGATGCCGTCATCATCAAATCACCGCCCTGCTTCCATCCGCAGCAGATTGCCGACGCGGTGGATGCCGGCAAACACGTCTACACGGCCAAGCCGCTGTCCGTTGACGTTCCGGGATGCCGGACCGTTACGGAATCGGCCAAGAAGGCAACGAAAAACAAGCAGGTCGTGTTCGTGGATTTTCAGCACCGCGCGGATCCTTTCTTCCAAGAGACGGTGAAGCGGCTGCATCAGGGCGCGCTGGGAACAATCACCTTCGGGGAAGTCTTCAATCATTCGGGTGAGTACGGCATGAAGCCGGGACCAGACACTCCCGAGACGCGCCTCAAAAACTGGCTGTGTTACAAGGCGCTGTCCGGCGACTATATGGTGGAGATCAACATCCACACGATCGACATGATGCACTGGATGTTCCAGAAGCCGCCTTTGAGCGCGATCGGCTCAGGGGGCTGCAAGGCGAAAAAGCCAGTCGGTGACAACTGGGATCATTTCGGGATTCTTTATCAGTACGCGGACGACGTTCCCGTGATGTTCAGTTCAAAGCGGTATAACGATGGTGTCGGCGAGCTGGATAAGCATCAGATCGTCGAGCTCTACGGAACCGAAGGCCGTCTTCAGACGAAATATGGCGGCAAGTGCATGATCCTGGGCAAGCAGTTGTATAAAGGCGGCAAAACAACGACGCTTTACAGAGACGGAGCCGTCTCGAATATCGCCACCTTCCACGCGTTGATCACCTCGGGCGATTTCAGCAACGCTTCAGTCGAGTACGGTGTCGAGAGCAACTTGATCGCCATCATGGGACGTACGGCGGGCTACGAGAAGCGGCTGGTCACCTGGGAAGAAATCCTCAAATCAGACGAAAAGATGGAGCTGAGCCTGGATGGCCTCAAAGCGTAATGTTATGCGTTGTTTGACAGGCAGGAGTGATGATGACAGACCGTAAACTCAGAGTGTCCGTGATCGGCTGCGGGATGATTGCAAACTCGGCGCATATTCCGGCCTGGCAGTCGCAACCCGGCGCGGAGGTCGTCGGGGTCATGGACAGTGACCTCGCCAGGGCGAAAGCGACGGCCGGCAAACACGCGATTCCCGGCGTGTTTGATGACGTCGACAAGATGCTGGGGGAACAGTCTCCCGACGTCGTGTCGGTCTGCACGCCGGCCGGCTGCCACAAAACGCACGCCGTCGCGGCGCTGCGTGCCGGAGCCCATGTTCTTTGCGAAAAGCCGTTGTCCATCACCAGCAAAGAGGCCTCGGAAATCTTCCGGGTTGCCGAAGAAACGGGCCGCCACCTGCTGGTGGGACAGTCCATGCGCTTTTACAACCAGGTTTCCGCAGCCAAGGCGTTTGCCGCAGACGGCCAGCTCGGCGATCTCTACTGCGCGGACGTGGCGAGGCTTCGCCGGCGCGGCATTCCGGCCCATGGGTCGTTCCACATCAAGGAGTTGTCTGGCGGCGGCGTGCTCTATGACCTCGGGGTGCACATGCTGGACATGGTTCTCTGGATCATGGGGAACCCCAAGGTTGTGGCGGTATCTGGAGCCACGTACGCAAAAATAGGCACCCGAAACGAAAATCTGATCACGTCAACGGTTGAGAGCGGGGCTTTTGCAGGCGGCGTTTCGAGTGCCTCCTATGATGCCGCAAAATTCAACGTGGAGGATTTTGCAACGGCGTTCCTGAGACTGGAAAACGGCGGCACCATCAACCTCAAGGTTTGCTGGGCCGCGAATGTCCCCGACAGTGCCGGCGGCGTGATGATCATGGGCACAGAAGGCGGGCTGTCGTTCGACCCGCGCGTGCTGGATCTTCGGGTCATCCGGAACATGGGCAGATACCAGGTCGATGTGACGCCGAAAATCTTGCCTCCTGAGCCGAATCATCCGTTTTACGCGCACTGGAATGAGGTGGCGCATTTCATACGCGTGATTCACGGCCAGGAAGAAGTCTGCGTGAAAAAAGAAGAGGCCCTGAATGTGATCCGCGCGCTGGAGGCCATCTACCGGTCGGCCGAAGCGGGCCGTGAAGTGCGCCTGGAAGAGACGGTTTAACGACGAGGACATTTGAAATGGGCAAGAAATACAGAGTCGGAATCATCGGTTTTGCGCATCCGCACATCAACCATGTGGCGTCGATGTTCGCCGCGCATCCGCAGGCGGAAATGGTCGCGTGCGCGGACACGGTGCCGCTGTGTCCGGAGTTGAGGAGCGTGCCGTATACCCGAGAGTGGAACCGCAAGAACGTGATGCGGCTTGCGGGCCTCTCCAAATGTTATGCGGACTACCACGAGATGCTGGTGAAAGAGGAGCTGGACATCGTGGCCATCAATGCCGAGAACAGCCAGCACCCCGATGTGGTCGAGGCCTGCGCGCGCGCGGGGGCCCACGTCTGCGTGGAAAAGCCGATGGCCATTACGCTCCCCGACGCGCAGAGGATGGTCACGGCCTGCCGCACGGCTGGCACCACACTGCTTGTCAACTGGCCGGCCACCTGGCTCCCCCACGCGCGTAAAGCCAAGGAGCTGATCGATGCCAGCGCCATCGGCAAGCTCGTCGAGATCAATTACCGCGTGGGCCATTCCGGACCGTACGGGCCGGGCGCGTCTCACAAAGGCGTCAGCGAGTCAGCCGAACCGCTCACGGAAAAGGAGCGCGCCTCGATCTGGTTGCACCAGCAGGCGGCCGGCGGCGGGGCGACGATCGATCTTTGCTGCTATGGCGTCATGTACGGCCGGTGGTATACCGGTGAGCGCGCCGTCTCCGCACAGGGTATCCGGGCCAATCTGGACAGCGGCTGGTGCGACGCGGATGACAACGGCGTGATGGTCGTTCGTTTCCCGAGCGCCATCGCGGTGGCGCAGGGGTCATGGACAACCTTGGGGAGAACGTTCCTCACCGCCGGGCCCCTGATGCTCTTCGGTTCGACGGGCGCGCTTTCCTTCGAAATCTACGGGGAGAAGCCGGTTGTGCAGCTCACCCGGGGCGCCGGACGTGAGGTCGAGATCATTGAGCCCGATCCCCTGCCGGAGGGCCGCGCCACGCTGGCCGAAGAGTTCATCCATCACCTTGAAACGGGGGAACCTGTTCATGAAACCCTGAGCGCGGCGTTCAATCTCGAGATGACGGCGGCATTCGACGCGGGCCTGCGGTCCGCGGCCAGCGGCCGGATGGAAAATGTCAACGACACAACCGGGCGCTGATCGTATGTCAAACACCCCAGTCAAATATCTGCGGCTGCTGGCGTTGATGTTCTTGGAGTTCTTTATCTGGGGCGCATGGATCGTTCCGATCAGCAGCTACATGAACTCGACGCTCGCGTTCACCGGCGCGCAGATCGGTTGGATCTGCGGCGCGTCCGCGATGGGCGCGCTAATTTCGCCTTTGTTCCTCGGTTATGTGGCGGACCGCTTTTTTGCCACGGAACGTCTTCTTGCGGCGCTGCACGGGGTGGGGGCGGCCTGCCTCTGCCTCGCGCCGCACATGACGACGTTCCCGCTGCTCATGACATTGATCGTCATCGATGCCCTCTGTTACATGCCGACCTTGCCCTTGTGCAATAACCTCGTCTTCCGACACATCGACAAGTCGGAGCGCTTCTCGTGGTTCATGATCGGGGGCACGATGGGGTGGATCGTCGCCGGGCTGGTCGTCGGGTTCTTTTTCGGCGAGAAAGACGGCGCGTTCTTTTATCTGGCGGCCGGTGCCGAAGCGGTGCTGGCCCTATATTGCCTGACGCTGCCGCACACGCCGCCGAAGGGCGCGGGCAAGACGGGGCGGGACATTTTCGGCCTCACTGCCGTCAAGCTCCTGAAGGACCCCGCCTTTCTTGTGTTTGCCGTGTCGATCCCGCTGGTCACGATCTCCAAAACCTTCTATACGACATGGACCAACGCTTTTCTGGCAGAAATCCATATGCCGAAGCCGACCGCGCTGATGACCCTTTGCCAGATTTCAGAATTGCTGACGATGATCATTCTGCCCTGGTTCATTGCCAAGATCGGGCTGAAGAGGGTTCTGATGATCGGCATGGCCGTCTGGGCGGCGCGCTTCTTCGCGTTCGGGAGCATGAATGGCTCCGCCGTGATCGCGGGGCTTCTGCTCCATGGCCTTTCTTACGGCTTGGTCGTCACAGGCGCTTCCATTTATGCGGCGCGGCTGGTCCCGCCGGCCATGAGCGCGCGCGCGCAGAGCTTCATTTCGATGCTGATTTTTGGGGTGGGCATGTTCCTCGGCGCGCATGTCGCGGGCTTCGTCGGCGATTCGTATCGGGGTGCGGCCGGCAACATGCATGACTGGGCGAAAATCTGGGGCTGGGGCGCGATGATCGCCATCGTGGCCTGCGTCCTATTCGGGATCGGCGGAAAAGACCCCAAGGCCGTAGAGGAGTAGAAGGGTGAAAGGTTGGGTGACGGATATCGTGCGGGGCTCTTTTCACGACGGTCCCGGCATCCGCACGGTCGTGTTTCTGCAGGGATGCTCGCTGCGTTGCTCGTGGTGTCACAATCCCGAGACGTGGAGCGCGCACCCCGTTCCGCTGTTTTATCCTGACCGGTGCATGGGCTGCGGGGCGTGTGGCGGTTCGGCGGAGCGTGCGGATCGGTGCCGGTTCGGCGCGCGCAGCCTTTCGTCCACTGAGCGAACGGCCGAAGAGGTCATGGCCGCCATCCGGAAAGACCGGTCGTTTTATTCGCCGGAGGGCGGCGTGACGTTCTCCGGCGGCGAGCCCTGCTGCCAGCCTGAGTTTCTCCTGGCCTTGCTGGAACAGTGCCGGGCGGAAGCCATCCCCGCGGCCATCGAGACGAGCTTGAATTATCCGGCAGGTGTGTTAAAAACCGTGCTGCCGTTCTTGACGGTGCTGATGGCTGACCTGAAATTGGCGGATCCGGAGCGCCACCGTCTCGCGACCGGGGTGTCCAACGGCCTGATCCTGAATAATTTCGCCGCGTTGCAGACGACGCGACTCCCGGTTATCGTCCGCACGCCGCTGGTGGCGGGGATAAACGACGATGACGCGAACATGGAGCAGACGATTGAGGTCCTGAAGCCTCTGAAAACGCTGAAGTACTACGAGCTGCTGCGCTATCAGCCGCTGGGGCAGGAGAAGGTCAAAGCTTTGGGGGGGGCGTCTCCGGCGTTCCACGCGCCTTCGGATGAGCGTATAATGCATCTGTGCCGGAAAGTGCGTGACGCGGATATCCCGCTTTATGTGGATGGGAAAAAGGTATGAGATATTCGGAACAGATTCGGCGCTTGCGCGAAACGAAGCTTCAGCAGACGGAGGACAAGCGCCGTCGCCTGGGCGCGATGGACGAAGACGACTACGGCTGGGTGTTGCCCCCGGAGTCGCTGAGACTGACCCTGCCATGCCGCGACGCCAACGGCTCATTTCACGGCGTGCGGGCGTGGGGAACGAACTTCCGCTATCTGATGGCAAATCACCCGGTTTACGTCGATCCGGACGATGCGCTGGCCGGCCGCTGGATGTTCATGATGTCGCGTATGCGTACGAACTACCGGCTGGAGCTGTCGCCTTTCGGGTTTGATTACAGCCATCTGCGTCCGGCGCAGATTCTGTACGACATAACGCCCGGAATTGGGAAAGATGCGCATTTCGCGCCGGATTACGCCATCGGACTGAAGCTCGGCTGGGGCGGGCTCTTGTCCAAAGTGCGCGCGAGACGCGCAGCAACGCCGACCTCGAATCAAGAAAGCCAAGACCTCTATCTGGCCGAAGAGGATGCGATTCTGGGCGTGCAGGATCTGATACGGCGTACGGCGCAAGAGGCGAAAGAAAAAGGGCTGACAGAGCTGGCGCGGATCAACGACCGTTTGATTGAGCACCCTCCTCAAACGATGCGCGAAGCGTGCCAATGGATCGCGTGGTTCAACATCGCCTCTCGCACCTATAACCGCGACGGCGCCGGCGGACAATTGGATGCCCTTCTGTGGCCGTACTATGAAAAGGATAAGGCCGATGGACTGATCGACGATGAAGACGCAGTGTTTTATCTCTTCTGTCTGTTGCTCAACGATCCTCATTATTATCAGATCGGCGGACCCGACGAAAACGGAACGGATCAGACCTCCGCGCTGTCGTATCTGATTCTTCAGGCGGCGCGGCTGCTGAAAAGCACGTGCAATGTCACCATCCGCGTCCATGACGGCCTGCCGGAAGAATTATTCGACGAAGGCGTGCGCTGCCTGGTGGAAGAACGACAATCCTTTCCGCGCTTTTCCGGCGACGCCGCCTTGTGCAACGGCTTCGTCAAGAACGGCTACCCCGTTGAATTGGCTCGGAAGCGGATCGCGCTGGGATGCAATTGGATGAGTCTTCCGGGGCTGGAGTACTGCATGAACGATCTGGTGAAGGTGAACTTCGCCAAGGTGTTCGAGGTCGCCTGGAAAACGGCGCAGTGCGAATCCACGGAAGCGCTGTACCAGGTGTTTGCGGAACACCTGAAAAAAGCCGTTCAGGTGACGAGGCAGGGAATCGCGTTCCATCTGGCGCACCAGTGGGAGAACGAGCCGGAGCTTTTGCTGAACCTGCTGTCGGTCGGACCGATCGAAACGGGGTTGGACGCCTCACACGGCGGCGCGCAGTATTACAACCTCGCGATCGACGGTGCGGCGCTGGCGACTGTGGCCGATGCGTTTACCGCGCTGGAGCAACGGGTCGAGCGCGAGAGACTATTGACCTTCGTCGCTATATTCCGTGCGACGGAGGCCGACTTTAAAGACGCTCCGCAGGTTCAAAATCTTTTAGCGCTGTCAGACAAGTATGGAAATTCCGAGCGCGGCGACGCATGGGCGCAGCGGATTGCGAAAGACTTTTCCGACATGGTTCGAGCAGAGGCAAAGAATATTCCGTTCGTCAAACCGATTGTCTTGATTCCGGGACTCTTCTCTTGGGCGGACACGGTGCGGCTCGGCAAAAGTGTAGGCGCGTTGCCGAATGGCAGGCATGCGGGCGAGCCGATCTCGCAGGGCGCGAATCCCAGCGTCGGTTTCCGGCGCGACGGTGCAGTCACGGCGATGGCCGCAGCGGTGGCGTCCGTGCAGCCGGGATACGGCAACACCGCGCCGCTGCAATTGGAAGTCGACTTCGGGACTCTGGACAATGCGCAGGCGGAGACCTGCCTGAAAGCGCTGATCCGATCGCATTTCGCGCTGGGCGGAACGCTCATGAACATCAACGTCGTTGACGAACAACAAATTCTGGCGGCGAGCCGGAACCCCGAGGCATATCCCGATCTGATTGTCCGCGTGACCGGCTTCACGGCTTATTTCGCCAACCTCTCGCCCGATTTCCGGAAACTCGTTGTGGAAAGGATCGCACGTCAGGCATCCTGACGACGGTGAACGAATTACTGCGCAAATAATAGTCCTGCAGCCATCAAGCGAAATTTTTCATAACATGAACGCATCCATTTCGGATGACGAATTAAAAGATTATCTGATATCCAAAATCTCAGGCGTGAAAATATTTTAAGTTACTTTAAATATTGTTAGTTTTACAAGTTGATACGCACACTTTTCTAATTATTTGCACAAGGATGCCCCACTTCGCCACGCAGCATTTTCGATGTCGCACGCTGGCGCAAAAGTGTACACTGCTTTGTGATTGGTTTTGGTTATCCGAGCCACGAGACAGAGGCAGTCTTTCTGTCGATGGCGTGCGCGCTTTGGGAGAAGCCCTTCGCTTAGGACAAGATCGGATGGGGGCGGACGGCTAGCGGGGTGAGAAATATGGCGTTAAGAAGAGTGTTCCTGGGGTGGAACCGGCCGCTTTGCGAGACCGTGCCAGAGCATCTCTTGGCCGGATCAGGCGCAGGGATGCTGGATTTGCGCGACACCGTGGCCGTCGTGCCGACGCGTCAGTCCAGCTGGCGTTTGCGCGCCGCCTTGCCTTTGGCCGCCGACGCGCGCGGAGCGGCCCTGCTGGGTCCCGAAATCGTCACCCCGCCCGTGCTGTTGAAGCCACCTCAATGCGCCGGCATCGCGACCGCCCTTCAAAGCCTGCTGGCCTGGGCCGCCGTCCTGAAAACCGTCAAGTGCGGCGAATTTACCGTGTTTCTGGGGGCCCGGACGGACCGCCCTTCCGGCACGTCCTGGGCGCTACAGCTAGCCCGCCGTCTCCAAGAGCTGCGCCAGGAGCTGGCCGACGGCGGGCTCACCATCGCGGAAGTCGCCAGCCGGGGGATCGAGTTTGAGGAAGCCGACCGATGGTCCGACATGGCGCAACTTGAAAGTCGGTACAGGACGCAACTCGCGTCCTGGCACGTGCGCGATGCGATCGACGTTATGCTCGAACACGTTCGCCGAGGCGGTCTGCCTCGGGAAGTCCGCAGGGTCGTCGTGGCCGCCGTGCCAGATCCGCCGAAACTCTTCATGATGCTGCTCGGACGGTGGGCGGAAGCCGGAATCGACGTTGACCTTCTGATTGCCGCTCCCGAAAGCGAAGCCGCCGCCTTCGATGAGCAGGGCCGTCCCTTGCCCGATGCCTGGCAAACACGCGAGATCGCGCTGCGCGCCGAAGACCTGTGGCTCGAAGCCTCGCCCGACGATTTGGCTACCCGCATCGCCAAAGCCGTTGAGTCCAGCTTGGGAGAAATAGCGTCGGTGTCCGCAGCGCGTCCACAGCTTGCCATCGGCGTCCCGGACCGCGAGGCCGTCGCCCCGCTCCAGCGCGCATTCGCCGCAATGGGCCTTTCCGCCTTCGATCCCCAGAACAGGCCGCTCTCCGAAACCGCGCTCTTCCGGCTCGTACAGGAGCTGCTGGCTCTGCGCGACCGGCCCGGCTACGCGGAGGTGTCCGCCCTGCTGCGGCACCCGGACGTGCTGGCGTCGTTCGGCGGGGGTGCGGACCTGCTCCGCCAACTGGACCGATTCCAGACGGAGCACTTGCCCGTCACGCTGGACGATATGGTGTCGCACGGCACGCCGCCCGCGCAGCAGCCGCTGGCCGAAGCCTTAAGCCGGCTGCGCCTGTGGCAGGGATCGTTGCGTCACAGCGACCTTGCCGCCGCCCTGCGCAGCGTCTTGCAGGAAATTTATGCGAAGCGCACCCTCAGACCTCACGATCCCGAAGACGACGCATTCCAGCAGTCCGTCTCCGCGTTCGACGCGGGGCTGCGCGAACTCGAAGCCGCCGCGAGCGCGGGAAACGCCGGGGACCACGCGGCGGAGGCGCTGCTGGCGAGGCTGCGGGAGGGCAGCGTCAAATCCGAGCGACGCGATGAACGCCTCGACCTTGAAGGCTGGCTGGAGTTGGCGTGGAATCCCGCGCCGCTGCTCTTCGTGGCTGGGGTCAACGAGGGGTACGTGCCCGACAGCCACGTCGGAGACCTCTTTTTGCCCGACACGCTGCGGCGTCAGCTCGACCTTCGCGACGACCGGCAGCGCGTCGCGCGCGACGCCTATGTGCTTTCGGCCCTGCTCGCCCAGCGCCGCGCCGAAGGGCGGGTGATTCTGCTGACGGGGAAAACGTCCGCCGCCGGCGATCCGTTGCGGCCGTCGCGCCTGCTCTTCCGTTGTCCCGACTCGGAACTCGTCAACCGCGCCCGCCTGCTTTTCGGCGAACCGCCTCCTTCCCAAGCGGCCGCGGCCTTCACCGTGGGTTTCCAGCTCGATCCGGCGCGGGTGCAGCCTGCGTGCCTCAACCAGCGGCGTTCTCACGAGTTGAGCCCGACGATTTTCCGCGACTACCTCGCCTGCCCGCTGCGGTTCTACCTGAAGCACGTGCTCGACATGGAGCCGCTGGATGACCGCGCACGCGAACCTGACGCGCGCGCCTTCGGGACCCTGGTCCATGACGTGCTGGACGAGATGGCCAGCGACAAGGAACTCTGGAGTTGCGGCGACGCGAACATGTTGGCGCGGCGGCTGGACGAGCGACTTCGCGCCCGCGCACGGGAACGCTACGGGGCCACGCCTTGGCTGGGCGTCGATCTGGCCGTGGACAGCGCCGTCCGCCGGCTGGGGGCCTTCGCGCAAAAACAGGTCGAGTGGCACACGCAGGGCTGGGAAATCGTCAGGAACGAAACCGAACAGATGTGCGTAATCGGAGGGCTGACCGTCAAAGGCCGCATCGACCGCATCGACCGGAACGCGCGGACCGGCGCGGTGTGCGTGCTCGACTATAAGACCTCCGATAAGGCTAAAGAGCCCAAGGACGCGCACCTCGCCCCCCTGCGGGAGGAGAACGACTTCCTGGCCGGAGTCACGGTTTCGAAGGATCTGCTCGGCGGCGGCAGGTCCGACAAGCGCTGGGCCGACCTGCAGCTGCCGCTCTACCGCGAGTTCGTTCAGGAGGAATATGGCCCGTCGGTGCAGCTCGGGTACATCTGCCTGCCCAGCGCGCTGGGCGAAACGGGCTTTCGGATTTGGGCGAACTACACGGATGATCTGCATGCCTCCGCCATGACGTGTGCGAAGGAGATCGTCGCCAAAATCAAGGCGGGCGCATTTTGGCCGCCGGGCAAACTCAAGGCAAACGCCAACGCCGATTTCGCAGGTCTGCTGCTCGGCGATCCCGTGAAGACTTTCGTCCCCCCCGCTTCGCCGTGGAGGTCGACCCCATGACCCCTTTCAGCAACCGATCCATTTCCGCCTCGGCCGGCACCGGCAAAACCTACCGGCTGACCCACCGCTATCTCGGCCTGATGGCCGCCGGCATAGATCCCGATCGGATCTGCGCGCTCACCTTTTCCAGAAAAGCCGCCGGCGAAATCTTCGACAAGACCGTCGAGCACCTTTGCGCCGCGGCGACCGATGGCGCCAAACGCGCCGCGACCGCCGCTACCATCCGGATGGAAGGCCTTAAACCGCCCCCCGATCAGCCGGACGCTTACGTGTGCCTGCTGCGGAAGTTGCTGGACCACGGGCACCGTCTGCGGATCGGCACGCTGGACAGTTTTATCCTCGGCGTCGTCCGCGCCTTTCCGATGGAGCTCGGCATTCCGCCCGACACCCGGCCCATGGACGGGGAAGGCGGGGAGGCTCTGGCCGCGCGCCATGCGATTCTGGCCCGGCTCTTCGACCCCTCATACCGAACGGATACGGATGGGTCCCGTGCCCTTCTGACCGAGCTTCGACAGGCCCGTTTCGGCCTTGAGACCAAGGCCCTGCTCGCCGTCTTGGACAGCCTGATCCGAGACTACTACGGCTTCTACCGACAGCACGGTTCGAAGAACTGGCAATGGGGAGATCCGAAGCGCGTCTGGAAACCTGCCGAGCGGTGGTGGGAAGACGCCGGCGCGCACGCCGCTCTTCCGGAAGATCTAAAGGCCCAGCTGATGACGGCTTTCGGCGAAGGCAAACAGCAGGAAAAGCTTGCCGAGTCTTGCGCGGATATCGCGGCGGCGGCCCTCGGGCATGCTGCCGATAAACCCTGGCCCAAGATGAGCGAGAAGGTTTTGTCGCAGCTGTTGCTGTGCGCCGCACAAAACGCGAGCCCGATCATCGCGTATTACAAAAAAGAATATGCCGTTCCGGACAGCGTGTGGCCCGCCCTGCGCAGCGCGTTGTGCAACTTGATCGCCGTTGAGGTGAGGCGTTCAACCGAGCAAACCCAAGGCCTGCGCAACGTGCTGGACCGCTATGACGCGCTCTATGCCGCCGCACAGAGCACCGAGGGACGCTTCACTTTCGATGATCTCACCAGCCTCCTCGGCGCGGAAGGGCGCCCCCCCAGCCGCACGCCTGCCGCACCCGACCGCCTCTACATCGACTACCGCCTCGACGGCAAACTGGACCACTGGCTGCTGGACGAGTTTCAGGACACCAGCGACGCCCAGTGGGGCGCGCTGGCAAACCTCGTGGACGAAGTCGTCCAGGACCCAAATCAATCCCGTTCCTTCTTCTACGTGGGCGATGTCAAACAGTCGATCTACGGCTGGCGCGGCGGCAACTACCGGCTTTTTTCAAAGATTCTCGCGCAATACCGCGCGCTCGGCCAGCGCGCCATCCAGGCCGAGTCGATCAACGAATGCCACCGTTCGCTTCCGGCAATCATCGAAACCGTCAACCAAGTTTTCGACGGACTTTCAACTTGGGTCCCGGGGCAGGGAGAGGAAAAGGGGCCGAGAAGGGAGGCCATCGACGCGTTCACCCGCTTCTGGAAGAAACACGAGAGCGCACGTCGAGGAGAAGGGGCCGGCTTTGCGTCACTTCTGGAGTACACACCCCAAAAGGCCTCGACGGGCGCCGAAGCCGGCGATGATGCGGACGACGAGGGCGCCGACGACCCCGCCGAGTTCGAGGCCGTCGCGAAGATTCTGGAGCACGTGCGCCCCACCCGGAACGGTCTCACAACGGCCGTACTTGTCCGCAGCAACAGCGCGGGACGCGCCTGCGTCGACGCGTTGCGCCGTCGGTTGCCCGACATGCCGTGCGTCCATGAAGGCAAAGGCGGCATCACGGACAGCCCCGTGGTGACGTTGCTGCTGGCCCTCGTGCGCTATGCCGCGCATCCCGGCGACACGGCGGCCCTGCGGCATCTGCAAATGAGTCCGCTGGCCGGACATCCGGAAATATCCGACCACACCGCCCTGCCGGAAGCGATCCTGACCGCTCTGAATGCCCGCGGTTTTGCGGACACGCTGCGGGAGTGGGGCAACCGGCTGGCTGGTCTCGACGCCTTCAGCCGCCAGCGCCTGCGCGAAATGCTGGCGGCGGCGGAGCAATTCGACGCCCGCGGCGTCTGCGATCCGGACGCCTTCGCAGACCACATCGAGGCGTATCAAGTCAAATCCAACGCCGCCGCGGGCACGATCCGCGTGATGACAGTCCATCAGGCGAAAGGCCTGGGCTTCGATCTGGTGATCGTGCCTTTTGCAGCCAACGCCAAGAGCTTCGGAAGCCCGGGCGATCCGACGCTGCTGGCCGACGAAAACTGGATCCTTGAGCCCCCCTGCAATCAGGCGCTGGAGGCGGCAGACGGCGCGCCGCTTCGAGCCCTCGAAGCCGCACGCGCGGATGCGAATTTCGCCCAGCTCTGCGTGCTTTATGTGGCGCTGACGCGTGCCCAACAGGCGCTGTACATGGTCATCCCCCAAAAAGGAAAAACGTCGAAGACGATCCGCGAAGCGGACCTGTTGCAGGCGCGCCTTGCGGCGGGCACAGACCCCTCCGAAAGCGCAGTGGGGCTCACGCAACTTTTTGCCGTTGGCGACGCCGAGTGGTTCACGCATCCGGTCAAATGCGGCGCGGGCACACAGGCCGTTGCCCCCGCGCCGGTGAATGTGGCCTATGCGGCGGGAATTGTCCGCCGCGAGCCCTCAAAGGAGCACGCCGAAGGGCGCGAACTGCCGGCGCATTGGCTCTTCAAGGCCGAGTCCGGCGACGTGCGGGCCTTCGGATCCGCCATCCACAGGTTCTTCCAAAAAATCGAGTGGGTCGAGGACGCGGATATCGAGCGTATCGTTGCCGAGTGGCGACTGGAATCCGCGGAAACGCCGGCGCTGCTGGCCGACGTGGAGAGGCAGTTCCGCAACTGCTTGGCAAACGATGCGGTTCGCCAGTGGCTCGCCAAGCCCACACGGGCCGCACACGCCGAAGTCTGGCGCGAGGCGCCGTTCGAGTTGGCGCTGAATGTCGAGGGAGAGAAACAGCTCATGAGCGGCCGCTTCGACCGACTGGTTGTAGAGCGGGACGTGTCCGGCCATCCTGTCCGGGCCACGATCATCGACTTCAAGAGCAACCGCATCACCTCTGAGAAGGAGTTGCAGGAGGCAGCAGACGGCTATTCCGCCCAGATGACTTACTATGCCACTGCGGCAGCCCGTCTGCTCGCGATCTCCGCCGCACAAATCACAACCGTCTTACTCTTCACGCGCAGCGGCAAAACGTGGCCACGCTGAGGGTTGAATGAAGCCTAAAACCTCAGCAACGAGACCAGGCTGCCTTTTTCGTCGGTCGGAGCCGTCATGTCGCGTATGTTTTCCCAGACCACCTCGCGGACAGACGCTTTGCCGGGATATCGATACGCATTCGCCTGCCGCGTCATGAACACCCAGATCGCGCCAGACGTCACGCTGTCTTCCGCCACGCTCACGACACCGTACGGGTGAACTCCCAGCTCCTTCGCCACCGCTTTGCAAAGGGGTAAAAGATCGATGTGCCAGTTGCTCACATGCACCGCCAAGACCCCATCCGGAGCAAGCCGGTCGAAATAGAGTCGGAAAGCCTCGCGCGTCGCCAAATGGTACGGCACCGCGTCGCCGCTGTAGGCGTCGATCACGAGCGCATCATAGAGCGGATCACCCGCCGCCTGTTCTTTTTCAAGCATCTGGCGCGCATCCCCGGGCACCAGGTCGATGGGTGTCTTCGCGTCGGGCAAATATGAAAAAAAACTTCGGTCGGTCGCGACCTTAACGATCTGCGGGTTGATCTCGTAGAAGCGATAGAGATCTGACGGCCGGCCATAACAGGCCAACGTGCCCGCGCCCAACCCCACCACGCCCACCTTCATTCCCTTGCCAGCCTGATATTTCGGATGGGACAGAAGCGCGATGCCGCCGCCCGTCCGGCCGTAATACGCGGTGCCGCGCCCCTGATAAAACGGGGCACGCACCTGGATTCCGTGCGTGGTCTGCCCGCACCACAAGTAGAAAACGGGAGCCGCGCCTTGACTTCCGAACGACTCCACGGTCTGCGTCACCCGCAAACAGCCGTAGAAATTCCGTGCGCGGAAAACCGTGCGCGAGGTCGTGTGCCGCGCCGTCGCCACCGACAGCACCAGCCACGCGGCGCCGCAACACGCGGAAAAACTCATCGCGCGGGCTCTGGACCTCGCCGCAAACCGCGGTCTCGGCGCACGCCAAGCCAGAAGTGCCGCGCAGACGCAGAGGATCAGCGGATACTCCACGACGCGGTCAAAGACCACCGGCGCCACCAAGGAAGACAGCACACCGCCCGCCGCCCCGCCCGCCGCAATCGCCAAATAGTAGCGCGTCAAACTCGACTTCTGCGGACGCTCCGCATACAGCCATCCATGCAAAACCACACCCACGCAAAAGACCGTTGCCACCGCCGCAGCCGCGTTCGGATAAAAACTCCCCGTGCCCCACCGCCCATTCGCGACAGCCAAACCGGCCAGCGACAGCGCCGCCAGTCCGCACCACACGCCGCGCCGTGCTGTCCCGAACCGCGAGAACCCCGCCACATAACTCAAGAGGAAGACCGCCAACATCACCACCCACACCAGCGGTAACGGCGTCACATCGGTGAAGAGATGCGCGATGACCGCGTTGAGAAGGAATGTGGTGACTCCCGGCAACAAGAACCAAAGCCATCCGCGTGAACCGGCGGCGTCAGATGGGGCAGGCCTGTCGGGCACGCCAATCGAATCCGGCGCGGGCGTCTGCCCGGCCATCCGCGCGATCAGCGCGGAGTATCCGGCGAAACCCGCCGCAACGGCCCACCACTGAACCGTCAGAGGCACAAACGGCTCCAGCACGAAAGGATAGATCATCAGCCCCGACAGCGAGCCGAGATTCGAGACCGCATAGAGCTGATAGACGTTGCGCGACACGCCGGAGCCTGCCAGCCAGACCTGCACCAGCGTGCCGCCGGCCGCGAGCAACACATACGGCAACCCCACGAACACCAGCACGCTGAACAGCACCGCCAGCGACGGCGCCGCAGGAACATCCAAGACGCCATTCAGGGACAAACGCCACGCCGCAACCGCGAACGCCCACGCCGTCGCGACGGACAGCAGAACCCGATGCGCACGGCGCTGGAACCGCACGGGACGCTTCGCGAGTCCGTGCGCATACGCATACCCCACGACCAGCAAAACCTGGTACGCCGCGAGGCACACGCCCCATACCGACGCGCTGCCGCCGAACACGGGCAACAGCGTGCGTCCCAGCATGGGCTGGATCAGGAACAGCAAAAACGCGCCGGAAAAAACCGTGGCCGCAGCCATCCGTTCGGGCCGGCGCGTCAGAGGCGTTCCCTCTCTGTTATCCTTTCGCCACATCGTTCTCGCGGATTTCAACGCGACGGATCTTGCCGCTGATCGTCTTGGGCAACTCGGACACGAACTCCACAATACGCGGATATTTGTAAGGCGCCGTCACATGCTTGACGTGATTCTGCAACGCTTTGGCCAGTTCGTCAGAGGGCATATGGCCTTTCGCCAAGACGATGGTCGCCTTGACCACCTGACCGCGGTCGGGATCCGGCACGCCGGTGACCGCGCACTCCAGCACCGCCGGATGTTCCAGCAACGCGCTCTCGACCTCGAACGGCCCGATGCGATAGCCGGAGCTTTTGATCACGTCGTCGGCACGGCCCACGAACCAGAAATAGCCATCCTCGTCACGCCACGCCATGTCGCCCGTGTAATAGACATCGTCATGCCAAACCCTGCGGGTCAACTCCGCGTCGCGGTAATAGCCGTCAAACATGCCCAACGGACGTACGATGTCCGTACGCACCACAAGCTGCCCCTCTTCGCCAACCTCGCAGGAACGCCCCTCGTGATCGAGCAGATCCAAATCATAGCCCGGCGCCGCCCTTCCCATGGATCCCGGCTTGGGGGCCATCCACGGGAACGTGCCGGCCACCACCGTCAGTTCCGTCTGCCCGTACGCCTCGTACAGTTTGAGCCCTGTGCCCTCCAGAAATTTCTGGTACACCTCGGGATTGAGCGGCTCGCCCGCCACCACGCAATGCGTCAGCTTGGAAAAATCGTACGCCTTGAGGTCCTCTTTGATGAAGTACCTGTACATGGTGGGCGGCGCGCAAAACGTGGTCACGCCGTGTTTGACAAGCACATCGAGAACCGACCGCGCATGGAACTTGTCCATGTCGTACACCATCACCGCGCTGCCGCACATCCACTGTCCGTAGAGCTTGCCCCATGCGGCTTTGGCCCAGCCGGTCTCCGCGACCGTCAGGTGCAGGCCGCCCGCCCTGCAGCACTGCCAGAATTTCGCGGTGGTGAGATGCCCGAAGGGATATAAGAAATTGTGTCGCACCATCTTCGGCATGCCCGTGGTGCCCGACGTGAAATAGAGCAGCATCGCGTCGCCCGCGCCGGTCTGCCGCGCGCAGTCGCCCTCCCCGAGCACGTCCGGAGCGCCGGCCATCAGAGCGTCGAAGTCCAGCCACGGCGTGCCATCTCCGCCGCCGTTGACCAACGCCCGCACCTCGACCGGCGCCGCCTCTGCCGCCCGGTCCACCGCCTCGCGGATCGAGGGCTCGTTCACCGACAGGATCATCTTCACGCTCGCGGCCTTCACGCGGTACGCGATGTCTTTCTTCATCAGCTGGTTCGTTGCCGGGATCGCGATGGCGCCGAGTTTGCAAAGCCCCATGACCGCAAACCAGTATTCGTAACGCCGCCGCAGGATCAGCATCACCGCATCGCCGCGCCGGATGCCGAGCGACTTGAACACGTTGGCCGCGCGGTTACTCTCGCGCGCGATATCCGCCATCGTGAAGACGCGTTCGCCCCCATGGTCGTCACACCACACCAGCGCGCGCCGCTCCGGATCTTCCGCCGCGATGGCGTCCACGACATCGAACCCGAAGTTGAACGTTTCCGGCAACGTCACATGAAAATTCTTGAAAAAATCCTCTTGCGAGGCGAACGTATCTTTTTCAAGCCACCGGCATTTCATCTCTCTTTTCCCTTTCGCCTTACGCGGTAATCACAGCCAGAAAGGTGGCTGGCTCTGTTCCTTCGGCCCGCATCCCATGCGGCGTGAGGGCATCGAAATAGATGCTGTCGCCCGGGGTCAGCACCAACGTGTTCTCGCCCACGGCCAGCGTGAGCGTGCCCGAAAGCACATAGTTGAATTCTTGCCCCGGATGGCTGTTGAGGTGAAGCTCTTTCAGAGAGGGCTCCACGGTGACGATGAACGGCTCCATCGCCTTGCCCGCGAAAAGCGCGCCCAGCGCCTCGTAGTGGTACTGGTGGCGCCGCGCGACGACCGGCCCCGTCCCTTTGCGCGTCACATGGAAAACCTTGGCGTGAGCATCCCCGCCGGTCAAGATCGCCGTGACGTCCACATTGTAGAACGAGGCCAGAACCGAAAGGTAACTCATCGGCACATCCGCCTCGCCGGCCTCGTAGCGGGCATAGTCCTCCCGCGACACGCCCGTCTCTGCTGCGACGGCGTCCGACGTCAGATCCGACGCGTCCCGCAGCCCCTTGATCCGCTCAGCAATCGACTGCCTCTGGTTCGCCATACGTCCCCCTTTTTAACGGCTGATCACAACTTCAGATTCTTCTCCATCCACGCTTCCGCCTCGTTCAGCAAGATGCGGTTCTTTTCCACCAGCGCGGGCTTGTTCTTGAAACTCGCGTCAAGCGCCGCGAGCAGATGCTCATTCTTGAGGCCCGTCACGCCGAGCTTCGCCAGGGCGGCCAGCATCATGGTGTTGGCCGCCTTCGGCACGCCCATCTTGATCGACAGGTCGATCGCCGGCATGGCGACCACACGCACCCCTTCCGGCGCCTTGACCGCGAGCGGCACGGTCGCGTCCACGATCACCGTCCCCCCCGGCCGCACGTCCTTCACGAAGCGCTCGTAGGAGGGCTGGTTCATGCAGACCAGCACGTCGGGATGATCCACCGACGGCGAACCGACCGGCCTGCCGGAAATCACGACGGAACACGCCGCCGAACCTCCGCGCTGCTCCGGGCCGTAAGACGGGAACCACGTCGTGAAGCGTTTTTCGAGGCGCGCAGCCTCCGCCACGCAGATGCCGAGGCTCAGGATGCCCTGGCCGCCAAAACCCGTGAATTTCAAGCGCAGCTCGCGGGCCTTCTCGTCCACCTCTGCGGCGGGTGCCTGATGCTGCAGCTCGGACTGAGCGAAGTACTCCTCGACCGTCGGCGCGGCTGCGACGGGCGCGCGCGACACCGCCGCCGCACTCTCATCGCGGACGCACCCCAGCGGATATTCCTTTTCCATCTGCTCCATGCAGAAGAGCGCCGCCTTGAGCGAGTCCATGCCCAAATTGGTCGGGCACGGCGAGATGAACTCCACAAACGCGTAGCCCTTGCCGTCGCGCTGGATTTCCAGCGCCTTGCGCACCGCCCGCTTGGCCTGCATGATGCGCTTGGTGTCCGCCACGGAGACGCGCTCGATGTAGACCGGCGCCTTGAGCTGGTTCAGGACTTCGCAAACGTGCAGAGGATACCCCGCGGTCAAGGGATCGCGTCCGAACGGCGACGTCGCGGTCGTCATGCCCTCCAAGGTGGTCGGAGCCATCTGCCCGCCGGTCATGCCGTAGATCGCGTTGTTCACGAAAAAGACCGCCATGTGCTCGCCGCGGCTCGCGGCCTGGAACGTGTTGTTGAAGCCGATCGCGCCGAGGTCGCCGTCGCCCTGATACGAGATGACCACGGCATCGCGCCGCACACGATTGATTGCCGTGCCCACGGCCGGCGCGCGGCCATGCGCCGCGCCCACGTTGCCGCAGTCCCAGTAGTAGTAGCCGAACACGCCGCACCCGATTGGGTTAACCATGATCGTGCGGTCCTGTATCCCCAGTTCCACCATCGCCTCGGTGATCAGCTTGTGAATGATCCCGTGGCCGCAGCCCGCGCAGTAATGGGTCGCGCGCGTCTGCTTGCCGCTGCGGCAAAAGGTCTCATACATCCCGACTGTTTTCTTCTCTGTCATTTCAACATCCTACTTCTTCATCGCCTTGCGAGCGGACTCGACCACGTCATCCACCGTCATCACCATGCCGCCCATGCGGTTGCAGAGGGTCACGGGCTGGTAACGTCCCCCTTCTTTCGCGAGGTGCATCAGCACGTCCTCGTGGAACTGCCCCGCGCTCAACTCGACCACCATGCCCTTGCGCCCCAGCAGGGTTTCGTTCAAGGCTGCGGCGGGGAACGGGCTCAACGTGACGGGGCGGAAGACGCCGGCCTTCACGCCCTCGGCGCGCAACGTTTCGGCCGCGGTCCGCGCAATGCGGCTGGAAATGCCGTACGCGACCAGCACCAGGTCGGCGTCCTCGCACAGGTAGGTCTCGCGCCGCGCGTCCTGCGACATCGTCGCATACTTGGCCTGCAGGCGCAGGTTGTGCGCCTCCTGCGCGGGCGCATCGAGATAGATCGAGGTGATCAGGTTCTTGCGCGTCTCGGGCGTGGCCTGCAGCGCCCACGCCGCGGTGTCGGGCTTCGGCAGCTCTCGCTCCGGCAACACCAGCGTCTCCATCATCTGGCCCTGCAGCCCGTCCGCCAGCACGATCGCCGGCGTGAAATACTTGAACGACAGCTCGAACGCGCGGATGGTCAGGTCGCACATTTCCTGAACGCTGGCGGGAGCCAGCACCACGCAGCGGTAATTGCCGTGGCCGCCGCCCTTGACCGCCTGGTTGTAGTCGCCCTGTTCGGGATAGACGTTGCCGAGCCCTGGCCCCGCGCGCATGACGTTCACGATCACGCCCGGCAGGTTCGCGCCCGCCATATAGGAGATGCCCTCCTGCATCAGGCTCATGCCCGGGCCGGACGTCGCCGTCATCGACAGGCGGCCCGCAGCGGCCGCACCGTATACCATGTTGATCGAAGCGGTCTCGCACTCGGCCTGCAGGAACTCGCGCCCCACCGACGGGAACCACTTGGCCGCCGCGTGCGCGATCTCGCTGGCCGGCGTGATCGGATAGCCGAAATACACATCGCAACCGGCATACAGCGCGCCGATCACCACGGCCTCATTACCCTTAACAAATTTGGTCATTTCTTCTCTCTCTCTCCGGGCGGACATGCCGTGCCGCCGCAATCTTCCCGTTACGGTTTCTGGATCACGATCGCGTACGGTTCGGGGCAGTTGTAGAAACAAATGGCGCAGCCGGTGCACCCTTCGCCCACGTATTCGGCGGGCTTCACGCCGCGGCTGTTCAACCGGCTGGCGAGACGCAAACACTTCTTGGGGCATGCATTCACACAACGGCCACAGCTCTTGCATTCGTCGGCATCGATCACGGGACGCGGCAATGCCGGCCCGGCGATTTCTTTATCCTTGTCTGACATCCGGTCTCCTCTGCGTAACAGGTCGAAAAATAAGGGTTAATTATACCATTCGCGGAGTGTCTAAGCAAGCCGAGGCCGCCCCCTGGACTGCCTGTCGCGCCTTCGCGCGCTCCTCCGCCTTCACCGCGTCCCAGACGGCATCCATCTCCGCCAGCGTGCACTCCTTGAGCGCCCGCCCCTGCCCGCGAATGCGCCGCTCCACCTCGCGAAACCGGCGCGCAAACTTTTTGGTGGTTCCTTCCAGCGCGCTTTCCGCGTCGACGTCGAGGAACCGGCAATAATTGACGGCCGAAAACAGCAAATCGCCCATCTCTTCGGCCATCATCGCCTTGTCGCCGGCGGCGACGGCCTCTTTCAGCTCCGCGAGTTCCTCCTCGATCTTCTCCGTCGCCCCGGTCGCGTCCTCCCAGTCGAAGCCCACCCGCGCAGCCTTGGACTGGATGCGCTGCGCCTTAAGGAGCGCGGGAAGCGTTCCGGGCACGCCGTCGATCGCCGACCGGTCCGGCGCCTTGCCCTTCTCGGTCTGCTTGATGGCCTCCCAGTTGCGGAGGACTTGGCCCGAGGAGTCGGCCACCACATCTCCGAACACATGGGGATGGCGACGGACCAGTTTCTCCGCCAGCGCCTCAGCAACCCCGTCGAAGGTGAAGAGTCCCTCCTCCTCGCGGATCGCGCATTGAAAGACGACCTGCAGCAGCACGTCGCCCAGCTCCTCCACGTGCAGCGCGAGATCTTGGCCATCCATCGCCTCCAGCAGCTCGTAGGTCTCTTCCAGCAAGCACGGCTTGAGCGTCTGCAGCGTCTGTTCCCGGTCCCAGGGGCACCCGCCCGGAGCGCGCAACCGCTTCATGACATCATACAACCGCTTCACGCCGCCCAATTCGGTTTCCATTCGCGATCCTCCTGATAAAAAAACGCTGGCCCCGTTTCGCCGAGAAACGGGGCCGCATCCATCATCGCTATTCTTCGCCAAACCCGACTCACACGCGCAAGATGCGGACGACCTCATCCGCCAGGCCGGCGGAATACTCGTCGATGCGCACGTCGCACCCGCTGAAATCCTGATAGTCGGTCAGTGCATTGCCCTTGACCATCACGCCCAGGCCGGACGTCAGGGCGCCTTTGACGGAAAAGCCGCTCCCCGCAACCGCCACGCACAGCCGCTCGTGCAATTCGGTCTTGCGCGCCGCACGACGCCAGCCGTCCCAGCTGTAGAAGCCGAATCCGTTCGACAGGTCGTGCAGCACGACGAGCTTCTCGCCTTGGACACCGGCAAACGCGGCCTTGACCGCCTCGTTGTCAGCCCGCGAGACGACGACGACCTTGATGTTCTTCGCGAGAAGCGCCTTCACGAAATCCACGAAGCCGGCGGGAACCTGAGACAGCTTCCCCTTCAGGGCCTCCGCGAATTCCGCATTGCACTCGGCGATCACCGAGGGGACGTCGATGGTTTTCTGCTGCTTATTGCACAGCGCGTTCAGACCGGAGGAGAACGACTTCCCCCCCATGGAACGCGCCATCAATGCCGCGTCAAACTTGATGCCTTCTTTCGCAAGCCGTGCACGGCAGATGTCCATCAAAAGCGAGTGGCCCGGCAGCACCGCAAAATCGAACTCCACAATCACGCCCCGCTGCAGCTGAGCGGCAGTTGAATTACTCATCACAAACTCCTCGGTGTTCAGAATCTAATTACCCATTCACAAGAGGTATACTGTAGCGTTTGCGCTTCCAATCGGTCAAGTGTCCGTTCGGAAGGCAAGCGCCACCACGTGAGTCCCGGGGCTCGGCTCAGTGCTTGACCGCCACTTTTGCGCCCCTGTGCTGGCCGATCGCCGCAAGCAGCGGACCGAACCACGGCGCATCGAGATCGAAAGGCTTGCCGCCCTTGATCCGGGGAAACTCACAGGCCCGCAGCTCGCCGTTCTTGTTCTCGTCCTCGCCCACCACGCCGCCGACGCCCGCCAGCGCGCACTCGACCGCCTTTTTTGCGCAGGCCTGAATCAGCTCTTTGTCTTTCGCGATGGGGGCCGCCGCACGGCTGTAATAGCCGCTTTTCTGTACCATCGTCTTCTCCGCGCCGAGCATCTCTCCGAACTGCTTGGCGAACCAGCCGCCCACGTTGACCTTATCCAGTCGCGGGTGGCCGAATGCGTCGCGCGGGACCTCCTCCCCCTTGGATTCGAGCTCGGCGATGATCGCGTCGAGACAAGCTCCCTCGGAGACGAAGATGTTGACGCAGTCGTTCTTGTCCATCACCGCGCGCAGGCGGGCCGCCTCAGCCTTGACGTCGAACGCCATCTCGGGAACATACACGGCATGCACGTCCTCGCGCTCGCGGGACAGGCCGAACTCGGGCAGATAATGGAAGCCGTCCGCCAGCTTGCGATAGGCGGCCGCCGTCGCGGCGGTCAGCCAGCCGCAGTTGCGCCCCATCACCTCGTGGACGATGAGCATGCGGGGGTTGGCGGTATTTTCCTTCACCACATTGGCGAAGAACCGCGCGCCCTCTTCGGCCGCCGTCCAGGCACCAAGGCTCTGGCGGATCGGATACACGTCGTTGTCGATCGTCTTGGGCAACCCCACAACCGTCAACCCGTAACCGTTCTTAGCGAGGAATGCGGCCAGATCCGCCGCCGCCGTGTTCGTGTCGTCGCCGCCGATGGTGTGCAGCACGTCCACGCCGTCCTTGACGAGCTGATCGGCCGCAACTTTCTGGGGATCCTCGCCCTCTTTCACCAAACCGCGCTTCACACAGTCTTTCACGTTGGTGAGTTTCACGCGGCTGTTGCCGATCGGGCTGCCGCCGTGTTCGGTCATGAAAAGCGCGTGCTGACGGACTTCCGGCGTCACCTTGACGCTCTGCCCTTTCAGCAGCCCCATATACCCGTTAATATAGCCGATGATTTCAACATCGGGCGCCACGCGGGAATACTCGTCGATGAGATACCCGATCGCCGAACTCAGGCACGGGGCCAAACCACCTGCCGTCAAAATGCCAACCTTCTTCACTTGCTTGCTCATTGTCTCTCCTTAAAATTTGACTGCTCCGAAGAAAAAGAAGGCACACAGTATAAAAAAGGGGGTGTTGTTATACAAGAAAAGTCAGTTCCGATTTCGCAGAGCGCAGAGAAAGGGGGCGGTGGCCGTCGCACCCCACATCTAGCCTTCTGCCTTTCCCGTCTCCCCCGCTCCTCTGGCGTAACGCCCCTCGGCCCGGCGCTGCGCGGCGCGCTTGCTGATCCACGTGTCCTCGCGGAGTTCGAGGCCGAGCTTGGCAATCAGCGTCTTCAGATAGTCGAGATGCGGACAGGGCGGCCCGTGGTAGCTCTCGCGGGTGATGCAGGTGGAGAGGTGCACCACGATCTGCGCCTTGTCGATGTTCTCCTTGGCCAAGGCTTTCGCGGCGAGGTTGCCGAGCTTGCGGTGCAGGCCCCGTCCGCAGCAGCCGCCGCAGGTCAGGTAGAGCGTGCGGTACGGACGATCGGCCGGATAGTCCGCAAAGCCGCCCGAGCGCTCGTGAAAGGCCTTTTCGCAGAAGTAGCCCGAGCAACGCTCCATCACGATATCGCACTGCACGACGACGATGTAGGTCTTGTCCATTCAAAGCTCCTAACGGTGGCTGGCGACCGGCTTGGGCGGAACGCGCAGCGACGGGTCGCGGCTGTAGGCCGGCCGGAATGTTTGCCACGTGTGGGGACTGCTCCGCGGGATCTGCGCCTGGATGTCGCGATACTCCACTTCCGAGATCAACGGGTCGACGCGCGTGGTTCGGAACTGGTGCGGCACGCCCGACGACGCGATCAGCGCCATGCTGTCCTGGACGGCCTCCACGTCACAGCCGGGCACTCCCGTCAGCGCCACGTACTTGTTCCAGGGGGCTTTGATGTCCATCGCGATGTAATCCAGCAGGCGCTCCTTCAGCAGCCGGCGCAGCACGTCCGGGCGCGAGCCGTTCGTATCGAGTTTGACGTCCAGTCCGAGGGCCTTCAGCTGGCGCAGGAAGCGCGGCAGCGCGGGCTGCAACGTGGGCTCGCCCCCCGACACGACCACGCCGCTCACACGGTTGCTCCGCTCGGCGAGCACCGCCAGGACCTGCGCCTCACTGACGCGGTTCACCGGGTCGGGCGCAAGGGGCAACAGGTGTCCGTTATGGCACCACGGGCATCTGAAATTACACCCCTGCGTGAAGACCACCGCCGCCACACGCCCGGGATAATCGCACAGGCTGAGCGGCAGGAACCCCGCGAGAATCATCGCGCGGCCGCCTCGGCCACACGGTAGGTCTTGCGCTGGCTGAACTCGTGCTGCTTGCCCTCGTTCCATTGCTGGATGGGCCGAATGTACCCCACGACGCGGGAATAGACCTCGGTTTTCTTGCCGCAGCGCGGACACGCGTAGACCTCCCCCGCCAGATAGCCGTGCTCTTCGCAGATGCTGAACGTCGGCGTCAGCGTGAAATACGGCAGGCGATAGTTCTGGCAGACCATGCGCACGAACGCCTTGACGGCCTGCGGGTCGCTCACCGCCTCGCCGATGAAGGTGTGGACGACCGTGCCGCCGGTGTACTTGGTCTGGATCTCGTCCTGCAGGTCCAGCACATGGACGATGTCGTCGCTGTAATTCACGGGCAGCTGCGTCGAGTTGGAATAGAAGGGCTCGCCGCCGTCGCCGGCGGTGACAATCTCCGGGTAGAGCTTTTTGTCGAGCCGGGCGAGGCGATACGTCGTGCCCTCGGCCGGCGTGGCCTCGAGGTTGTAGAAGTTGCCGGTCTGCTCCTGGTAGTCGGCCAGGCGGGCCCGCATGAAATCCATGACCCGCAGGGCGAATTGCCGCCCCTCCCCGGTGCCGATGTCCTTGCCGAAGAGGTTGAGGCACGCCTCGTTGAGCCCCACCAGGCCGATGGTCGAGAAGTGGTTCTGCCAGTAGGTGCCGAAGCGCTGATACACCTGCCTCAAGTAAAACTTGGTGTAGGGATAGAGGTCCTCGGCCGTGAACGTCTCCAGCACCTTGCGCTTGATCTCCAGGCTGTTTCGCGCGATGGACATCAGGCTGTCCAGGCGCGCGAGAAAGTCCGCCTCGTCCTTCGCCAGAAAGCCCAGCCGCGGCATGTTGATGGTGACTACGCCGATCGAGCCGGTCTGAGGATTCGCGCCGAAGAGCCCGCCGCCGCGCTTGTTCAGTTCGCGCTTGTCGAGGCGCAGGCGGCAGCACATGGAGCGCGCGTCGTCCGGGCTCATGTCGGAGTTGACGAAGTTCGCGAAGTACGGGATGCCGTATTTGCCGGTCACCTCCCACAGCTTCTCAAGGCCGGGACGCTCCCAGTCGAAATCCTTGGAGACGTTATACGTCGGGATCGGGAACGTGAAGACACGGCCTTTGGCATCGCCCTGCGTCATGACCTCCAGGAACGCGTTGTTGATCATGTCCATCTCGGCCTGGAAATCCGCATAGGTCTCGGGCATCGGCTGGCCGCCGACAATCACGTTTTCGTTCGCCAGCGTCGAAGGCGGGATCAGGTCCATGGTCACGTTCGTGAACGGCGTCTGGAACCCCACGCGCGTCGGCACGTTGACGTTGAAGATGAATTCCTGCAGCGCCTGCTTGACCTCTTTGGGGCCGAGCTTGTCGTAGCGCACGAACGGCGCGAGCAGCGTGTCGAAACTGGAGAAAGCCTGCGCGCCCGCGGCCTCGCCCTGGAGCGTGTAGAAGAAGTTGACGATCTGGCCCAACGCGGTGCGGAAATGCTTGGCAGGCAAACTCTCGGCTTTACCCGACACGCCCTTGAAGCCGCTGCGCAACAGGTCCTGCAGATCCCAGCCCACGCAGTAGACGCTGAGCAGCCCCAAGTCGTGCAGGTGCAGCGCGCCGTTGTCGTGCGCCTCGCGCACCTCGGACGGGTAGATCTTGTTGAGCCAGTAGACCTTGCTCACCTCGCTGGAAATGTAGTTGTTCAGCCCCTGCAGCGAGTACGCCATGTTGGAATTCTCGCGCACGCGCCAATCTGACTTGCCGAGGTAGCTGTCGATCAGATCGACGTCGGCCTTGCGCACCATCTCGCGGATGCGCGCGTGCTGCTCGCGGTAGATGATATAGGCCTTGGCGGTCCGGCGGTAAGGCGAGGCCAGCAGCACTTCCTCGACGATATCCTGCACGTTCTCGACCGTCACCTCCAGGGTGTCCCGCAGCGCATGGATGAGGGTCATCACCTTGAGCGCGAGCTTCTTGGCCTCGTCGGCCGCAAACTCGCCCGTCGCCTCCCCAGCCTTCTGAATCGCCGAAACAATTTTCTTGGGCTCAAAAACCTCAACCCGCCCGTCACGCTTGTGAATCCGAATAATCAGGTCCGGCTGTATAAAATCGCTCATAATGCCCCACTTTAACAAGAACCGCCTACGCTCCGTTTCCCGACGTTTTCAGCCGTCTTGGAAACCCTTACGAGATAACGATTGCTTACTATATGTAGGTTAAAATGATAATGCAACCACAAAATGTTGTGTTTTGTGCCGGAGACAGTTCCCGTGGAAAAAGATGTGTTTTTTTCATTCACCCGACCGCCCGAACGTGCTACGCTAACAAGAAATACTTTGAACGCCTTCCGCCGCAGGGGGAAGCAAGAGGAGAGAACCATGGCCCTTTACGAATACGCACACGATTTGGATACGCCCGTGCATCCCGTCAGCGCGCCCGATTACATGCCCGTCGAGCAGTTGCGGGCGCTCCAGCTCCACCGTCTACAGGGGCTCGTCAAGCGTGTCTACGAGAATGTCCCGCTGACGCGCAAACGCATGGACGAACGCGGCGTGCGCCCGGAGCACATCAAAACCCTCAAGGACATCGCCCGGTTGCCCTTCATGATGAAGACCGACTTGCGCGACGAATATCCGTTCGGCCTTTTCGCCAGCCCGATGAACGACATCGTGCGCTTCCACTGTTCCAGCGGCACCACCGGCAAGCCCATTGTGATCGGCAACACCCAGAATGACATCCTGGTCTGGCAGAACGGCTGCATGCGTGCGCTCGCCATGTGCGGCGTCCGCAGCTCAGACGTCATGCAGGTCGCCTACGGTTACGGGCTCTTCACCGGCGGCCTCGGCCTGCATTACGGCGGCGAGGGCCTGGGCTGCGCCGTGCTGCCCATCTCCGGAGGGAATACCGACCGCCAACTCATGCTCATGAAAGATCTGGGCGTCACGGTCATCGCGTGCACGCCGAGCTACTTCCTGCACCTGATCGACGAGGGCATGAAAAAAGGCATTGACTTCAAGACCGAGATGAAACTCAAGCATGGCATCTTCGGAGCCGAACCTTGGACCGAAGAGATGCGGAACAAGATCGAGAGCCTGACCGGCATCACGGCCCATGACATCTACGGTCTCACGGAAATATCCGGCCCCGGCGTGGCCAACGACTGTCCGCACCGCCGCGGCCTGCACGTCTTCGAGGACCACTTCTACCCCGAGATCGTCGACCCCGACACGCTGGAACCGCTGCCTGACGGCGAGAAGGGCGAACTGGTCTTCACCACACTCACGCGCACCGGCACGCCGATGCTGCGCTACCGCACACGCGACCTTTCGCGCATCTACACCGGCGCCTGCCCCTGCGGCCGCACGATCCGGGCCATCGAACGCATCAGCGCCCGCAGCGACGACATGCTCATCATCCGCGGCGTCAACGTCTTCCCGTCGCAGATCGAGGCGGGACTCATGTCGATCGACTCGGTCCTGCCCCACTACCTCATCGTGGTGGCCAAGGACGGAGACCTCGACACCCTCGAGCTCAGAGTCGAAGTCACGAAAGAGACCTTCAGCGACGACATCAAGACGATGGAGCGCCTGCGCCAGCGGATAGGTCAAGCCGTTCAGCGCATCATCAACATCAGCGCCAAAATCACGCTGGTTGAGCCGCACACGCTGCCGCGCAGCGAAGGGAAACTTTGCCGCGTCTCGGACCTGCGCAAAAAAGCTTAATCGACGAAAGGCACCGCACCATGAAAATCCAACAAATCTCCCTGTTCCTCGAGAACAAGCCGGGCCATCTGAACGCCATCTGCCGCACGCTGGCGGACGCGCGGATCAACATCGTGACCCTTTCCCTGGCCGACACCCAGCAATTCGGCATCGTCCGTCTGATCGTGGAGGAGTGGCAGAAGGCCAAGGACGTGCTCGAGAAAGCCGGCTACGTGGTCAACGTCCGCGAGGTGGTCGCCGCCGCCGTCGCGGACAAACCCGGCGGCATGGCCGAGATCCTTGACGTCATTGGCAAAGCCGGCGTCAACATCGAATACATGTACGCCTTCGCTTTCCGGCATGGCGCAGAGGCCGTGCTGGTCTTCCGCTTCGACAACCCGGACCGCGCGATCGAGGCGCTCAAAGCCGCTGGACGCGACGTTCTCGATGCCGTCACTCTTTTCACAGAGGCGAAGTGAAGCCCGACATGAACACGACACCGATCATCGAGAATCGTATCTGGCAGCCCGAATTCGAATGTATGCCGCGGCCCCAGCTGCGCGCCCTCCAGGCTGAACGGCTGCGCGCCGCCGTGGCCCGCGCCGCGAAAAACCCCTTCTATAAAGAGCAGTTCGGCAAGCTCGGAATCACCCCCGACAAGATCAAAAGCGCCGACGACGTGCGCCGGCTCCCCTTCACCGTCAAGACCGACCTGCGCGACCATTATCCGCTCGGTTTCATGGTCGTGCCGCGCAGCGAGGTGGCACGGTATCAGGGCACCAGCGGCACCACCGGCAAGCCCACGTGGACCGCCTACACGGAAAATGACGTGGAGCACTGGCGCGACCTCTCCGCCAGGTTCCTCGTCTCCGGCGGACTGCGCCCCGAGCACACCGTCCAAATCTCTTTCGGGTTCGGACTTTTCACCGGCGGCTTCGGACTCCACTACGGCATCGAACGCGTCGGCGCGGCGATCATTCCGCTCTCCAGCGGCAACTCCGAGCGCCAGCTCATGTGTATGCAGGACCTGCGCCCGGAAATCCTCATCTGTACGCCCTCCTATGCGCTCAAGCTCATGGACGACATCCTGAACAACGGCGTGCCCCGCGAGTCGATCGCGCTCGAGCACGCCCACTTCGGCGGCGAGCCGTGGACCGAGGACATGCGCACGCGCATCGAGAGCGGTCTCGGCATCCGCTGCTGGAACAACTACGGCCTGGCCGAGGTACAAGGCTGCGGTGTCAGCGGCGAATGCGCCTACCGCAACGGCATGCACCTGCAGGAAGATCACTTCATCGTCGAAACGATCGACCCCAAGACGCTCGAGCCTCTGCCCGACGGAGAGAAGGGTGAGCTGGTGATCACCCCGCTTTGCCGCGAGGCTTTCCCCGTCATCCGCTACCGCACGCGCGACATCGGCTTCATCTACAACGACGGCGACTGCCCCTGCGGTCGCACCACGCGCCGCATGAGCCGAATCCTCGGCCGCACCGACGACATGCTGATCATCCGCGGCGTCAACGTCTTCCCGTCGCAGATCGAAGCCGCGCTGATGCGCATCGAGGCGGTCGCCCCGCACTACATGATCGAGGTCACCCGCCCCGCCGCGCTGGACGAGGTCACCGTCCACATCGAGATGCAGCCGGGCATGTTCTCCGACAGTATGCGGGAAATGCAAAGCATCCGAGACCACATCGCCGCATCGATCTACGGCGTCACAGGGCTGCACATGCACATCAACCTCGTGGGGCCGAACACGCTGGAACGGTTTGAAGGCAAATCCCGCCGGGTCAAAGACCACCGCAAACTGGTGGATTGAAACCGCGGCCTGCGTGACGCTGACGCTCCACCGACCAGGGCACCGAACGTTCAATGACGAGAACAGAAAAGAGAACACCAATGAACAGAATCTGCACCGCCGCAGGGCTCGCGCTGATCACGAGCGCCCTCATCATCCCAGGCTGCAAGAAAGCGGAGGAGGCGCAAGCCGACGCGCAAAAAAAAGCGTCCGCCGCGGAACAACCGGCCGGAAACACCGGCACCGGAATGCGCAGTGAATCCGCCCGCCAGTTCGACAAAGACGGCGACGGCAAGCTTAGCGCCGAAGAACACAAGGCCATGATTGAAAAAATCCGGGCCGACCGGCAGAAGGTATACGACAAAAACGGCGACGGCAAGCTCGACGATGCCGAAAAGGCCGCGGCGACGACCGCCCAGACCGCCCGCATCGAGCAGCTCCGGAAGGCCCGTGAAAAGGCCTTCGACAAGAACGGCGACGGCAAGCTCGACGACGCCGAGAAAGCGTCGATGAAGGACGCGCAGTCCGTCCGGATGGAGCAGTTCAGGAAAGCCAGGGAAAAGGCCTTCGACAAGAACGGCGACGGCAAGCTCGACGAGCAAGAACGCGCGCAGATGATCCAGGAATTCCAAAAGAACCGTCCGGACCTCGCCGCCCACATGCAGAGCATGCTCAAGCAATTCGACAAGAACGGCGACGGCAAACTCGACGAGCAAGAGCGCCGCACGCTCCTGGAAGAACGGACGAAATTCATGGGGCAACAGGTGCCGCAAGGCGGCGCTCCTGCGGTGCCGCAGGCCAGCGCGCCCGCCGCGGCGAGTGTGACGCAAGCGCCCGCGGCCAAATAGCGGAACTCAGCCCGCAGAGATTTCTTCGCCGCGCGCGAGCACGAAAGCCGCTCCACCCCCGTGTGATGGAGCGGCTTTTTTTATTTATTCCCTCTTGCGCGAACGCTTTGTTTCTTTGTATAGTAACGCCCATTCGTTCTTGCACGTAGAAACATCGCTTCGCAGGACAGCTCGGGCTGCCGAGTCACTGCAAAACCAGGGGAGGGCAAATGATCGTCGGAATTCAGGATCCATGGGTGGCGGTAGCGTACCTGCTTTCAATCACGGGGTCCGCCGTGTGCGTGGCCTACGGCATCGCCTACTGGAACCGCGGCGATGAGCCGGTGAAGCCGGAAGACGTGCAGTGGGCTAAAGAGGAGAAAGAGGAGATCGAAGTTTCCCTCTGATCGACACCACTCAACCAAGGAATCTCTGACATGGACCTCTTCACCCTGATCGTTCTGCTCGTCTATCTTTTCGCCATCGGGTACCTGGGATACCAAGGCTACCGACAAACCAAGACCGCCTCGGACTATCTGGTCGCGGGACGCAACGCCAACCCGGTGGTCATGGCCCTCTCGTATGGCGCGACGTTCATCAGCACCTCCGCCATCGTCGGGTTCGGCGGCGCCGCCGCCAACTTCGGGATGGGCGTGCTTTGGCTCACCGTCCTGAACATCTTCATGGGCATCTTCATCGCCTTTGTCGTATTCGGAAACCCGACGCGCCGCATGGGGCACCACCTCGACGCCCACACCTTTCCCGAGCTGATGGGCAAGCGTTACAACAGCCGGCTCGTGCAGATCGTCTGCGCGCTCATCATCTTCAGCTTCATGCCGCTCTACGCCATGGCGGTCATCATCGGCGGCGCCGAGTTCATCGGCCCCGTTTTCCATATCTCCTACGACGCCGCGCTCTACCTTTTCGCCGTCATGGTTGCCGCCTACGTGATCGCCGGGGGCATCAAGGGCGTGATGCTGACGGACGCCCTGCAGGGCGCGATCATGCTGGTCGGCATGCTCTTTCTGCTTGTGGTCACCTATCGTCAACTAGGAGGTTTCACCGCGGCCCATCAGGCGCTCACGGATCTCGCCCCGCAGGTTCCTAAAGCCCTTGCCGCGATCGGCCACCAAGGCTGGACCTGCATGCCCGAATTCGGCTGGGCCCGCCCCGGCGCCACGGGCACGGACGCCACCCGCTTCAACCTCTGGTGGATCATGATCTCGACCATTGTCATGGGCGTGGGCATCGGCGTGCTGGCGCAACCTCAGCTCATCGTCCGCTTCATGACCGTCAAATCCAAGCAGGCGCTCAACCGCGGCGTCGCGGCCGGAGGCGTGTTCATCCTATTAATGACCGGCGTGGCGTTCGTGGTTGGCGCACTGTCCAACGTCTACTTCGCGGACCGCGAACAGATCCATTGCCGGATCGTGTCCGAGCACGCCTTGCTCGATCCGGGGGCTGACGGTAAAAGCCCATTGGCGCTCGTTACGCCCAGTGCCGCGCCGGAGGTCCTTGCCCGCGCCAAAGCCTTCATCGCCTACCGTCTTCCGGACGACAAAGAAGACCAGCCGGTGAACTACCTGATCAAAACGCCAGCGCTCTCCTTCACGCGCGGCGCGGATGGCGCGACGGACGTAATCAAGCCGGGGCTGATCGCCATCGCCCGCACGGTCACGCTCGGGACCACACTGCAGGGTAACAGCGACACGATCATACCGCGTTTCGTGAACAGCGCGTTCCCAAAATGGTTTGGCGTGGTCTTCCTGATGACGCTCCTGTCAGCGGCGATGAGCACCCTCTCCAGCCAGTTCCACACCATGGGTACGGCGGTCGGGCGCGACATCTGCGAGCCCTTCTCCCGCGGCAACTCCGCGCGCACCATCTTCATCACCCGGTGCGGCATCGTCATCGGCATCATCACCGCCATCGTGCTCGGGAAGATGGTGCGAGGCAACATCATCGCGCTGGCCACGGCCATCTTTTTCGGCATCTGCGCGGCCGCGTTCCTGCCCTCTTTTCTGGCCGCGCTCTTTTGGAAACGCATGACGGGGCCGGCCGCACTGGCCTCCATTGTGGCCGGTTTCGTGTCCAGCGCCTTCTGGTCGGTCTTCATCAACGCAAAAACCGCAGCCGGACTGGGCATCTGCAAGGCGCTCTTCGGGCAACCGACGCTGCTTTCGAACGCGTTCAGCCCAACCTGGTCCGTCGTGGATCCGATCCTGGTCGCGCTGCCGATCTCCGCGCTGACCGCCGTGGTCGCAGCGTTCCTCACGAAGCCGATGCCCACCGAACATGTGGCCTACGTCTTTGGCGGCCCGAAGCAGCCGACGGAGTGAGTCGCCCGGCATTCGCGCCCCTTCCCCGGGGATGCAAAAAAGCGCGGATCGTTACCGCACGCCTTGGGCGGCCGTAACGATGGCGCGCAACTGCGTCACCTGCGCCGCGTCGAACGTGCCGACGGGGCTGGACTTGGCGTCGTAATTCGGCCCGAGGTCGAACGTCACGCAGCCGCCTTTGGCGGTCACCGAGCGAACCCATGCCGCCCACGGCTCGTCCGCATACCGCGTATCGCGGCGGCCCCACGTCTTGCCGAGAAACGTGAGCACGTGCCACTGCGAACCCTCCAGCCAACGGCCTTCGCACGTGTGAGCGAATGGCTCGTTGAGTTCGCCCGCAGTATAGTCCTCCGCGGCCGTCGCGCGTTTGAGGCTCACCCCGGCGTTGAACGTCACCAACGCTTTCGCATTGCCGTGTTTGGCGGCCTCGGCGTAGGTCTTCGCGATCTCGCCGTTGAAGCCCACCCACTGATAGCCGCCGTCGAACCACCAGCCCGACACGTGATCGCCGTACCGGTCCGACCACTCGCGGATCACCTGCGCCCACTTTTTCGCGAAGGCCAGATCGATTTTGCGGTCCGTATTCAGCGGCGTTTCCGGCAAGCCGAACGCCTTGACCGCCTGCACGTCGCGGTTGGGCGTCTGGCACGGCAGATAAAGCAACAAGCGGATGTTGTGCGGCTTGAGCGCCACGGCGAGCTCCATCGGCAAGTCACGCTTTGCGCACCGTTCGCCCGCCCTGTAACCGGTCACGGCGTCGTACGCCGTATTGGGCGCATTCATGCAACCCGAGTTCTGCCCCAGCGTGAACACGAAATAGCGGACGCCCGAGTCGGCCAGCTGCCGGGCCACGGCCTGCACATCAAACGCGTCGACGGCTGCGATATTGTTTGGCCCCGGCAAGAAATGCATGAAGGCCCCCACCTTCGCCTCCGGCATCCAGTCGGCCGCCGGATTGTTATCGCCGGCCGACACCGCAACAGCCGCAAAGACGCCGACCGCCCCACACAGATTTCTGATCGTCCGCATCCCCCCCCCCCTTTATGAAAAAGAACAAGGGCCGCGGCCCAGACCGCGTCCCTTGTCTTTTGCCTGTTGCGGCGATCCGCTCAACGGTCGAACTGCGCGTCAAACGCGATCGAGCTCGGCGCGAAATCCACGCCATGCACAAAATCGCAGGCCTCCTGCGCGCCGTGGCAGCGGTCCATGCGGGAGTCTTCCCACTCGACTGAGAGCGGGCCCTGATACTTGATGTCGTTGAGCGCGACGATGATTTCCTCGAAGTTGATATCTCCGTGGCCCAGCGAACGGAAGTCCCAGTAGCGGCGCGGATCTGCGAAATCGGTGTGTCCGCCGAAAACGCCCACCGAGCCGTCGCCGTGGCCCCACCACGCGTCCTTCATGTGGACGTGGAAGATGCGGTCAGGGAAGGTCCGGATGAACTTCACGTAATCGACGCCCTGATAGCCGAGGTGCGACGGATCAAAGTTGAAGCCGAATGCGGGGTGTCCGTCCAAGGCCTCGATGGCGCGCTGCGCCGAGGCAATGTCAAACGCGATTTCCGTCGGGTGGACTTCCAGCGCAAACTTGATGCCGTTTTCCGCATAGAGGTCGAGAATCGGCTTCCAGACCTTGGCAAACTCCTTATACCCGTTCGCGATCTGGTTCGGCAGGCAGGGAGGGAACGAGTAGAGCAGATGCCAGATCGGCGAGCCGGTGAACCCGTTGACCACTTTGACGCCGAGGTTCTTTGCGGCCTTGGCGGCCTTCTTCTGCATGTCGATCGCCCACTTTTTGGCGGCCTTGGGATCGCCTTTCACCGAAGCCGGCGCAAACGAGTAGTGGCGCTCATCGATGTTGTCGCAAACCAGTTGGCCAGAAAGGTGGTTGGAGATGGCCCAGCACCCGAGCCCGTTCTGCTCCAGAACCGCACGCTTGTCATCGCAATAGGACTTGCTTTTCGAAGCCTTGTCCAAATCGATATGATCGCCCCAGCAGCAGAGCTCGAGGCCGTCGTAACCGAATTCGGCCATCATCTCGCACACCTTGGTGAACGGCAGATCCGCCCACTGCCCCGTGAACATCGTCACTTTTCTTGACATCTCGCATCCTCCTTTACGTTCCGCAATAAAGGCCATCCCATTGGGCCTCATTCTGAAAACGACAGCTTACATGGCCGTTAAAATACCCCGTTCAACGTCACACTTCAACTCAAATCCGAGCGGCGGCGAGCGTCTCATTTCCTTTCGCGGATGACCTGCGCCTCGAACACCAGGAAGTCCGCGCCGCTCCGCCACGCGTCGGGCGGCAGCCCCGCCTTCATCGCCAGATGCGTCAGCGTCTCCTCGATGCCCCACCCCTGTTCCGGCGCCACCTGCGGCAGAAACACCGCGCTGCGCCCGCCCTTGCTCAGCACCATGCCGTGCCGGCCGACCACGATCTCCTTCCAAGACGCGACCGGCTTCGGCGGGGTCAGCATCGAAATTTCGATGTCGATTGCGTCAAGCTCATCGGGGGCCAGCGGCGGAAAGCGAGGATCGTGAAACGCCGCGTTGAGCGCCTGCTCACGCACCACTTTCCAGACCTCGCGCCGCGGCACGATCTCGCCGATGCACCCCCGCAGCTCGCCCTGCTTGTGCAGGGTCACAAAGCCGCCACGCACCGCTTTCATGCCCTCCGTCACGTCTTCAGGCGCAGCCGCGGCGGCGGACTTCGCGCCGGTTTTCAATGCCCGCGTAATCGTCTCGCGGGCCAAAGTCAGCAGCCGTTCGCAGTCCGTCTCCGGGATTTTCCCGTCGGCGGACGACGCCGTCACGGAGGACCGGGCTGAAGGCGCCCACGTCCCCGTCACCAGCGCGCCGATATAACTGACGGAGCTGTGCGTGTCGTGCAGCATCTGGCCCGAGGTCTCGTACGCGGTGCGTTCGACGCTGGCATCTTCCGGCAACATCGCGAGCAGGAAAGCCAACGGGTCGCGCCCGCACACGGTCGCGCCGGTTTCATCGAGCCGTTTCATGAATCCCGCCACGTCTTTGCGGATAAAGAGTTCGAAAATTCCCAGATCGAGGTTTTCGAGGTTTTTGAACACGTCCTTATCGAACGGCACATAGCCGAAATTCGCGCCGAAATGCGTGAAGTCGGAACTCGCCACAAACAGCGTCCGCTCGTCCAGCAGCTCTTTGAGCACCGCCGCGGCCGACACCAGGCTTGCCGCGTCGAACTGGCCGCAGACCATGCAGACCACCGGGATGTTGGTGGCGAGACACGCCTGAATGAGAGGCAGCTGGATCTGGTCGCTGTGCTCGCGCGCATGGGCCGCAGGCTGGTGCGTGACGAAGGGCAATTTGCGCGCACGCGCCACGAACTCGGTATCGGCCCGCAGTTCGCCCAGCGGCGTCGCGAAATGGGTCGCGTCCGGCACGCTGATCTGGTTGTGCATCGCGACGTAATGGCTCGGTCCCATGACGACAATGCGGCTGTAACGCTTCGGGTCGATCCGCAGGTAGACGCCGGCCGCGACGTGTCCCGAGTAGCGGTATCCCGCATGCGGCACGACCGCCGCACAAACGTTCTTTTTGCGGATCACCGTAATGCCCTTGCTCCGCTCGGCGATCTCGTCGCGCAACGCGCGTTCGCTGTCTTGAAACCACTGTCCCGCCAGCGGCGAAACCATGACTTTTTTCGTCATACCGACCTCCTCCTGCGCGGTTTTTTCCGCTGAACAGCCCACGGCCCCGCAGACGCATGCCAGCAAAACTCGGGAAGCTCCACGCATATTCACCTACCCCGACCAGAGCGCCATCTGACGGACAGAGGCGTCGTCCAGTCGTTTGAAAGACACGCTTTTCCTACGCCCCTCCAGGCAGACGGCCGCCAGCGCCAGCAGAAACCCGCGCCGGGACACAACGCCACTGGCCGCGCCACCCGTCATGACCAGACCCCATACAGTTTCCTGCCGCAGACCGGGCACGCGCCGCCAGCGGTCACCCGATTCGATTTGACCACGTATCGCTGCCGCTCCACCACGCGCTCACCGCACGAGGCGCAGAAGGTGTCATCGCCGTCCGGAACTTCCGCGTTGCCGACATAGATGTGTTTGAGCCCCGCCAGGCGCGCCCGATCGCGGGCGCGCAACAGCGACTCGATGGGGGACGGCGGCAGATGTGTCATGCGGAAACAGGGGAAAAACCTCGAAAAATGCAACGGCACCTCGGGGCCGGCTTGATCGCGCATCCACTCGCAGAGCTTGTCAAACATCGCGTCCGTGTCGTTCAGCGTCGGGATGACGAGATTGGTGACCTCCACGTGCACGCCCGCAGCCTTCATCATCAGAACGGTCTGCAGGACAGGGGCTAGACTGCCGTCGCACACCTCGCGGTAAAAGTCATCGTCGAACCCTTTGATGTCGACATTCGCGGCGTCCACATAAGGCAAAAGTGCCGACAGCGGCTTCTCGTTGATGTATCCGTTCGTCACCAACACATTGCGTAGCCCGGCCTCACGCGCGGCGATGCAACAGTCGCGCGTATACTCGTAGCAGACCAGCGGCTCATTGTACGTGTAGGCGACATGGGCGCACCCGTGTTTCTTGGCCTGCACTGGAACCTGGGCGGGAGAAAGATCGTAAGCCGGCATGTCTTCCGGATTCGCCTGGGAAATATCGGCGTTCTGACAATTCTTGCAGTGGAGATTGCAGCCGGCCGAACCGATCGAAAGAATCATGGCGCCCGGGAAGAAATGGAAAAGGGGCTTTTTCTCCATCGGGTCGACGTGGACCGCGCAGGGATGTCCATAAGTCGACGCAACAAGCTTCCCGTCCAGATTCATCCGAACGCGGCACTCTCCGCTATATCCCGGCGGTATCCGGCACTTTTTCGGACAGACACCACAGCGGACCACCCTTTTTTCCTGATCAGGCATAACGGTCCCCTTTTGTGGTTTCAGTATAGCGCGTCCCTCGCCGTCTGGCAAACCGTCCGACACTGACGCGGCTCACCCCTTTCCGCCGGCATACGTCTGGAAAACCAGCAGGGGGCCGCCCTCGAAAACGAGCCGGACATCCCCCCCACACGCCTCGTTCAGCGCCGCACGCCACCAGCGGTTAAAGCGCACCCCGTCCAACGGGTACTTCAATCCTTCAGCATAGACGGTCACCGCGGGATCGAACGAGAAGACCGAAACCTGCTGGCCGGGAAAAGACGGCAGCTTCGAAGAGCCGGGAAGCGGCGTGAACCAACCGGTGTCGGTCAGCATCTGCACGGAGGCGTCGATCGCGAAGTCGACCAGCAGGGAGAGGTTGCTCAGCGTGTGGTCTTCGCGCAAGCCGGTCGCGCCCACAATGCTCACGTCGCGCCACCCCTTAGACAGGCAGAACCGGAACGCCTTGCACAGGTCGTTGGTCTCTTGTTCTTCCACCCGCACCAGCCGATCGCCGTAACGGCCGCTCAGCGAGTGGTCCAAGCTGTCGCAATCGCCCACGATCCAATCCGGCTCGCGCCCCGTCGCCACCAACTTGTTGGCCGCGCCGTCGCAGCACACGATCCGTTCCGCTGCGCGCAACGCCTCCAGCGGCACCGCGCCTGTCGGGAACAGGCCGTTCGCGAGGATCGCCGTCTTGCCAAAGAAAGGATTCATGCCGCAACCTTACACCGCCGCCTGGCACGCGTCAAACGGTTTGTTCCCCTCCCGTCCTGAGTGCCGCTTTCATTGCTGAATCACCCTCAGCCGGAAAAATCTCGCCGGATGCTGCACGGCGGGGACGATCTCGACCGACAGGACCTCAACCGCCGGATCGGCCGTCGCCTGCGGCTCCAGCAGTCGCACCGACAAGCCGTCCACCTCGAACGCGTTCCGCCAAGACGACGGCGCCGCCCTCAAATCGTCGGCCGTGACCACCACGTAATCAACGCAGCTGTCCCCTGCGGCCCGCTTGCGGAAGGAATAGATGAGCGCGCCATCCGCACGGCCGAGCTGCGGCAGATACGGCGCGGACGGCGTGTCGCGGTCCAGCCCCAACGCATACCGCATCAGGTTCTCCATCCCGTCTGCGCCTTTCGCCAGCGGACCGCACACGGCCGCGTCCGTCCTCTCAGCCAACGTGAAATTCGCCGCGCACCACGCCGCGTAGCCGTGCGATGGACGCGAGATCATGAGCAGTCTTCCGCCGCCGGCAGCGGGGACCGTCCCGATGTTGAGCGCAACCGGACAGGCCGCGTAGGCCGAGTCTTCGAACATCACGTCGCCGTTCACATCCGGCACATAGAAACGCCACTCCGCCAGAGCCACAAACCTCGTAAAATCGGCCTCTGACGCGGTCGCAAACCCGCCCAGCGAGTATCCGTCTTCTGGCGGCAGCGCGTCGAGATAAACCGAGATCCGGTTCTCTCCGTCCAGCACCTTCGCGAAGGGCGCTTCGCTGAACATCAGCGCCAGCACGTCATTGCCATTCGTCACGGCGCCCGCCGCAGTGAAACGGAACGCGAAGTCCACGCCGCCGCCGACGCTCTGCGCCGAAAGTCGGCCCGGCGCCAGATGTCCCGGAGAAACGCATCCCGTTCCCGTCACGCGGCCCACGTGGCCGGTACCGCACAGCCACGCGCTGCCGCCCGCGATCACCACATCCGCGCCGCGCATGTCGGCGTCAACCTGCAAGACGCCGTTGTCGATTGTGACGGCACCTTCCATGTCGTGCGCGTCGTCCGCGATCACCAGACTCCCGCTGCCGCTCTTGAGCAAGGGGGCCGCGCCGGCCAGGCCGCCCGCCAGCGTCAGCGTATTACAGGCCGACGGGTTTCCGCCCGCGTCGTCCACATGCACGCACGAGGAGCCCGCGACGAACAGCGGCGAGAGCAGGACCGCGCGGCTGGTCTGGCCGCCGGGATCATACCGCACACCGCCCTTGGCGCCCGCCCCCGACGCGCCGTCGAATCCGGCGCGGCCCTGACTCGCGAGCGTCACCGCGCCGCCGAATGCATATTCGCGCGCCAGCTCGCCGGCCGCCGTCCCGGAAGTCATCCGCAGCTGCCCCCCCGCCTCAACGGCCACACCCGAGCAGCCGACCGGCGCCGCGGGCTGCGTCAGGCTCAGCACCCCCTCTCGGATCAGCGTCCTCCCGGTGTAGGCCTTCCCCTCGCCCGTCATCGAACAAACTCCCGGGCCTTCTTTCAACAGCCCGCCCGGCCCGTCCCACCCAGCCTGCAGGCGCAGCGCGCCATAATCCGCATCTCCGACCGTGTTGCTGACGATCAGCCGCAGATCGGTCGCCAGCACAACGCCGCGCGTCATTTCCACCGACGCAAAGCCCGCCTCGTTTCCGAGAACGGTCAGGCTCGCGGCATTGGTGCCGCCATCGAAGGTTAGCGCACATCCCGGCAAGGCGTCTTTCTTGTTCCGGATGCGGTTGCTGAACGTACCGTTGTCGATCACGACATGTCCGACCGTGACCGGCTCAGACGCCACACACACGTTGCGACGAGGCAAGCCGTCGGCGTCCAATTCGGCCGGTGCCGGAATCACGGCTACCGCACCCGGCCAATTCGGGAACACGCCCGTGCTCCAGGAGGCGTCGGAATCCCAATCCCCCTCGCCTGACGGCAAAAAAACGGCGTGCCCCGCCAACACCGCCGGATCAGGCTCGAAAAGCGCGGTCATCGTCAGCAGCGCGTTGGTGAGCGCGACCGAGACGAGCGCGTTCGTGTCGCCGCTCTCCGACCATCGCACGAAACGGCAACCGGCGCGGGGCACGGCCCGCACCGCAACCGGGATTTCGCGGAAATACTGCCCCCGCCAGGGATAGGGCGCAGCCGGGTTCTTCACCCCCAGCGTGTCCGCATCCACCGTCACCGAGTTCACCTGCACAACGCCTTGCGCGATATCCGACGAAGCCACGCACACCTCGGCGGTCGTCAGCCCGAACCGCGAACACATGCGCCGCCACTCCCAGCCGTGACGGTCCCGGGCGTACACGCAGACGTTTTCGATCTGGTTCGTCCACGCCTGAACCGAAGTGATCGCGCCGGGCCAGCGGTCGACATGTCCCTGCATCTCGGGCCGTATCGCATCGCGCATCCGTTCCGCCAGCGCGCGCGTCCGCCACGGCAGATAGGTCGTGTTGAGCTGATCGGCATAGCGCGACAGCATTTCGTTTCGGAAACCCGCGTTCTCCAGAAGGCGGCGGAACAGGCGCGTGGCCGCCTCGCACACGCGTCCGCTGCCGGTCGTTGAAGTCGTCCACGCCCACATGTCCGTACTCGGCGGATCGGCGTCCCACCCCGCGAACCCGAAATCCATGTCGAACATCAGCCAGCGCCAGCGTTTGTCGTGCCCGTGCGGAGCGGCGGACGCAACGGCCGCCGTACGCGTGCGCCAGAACTCGATGTTGTTGCCGGGCCAGTCTTTGTTGACCACAAACATGTTGGCCAGCATGTAGTCCATGTAGTTCGCCACGTCCACCTGTCCGGTCACGACCGCGTAGGAAACGTCGTTGGACAGCGTGTTCGTTGAGAGCCACGTCAGCAGCGCGTTGAAGTCTGCCACGGAGCCCTCCTCCGCGACCGCCACCGAAGAGCCGTATGGGAATCCGATGATGTCCACGTTCTCGGGGTCGGTTCCGTAGACACGCTCGAGATACCGCGCGTCGTAGCGTTCACGGATATTGTGGACACCCCAGAATTCGCCGTTCAGAAACACGACCGACGGCCGGTAGGCCTGCGTGTCGTGCCGCAGATGCTTGCACAGCTCTTGGCCGAACGCGTCGCGCATCAGGGATTTCGCCCAGTCGTTGCCGCCGTTGCGCAACAGCAACCGCTTATATGAGCCGTACTGCGGCTGGTCGGAGAAAACCGGATAATCGAGCGACGACGCGCCGTACTCCGACCGCGCATAGAGCCGCAGCGTTTTCTGAGCCATGCCGCTCGAATACCCGCCGTGAATGCGGAACCCCATGAGCTGGCCCGCAACACGTGCCCGATCCACGAACAGCTCGACGCTCAGGGGATATTCCCAGTCATTCGCGTTCGCGCTGCCGGGGTTGCCGTAGATGCCCGTCGCGCCGAAGATGTGCGCGTAGTCCGAAGCCAGCGAAACCACCGGCAGCGTAAAGTTCGCGGTCTGCGGTCCGACGAACCACGTGCCGCCGGACAGCGGCGAGTCCAGCCAATCGGATCTGACCGCGACGGCGCGCACGACGCGAGCCTTCGGTTGGCTCACCGTGGGCTTAACATAAGAGCTCCCGGTGTTGATCAGGCACAGCGCATTCGTCTCCAGGCTGCGGTTGGTCAGCGTCAGCGGCCCCGTATAACGTAGCGCGTTGGTGGTCGGCGTCGAGCCGTCCAGCGTGTAGAAGATCGTCGCGTCCGGCGTCGGCGTGCTGAACGCCACCGACACCGTGTCCGCATAGAAGCCCGGAGCGACAGACGGACTCACGGCGGCGACCACGCCCGCGTACGACACGTCCGTGCTGTTCGCCGTGCCCGGCGTGGGCGACGGCAGGACGCGCCACGCGTCGCCGCCGTCGGGCGAGCGTCCCGCGGAGCAATCCGGCGGCATCACCGGCACCGCCACGTGGTCGGCGACCGCTCCGCCCGGCGCAGTCAGGTAGAGGTCGCAGCCTCCTGCGCTGACCTTGAAATTCGTGTGCAGCGCCGAATCCGTGCCGCCCTGAAGGCGCAGCCCGAGAGCAAAGAACGCGTCCGACGTGGACGGCTTCGATTGATGCAGACTCGCCGCGCAAACGTTTATCCCGGGATGGAGCAGGGATAAAAACAGTGCCCTGTCCAGCGTGTTGGTCAGCCAGGCCCCCTGATAATCCACATTGTAGCCGTCGCCGGAATAATTCGTGTAACACACGTCGCCGGGCGGCATCTTGAAACGGAAAACCTCGGTCCCATTGATGTGCAACACGACGCCGTCGTCGAAATAATGCCGCAAGATCACATCCCCCGCCTGCGCTGCATCGGGCACATCGGACAGCACGAATGAGGTCCGGAAAAAATACGCGGGATGGAATAAACCGGCCGAATTCGTCGCCAGCAAAGTTCCCTCGACCATCGCCCCGCTCCGCGTCGAGCCGAAGCGGGCCGTGCCGGCCGGCCACGCCGAATCGTCGTAGGCCGCGGCCGGCCACGTGCCCACGGGAACCGTTCCCTTGTCCCAGTATTTCCACGCGGCGCCCTCGGCGATCAGCACGCCGCTGTTCTCCAGCACGGAAACAGGTTTACGGTCCTTCTTGGAAGCCCACACCAACAGATGGTCGCCTGCCGTGAGGACAAGATAAGGCAACGTCCAACGGAATGGGACGGCGGCGTCATCCGACAACCCCCAACCGTCGAGCGAAACGGCGTCCGGGCCGGTATTAACCAATTCGATCCAGTCCGAATAGTCGCCGTCCTCGTCGGCGATCAGCGACCGGTTTGACGCCACGACCTCGTTGATGCGTACGGCGCCCTGGGCCGAGATCCCCGCAAAGACCGCGCCCATGCAACACCACCGCACACAGAAATGGAAAGTTTTCCACATAATTGCAATTCGTCATTTTTGACAACATCACTATACTGAAAAACGGCTTGCCAACCAACCGAATAACCTCAGACACCACGGTTTCAAGAAACCCCATGTCATAATCCCGCTTCCCCCCCTTGACAGGGACGGGGGTTTCTCCGTATAGTGTCTGCCTTTCCTGCGGTGCGTCTAAGGAGACAATCCCCGCTGCGGGTCATCTGGCCTTTCCGGCCCGATTTCGCTTTACAGCAAGCGGGGGTATTATCTATAGTGTGCGCCGGAAAGTTAACAAAAGAAAAGAAATCGCGGAACAAGGACCGCTAAGCAGACTATGAGCCAGATCGATAAAACAGCCATTCGGAAGCAGTTCCAGCGTCACGAGCGTGACACCGGATCGAGCGAAGTTCAGATCGCCGTTCTCACAAAAGAGATCGAAATGCTCACCGAGCATCTCAAGGCCAACAAGAAGGATCACAGTTCCCGCTACGGGCTGATCCGCAAGGTAAACACTCGCCGCAGTCTGCTTGACTACCTCAAGCGTGAAGATGAGGCCATTTACCAAAAGGTCATCAAGGATCTCAGCCTCCGCCGTTAAACGCGTGCGTGACCGGCTACGTGGCCAGACAGCCGCGTAGCCCTGTTTTTGCTCCGCTCCGGCGGAAACCTTCTAGCGGACCTCACCACTCGTATGAGTGAGCCATCTTTCCTGGCACATGAGCTTTCCGGTCCTTGTCTGCTGAAAGGTTGAGCAGAATGAATGACACGACTTCGGTCTCCATCAA
>DAOPZC010000037.1:0-48679 GCA_035353175.1 Kiritimatiellia bacterium | reverse complement strand
CAAATTGTGCATGCACTTCGGACACTGCGAGACGTTCGCGCTGGTCGACGTGGATTTGGTGCAGCGGAAGATGCTCGGGCGCAAAGACCTAGTCCCACCGCCGCATGAGCCGGGCGTGTTGCCGCGCTGGCTGGCGGAACAGGGCGCGGAGCAGATTTTGGCGGGCGGCATGGGCCAGCGCGCGCAGGGGCTGTTCGCGGAACAAAACATCAAGGTGACGGTGGGGTTGCCTGCGGAAACACCGGAGATGCTCATCGGACACTATTTAGCCGGAACGCTGCAGGCGGGGCAGAATGTTTGTGACCACTGAGACAAAGGCGGTCGGGGCCGGCGCGCGCTTCGGGCACGGGGCTTGCGTCATGTGCGGGGTGGACAACCCTTGGTCGCAGGGCTTGTCGTTCGAGCCGGATGGCGAGGGCGGGGTGAAAACACATTTCACGCCGGATCTGCGCCTGCAGGGGTACGACGGCATGCTGCATGGCGGCGTGTCGGCGGCCTTGCTCGACGCCGCCATGACGCACTGCCTTTTCCACCGGGGGGTGCGGGCTGTCACAGGCGATTTGCGGATCCGCTATCCGCATCCCGTGCCGATGGGGCGCGCCCTTGGATTGCGGGCGTGGGTGACTGAAGGCCGCGCGCCGCTTTTTCGGCTGAAGTCGGAGTTAAAGGATGGAGACCGTGTGCTGGTCTGGGCGCAGGCGACGTTTTGCGAAATGTCGCAAACCCGGGAAACAGGCAATGGAGGGATGACGGAATATGAAGAAATGTGATTGCGAGAGGGAAACGGGTTCAGTCATGACGGGGGACCCGTTTTTCGGACAAATGAACGATCCGACGGCTGCCGCGACGATCACGGGGCCGTGCGGCGACACGATGGAGGTTTATCTCGTGGTGCGGGATGACATCGTCCAAGAGATTAAGTATCATACGGACGGATGCGGTAACACGCGTTCATGCGGACACGCTATTGCGCGTCGGGCCTTAGGACGGAGCGTCACGGATGCGCTGTCGATCAGCGCGGGCGAACTGGTCCGGTCCGGCGAATGCAAGCCCGAAGAGGGCCGGCATTGCGCAATCCTCGCGGTCAGTACGCTCTACCGCGCGATCGCGGATTATCTGCTTTGAGTATCCCAAGGCTGCGGACGCGTTCGACTTCAAGAGCATACCCACTCTGATCCTGCTCAAGGACGGCGGGGTCATGCAGCAGTTCACTGGGCTTCAGCGCAAGGAGACGCTGGTGGCTGCTATCGGGCAGGTGGCGGTGGGCTAACAACGGAAAGTATGTCATGCATGCAAACGGAATAGCGGTCACCCTATTGTCGGATAATCGTGCCGCCTACGGGCTGGAAGCGGAACACGGGCTGTCTCTCTGGATCGAGACCGCAGGGCATAAGATCCTGTTCGACACGGGTCGCGGCGAGGCGATGTTGAGGAACGCGGAGGCGTTGGGCATCGATCTCGGCTTGGCGGACTGCGTGGTGCTGAGTCACGGCCACTACGATCACACCGGAAACGTGTCTGCCGTGCTTGGGCGTGCTGGACACGCGCGTCTGTTTTTGCATCCGCACGCGGTGCAGTCGCGGTTCAGCATTCACGATGCGCCGAAACCGATCGGCATGCCGAAAACGTCGGAAGAGGCGATTCGGTCTCTGCCCGAGGAGCGGCGGTGCTGGGTGTCGACCCCATGGGCGCTTGCGGAAGGCGTGATGTTGACCGGGCCGGTGCCACGTCTCACCGCGTATGAGGATACGGGCGGGCCGTTTTTTCTGGATGAGGCCGGAAAGCACGCCGACGCGATCGCGGATGATCTTTCGATTTGGGTCCGGACGGGCGCGGGCTTGGTCGTCTGCCTGGGGTGCTGTCACGCGGGGATCATCAATACGCTGCGCTATGCTGTCGAAATATCGGGCGAACCGCGCATCCTCGCTGTGATCGGCGGCATGCACCTGTTGCACGCGATCCAGGCGCGTCTGGACCGAACGGTCGAGGCGCTTCAAGCCTATGACGTTTCTTATCTTTACCCCTGCCATTGCACGGGCGAGGGAGCGGTGTCTGACCTCCGGCAGCGTCTCCGAGCCTCCGTGCAGCCCGGCTTTGCGGGGATGAAGATCAGTTTCTGACGACGAAAGGGAGCGATGAAGATAATAGCCAGAGAGTATCATCAACAGCGGCGAGGCAACTGCGCCCAATCGGTGGCGTACGCCTGGGGGCAGAAGTTCCCCGGCGGCCGAGGTGTTGAGGACGTTTTTGCGGGATGCGGCGCGGGGCGTGCGCCCGGCGGGCTGTGCGGTGCTGTGCATGCCAGCTGTACGCTGGCCGGCACCGCTGCCGAGCAGTCGATCCAACAGTCTTTTGCCGAGATGACTGGCGGGCATCTCACCTGCAAGGCGATTCGTGCGGCGAATAACTTGTCGTGCAGCGAATGTGTCGGGTTGGCGGCAGACCTGCTGGAGAAGCATTCGCGAAAGGTAAGGGGCAATGACTGATATTCCGGTTTCATACAGGGCCATCGGTGTGATTCACAGCAGCCACACGCGACCGGCGGAGACACCCATACAGCCGGTGTTCGCTTCGGTGTGCAAAGGACAGGTCGAAGTTTTTCCCGAGTTCTCGGAGGGGCTGCGCGATATGGAGCGGTTTTCGCATATTTATCTCGTTTACCATTTCCATCAGGCGCATGAGGTTCGGCTTGTGACGAAACCATTTTTGCAGGACAGAGAGCACGGGATTTTCGCGACGCGCGCGCCGTGTCGGCCTAATCCCATTGGCCTGAGCATTGTCAAACTGGTCGGCCGCGTGGGAAACGTGTTGCAGATCGAAGGCGCGGATATCCTCGACGCGACACCGTTGCTCGACATCAAACCGTACACGAAGCGATTTGACAATATTGCGACCCAGCGCAACGGCTGGCAAGATGAGATCGACGACACGATCGCCGAAAGGTTGGCGTGCCGCGAATACCGGGATGTACAGGCATAAACGTGCGGTACGCGACTGGCATGCCTGTTGTGAAAGTGAACAGATTTTTAACGAAGGGAAGAGAGATGCAAGAAGCGAAAGAGCAAACGAAAAGTTGTGAGCCGAATCAGTGCGGAAGCTGCGGGGACTCGTCCTGCGCCTCCGCCGGAAAAATGAACCCGCAGCCTGCGGCGGCTGATGACAAAGACCGAAAACTGAAAGACCGGTTGAGCCGCATCCGCCGCAAGATCATCGTGATGTCCGGCAAGGGCGGCGTGGGCAAGAGCACCGTGGCCGTGAATCTCGCGATGTCGGCGATGTTGTCAGGACAGAGGGTGGGGTTGCTGGATGTGGATCTGCACGGGCCGAGCGTGCCGACCATGCTGGGGCTCGTCGGGCAAAGGCTTGAAGGCGGCGAGGAAGGCATGTTGCCTATCGAGATCGGCGGACTGAAGGTGCTGTCGGTAGGTTTTCTGTTACAGCATCCGGACGATCCGGTGATCTGGCGCGGACCGATGAAGATGGGCGTGATCCGGCAGTTCATCGAGGATGTCGACTGGGGCGACCTCGACCTGCTGGTGATCGACGTGCCGCCGGGGACCGGTGACGAGCCGCTTTCAGTCTGCCAGCTCATTCCGGAACTGGCGGGTGCCGTCATCGTGACGACGCCTCAGAAGGTGGCGGCGGCGGACGTGCGCAAATCGATCAATTTCTGCAAGGAACTCGGCGTGACGGTGCTGGGCGTGATTGAGAACATGAGCGGCTTCGCGTGCCCCAAATGCGGGGAGGTCACGCCGATCCTGCGGGCGGGCGGCGGTCGCATCATGGCCGAGCAGATGCATGTGCCGTTTTTGGGGCCGATTCCCATTGATCCGCTGATCGCCGAGTCCGGCGACGAGGGCAAGGCGTTCGTGGAGTCCGCAGCGAGTTCGCCTGCGGCGGGGGCGTTCCGGGAAATCGTGAGGGAACTGACTGTCTGAGTAAGAAAGGGGCGTTATGAAAAAGATGACACGAAGGGGCGTCGTTGCCGCGCTGGGCGCTGCGGGCGCTGGAACGTGCGTGTGCGGACTGAACGGCGGATGCGCGACCTTCACGAAGAAAGGTAAGACGCCGGCGATCGATACGGCGGCGTACGTGATCGAAGGCAGAACGATCAACGTGGAGCTCGCCAAAGTGCCGCCGTTGGCCACGGTGGGCGGATCGGTCAAGGTCATCGACCCGCGCTTGCCCACGCCCATCATCATTGCGCGGAAGGGGGAGGCCGACTATGCGGTCGTTTCGCTGCTCTGTCCTCACCGGAGCGTGGAGGTCGAGTACCAGCACGAGCAACAGCACTTCCGCTGCGCGAGCTTGGGACACTCCAAGTTCGGGACGGACGGCGCGCTACAAAAAGGGCTTGCGGACAAAGGGCTCACCCGGTATGAAGCGAGACTCGACCCCGCAGACGGCAAGCGGCTGCTGATCACGTATTGATGTTTGACCACTTTGACAGGCTGGCTCCTTTTTACGAGCGATTGATCCTCCCGCCCGAGCCTGCTGTACTGGGCGGGCTGCTGGATTTGGCGCCTTCGCACGCGCTGCTCGATGCGGCGGGCGGCACGGGGCGCGTGGCGGGTGTCTTTGCGGCGTCGGTCGCACGCGCCGTGGTGTGCGATATCTCGCCGCGCATGCTGGAGCAGGCGCGGCGCAAGGGGCTGGAGACGGTCAGAACCGAGGTGGAGTCGATGCCTTTTGCGGATGCGACGTTCGACCGCATCCTGCTGGTGGATGCCTTTCATCATGTGCGCGACCAGGCAGCCGCCCTTCGCGAGCTGCTGCGCGTGCTCAAGCCCGGCGGACGGCTGGTGATCGAGGAACCCGACATCAGGCGGTTGCCAGTCAAGATCGTGGCTCTGCTGGAAAAGCTGTTTGCGATGCGGAGTCACTTCAAATTGCCGGCGGCTCTGATGCAGCTGATCGGCGAGGTTGGGGGAGTTCCTTCGTTCGCGCACGAGGATCGTTTAAGGGTATGGATTATGGTCACAAGAAATGACTTTGTCACCTTCGCGCGATGAACTTGACTGCGATGGCGCGGATGAGTGCCACTCCCATAAGTAGCAGGCATGAGAGGCCGATAATGGTCGGGTTGGCGGGAAGGTCGGCGCTGTAGGCGGTCAACAGACCGGCCCAGGTCGTGAGTACACCCAACGCCACGGAGATGCCGATCACGGCCCACAGCCGCCGCGCGAGCAACAGGGCCGTGGCGGGGACCACCACCAGGAGGCAGAAGACCAGCAACGCGCCGCCGCTCTTCGAAGCGCCTGACACGACAAGTCCCAACAGGAAGAAGAAAAGCCCTTCCCAGAACCAGCAGCGGATGCCCATGACGCACGCTGCCTCGCGGTCCAGAAACGCGTAGAGCACCGGCCGCAGAAACAACAGCAAGACGGCCAGCGACGGCACACCCGTCAGCAGCAAGACCCAGCGGTCGCGCGGGCTGCTGACGATCAGGTCGCCGTAGAGCATGGCTTTGATCTCTTCCAGACCGAAGCCGCTCTGCGCCACCAGCAGGACGCTGGCGCTTGAAGCCAGCAGGAACACGGTGCCGAGCACCACGTCCTTGGGCAGATGCTGCCGTTTCTCCGGAAGCGTCAGCATGAACACGACCGCGCCCGTCACCAGCGCCGAGCCCGCCAGCGGCGAGAAGTGGTAGACCAGAGCAAGCGCCAGCCCGCACGTCGCCGCCTCGGAGAGCGCGATGCTGATGAACACGATCCGCTTGAGCACCACGAACACGCCGAACGCGCTGCACACCGCCGCCATCACGGTGCCGCAGACCACCGCTTCGGGGAAGAGACCGGTGAACGACACCGCATCCTGCAAGAGGCTCATGTTGTCACCTCCGACACATCGGCGAGACGTACGCCGTGTTTGTCCACTCGGCAGACCTGCCGCGCCAGGGCCGCGCACTGGTCCATGCGGTGATGAACCCACAGGATCGTTTTTCCCTCGGTCTCATGTAGCGCGCGGATCAACGTGAGAAGGCCTTCTTCGGATGAGGCGTCCAGCCCGGCGGTCGGTTCGTCCAGCACCAGCACTTCGGCTTGCGTCACCACGGCACGCGCCAGCAGCGTTTTCTGGCGTAACCCGCCGGAGAGCTCGCCGAAGTGCTTGTGCTGATGCGGCGCCAGCCCGAAACGCGAGATCACCGCCTCGATGCGTGCGCGCTGTCCGCTGTTCAGCCTGCCCCAGCACCCGCGTTCGGGGTAGAGCCCCATGCAGACGAGGTCGTGGACCGAAACCGGGTAGATCGGATCGAGCTGTTTCTGTTGCGGCACGTAGGCGGGCGGGCGTCTGCCAAAATCGCAGAGGATCTCGCCGCTCTGATGCGGGATGAGCCCGAGGCACGCTTTCAGCAGCGTGGTTTTGCCTGCGCCGTTCGGTCCGACGAACGGCAATAGGGTGCCGCGGGGCACCGTCAGGTCGATACGGTCGAGCACAACGTCCCGACCGTACGCGATGGTGACCCCGCGGCACTGGATGACCGGGTTTCCGTTCACAACTCCGCGCTCACCTTCCGTATCACGTTGTCCAGCATGTCAAGATAGCTGGTCGCTTCTGCCGAGCCTCCGGTCATCGTGGGGACCACGACGACCTTCGCACCCGTGCGCGCGGCCACGAACTCGGCGGCCTTGAGCGTATAGAAAGGCTCCTGCAGGATCACGCGGACCTTACGGGCCTCGGCGTCGGAAACCAGGGAGGCCAGATGCTTGGCGGAAGGCGGGATGCCCGGTTTAGGCTCCAGTTGAAGATCACCCCGCAAGCCGAACCGCTCTGTCAAATACACCCAGCTGCGGTGATAGGTCACGATGGTTTTTCCCTGATGCGGGCGCATCGTTCCGTACCAGCCGCCCGCCTTGTCCGCCATACCTTTCTCCGCCAGGAACGCCTCCAGCCGTTTCTCCGCGATCGCTTTCCAGAGATTCTCGCCGCCAAGGGCGTCGACCAGCGCCGCGCCGAACATGCGTGTGTCCAAGTCGCGCTCGAACCGGTGGAGATCCTCTTCAAACTTGGCCTTGTGTTCCGGATACAGGGCGCACAGCCGCTCGGCGATGGTGGCCGCCACCAGGCGTCCGTTGAGCGGGTCAAGCCAGTAGTGCGGATTGCCCTCCGGATGGATGTCGCCTTGGTCGCGCGTCACGCGCTGGGTCGGAACCTCCAGACGGATGACGTGGTCGGAGGCGTCAATATGCCGGGGCATGCCCACGCGGATGCGGGTGTTGCGGGCATCGCGCAGGATCACCGGTTCCCAGCCGATTTCCAGTTCCATGCCGATGCGGATCCACACGTCGGCATCGCGGGCACGCACAATAAAGCCCGGCTTGGCGGTCAGCGTGTGCGGGTCTTCGCGCCCGGTGGTGATGCTTGAAACCTCGGCGGCGTTTCCCGCCACCGCGCGGGCGATATCCGCCAGATCCGTGGTCGTGGTCACGATCTTGATTTTCGCGGCCTGCGCGTTCGACAGGCAGGCTGCGACCAACAGCATTACTTTGAACTGGTTCATTTCGTCTTCTTTCGTTGAGATTTTCGAGCCGTGGGCGGACGCCTGGGAGAGGCGTCCCTGCCGTTAAAAGTCGTGGGCGCCGTGTTTGCCGAAGGTCAGCTGCCACTGCAGCGCGAACTCCCAGGCGTCTTCGCGTCCGTCTTCGGTGTCATACCAGCCGCGGCCGGCCTGCGCCCGCAGCAGCGAGAACTCAGAGAGTTTCCAGTCCAGCATCGCGGCCAGCCGACTGGAGTCGCCGTAGGTGACCGAACCATCCTCGGGTGTGTCCAGATCGTTGATCAAGCCGATCTGGTCCCAACGCAGGCCGCCGCGCCAGCGAGGGAGGAAGCCATAGAGTCCCTGCACGTAGTAGCCGTCCTGCTTTGCGGTCCACGGCGTGCCAGACCAGTCGCCTTCGCCATCGAGGCCCATATCACGATAGAAATACTCGCCCTGTAGCACGAAGTCACCCTCGCCATGGGTACGCTTGGCGTCGTATTTGTAGACGAAGTCGGTGCCGAGGATCGAAGTGTCCCCGTCTGCGCATTCTTCATCCTCATGCACCATTTGGTGTCGTCCGGACAGGGCTGACAAGCCGAATTGGAGCGCGTGATTCGGTCCGAGATCCGGACCTGTCTTCATGAAGGCTGTGTACAGGCGCGGCGCGTCGTGTGCAGGAAGCGCGTCGGCGTCGCCCACATTGAAGGAGTGCTCATTCTCTCCGTTGAACACCTCGGTGCCGAACAGCAGGTAGAACGGGGTCGGCGCCAGCCAGGTGAGCTGGAGCCCTTTCTCGGCCAGACCGTGCGCACCGAACATCTGCTCGTACACCAGCGGGGCATCAAAGAAGTCCCAGTTGTGCGAGTGCTGCCGGTTCAACCGGCCGATGCCGCTCTTGATCTTGCCGCCGCTGAGCGTCAGCCCGTACGGCAGCGAGGTGGTCTGAAGGACCGCCTCCTCAAACTCGGCGCCGTCCTCATCCACGGCGACCGTGGTCCACGCGCGGAAGTAGGGATCGACCTCCGCCGAGAAGCCGAGCTCCACATGGCGCAGATTGAAGCCGTTCTCGGGCCCGCCGTGGTCATGCCCTTCGGCATCATCATGGTGATGGCCGAAGCCGCTGAGTCCTTGGCGCAAATGGCTCATGCCCTCCTTGGTGTCATCGTGGTAGAAGTAGAGGTCGAGTACCACGGACATGTCAAGGTCCACGCCTTTGACGCCCTGCGCCTGAGGCACCAGCACCGCCGCCGACTGTTTGAGCGAGTCGTAGAGGGATGGCGGCGCAACGGTTGCGGCTGGCGTTCCCAGCGGTTGGGGGCTCGCCGCAGCGGCGGCGGCCTGTTGTTTCAACATGTCCTTGAGTTCAGCCATTTCGCGGGTGTGCTGCTCCTGCAAGGTTGTCACCTGCTGACGGAGCGCCTTCACCTCGTCTTCAAGTTTCTGGTAGCGTGCGTCGTCGGTCTGGGCCGACGCACAGGTGGCGGCAAAAGAGAGCGCGACTCCTGCCACGAGAGTCCGCGTACGTAAATAAGTAGTTTTCATGAACGTTGAATGAGATGTGCCGACACGCCTTGCGTGTGCGGTCACGGAAACGATTGGGTCATGCGACACGTCCTGAGGGGGCACACTCTGGCCCTTTCCAAGAGGTCATGTCACTGGAACAGCAGGGCGGAAAACGCCGCTGCCACCGCCGGTAAATGTGTTAGGCGAGCGCGGGCGGAGCCTGCGAACGGCTGGCGGGATAAATCTGGACGATCACGGGCGCATGCGGGGCACGCGCCATATAAGACGAAGAAGGTGAGGGGCCGATGAAGGCCGGGGAGACGGTCGGCTCGTTGTGCTGCAGCAGCGAGACGAGGCTTTGGCATATCCAACAGGTGTCCGACGCGTTTGCCTTCTCCTGATCCATGACCGGGAGGTGACCGACGGGGACCGCTGATGCGGCTTGATGGCAACATCCATGCCCGGCATGGGTGTCATCCAACGTGATCACATGCAACCACGGCAATACCGAAAAGAAAGCGAACGCCAGCGCCAGCGCCCCCGCCTTGAGGCGGAGACGCCAGCGCTTGCAAAGACCCGCTTGGATGTCTTTAAGCATGGATCTTTTCAGGTGTGTCGCTTTATTCGGCCTTGGCGACCGCGACGGAGACTTTCACTTTGCAGCCGCACTTGGGGCAGGTCCATTCTTGCGCATAGGGTTTGTCCGCAGTCGGCGTGTCGATCTCGAGTTCAGCAACTTTCCCGCACTTGGGGCACGTGATCTTGATTTTGGTTTTCTTCTCATTGGACTCGACGACGGCGGCACCCGTTGCCAAGAGTTTTGCGGCGCAGGTTGCGGGCGCATCTTTTTTGTCCTTCTTCGCTGTCGCGCAGCAGGTCTGGCCGGAAGACAGCAGGGGAACTGCCGCCAAGGTGAACATGGAAGCGACGAACGTACGACGTGAGGTCATCGTGAATCTCCTTCGTTTGTTTGTTCGCACGCGGCCGGGACAAGACGGTGCAAATTGATATTTAGTTTAGGCCTAATACTCATGCAAGTCAACTCGCTGAAACCGGCCTTACTGGGGCTTGCAGCCCGCGGTGATCATGGCTATAATCGCGGCACTTCAGTGAAGCTGTGTGGTCGGACTAGTCCCGGGTTTGGCCGTGCGGACAAGGAAAGGAACAGCAATGAGCGACAAGCAGAAACTGACAACCAACGCGGGGGCTCCGGTTCCCGACAATCAGAACGTGATGACTGCGGGTAAACGCGGACCGCAGTTGCTGCAAGACACCTGGTTCCTCGAAAAGCTCGCGCACTTCGACCGGGAGGTGATCCCCGAGCGGCGCATGCATGCCAAAGGCTCCGGAGCTTTCGGGACTTTCACGGTCACGCACGACATCACGAAGTATACGAAGGCCTCGGTCTTCGCCGGGGTGGGAAAAAAGACCGAGATGTTCGTGCGCTTCTCCACGGTGGCAGGTGAGCGCGGCGCGGCCGACGCGGAGCGCGACATCCGCGGCTTCGCGATGAAGTTCTACACCGACCAGGGCAACTGGGATTTGGTGGGGAACAACACGCCGGTCTTCTTCCTGCGCGACCCGCTGAAGTTCCCGGATCTGAACCACGCGGTCAAGCGCGACCCGCGCACCAACCTGCGCAGCGCGCTCAACAACTGGGACTTCTGGACCTCGCTGCCCGAGGCGCTGCATCAGGTGACGGTCGTGATGAGCGACCGCGGCATTCCGGCGAGTTACCGGCACATGCACGGCTTCGGCAGCCACACCTTCAGTTTCATCAACGCGCAGAACGAGCGCTTCTGGGTCAAGTTCCACCTGCGCACGCAGCAGGGGGTCAAGAACCTCACGGACGAGCAGGCAGAGGCGATCATCGGCAAGTGCCGCGAGAGCCACCAGCGCGACCTCTACGAGAGCATCGAGAAGGGCGACTTCCCCCGCTGGACGATGTTCGTGCAGATCATGCCTGAGCTGGACGCGGAGAAACTGCCGTACCATCCCTTCGACCTGACCAAGGTGTGGTACCACAAGGACTATCCACTCATCGAGGTGGGCGTGATGGAGCTGAACCGCAATCCGGACAACTACTTCGCCGAGGTCGAGCAGGCGGCGTTCAATCCCGCCAGCGTGGTACCGGGCATCGGCTTCTCGCCCGACAAGATGCTGCAGGGGCGGCTCTTCTCCTACGGCGACGCGCAGCGCTACCGCCTGGGCGTCAACCACCACCTGATCCCGGTGAACGCGGCCCGCTGCCCGTTCCACAGCTACCACCGCGACGGCGCGATGCGCGTGGACGGCAACTACGGCAGCACGCGCGGCTACGAGCCGAACAGCTACGGCGACTGGCAGCAGCAGCCGGCGTTCGCGGAGCCGCCGCTCAAGATCAACGGCGACGCCGCGCACTGGAACTACCGCGAGGACGACGACGACTACTATACGCAGCCGGGCAAGCTCTTCCGCCTGATGAAGCCGGACGAGCAGTCCCGCCTCTTCGCAAACACGGCCCGGGCCATGGGCGACGCGCCGAAGATGATCAAGGTGCGGCACATCGGAAACTGCCTCAAGGCTGACCCGGCCTACGGCAAAGGGGTCGCTGACGCGCTCGGCATCCCGCTGAGCGAGGTGCCGCAGACGTAAGCGGCGGACGCCGAGCAACCACGACGGGACGGAACGCTCCGCCCCGTCGTGACCCTGCATGACGGATGAGCCCTCCGTCCTCTGGCTTCAGACCTCTTACCCCTAATTTCCGCACGAACGCATGCGCTCTCTTCTCCGCTTTCCCTTCGCTCGCCGGTGCCGTCCGCTATCTCCGTCCCGCGTATCAGCAGCCGCATGTTGCGCCGGTTTAAGCCGGCAGCGCTGCCGTGCAAATTGATCTCAGTCGTCCCGTTCCATCGCCCCCGCAATCAGTAGATCACGACCATCGTTCCCGCTGAATAGGAGACATAGAGCACCTGCTGCCCGCCGACTTCCGCAAACTTTGCGGTCAGATGCGGATTCGACTGACCATTCAAGGTGACCGTTATCTTCGACGCATCCATAAAGGCCGTCGGTGTGCGAATCAGCGGCAGGGACGATCGTAGCTCCATCAAGCTGTACCCCGTCAAGGCAACCGTCAGCCGATTATCCGCCACGCAGTCGCTGACGGTCAGCGGTGTGTGCGCGTTGTCCGACTTGGTTCGCGCAAACACGGCGTTGTCCTGTAGTGTCACCTTTGTCACGCTGCCCGTGCCTGCCAGCGCCGCTCCGGCAGCGACGGTCAGCCGGTTGGCGGCGGTCAGCGTCAGCGTGCCGTCGACTCGCGACGTGTCGGCCGATACCGCCACGGCGTTGCTGACAACCAGCGTCCCGCCCAGCACCGACACCGGCCCCGTCGCGTGTCGGTCTGCCGCCAGGGTCAGCGTGCCCGCACCTTTCTTGGTGATGCCGCCCGCCCGTCCCGCCGCATCTTGCAGCACCGCCGCGACGCTGACGTTGAATCCGGCCGAATCGATCACCATGCCGTTCGTGGTCAGCCGCACGTCGTCCACCGAGTAGACCAGCGTGTCAGAAGCCGAGGCTTTCAGCGTTCCGCCGTCGAAGAGAATCCGGCTTGCAACCGTCAGGCCAGGAGTGTGCTCAAAAATTTGTCGGGTCCGCAGCATGCCGTTACCGGAAAGCACGAGGCAACTTGAGGCTTTTGTCCCCTGGTTGGCGCGGCCGAGCCAGACCGCGCCGCCGCCGCCCATATCCACCAGGCCGCCCGTGACTGAGACCTCTCCCGTCGCGACGCCATACCGCCCGATCGCCAGCACCGGTCCGCTGTTCAGAAAACGCAGTTCGCCGCCGCTGACGTTGAGCGTTCCGTTACCAGAGGTCCCAATCCACGAGTGTTCGGCGATCGTCCACAGGCCGTTCGATACCGTCATCACGCCGGAAGATCCCGTGTCGTTCGCGACCGCGAGGTTGCTGACACTGTTCGTACCGCCAAGGCCCAGAAGGGATCCCCTGCCGAAACCGCCGACCTGCATGCGCATCCCGATCCCGGTGCTGAAAGTGTTCATACCGCCCATAACCGTCATGTCACCGATTCCTCCTGCTACGGAGCCCAGCAGAAATCCGTTTCCGAAAACATTGGTCCCGTCTGTGACGGTCAGTTTGCCGTACCCGGCTCGCCCTATCAAACTCGCTTCGCCCGGATACGAAAAAGTGCCGCCCGCCAGCGTGACCTCGCCCGTCGCGCCGGGGTTAACGGCGACGCGGAAGTAGTTGGTGACCGACGGACGCGTGTCGCGAACCGTAAACTGCCCCCCTTGAACAGTGAGTTCGCCGCGCGATCCCGCGCCCTCCGCGATGTCGAACCCGTTGCTGACGACGCAGATGCCGCCCGCCTGCTCCAAGACGCCATGTCCGTTGTTTCCGACAAAGACGAATCCGCTCGATAAAATGTCTGCACCTGCGCCAACGGAGAGCGTGCCTTTACTGCCAGCTGCGTATCCGACGTAGTTGGCGACCTTCCCCATTTTCAGGGTGGCCTCGGCCACATTCACCCGGCCCGTGGTGCCACTGGCCTCGCCGAGGTGCAGTTCGTTCGTCACCGTCACCTGTGTCCCGTTCAGCAGGTTAAGCGTTGAATAGGCGCTTGTGCCGTTCATCGTCCCCACCCGCAACTGATTGGACACCACGTGTTCGCCGCCGTCGAACGAGGCGATTGTTCCCGCGAAGTAGGCGTTTAGCGACTCGGAATATATATTCTGGAAGGCGGTGATGACATGGTTGCTCGTAAGCTGAGATCCCGAGAGCGGCGCAGACTGACAGTTCAACGTGACGAGCCGAAAGGTTCCGTTTGTGAACGTCACCCGTCCGCCGGTGCCCCACCTAACGTATAGACCCTGCCCACTCTCAGTTGCTGTCCAGACATGCTGGTTGAGGTTGAACAGGTTTTGGTAATTCTGTGTGGAGGCGTCATTCAGGATGATCGTATTGGTCACATCGCCGTTGAGGTTACACGCCCAGTTCTGACTCCCATAATTCTTGAACGCCACGAGATCGGCCGCAGTCGGCACGCTGCCGGCCTGCCAATTGGAGGCCACTTCATAATCACCCACGCCGCTCCCGCCAGCGCCCTGCCAATAGGCGATCCCGGCAAATCCTTGAATCGCAAACAAAAACGCAGCGCATGACAACAGGTTTCGTCTCATAGAGAAGCCTTTCGCGAAGATGTTTGTACTGTAGCGGGGCTATCGCTGAAAATATATACGGTTTTGCGCACGATCTTTTATCACTTTTGCGCAGTGCTCCGCGCCGTCGAATCAACCGTGCGGCAAAAAAACCTGAGGCGTCAGCGCAATTAAGAATCTAAGTACCCGTTCCTTCATCGCGCAGGGCTCCCGGAGTGTGTTATCATCTGGGAACTTAAACAGCCCTTGGCGGCTAGACGGGGCGGGCTGTGGGGAAAAGAGCCGGACGTGTGATGAAGCGGAGAAAGACGACTGACAGAGATGCCGAAGAGGGATGTGGCGCAAGCGCGATGTTGCGTTACGAGGAAGAACTGTGGGCGGAACAGCCCGGGCTTGTGCTGGCGGGCGTTGATGAAGCCGGTCGGGGATGCCTCGCTGGGCCGGTGGTCGCCGGTGCCGTCACGATGCGGCAGGAACTCGCCGAGCGCCTTTACGCCGACACGCTTTCGGGATTGACGGATTCCAAACAGCTTTCGGCTGCACGGCGCGAAACTTTTTTCGAGATTTTCCGCAACACGCAGGAAATCGTGATCTCCACGGGGTGGTGCTCGGCCAAGGAGATCGATCGACTCAATATTTTGGTGGCGACCCATCTCGCGATGCGGCGGGCCGTCGAGGGGTTGCGCCAGAAGGCCGCGTACGTGTTGGTCGACGGGCTGCCTGTGAAAGGATTGCCGTGCCCTTCGACCGCAATCGTCCAGGGAGACGCGAAGAGTTTTCTGATCGCGGCCGCAAGCGTGGTGGCCAAAGTGAGCCGCGATCGTTTCATGACGAAACTCCACGAGCAGTATCCGCAGTACGGTTTCGCCGTGAACAAAGGATATGGCGTGAACGCGCACATGGCCGCGCTTTTTAAATACGGTTCCTGCCCGGAACATCGCCACACCTTCAGGCCCGTGCAGGACGCGGACCAGAAGCTCCCCGGATTCGAGTATTGAAGCGCGCTGCCCCGCGGCTTATCGGACCATGCTTTGGGGGATCGTGAAACGGAGTTCGCCCTTCCCATCCATGTTCTCGCAGGGCAGGACGAGCTCGAGATCGCCTGTCGGCTTCGCGTCGCACAGGAAGAGGATCAGGTCGGTGAACGTTTCGCCCGGCGCCAGCGCCGTCGCCATCTGCGCGCCGACAGGATAGCTGTCGAGACCGAATGAAACCAAGCTGAACGGTGTTCCGTCCGCCTTTGTCAGCTCAGCCTTCTTTTGGTCGGACAGCGCTTCGGCGACCCGCCAGGGACGGTATCCGACTTTTTCTTTGCCGGTATTGGTGATGGCGAGTCTCACGCTGCAGACCGGCGTCTCGGTCGTGACGGTCCGCTTCAGGGCGGCCTGATACACTTCGGGACATCCATACCGGACATCGGTGACCGCAACGGTTGCGTGCTGGCCCCGGACCCGGACCGGCATGGGGGCGACCGTGATCCGCTCCTGCATCAGCGCCCGCCGTGCGGTAGGGGGCTGATCGGCTTTGCCGTCGCCGCCGCGCGGCCCCGATAAAAGAAAGAGGACTGCCCCCAGAACCGCGGTTGCGAGCGCAAGGCCGGGCCAAAGAAGGCGGTGTCCGGATCCGCGGGCTGCCGCGGCGGGACGGAGGCGGTGCTCCGAAGGGAAGGAGATGGAAGCTTTGCAGAAGGGACACGTGCTGGCAGTCCCCGCCTGCTCCGGTGAATAGGTGATGACCTTGCGGCAAAGATTACATACATATGCTTTGTCTTTAACCATGTCTTTATTCCCCTTGTAAAACGCCACCATCATAGCAAAAAACGGAGGCGTGTGAAGCCTCCGTTTTTCAGATCCGAGAGCGCCGGACGCGGTCTTTTCCCGCCTATCCGGCGCCTCTTCTTGTGATGGACACTCCGCTTAGGACTCGACCGGTTGGCCTTCGCGTCCGCGAATCTTGATATGCAGTTCGCGGAGTTGCTTCTCGGTGACATCGGAGGGCGCGTTCATCATCAGGTCCTGCGCTTTCTGGTTCATCGGAAAAGCGATGACTTCGCGGATGTTGTCCTCTCCTGCCAGCAGCATGACCATGCGGTCAACGCCGGGGGCGATGCCGCCGTGCGGCGGAGCGCCATACTTGAACGCGTTGAGCAGGCAAGAGAATTTTTCTTCCACTACTTCGGGGCCGTACCCCGCGATTTCGAACGCCTTGTACATGATCTCGGGCAGGTGGTTCCGGATCGCGCCGCTGGAAAGCTCGATGCCGTTGCAGACCACGTCGTACTGGTAGGCCAGGATGTCGAGCGGGTTCTTGTTGAGCAGCGCGTCCATGCCGCCCTGCGGCATCGAGAACGGGTTGTGCGAGAAAATCACCGCGCCCGTCTCGGGGTCCTTTTCGAACATCGGGAAGTCCACGATCCAGCAGAATTTGAAGACGTTCTTGTCGATCAGGTCGAGATCGCGCCCGAGTTTGATGCGGATGTCGCCCGCCATTTTCGCGGCTTTGTCGGCCTCGTCGCAAAGGAAGAAGATCACGTCGCCGTCCTTGGCGTTGCCCATCTCCGCGAGGGCGGCCAGCTCATCCGGCTTGAGGAACTTCTGAATCGGGCCTTTGACGGCGTCGCCGTCCCAGATGAGGTAGGCGAGGCCCTTGGAGCCGAGCCCCTTGGCGTGCTCGACCAGCTTGTCGAAGAAGCTGCGGGGCTTGTCCTTGATGTTTTTAACCGGTATCGCGCGCACCACGGAGCCGGCTTTGACGGCGGCGGCGAAAGCGTTGAACCCGGAGTCTTTGAAAAGCCCGGAGCAGTCGAAGATCTCGATCGGAATGCGCAGGTCGGGCTTGTCGCAGCCGTATTTGAGCATCGATTCGCGGTAGGGGATACGGACCCACGGCGTGGCATCCACCTGCTTTTTCGAGAAGGTCGCGAAGGTGCTCGAAATCACGTCTTCGACCACGGCGAAAATGTCTTCCTGCGTGACGAAGGACATTTCCATATCGAGCTGGTAGAACTCGCCGGGCGACCGGTCGGCGCGCGCGTCCTCGTCGCGGAAACACGGGGCGATCTGGAAATAGCGGTCAAAGCCCGCGACCATCAGGAGCTGCTTGAAGAGCTGCGGGGCCTGCGGCAGTGCGTAAAACTTGCCGTGGTGCACGCGGCTGGGCACCAGATAATCGCGCGCTCCTTCCGGCGAGCTGCACGTCAGAATCGGCGTCTGATACTCGTTGAAGCCGTGGCTCTCCATGGCTTTGCGGAGGAAGGAGATGATCTTCGAGCGCAGCAGGATGTTGTTGTGGATGCGTTCGCGGCGCAGATCGAGGAAACGGTATTTCAGGCGCAGATCCTCCGCGCCATCCTCATCGCCCGGCAGATAAAGCGGCGTCTGATCGGCCGAAGCTTCGATGATGCACTCGTTCGCGACGAGTTCCACCTCGCCTGTGGGGATGTCGGGGTTGATGGTGGCGGCTTCGCGCAGCGTCACCTCGCCGACGACGGTGATGACGGTCTCGAGTTTGACCTTGCTCAGCGCTTCGAAAAAGGAACGGCTCGGATGCACCACGACTTGGGTGAGGCCGTAATGGTCGCGCAAATCGATGAAAAGGATGCCGCCGTGGTCGCGGACACGGAACATCCAGCCGGAAAGCTTGACGGTTGAGCCTGCGTCGGTGGCGCGGAGTTGGTTACACGTATGAGAGCGATAAAGGTGCATAGTCTTTTTCCTTGGAAAATTGAGGCAAAATTTTAGCATAAGCTGGGCAGATGCGCTATGACGGATTTTCGGTTCGGGACTTGGCGGGAGAAAAGCCGTTCGACCGGGGAATAGCCTTGCGGCTTCATCTGCGGATTCGTTATCTTCCAATCCGTCAGGGCCGTGTGTCGTGAAGAAAGAGGGAGACGGATCAAATGATGCGACTGTTTATTGGGGGGCTGATGGCGGCGGGGATGGCTTGGGTGGCGCAGGCGGGCAGAGTGGCGCTGCCCATCGATGACTCGGCGCGCTGGCAGGCGAATCAGGACGGCGGCAACGCGCCCGAAGTCTCGGCGGGCAGGACATTTGAAGGGCGCCCGTCGCTCCGGTTCGCCTACCGGAACGTCCGGGGATACGGCAACAGCCTGCTCGACAAGGTGACGGTTCCGCCCGATGCGTACGGCGTGCGCTTCAAGCTGTTGGTGGAGGAGGCCTCACCCGAAGCCGCCATGCACCTCTGGCTCCGCGAGAAGGACGGCGATATGTGGATGTGCGCCGTGTCACCTGAAGACGGCAAGGGGATTGCCGGACTCAAAGGGGCGTGGCGCGCCGTGTTCATTCCGTTCAGCGCATTGGGACACCAGCCGCGGGGCGATAAAAAACGCAATTTTCTCAGCGTGGACCGGTTGCTGATGGGGTTCAACTTCGGCAACCAAAGGGTTGACATCGCGGATCTGGAGTTCGTTGTCTGCGAGAAGCGCAAGGCCCCGGCCAGCGAAGCGGCTCTGCCGGTTCGGCCTGTCGATCCGGCGGGCCGTCGGATCGCGATTCTGCGGGAGTCTTCCGTCGAGAAACAGCCCGGCCATGCCGATCCCGAGCGCCTCGCGAAGCTCTTGCGTGAAGCGGGGTTCTCGCCGGTGTTTCTGCGGGCGGCCGAGTTGTGTGAAAAGACGGGGCTTAGCCGGGACAATGTGGACTTGCTGGTGTTGCCGTCCGCGCCGTTTTTTCCGCGGGCGGCCGTCGAAAATTTCCGCGCCTACCTCAAGGCGGGGGGAGCGTTTTTCTCCATCGGCGGCTATGCCTTCGATCTGCTCGGCGACGATGGCGATGCGGGCTGGACAACGCAGGCGCTCTGGCCGCTGGCCAAAGAGATCGACGCTGTCCGCCGCGACGCGGGGCGCCTCAACACCCGATACGGTGAGCCGGGCGACACGATGAAATTGCACCCTGACCAGATCGGGGTGTTCGATCCGTCGTTCCTCTTGCGCAACGTCGCAACCGTCGCGACCGCGACGGATCAATATGTGGTTCCAGAAAAATGGCGCTCGGGAATTTCTTTGGAGGGGCCGGCCGCCATCGCCATGACCGGCAACAACAGCCCGGTTTTTCCGGATGTGCAGGCCCGGTGGATACCGCTGCTTGAAACGGCGGACCGTTTCGGAAGGCCGCGCGGGCCTGCCGCAGCGCTGGTGCTGAACTTCCGCGGGCCCTATGCGGGGTCGAACTGGGGCCTCGTCGGCGTCACGAACCGCGATCTGTTCAACGGCGATTTTCCCGTTGCCGACCGCCTGTTCGTGTCGGCCTGCCAGAGGTTGCTCGCGCCGTCGTACCTCACGACGCTGAAAAGCGACTTCGCCAGTTACAAGCCCGGAGATGCGGCGGTGCTCCACGCGACGGTGCGATCGTCATCCGGGACGCTCGCTGTGCGTTTCCATGTGGGCGGCGCCGTCGTGGCGGAAACGCCGGTGACGGGCGGGGTCGCCGTCGCGACGTGGCGGGTGGAACGGGCGCTGCCGGATTTTCTCGATTTTTCCGCTGAGCTGCTGGCGGACGGCAAGCCGGTCGACGTGATGCGGAGCGGTTTCACGGTTTCGAATCCGGCGCGCTGTGCGGAGGGCCCGACCGTCGAACTGGCCCAAAACTATTTCCGCTTCAACGGACGCCCGCTCTTCTTCGGCGGTGCGAATACGACCGGCATGATGTGGTACTCCGGCAACGAGGACCCGTTGGTGTGGCGGCGCGACTTCGAGCGGATGGGCGACTTCGCGATGAATACGCTGCGCATCCTGCACTTCTCCCCCTTCTGCAATGCGACGAATCCGACCGCGCGGGCGACGTCGTTCGATCTCGCCAGCCGTCCGGAAAAGACCTGCCGTCAGACGGACGCCATGGTGCAGCTGGCGCAGCCCAATCAGGTGTCGATTTTTCTTTCGCTCCACGACTGGATTCCGCTGGACCTGTCGGAGGCGGAGCTGCAAGCGCAGCAGGACTGGAACCGGTTCTGGGCCGGACGCTACCGCTCGTTTCACGGCATGATGTACGACATCCAGAACGAGCCGGGCACGGCGCTCAGCAATGCGGCGGTGCTGCGGCCGCTCTACGAGACGTGGCTCGCGGCTAAATACGGCTCCGTGCAGGCGGCTTGCGAGGCCTGGAAGGGGGCCGGCGCGAAGCCCGCGATCGATTTCGGCGCGAAGGCGGCCGGTTGGGACGATCTGCGCGTGCGCGACAACGAGCGTTTCCGCGCGTGGATCTACGCGCGCTGGCAGCGGGCCAACGGCGAGTCGGTCAAGGCGGCGGCGCCGCACGCGCCGGTCACGGTGGGCCATCTGCAGAATCTGACCGCGTCGGAGAAAGTGCTGGATACAGCGGGCATCGATTTCTCCAACATCCACCACTACGGCGCGGTGGATCATCTGCGCGGGGTATTGAAACTCATCGACCGCCGGTTCGAGGGAAAGAGTTTTTCGCTCGGCGAGTTTGGCTCCAAAGCCGCACATACGGCGCGCAACAAGGGCGAATGGGGCGATCCTGCCGGGGCCTCGGTCAACCACTATCTCGCGGTCGGCCACTACGCGCTCGGCATGGGGGCCTCTTTTATGGCGAACTGGAGCTGGAAGGACTTCCGGGACAGCGTGTTTCCGTGGGGCATCAATCACGCGGACCTCACGCCCAAGCCGGTGCTCGAGGCCTATCGCAACATGATGCTGCTCTTCCGCACGGCGGAGCCGCGCTACGAGCCGCCGCAACTCTATCTGGTGCTGCCCGACAGCTTCCGTCTCGGTCCCGAGTCCGCGCGCATCCACGAGGGTCTGCGCCGCTCGGCCGATTGGCTGATCAGCGCCAATGTCCCGTTCGGCGTGATCAACGAGGAGTCGCTCGACCGCCTGCCCGCCGCGGCGCGGGCGCTGGTGTGGCCCATGGCGGTGTGCCCGGACGACGCCGCCTTCGCGCGCGTCGCGGAGTTTGTGCAGAAAGGAGGCGCGTTGCTGCTTACCGGTGATCCGCGGTTCGATGCGGACCGCCGCCCCGCGCGCCTCGACCGACTGGAAAAATTGGGATTAGCGCCCGTGGCGGGCTCGCCTGTACCCCCCTTCGCGCGGCGCGACATGCCGGCCGAGGTTTCTCTTCTGGCCTCGCAAAACCGACGCGTCTGCTGGGTGCCGGCGACGGTGGAGCTGTTGGACGACACGGGGCGACAGGGACGGGCGTTGTACCGCCGGTTTCTCGACGAGTTTTCGGACGTTGACCGTGTCAAAACCTCCGCCGATGACGGAAGCGTGCTGGTTTTCGATGTCGCCTTGCGCAACGGGCGTGCGCTGACGGCGGTCAACATGTCGGACGAGACGCGGCAGGTGACGATCTCCGCGCATGGAAAATATCCGGAGATCCGTGCGGGGCTTTCCGCAGGCCGTACGCTCTATGTGATGTTCGACGGTCCGGGAAATGTTGTGGCCGCGGCCGCGCAAGAGGGGCTCGCGGTGGGCGGTAGGGACGTGTTGCCCGGAAAAGGCGATTTCGCTTTTCTGTCGCTGGATGCGAAAGACTTGCGGCAGTCTGAGCAAGTCGCGGTCATGCCGTTCGGCGAGGGGCGTTTCACGCTGTCGCGCGAAGCGGGCGCGGCGGCGCTGACGGGAGAGGCCGGCGAATTCCGCGCGGGTCAATGGATAAGGCTCGAGGGTCAGGCTCTCGAAGCGGCCGAAGGCGGCGTGGCAGGCAAGACGGATGCGGCGACGGCGTACGACCTTCGCCTGTTGTCCGCGCCGCAACGTGTGGAGTCGTCGCGCCAGCGCCTTGCCGACCTGCTGCGTGTGCGCCCGCCGCGAAGCGCCGGAAATCCTTAATGCGCGCCGGGGCCGGGCGTGTCGGTTGACACGGTTACTTCCGCATGCTATGGTGCGGGATCATTCGCTTTAAACGGGGTATCGCGAGGAGTCAAGGAGATGTCCAGGATCGCGAAGAAGATGCCGCAGGTGATGGTTCTGCTCGAAATGTCGAACAAGATCAACCGGGACCGCATGCAGGGCATTCTGCGCTATGAGCGGCTGTACGGCCCATGGCGGCTGCACATCGTCGAGGGGAAACGGTTCGAGCAGCCTTTCCGCGATCTCGAGTCGCTGGGCGTGAACGGCATTCTCGCCGGCACCACGCTGACGGATTTGCTGGAGCCCGTCATGTCCGCCTGTGTGCCGACCGTGCTTTTCGATCCGCTTGGCCCCTATGCCGATAAAGGCAATCCGCTTTTTCGGCATTCGACGATGACGTGCGATTCCGTGGCGGTCGGACGTCTTGGCGCGGAGTATCTCATGGAGCAGGGGTTCAGCCATTTCGCCTTTGTCGGCGATATCTGGGACAGCAACTGGTCGCTTAAGCGGCAGGACGGCTTCGTGCGCCGGCTGGCCGCGTCGGGGGCCAGTTGCGAGGTGTACCGGACGCCCTCTGATGACGCCCGGAGCGACTGGGGGATCGAGCAGAAAGATATGGTCGCTTGGCTGGCGGGGTTGCCGAAGCCGATCGGCGTGATGGCCTCGAACGATGTGCGCGGGCGGCAGGTGTTGGACACCTGCCTGATGGCGGATATCAGCGTGCCGGACCAAGTCGCCGTGCTGGGGGTCGACAATGACGAGTTGATCTGCTCGACGACGAATCCTCCGATGAGCAGCATTTTGCGGGACACCGAGGGAAGCGGCTATCACGCGGCCCAGATGCTGGACAATCTGATGCGGGGGCGGGGCAAGAAAAAGGAGTCGGTGCAATATGGCCCTCTCCGCGTGGTCGGAAGGCAGTCGACGGAGAAGCTCCAGTTTACCGACCGGCTGGCGGTCAAGGCGGTTGAGTTCATCCGCATCAATTCGGGCATCGGCATGAACGTGGCGGATGTCGTCAAGCACCTGAAAGTCTCGCGCCGCTTGGCCGAACTGCGGTTTCGTCAAGCCGTGGGACATTCGATTCACGATGAGCTACAGGGGTCCCGGCTCGCGCAGGTGCGGCGTTTGCTGCAAGAGACCGAGCTGTCGATCGCGGAGATCACCGACCAGTGCGGCTATGAGAGCGAGAGTTATCTCGGGCTGGTCTTCCGCAAGCACTACCGCACGACGATGCGCCAGTTCAGGAAGACGGCACGCAGTTATCCGCGCGGGCCCTGCGGGTGTCCGTGACGGCGACCGTTTGTGCTGGCTCCGACGCCGATTCTGATGCGCATAATTTCGCTTGCGAAACGGGGGCATTATGGGCGAAAATAATTCCTTTAACACGCATTTCTGTGCAAGCGCAATCGAAGGATGGTTATGTCGAACACAAGCAGTCTTGAAGTCATTTCGTCGCTGTGCAAACGCCGCGGTTTCATTTTCCATAGTTCTGAGATTTATGGCGGCATCAACGGGTTTTGGGACTACGGCCCGCTGGGTTGCGAGATGAAGCGCAACATCAAGGACGCCTGGTGGCAGACGACGGTTCGCAACCGTGAAGATGTGGCCGGACTCGACGCCACGATCATCATGCATCCCTCCATCTGGAAGGCGTCCGGCCATCTCGATACGTTCTCGGACCCCATGAGCACGTGCAAGTCCTGCAAGAAGCTGATGCGCGCGGACCAGGTCTGGGACATTCTGGCGGACGGCGAGATCGGCCAGGCCCTTCAGGCGCTGATCGGCGAGGGCCTCGACGCGGGGAAGGTCGCCGGCTGGTGCAAGGGCAAGGCCAAAGGCCAGGCGCCCAATCTGGCGGCCGTGCAGAATCCGATGGTTCTGACCGCGGCGTTCGAGAAGATCAAGGCTGACCCTGCCGCGTTTGCCGGCCTGCAGGCGCTCTACACGCTGCTGGCCAACGCGAATCGCGAAGAGGACGAAGAGAGCGTTTCGCCGTGCCCTTATTGCGGTGGCGAACTGACCGAGCCGCGGCCCTTCAACCTGATGTTCAAGACGGTGGTCGGCCCCGTCGACGATCCCGCCAACGTCGCGTACCTGCGCCCGGAGACCGCCCAGGCGATCTTCGCGCAGTTCCAGAACGTGCTGGCGACCAGCCGCCAGCAGGTGCCGTTCGGCATCGCGCAGATGGGCAAATCGTTCCGCAACGAGGTCACGCCCCGCAATTACACCTTCCGCTCCCGCGAATTCGAGCAGATGGAGCTGGAATTCTTCATCCGCCCCGACGAGGCCGTCGAATTGATCTGCGGCAAGGTCACGACGATGGCCGATACACCGGACCTCGCGGTGCCGCAGGATTCCTGGGGGTGGGAGGTCTGGCACAAGTACTGGGTCGAGCAGCGGAAATCGTGGATTCAGGCTTGCGGGCTGCCCGCAGACTCCTTTGTCGAGTACTGGCAGAAGCCCGAGGAACTGGCCCACTACGCCCGCGCCTGCGTGGACATCCAGTACAGCTTCCCCTTCGGCGTGCAGGAGCTCGAGGGCATCGCCGCGCGTTCGGACTTCGATCTGACGCAGCACCAGAAGCACAGCGGCAAGAGCATGGAAGTGTTCGACGAGCCGCTCAAGCTTGCGGCGAGCAAGCTGGACGATGCGGCGAAGGCCGCCTTCACCGAAAAGGTCGTGGCGGACTGGACGGCGCGCGGCAAGGATGCCGACGCGGCCCGGGCGTTCGTGGCGAAGCTGTTCGAAGGCAAATACGTCCCGCACGTGATCGAGCCCTCTGCCGGCGTGGACCGCATGATGCTGGCGCTGCTCTGCAACGCCTATGAGGAACAGAAGCTGGCGGACGAAAAGGGCAAGGAAGACGTGCGCGTGGTGATGCACTTCAGCCCGCGCATCGCGCCGGTCAAGGTCGCGGTTTTCCCGCTCGTCAAGAACAAGCCCGAGGTCTACAACAAGGCCCGCGAAATCTTCACGTATCTGAGCCGCCGCTATCCCGCGTTCTGGGACGAGAGCGGCGCGATCGGCCGCCGTTACCGCCGCCAGGACGAGATCGGTACGCCGTGGTGCGTGACCATCGACTTCCAGACGCTCGACGACGGCACGGTGACCATCCGCGACCGCGACACGATGCTGCAGGAACGGTTGACGATCGAGCAGCTCAAGGCCAAGATCGAAGACGCGCTGATTGGGTAATGCGCGGCTGTGGCTTTTAGGCTGTTGACTGGCAGGAGAGGCGGAGGGATTGTGACGGAAGATCTCCATTTCGCGAAGCCGGACTACGACCGCCAGCAGCGGCGGGGGATGCCGGAAGTGATCTACGGCGCCGGCAAGACGGCGCCGCAGATCGCCGCGATCATGCGCGCGCTGAACGCCGCCGGGCAGAACGCTTTCGCCACGCGGGTGACCTCCGAGCAGGCCGCGGCCGTGCAGGCGGAGCTGCCCGCTGCGGCGTACCGCGCGGAAGCCCGCATCCTCACCTGCGATGTCGCGCCATTGCCGGAGCAGAGGGGTAAAATCGCCGTGTTGTGTGCCGGGACGTCGGATTTTCCGGTTGCCGAAGAGGCTGCGGTGACCGCCGAACGGTTGGGCGCTAAAGTCGAACGGATTTTCGACGTGGGGGTGGCGGGGCTGCACCGCCTGTTGTCACGATTGGACCGCTTTGCGGACGCGCGGGCCATCGTGGTCGTGGCGGGCATGGAGGGCGCGTTGCCGTCGGTGGTCGGGGGACTCACCGACAAACCGGTGATCGCGGTGCCCACGAGTGTCGGTTACGGCGCGAGTTTTCAAGGTCTTGCGGCCCTGCTCGGCATGCTCAACTCCTGCGCTGCGGGCGTGACGGTCGTGAACATCGATAACGGATTCGGCGCGGGCGTCGCCGCATCGCTGATCAACCGGCAGGCCGGCGGCACGTCGCTGTAGGCGTTGGACGGGCCCGGCCGCCGGTTATGAAAACTGCACGCGCAGCGGACGCGACAAGGAGGGATCATGCACGGGAAACGGTTCCGTACGGCGTTTATTTCCGCCTGTGTGGCTGCGGTCATCGCCGCCGGCTGCTTTTCACTGAAACCTCCGGCCGCGGCACCTCGCGATGCGCTCTGCGACTGGACGGGCGCGGCGTGGATCGGCGACGGCAAGCCGCAGCCGACGAATGACGCGGCCTTTTATCTGGACGATCCCGCTCCGCTCTTCCGCAAAACGTTCACGCTGGCGAAAGCCGTGAGGCGCGCGCAGCTGAACATCGTGGGGCTGGGCCTGTATCGGGTCTCGGTGAACCGGCGTCCGCTGTCCCACGGGCTTGGGCCTCTGTGGACGCCGTTTGGCAAGCGCGTGCTCTACGACGTCTACGCGGCCCCTCCCCTGCGTCAGGGGGAGAACGTGCTGGCGGTGGAACTGGGCAACGGCTGGTATAATCCGCTGCCGCTGCGCATGTGGGGCCGCTTCAATCCGAGGGCGTCGCTGACGGTCGGGCGGCCCTGCCTGATCGCGAAGCTGGTGATCGAATACGAGGATGGGACGCGGGCGTCTATCGCGAGCGATGTGTCGTGGAAAACCGCCGACGGGCCTCTGCTCCGCAACAGCCTGTATCTGGGCGAGGTCTACGACGCGCGCAGTCTGATCGAAGGATGGCAGGGACTGGGGTTCGACGATTCCGGCTGGCGGCAAGCTGCGGCGGTGGAGGGGCCGGGCGGGAAACTGGAGCCGCGGCGCGCGGAGCCGGTTCTGCCCGGTGCGTGGCTGCAGGCGGTCAAGGTCACGGAGCCTCGGCCCGGCGTGTATGTCGCCGATGCCGGGCGCAATCTGGCCGGGCAGGCGCGCTTCCGGCTCGGCGCGGGCACGGCGGGCGAGCGCATCGTGTTCCGCTACGGCGAGCTGCTGAACAAAGACGGGACGGTCAACGGCTTGACGGCGGTGTGCGGCCAGATCAAGCGCCCGGGAATGGGCGGCCCGGGCGCGCCGGACGTCGCCGAACAACGTGACGTTTACATCCGGAGCGGCCAGGGCGAGGAGACCTACTGGCCACAGTTCACGTGGCACGGATACCGCTATGTGCAGATCGAGGGGTTGAAGCGGGCGCCGGCTTTGTCGGATGTGGCCGCCGTGGCGCTGTTGGGGACGGGCGCGTCGGGGTCGGTCGAGAGCTCCTGCGCGCTGCTCAACGACATCCGGCGCCTGTGCGTCGACACGTTCTCAAGCAACCTGATGGGCGTGCAGTCGGACTGCCCCGCGCGCGAGCGCTTCGGCTATGGCGCGGACATCGCGGCGACGACCGAGGCCTTCATTTTCCACTTCAACATGCGCACGTTCTACGCGAAGGCGGTTCAGGATTTTGCGGACGAGGCGGAAGACGACGGCTGGTTTACGGAGACCGCGCCGTATGTGGGGATCGCGGACCGCGGCTTCGGCGGACGCGCGGGGCCGATTGGCTGGACGGTCGGCGTGCCGGTCATGATGCGCGACCTCTACCGATACTACGGCGACCGCGACACACTCGCGAAGCACTACGGCGCTTGCGTGCGCTATGTGGATCTCGTGCGCGGAAAATGCCCGGATTTGATCGTGCCGCGGTGCATCGGCGACCACGAGGCGCTGGAAAAGGCGCCGGAGACGCTGACCGCTACGGCGCATTTCTATCAGTGGGCGCGGCTGGTCGCCGGCTTCGCGGCAATCCTCGGAAAAATGGAAGACGCGAAGAAATACGGAGCGCTGGCAGACGAGATCCGCGCGGCCTTCCAAAAAAAGTTTGTGGTTTCCGGAAAAGTGGGCCAAGGGCGGCAGGGCGAACAGGCGTTCGGACTCTATCATCGGCTGGTGCCTGAGGCGGACCGTGCGGCGGCGCTGGAAATTCTGCGCAGGGATATCGAAGCGCAAGGCGGCGCGCTGACGACCGGCATCTTCGGGACGAAGTACCTGCTCGACGTGCTGAGCACGGAGGGGCTGGAAGCGCTGGCGGTGAAGCTGGTGCAGCGCCGCGATTTTCCGGGCTGGGGGTATATGCTCGACAACGGCGCGACCACGCTGTGGGAGACGTGGAAGCCGTCGGACAACACGTACAGCCAAAATCATCCGATGTTCGGTTCGGTCGCGGAATGGCAAATGAAGCATGTGCTGGGACTCACTGTGCCTGAGGACGCGGTCGGCGCGGACCGCGTCGTGATCCATCCCCGTCCGGCAGAGGGGCTGACGTGGGCCAGAGGCCACTGGTTCTGTCCGGGCAAGGGCTTTGTGCGCGTGGCGTGGAAGGTCGCGGACGGGAAGCTGAAGCTGGACGTCGAACTGCCCGAGGGCATGAAAGCGAGCGTCTGGCTGGTTGACGAAAAGAAGTGGGTCGAGGCGGGCGCAGGCCGGCATGCGTGGTAGGCTGCGGCCTCCGGGCGCGCCGCGGCCGGCTCGGGTGCCGTCCACACAGGAACAAATGAGACTGAGCATGGACGAGTTTCTGTATTACGACACGCACGCGCATTTCGAAGGGACGCCGGTAGAGACGGCGGCTGTGGTGGAGCGGGCGGCTGCGGCGGGCGTGGGACGCATCGTGGCGGTCGGCGGCAGCGCGACGCTCAACGCGGGCGCGTTGGCGGCCTCGGCGGCCTATCCGGAAACCGTGAGGCTTGCGATGGGCTTCGACCGCGACCAGGCGGGGACTGCCGCGCCCGAGGTGTTCGTCGGCGTGCTGCGGCAACTGGCCGCGGCGAACCCTTTGGCGGCGGTCGGCGAGACGGGACTCGACTTCCACTACCATCCCGAGACGGCCGAGGCGCAGTGCGCGCTTTTCGCGGCGCAGCTGCGGCTGGCGGACGAGTGGCGCCGGCCGGTGATCATCCACACGCGCGAAGCGGACGAGGCGACGCTGCGCGTGCTGGACGAGACGCCGTGGCGCGGCGAGGGGCTGCGCGGCGTGGTGCACTGTTTCACGGGAGGCAAAGCGTTCGCGGCGCAGCTGCTGGACCGTCAACTGGCGATCAGTTTCAGCGGCATCGTGACCTTTCGCAACGCCGACATGCTGCGCGAGAGCGCGGCGATGGTGCCGGACGAGCGGCTGCTGATCGAGACGGACACGCCCTTTTTGGCGCCCGTGCCCAAGCGCGGACAGCGAAACGAGCCCGCCTTCGTGACGCACGTGGCGGAGTGCCTCGCGAAAGTGCGGGGCACAACCGCGGAACGGATCGCGGAGGTCACGCGGCAGAACGCGCTCGCCCTTTTCGGGTGACCTCGATTCCATCGAATCCGTTGTGTGATTCGAATGAATCGACCCAATCGAATGAATCGAATCGGGACGCGCTCAGCTTAGCGGGATCTCACACTCCTCGCGCGTGGCGAGGTTCTTGCGCTTCGCGGCGCCCTTCGCGACATCGTCCGGGCCGATGAAGACCGCGTCTGCGGCGGTGCCGGCGCTGGCGCGCGAAAAGAACTGCTTGGGTTTCTGCCGGGCGAGCATGAGGTCGACTTTTTCGCCGCTCTCGCGCAGAGCGCGTGCGAGCCGGGTTGCGGCGATGCGCTGTTCCGGGAACATGTATCCGATCACCACGCCGCTTTTTTCGGCGGCCGCGGTTTCGCCGAGCAGGTCTTTCAAAACCTCGACGACGACGACGTCGCCGAAGCCGAGCCCCACGGCGGGCGTGGGCGCGCCGCCGATGGTGGTGAGCAGGCTGTCATAGCGGCCTCCGCCGAAGATCGCGCGGAACTTGCGCTCCGTGTCGAAGGCCTCGAAGACGACGCCGGTGTAATAGGACAGGCCGCGGATGACCGCGATGTCGAAGACGAGCCGGTCTGCGATGCCGTAGGTCTCGGCGAGCGCGAAAAGCTCGCGCAGAGCGGCCAAGGCGGGGGAATCCGGCCCGGCGAGTTCCGCGGCCTGGTCGAGGCTTTGGACGGCGAGCAGGGCGAACGTTTTACGGACCGCCTCTTCGCCGAGCCCTTCCGCCTTGAGCAGCGCCGCGATTTCGTCGTCCGTGATCTTGCCGCGCTTGTCGAGCGCGAGGAACACGGCCGCGTGGTGCTCGGGCGCGATGCCGGATTTCGCGAGCAGCTCGGCGAGCAGCGCGCGGTTGTTGACGTGGATCTTGTAGGCGCCGTCCGGCATGCCCATGGACTTGAGTCCGGCGGCCGCGGCGGCGAGGATCTCGATCTCAGCGGAGACGCTCTCTTCGCCGATGATGTCCATGTTCCACTGGTAGTGCTCGCGCTTGCGGCCGCGGGTCATGCGCTCGTAGCGGAAGCACTGCGCGACGGTGAACCACTTGACGGGGAAGGCGAGCTGGCCTTGGCGCGCGGCGATCATGCGGGCGAGCGTGGGGGTCATCTCGGGGCGCAGGGCGAGGTGGCGGTCGCTTTTGTCGACGAAGTGATAGATTTGTTCGGAGACCTCCTCGCCGCTTTTGCGCTGGAGCAACTCAAGGCTCTCAACGACGCAGGCGTCATAGGGCTGGAAGCCGAAGGACTGCGCGGCCTGACGCCAAGCGTCAAAGACGCGGTTGCGCCAGAGCATGTCTTCCGGATAGAAATCGCGCATGCCGCGCGGGGGATCGAACGATAGGGGCGTGGGTGAATTCATCTTTTCGGCTGCTACTTCTGGGCCAGCATTTCGCGCATGCGTTTGCCGGGCTTGAATTTGACGACCTTCCGGACAGGGATTTGGACGATGTCTTCGGGCTTGTTGGGGTTTCTCCCGATGCGCGCTTTGCGCTCGGTGATCTCAAACACGCCGAATTCGCGGAATTCCACGTGTTTGCCGGATTCAAGGGCGTCGATGATGCCGTCGAGAGTTTTTTGGACGATTGAAAAAACATCGAGCTGCGTGATCCCGGTCTCTTTGGAGATGCGCGTCACCAGATCGCGTTTGGTCAGGGCCAGTCCGTTGCCGGACTCTTCTTCCAACTCGTCGATTTGCATACGGGCTTCCTTCCGTTAGGGGGGGTTATTTTTTCAGCGCAGCGGCCAGCGTGTCCGCCAGTTTGACGATGGCGTCGGCCGCATTCTCGACGGGCACGAGATCGACATTCTTCGACGTGCGGAGCTTGACTTCGACGCCGCCTTTCGCAAGGCCTTTGGCGCCGGCGACCACACGGATCGGGCATCCGATCAGGTCGGCGTCTTTGAACTTCACGCCTGGGCGTTCTTCGCGGTCATCCACGAAGACGTCGATGCCGCGGTCCTGCAAGTCCTTTTCGATTTTGTCGACCACGGCGCACACGGCCGCGTCTTTGGGGTCGAGCAGAAGCAGGCTGACGGCGAACGGAGCGACCGAGATCGGCCAGACGATGCCGTCGGCGTCGTGGCTCTGCTCGATGACGGCTTGGAGCGTGCGGGTCACGCCGATGCCGTAGCACCCCATGACCATGAGGTCGCTCTGGCCTTTGTCACTCAGGTATTTGGCTTCGAACGCCGCGGTGTACTTGGTGCCGAGCTTGAAGACGTGTCCGACCTCGATGCCGCGCTTGAGCTGCATGGTCTTGCCGCAACGGGGGCACGTGTCGCCGGCGCCGACGAGGACCAGATCCTCGAAGGCGGTCACGGCGGCATCGCGGCCGAGGTCCACATGGAGGATGTGGGTGTCGGCTTTGTTCGCTCCGGCGATGTGGTCGGAGGCGCCGTTGAGGGCCTGGTCAGCGTAGACCGGGATGCTGAGTCCCACGGGACCGGCAAACCCGACCGGCGCGCCGGTGACCTTCAGGATGGTGGCCTCGTCGGCGAGCTCGACTTTCTTGGCGTTGAGCAGGCGCTTCAGCTTGTGCTCGTTCAAATCGCGGTCGCCGGGCACGAGGGCTGCGACCGGCTTGCCGTCCACGAGGTAGATGAGGGTCTTGATGAAGCGGTCCGCGCCGCACTTGAAGAAGGCGACGAGGTCGTCGATGGTGCGGGCGTTGGGCGTGGCCACCTCGGCGAAGGCCGGGCAAGAGGTTTCCGTCAGGGCCGGGCACGTGCGCTCAGCCCGCTCCTGGTTGGCCGCATAGCCGCAGGCGGGACAATCGACGATGCCGTCCTCGCCGGAATCGGCAAGCACCATGAACTCGTGGGACCATTTGCCCCCGATGTCGCCGGTGTCGGCTTCCACGGGGCGGGCATCCAAGCCGCATCGGGTGAAGATGCGGACATAGGCGTCGTACATGGACTGGTACGAGGCGTCGGCGGCTTCGAGCGAAGTGTCGAAGCTGTAGGCGTCCTTCATGATGAACTCTTTGGCCCGCATCAGGCCGAAGCGGGGACGGATCTCGTCGCGGAATTTGGTCTGGATCTGATAGACCGTGCACGGCAGCTGCCGGTAGGAGGAGACCTCGCCGGCGATGAGCTCCGTGACGACCTCCTCGTGGGTGGGGCCGAGCGCCATGAGGCGTTCGGCGCGGTCCTTCAGCCGGAACATCCCCGGGCCCATGGTGGCCAGCCGTCCGGAGCGTTCCCAGAGTTCCGCGGGCTGGAGCGCGGGCATGAGGATCTCCTGGGCGCCGGCGCGGTTCATTTCCTCCCGCACGATCTGCGAGACTTTCTGGAGGGCGCGGAGGCCGAGGGGCATAAACGTGTAAAGGCCGCCTGAGAGTTTACGGATAAGGCCCGCCCGGACCATGAGTTTGTGGCTGACGATTTCGGCTTCCTGGGGGTCATCCCGGAGGGTTGCAATGAGCGTACGCGACCAACGCATAAGAGACTTTTCCTTCCTAACCTTCGATGGTGTAAATAATTGTGCAATATTTCACCGGATTTCAGGGGGTTTCGCAAGCGAAAAAAGGAACATAAAAACCCTTGCCTCCGGCGGCAATAAAAGCGAAAATACAGAAATGCTAAAAAAGCGCAGTAGGAGTGTTATGCTTTATAAAGCAAATAAAGGATTTACGCTGGTTGAATTGTTGGTGGTGATCTCCATCCTCGGCATCCTGGCCGCGGCGCTGACGACGCAGGTGACCAAGGCCCGCTCAATGGGGCAGGCGATCCGCTGTAAGGCGAATCTGAAGACGCTGGCGCAGGCCACGATGAACTTCGCCGTGGACAATGACGGGCGTATGCCGAAAGCCGGCTCCTATGAACACCGCTATCCAACGAAGCAGCCTAACGGCAGATATGCGACGACCTATTTTGATTGGAAAGGCAAGGGATGGGTGGGGTGGACGGGCGATGGGCGCTGGCCGAGTTTGGATATCCAGTCCCCCAGCATGAAGCGTTCCTGTTATTTTGGCGACACGGCGTTCGAGTCGATCACCAACGGTGTGCTGTGGTCCTATGCGGGCAAGGATTTGGCGGTGTACATGTGCGATGTGCACAAGAGCGTGGCCAAGAAATACGTATCGTTCAAAAACAAGGCGATGGGGGTCGAGGCCGGGCGCTCCTATGTCATGAACGCTTATTTCGGGTTCAGTGAGGTCGCCTCGCCCACGCCCACGCGCATGCCGTCGCAGCGCGAGGTCTTTTTGAGCGACCTTTCAAAAAAGGGCAATGCCGGCAACCTGCTGCTGTTTGCCGAATTGCCTGTTTTCGCGGGGAGTTCGCACGGCGAGAAGGTCGAGAAAGGTCTTTTCAGCGCCGGCGCGGACAGCGTGCTCGAGACCTTTATCGGGACGCTTGATCAGAACGGGAGAGAGGTCTCGGCCGGCGCGTATCACAATCCCTCGACCGACGAGTATATCGGATTCAACCACCAGGTCGCGAAGCGCTATGTCGCGCATGTCGCGTTTGCGGACGGACACGTGGATGTGCTGATTGAGCCCAAAGGCGCCAAGGACTCGGATTTGAAGGATGTGACGAAGCAACTCTGTAACGGAGTCGAGATTACCCAGAGCCTGCAGGCCCTGATGAGGTAACGGTCTCCACGGATGCGAGGCGCGTAAAGTTTTTCGGACGAACCCCCCTAGAGAGGCGTGTTTGATGAAACGGTTTGCCAAATGGTGCGTGTGTTTTTCGATTGTGCTGATGTGTTCGCAAAGCGCATGGGCAGCGGATTCTACTGGGGCGACGATCGACCGGAGGATGCTCTTTAACGAATGGGGTTTCACTGCAAAGGATGGAGCCTATTACGCCACCAACTGGACGCATGTGGGCCCGGCTCCGGCATCCTTCCCTTCCGGCATGAAGTGGTTGCTGCCCGGCACGAACCATGTCCACTCGGCGGGCTGGAAGCTGACCGCCTGCCGCGCCGGCACGTCCGCAAAAACAAGTGCGAGTGCGTTGCTTATCCCCCCGCTGCTCTATGGCACTTCGAGCACGAACTGGCAGGCGAGCCTGCAGAATACGCTGGACGCGAAGATCGAGACGCCCTTTTATACCGAAGGCGTCGGGACCATCTATTTCGAGGCGATCAACGTTGACCCGGCGTCACCGACCGAGATCACCGTCGAAATCGCGACCAACATGATCGACCATCTCTATGCCGGCGGGCCGACCAACGTCATGTTGACGGAGGAGACGGAGCAGTATACCTATAACTGGCTGCCGCTGGATGTGCTGACGCTCAATGCGGCGTCAACGAACGACCTGACCCGTTATCAGCGGATCCTGAACTACCGGGAGGCCGCCCGGGTCCGCATCCGGCGCACGGGCTCCGTTTACACGGGGGTTCCGAGTCTTGATGCCATGTTCACGGCCGTGGACAACATCTGCGTCTCGCTGCCGCCGTCGGACGTGGTGATCCGGCGTCCGGAGGCGGTTTTCCAGCCCGGGCATCCCGCTGCGGGCACGAATCTTATCATCCGGTGTTACGTCGACAATTTCAGCACGAACGACTATGCGCGCACCGACCATGCCAAACGGACCGTTACGGCGTATTACCGCTGGCGGTATCTCGACCAGATGTCCAACAGCTGGTCGAGTCTGCCGATGGAGTATGTCGCAGGCACGGGAGACGGGCTCGGGAACGGCGAGCGGTATCAGGTGGGCTTGCCCGGCCAGGCCGAGGTCGGCGATCTGGAGTATTATTTCGTCTGCGACTTCGACGGATACCGGTATCTGCAAACGGATTATACGAAGACGGGTTATACGTATATAACGGAATCGCTCTCGCCGAAGACGCTCCGGGGCGGCGCGTCGGAGCCTGACGGCCGCGAGTTCTACGCGCGGCTGCGGCGGTATTCGTCGCGCTTCGGCAACATGTATCTGGACCGTGGCACCAACGAGGCTCCCGTCGAGATGACGTTGACGGGGGATGACGAGTGGGTCGGCATGGTGCCGCTCGGCAAGGGCGCCGTCACGAACGTGGCGTGGCGTTTTAAGGCCGTGAACACCTATGTGCCGGACGAGGACTCCTTTTCGACGAACCCGGTTTATTGGGCCGAGCAGGCGCAGGCCGATGTCGGGACGGTCCCGTACGGCGGCATGTGTGTGGAGACCGACGGCGCGACGCCCATCCGGGTGACGGTGGGCGAGGGCGGCTATCTGAAGGTCGTGTTCAACACCCGCACGATGCAGTTTGTGGCCTGCCGCTGCGAGTATCAGAATTTCAATGAGTGGCCGGCGCCGCCGGCCACCTTCACGGAAAGCGGCGGACAGCCCTCCAAGCAGCGGTTCATCAACACGTTCGACGGGTGGTCGACAAACGTCGACACGCGGCACCTCGAGGCGATCGTCGGCTATCCGTCCGCCACCAACGTGTATTGGCGCGAGCCCGTCACGACGCTGGGCGACTGGGTCGCGGGCAGCGCCAAATACGTTTCGGAGCGGTTCGAGGCTGACGCGGTCAACAAGCCGGAGGGCACGGTCAGGCTGCGCAACTTGGCGCTGCGGCTGAAAGGCGGCGACGGCACGCTCAATCTGGGCTATGTCTACAACCATGTCGCAACGCGGCCCGACGGGCTCAAGCAGATTTCCTTCAAGTGCCGGCTGGGCCAGCCGGCGGACCCGTACGATATCGCCTACAACAATGCGGGTTTCACAAAGCAAAACTATTTGCTCCGGGCGAACGTGCTGGGCGACACCAGCGTGGCGCCGGAAGCGCCTTCCGTCTCGCTGATCGCCTATTACACGGGCCCCGATAATTTCTACGAGCTCCGCATGACCCAGATCCCGTATACCGGAACCACAATGAGCGACGACAAGAGCGTGCGGCTCCAGCTCTTCAAGTGGGTGAACGGCGTGGAGAATCCGCTGGGCTCGCCTGTGACACGGGTTGCACGGCTGCGCGACCGCACGACGGCGGAATTGCGCATTTACAATACGAGTGCATCCTCGGTCGATATCAAGTGCAAATTCGGGGCCACCGACAACGTGTTGACCGTGACGGACAGCTCTTCCCCGCACCTCAAGGGCACGTTCGGTTTCCTGTCTGCGGACTGTCAGGCGAATTTTTCTGCGGTCTACACGCAGCCGACCACTACCGGCGCGGTCCAGACGGGAACGGCCACGGATGAGTTGTCCGCTTCCGGCTCGGGCTTCGATGCCCTGCAGCCGAACTGGGTGGTCCCTTACGGGCGTTTTGTCTGCACGAAGGCGGTCGCGCCCTACGGGATCTACTCGGTGACGCCGAACCAGAACATCGGGATTTATCTGCAGGACTCGGACCGCGACGACGAGAGCGAGCCTGGAGCGCCCGGGACGCTGGACTGGAAGCTGATGACGCAGGTCGCGGTGCCCGGCTTCGGGTACACGCTCCGGACGGTGCCGGTTTACAGCTGGCAGTCGAAGTTCGCGATGCTGCAGGTGATGGGCGGAGGGGCGGATGTGATCGTGGATGAGATAGAGGTCCGGTCTTGGCGCGGCCAGCAGACGCCCGATCCGGAAGAGGACGGCGATTGGCTTGCGACCGAGGCGTGGGTGGTGACCAACAGCGCGGCGCTGGGCAACGTCGTCCAGCTCGATCACACGCGGGCCAATCCCGACGAGGCTCAGGCGGTCCGGTCGATGTTGCTGACCAACGGCATGGGCATGCTGGAGTTCGACTACAAGGTTTTGCGTCCTCCGGCGAAGCTGACGGTGCAGTATGCGTTTGAACGGCAGAGCGGGACGTGGCACGATGTCCAGCCCTTGATCGTGGTCAGCAATGTGATGTCTGCCTACCAGCATGCGTCGGTCTATTTCGGGACCAATGCGCCGGGGTGGCTGCGTGTGTTGAACGACCGCGCGGGCGGGTATACTAACGCGCTGGTCGAGATCAACAACGTGGTCGCCTGGGATGAGCCCCATATCGACTCGTCTTCATGGAAAGTCTATAACGCGAAAATATCGAGCACCGACACGATGCGCGTGATACTGGATGAAAGCAAGGCCTGCTTCCTGAACAATCGGGTGGGGCCGGATGCCGAGACAGACCCCGTCCAGGACCTGTATGATCCGTTTTTGCAGTCGCCGGTTTTGCCGGGCGGGCTGGGCGATCTGACGTTCATGGCGCGCGCCTACAGCAACGGGCAGCCCGCGACCGTCTATGTGTACGCGACGACGAACAACTGGTATGCTCCTGACGACCAGTGGGCGGAGATTTATAGGTTCACGAACATCGTCAGCACGCTGTATCACCCTTACTCGTTGCATCTCTTGGAGTCAGGCAAGAGGTACAAGGCGATCAGGCTGCAGACCGCGATCGGCGAGAAGCGGGCCTGTCTGGAAGAGGTCTCGGTTTCGGAGCCCGTGTTCCCCGGTTTCGATCTCGTGAGGGTCAAGGCGCTGTGCAGAGAAAACGGTGACGACGACTACCAGCAGGGCCGCTTCCAGCCGATGGAGTCGGACTATATCGGGGTTGAAGCTCAGATCTCGAACATCCGGTTGGCGTCCTCGATTTCCGACATTCACATGTACGTCACGTATTATATCGGGACGAATGTTTGGGGCGTTGATAATTGGCCGACGGAGCAGACTTTAACGGTGCCGATGTATCCGACGAATACGGGTTCGCTGGTGTACCGCACGTTGCCGAGCGCGGACATTCCGCCTCAGGAGCGGGATCAGGTCGTGCAGTACCGCGTGTGGGCCGACTACAATGGCGGTATCCCGTTGCGCGCTGAGCAAAGAACCTTCGAAAGCCCCGATTGGTATTTCCCCGTGGACCTGAATCAGCAGTATGCGTCGCAGGGCTGGTCTCCGTACGCCATTGTTTACGGCGTCTGGCAGGGATCCGTGTGGATCAACGAGGTGAATTCCTACGAGTATGTGGTGTCGAACGGCGTGAAGCAGTCCGGCTTTTGGGACAATCGCTACATCGAGATCGCTGTGCCGGCCGGCGTGGACTTGGGCGGGTGGATCATCGATATCGTTTACGACGTGCCGTATAAGACGGTGTCTTTCGCAATACCCGCGGGGAAGGTGAAAGAGACCGCGGTCGTGAACGGGTATGCCTTCTTCGTGATCGGCTCGTATCCTGCCGACAATGCGGCGTATCCGTTGCCGGTCTTGGATTACGCATACAACGGTCTCTCGTCGGTTCTTCCGTCGTTCAGCCCCGGCGGCATCCGGTTGCGCCGCCCGTTCGGCATGTACGAGCATGTGATCGCGTATGACTGGAATCCGGAATGGGGGGATGATTACTACTATTCCGGCATCAGGTGGGCGGAGCAGGATCCCGAGGGCCGCTTCAAATATATGGGCCAGGAGTATAAGATGGGGTCGCTGAGCGTCACGAACGGGACCGGCAAGACGGCTGCTGATTGGGCCTTCACGGGCACCTTGACCAACGGGTGGTCGTTCCCGCAGTACTGGACGCCGGGAGCGCCGAACATCGGGCAGGTCGTGCCCCAGGCCGAAGAGCTGTTGCCGGGCGTGTCGAACGTGCTGATCACGTCGACGCTGAACATTGATAAAGCGACGCAGAACGATAAGCGCGTCATCCAATACTTATTGAAAATCAAGAAGGGGACGACGACGAACATCGTGTACCGGACAGATGATTGGTATCGGTTGCAGTCGGTGACAAGAGACGGTTCGGTGACTCTTGCAACCGAATGGCCTAGTCAGGTGTATACGAATTGGTTTGAGAGCGTGCAGTCGAACACCACGGTGGACGTCGAGGTCGGTTTGCGGCGCGACGTTTCCGGCCTCGGCGTGGACGGCACCGTCCTGAACTGGCTGATGAGTTTCGGCGACGGTGACTTGGCTCCCACGTACTATTACGACCGAGAGCTCACGCTGACGGAACGGTATTGGCTGAACGCGAATCCGACGGTGACGAACATCTTGGAGGGCGGGATCAAAAAAGTCGTGCCGGATCAGTACACCAATTATTACATGACCGTCTGGCTGGCGCTGAACGGCCAGAACTGCACCAATCTGCAGGGCGCTGCGAAGTTTAAGGTCGAGGCCAAGGAAAAGCTGTCAGATGCCGATTGGAAGATGGTCATGCAGTATTATCTGACGACCAACTCCTTCGACACCAACCATACGTCCCAGATCTTTATCGCCAATCCGTTCGGTTACCAATTGTTCGGGTGGAGCGCCGCGAACGTCTTCCTCCACTGGGTCATCGAGATGGAAGATCCGCGTGTGGACAGTTTCGAAATGATCAACACCACCAACACGCCTTCGCTGTTGCCCTGACCCGCTATTTATTTGGGGGCGAAATTAGAACTGTCCGAGGCGGCATCCGCGGACAAGTGTGCCGAGCAGGAAAAGGCCGGCGACGAGCCAAAGCGCCCGACGCTCACTCGGCGTCAGGCGCTCGGCGAGCCCCTTGGGTTTCGCGCGATGCGTGGCGCTGCGAATGTCGGGCGCGCTTCGGGTTGCCTTCTTCATACGATTACGATACCCCGTTTTCTCTCGTCCAGACAAACAGTTTTTGGAATAAACGCATTTAAAGCCGTATAGATATTTGTCCGCTGAAGTGGTATCATAACACCTCATTTTTTTTAACAATGGGGTTCTGTTATGACCACACGTGAGTATGATTTCGCGTCGATCGAGAAAAAGTGGCAGGCGTTTTGGGAGTCGAACAAGACGTTCAAGGTGAACGATTTCGAACCCGGCAAGCCCAAGTTTTACTGCCTTGACATGTTCCCTTATCCGAGTGGCGCGGGCCTGCATGTGGGGCATCCGGAGGGGTATACGGCGACGGATATTCTCTGCCGCTACAAGCGCATGCGCGGTTTCAACGTGTTGCATCCCATGGGTTGGGACGCATTCGGCCTGCCGGCCGAACAGTATGCCGTCGAGACCGGCACCCATCCATCCATCACGACGGAACGCAACATCAATCGGTTCCGGCAGCAGATCAAGGCGCTGGGCTTCAGCTACGATTGGGACCGCGAGGTCAACACCACCGATCCGAAGTACTATCAGTGGACGCAATGGATTTTCGAGCAACTCTATAAAAAGGGATTGGCCTATGTGGCCGAAGTTCCCGTGAACTGGTGTCCTGCGCTGGGGACGGTGTTGGCGAATGAAGAGGTGATCGACGGGCGCAGCGAGCGCGGTAACCATCCGGTCGTCCGCAAGCCGATGCGGCAGTGGATGCTGAAGATCACGGAGTATGCCGAACGCCTGTTGGAAGACCTCGATGGGCTCGACTGGTCGGAAGGCATCAAGGAGATGCAGCGCAACTGGATCGGCAAGTCCGTCGGCGCCGAGGTCGATTTCGAGATCGCGGGTTCAGGACACAAGGTGACGGTCTACACCACTCGCCCCGACACGCTTTTCGGCGCCACCTATATGGTGCTTTCACCCGAGCACCCGCTGGTCGGCGAGATCGCGTCCGACGCACAGCGCCAGACCGTGCAACAATACCGCGACGAAGCGGCCCGGAAAAGCGATATGACTCGCACCGAGTTGAACACCGAGAAGACGGGCGTGTTCACGGGCGCGTTTGCAATCAATCCCGTGACCGGCGGGCAGATCCCGATCTGGATCGCGGATTACGTCTTGATCAGTTATGGCACGGGGGCGATCATGGCTGTTCCCGCGCACGACACGCGCGATTTTGAGTTCGCTCAGAAGTTCTCCATCCCGGTGGTCTGTATCATCGAGCCTGATCCCAAGGAGTCAGCCGCCGCCGGGGTGGATGTCGCGGCGGTCTTGTCGGGCACGGCCTGCTGGACCGGCAATGGCCGGATGATCCGTTCCGCGAATGCGCAAGGCCTGGATATCAACGGCATGGAGGTCGAGGATTCCAAACGCACGACGATCGCCTGGCTGGAGGCCCGCGGCATCGGCAAGGGGGCCGTGAAATACAAACTGCGCGACTGGCTTTTCAGCCGTCAGCGCTATTGGGGCGAGCCGTTTCCCGTTATCCACATGGAAGACGGCAGCACGCGTCTGGTGACCGAGTGCGACTTGCCGCTCACCTTGCCCGAACTGGAGGATTTCAAGCCGACCGGGACAGGCGAACCTCCGCTCTCCAAGGCGGGGGCTTGGCTGGACTACACGGATCCGGAGACGGGGCTGAAGGGGCGGCGCGAGACAAACACGATGCCGCAGTGGGCGGGGTCGTGCTGGTACTACCTACGCTACATCGATCCGCACAACGACCGTGCGGCGGTCGACTCAGCCAAGGAAAAGTATTGGATGCCCGTGGACTTGTATGTGGGCGGCGCTGAGCACGCGGTGCTGCATCTGCTCTACGCGCGCTTCTGGCACAAGGTGCTCTTCGATCTCGGTTTCGTTTCCACGAAAGAACCGTTCCAAAAGCTGGTGAACCAGGGCATGATTCTGGGCGTGTCCTATAAAGACACGCGCGGAGCCCTGGTGCCGATGGAGCTGGTGGAGCATCGCACCGAGGGAACTTTCCATAAAGAGACCGGTGAAAAGTTGACCGAGTTTCCCGCCAAGATGTCGAAGTCTCTCAAGAACGTGGTGAATCCCGATGACGTGATCCGCGAGTACGGCGCGGACAGCATGCGCCTCTACGAGATGTTCATGGGGCCGCTTGAAGCGGTCAAGCCGTGGAACACCCAGGGCGTTGAGGGCGTGTTCCGCTTCCTCAAGCGTTCGTTCCGCATGATCGTTGAGCAGCCGCTTACGGACGAGCCGATGACGGCTGCGCAAAACCGTGTGCTGCATGCGACGATCAAGAAGGTTACGGACGACCTCGAGACGATGAGTTTCAATACGGCGATCAGCCAGATGATGATTTTCATCAACGAGTTTTCGGGCGGCAACAAGCCGATTCCGCGTGCGGCTGCCGAGGCTTACGTGCTGCTGCTGGCACCGTTCGCCCCGCACCTGTGCGAAGAGTTGTGGGAGTCACTGGGACAGGCAACGACGCTGGCGTATGCGCCGTGGCCGGCATACGATGAGGCGTTTTTGAAGGTGGACGAGGTTGAGGTGCTGGTGCAATTGGCGGGCAAGCCAAAGGCTCGCGTCATGATGCCGCCGGGCGCAGACGAGGACACGATGAAACGGCTCGCGCTCGAACAGGCCGCGGTCCGTGATGCGTTGGCAGGCAAGACGATCCGCAAGGTCATCTGCGTGCCCAACCGGTTGATCAACATCGTGGCCGGCTGACGGGCGCGGCGGAGACGATGTGGCGCTCCGCCGCGGACCTTTGCCGGCGCGCGGTGAAATGGCCGCTCGTTGATGCCGGCCCGGCCCCGAGACGATTTTCGCCGATTTTTTTGAGTTTCAGTTTGACGGATCGCCCCTCAACTTGTTATATTCCGGTCTTCTTTTTGACCCTATCGGGGCGTAGCGCAGCCTGGTAGCGCGTTTGCTTGGGGTGCAAAAGGTCTCGGGTTCAACTCCCGACGCCCCGACCATTTTAAGTGATTCATAAACAGGCGGTTACGGCTAACGTAACCGCCTGTTTCTTTTTTTTGGTCGTGTCGATACGCATGAACGGGCACAAGGTCATACGGGTTTTCGATCTGGAGGGGATTGTCCAGGGCGTGGGGTTGCGTCCCGCGGTCTATGGGCTTGCCGTGCGGCTCGGTTTGTGCGGTTGGGTGCAGAACCGGTGCGGCGTGGTGCGGCTCCAATTGGAAGGCGATGTGTCGGCGGTCGAGGCGTTTATACGGCAGCTGCCGGACGCTTTGCCGTCTTGCGCGCGCTTAGACGTGGTCTCCGAGATCGGGTTCAGCGCCCGGTCTGAAAGCGAAGGGACTGACGGTTTCCGCATTCTGCCCAGCGAAATGTCCGGCATTCCCAAGGCGGTGATTCCGGCCGATCTGGCGCTCTGTGCCGACTGTCGTCGCGAGGTTCTGGATCCGCACAACCGGCGCTACGGTTATGCCTTTACCACCTGCACCCGATGCGGGCCGCGCTACACCGTAGTGGAGTCCATGCCTTATGATCGCGAGCGCACCACGCTGGCCACGTTTCCGCTGTGTCCGGCTTGCCGCACGGAATATTCGGATCCGCTCGATCGGCGTTTCCACGCGGAGAGCATCGCCTGCCCTCGCTGCGGACCGCGTTTGGCGTTGCAGGATGTGTCGGGGACGGCGGTGGCGGACGACCCGCTGCGGGCGGCCCGTGCTTCGCTGGCGGCGGGAAGCCTCGTTGCGGTGCGGGGAATCGGCGGCTTTTTGCTGGCCGCACACGCGTTCGACCGCCGCGCGCTTCGGACGCTGCGCGAGCGCAAACGCCGCCCTCACAAGCCGTTTGCCGTGATGGCCGCCGACGTGGGGACCGTGCGACGTTACTGTGAGGTTCCGCCGGAGGCCGAAGCGTTGCTCACTTCACGGGAGTCGCCGATCGTGATTCTCGATGTGTTGCCCGAAGCCGTCGGCGAAGGGCGTCTGCCGCTCGACTTGCTTACACCGGATGCGCCGACGCTGGGCGTAATGCTGCCAACCTCGCCGCTTCACCTGCTGCTGTTGACGGCGCTCGCGGACGATCCGGTGCCGCCGTTCGAATTGCTGGTGATGACCAGCGGTAACCGCGGCGGAGAGCCGATCTGTCTGACCGACTGCGAAGCGCGCGAACGGCTGGGAGAGATCGCTGATCTGTATCTCACCCACAACCGCGATATCAGGCTGCGCGCGGACGATTCGGTCGCCGTGCTCCAGCGCGGACGGCCTCAACTGTGGCGCCGGGCGCGCGGTTATGCGCCCAACGCGGTGACGTTGCTGCAACCATTGCGGCGGTGCGTGCTGGCCATGGGCGCCGAACTGAAAAACGCGGTGGCACTCGGGGATGCGGACCGCGTGGTCCTCTCACCGCACGTGGGCGATCTGGAGACGCCGGTCGCCTTGGATGGCCTTGAGCGGGTCGCGCGCGCGCTGCCGCAGTTCTTGGAACGACGCCCGCAAACTCTGGCCGTGGATCTTCATCCCGACCTGCACGCGACGCGTCTGGGACGGCGTCTCGCCGAAGAGTGGGGCTTGCCGGTGGTCGAGGTCCAGCATCACCACGCGCACGCGGCCGCGGCGTTTGCGGAGCACGGTGTGGCGTCCGGGCTGGCGCTGGTGATGGACGGGACGGGGCTGGGCCCTGACGGGACGATCTGGGGCGCGGAGTTGCTCGCGGTGGATCCCATGGGCTATTCGCGGCTCGCGACCTTTGTGCCGGTGCCGCTGCCCGGCGGCGATGCGGCGGTGAGACGGCCGGCGCGGCAGGTCATTGCGCGTTGGGCGGATGCGGGGGTGTATCCGACCGAAGAAAATCTCGCGAGGTTGGGGGTGACGCCTGAGGAGGCCGCGGTTTGGCGTCAACAGTGCGGGCGCGGTCTCCACGCGCCCCTGACCCATGCCGCGGGACGGGTTTTCGATGCCTTTTCCGCGTTGCTGGGCTTCGCGCCGGAAACTATCACATACGACGGACAGTCCGCGGTCCGGTTCGAGTCAGCCGCGCGACGGGCCATCGGGAATGCCGTGCCGCAGGTGCCGGTGCGGCGGATCGAAAGGGAGGGCCGGCTCGAAATCGATTGGCGCGAGGCGTTTGCGCTGCTGTCCGACCCGCGAGTCGCCGCCGGGCACGAGCACGAATGGGCCTTGGCGGTACATGACGCTGTTGCCGAAGCGGCGCTGAGCATGATAGAATTCGGGCTGAAAAAATGCGGCGTCACGGGGCCTGTTGCGCTGAGTGGCGGAGTTTTCATGAATCGTATTCTGACGGACCGTGTTGTATCGGGTTTGGAGACGCAAGGCATCCGCGTTTTGATTCACCGGCGAGTCCCTCCGAACGACGGAGGCATCGCGTTGGGCCAGGCGGTCATAGCGGGAAACGGGAGTCCGGAATGTGTTTAGCGTTGCCGATGAAACTGGCGGAGATCCGCGCCGACGGGAAAGGCTTGGCCGAACTGGACGGCTGCCGCCACGTGGTTGATCTCTCGCTGGTCAATGGCGTGTCTCCGGGCGCTTACCTGATTGTGCATGCGGGGTATGCTATCGAGACCTTGGACCAGGAATCGGCGGACGCCACGCTTTCCCTTTTTGAAGAGATGGCCAAAGAAGTCGCTTCGGAAACCCGAAGTGCAAACGCCGAACCCTGAGCGGTCGCCGATGAAGTATATCGATGGCTTTAGAAACCCCGAGGCGGCCGCCCAGTTCGTGCGGCAAATCGTTGCGCAGGGGCGCGCGCTTGACGAACAGGGCCGGCGTGTTCACGTCATGGAGGTGTGCGGCAGCCACACGATGGCGATCGGGCGTTACGGGATACGCTCGCTCTTGCCCGGGAACGTCGAGCTGATCAGCGGGCCAGGGTGTCCCGTCTGCGTGACCGCACCCGGCTACATCGATGCGGCGCTCGCGCTGGCCGGGCGGGGCGCGATTGTCGCCACGTTCGGCGACATGGTCCGCGTCCCCGGTTCAGACTCCGATTTGACCGCCTGCCGTTCGCAAGGCGGAGACGTGCGGGTGTGTTACTCGCCCGGGGCGGCGCTCGAACTCGCACGGCGTCAGCCGGACCGGGACGTCGTTTTTCTGGCGATCGGATTCGAAACGACCATTGCGCCGATGGCCTGCCTGGTGGAGGAGGCCCAGCGTCAAGGGGTAAAAAATTTCTCGCTGCTGACCGCTTTCAAACGGGTGCCGCCGGCGTTGCGGGCTCTGCTGTCCGACCCCGAGATCAGGATCGACGCCTTCCTCTGCCCTGCGCACGTGAGCGCGATTATCGGGACGCTGGCCTATGACCCCATCGCCGCTGACGGCCGCGTGCCTTGTGTGATCGCCGGGTTCGAGCCCCTCGACATCCTGTACGGCGTCCACGGCATCCTGGCGCAGGTGCTGAACCGCCAAGCGAAGGTCGAGAACCTTTATGCCCGCGTGGTCAGGCCGGAAGGCAACCCGAAGGCTCAGGCGATGATCGCGCGTTTTCTGGAGCCTGTGGACGCCGCGTGGCGCGGTCTCGGCGTGATTCCGGCCAGCGGCTTGGCTTTGCGGTCCGAGTACGCGATGTTCGATGCGGCGAAAAAATTCGGGATTGCCGTGTGCCCGGGCCGGCAACAGGCGGGATGTCGCTGCGGGGAGGTCATCAAGGGCAAGATTCGTCCATCGGCGTGTGCGCTTTTTGCCAAGGTTTGCACGCCCGAAAATCCCGTGGGACCCTGCATGGTGAGCGCGGAGGGCACTTGCGCGGCATATTTCAAGTATGGCTTGCCGGACAAGACGCAAGGAGAAAAGAAGTGAGTGGGGACAAGCTGATCCAGTTGGCGCACGGCGGCGGCGGATGGCTGACTCGCGAGCTGATCGAGAGCGAGATCGTGGCGCGTTTCGGCAACGGCCCGTTGCGCGGCCTGCCCGACGGCGCCACGCTGCCCTCGCCCCGCGGGCAGCTGGTGTTCACGACCGACAGCTTTGTGGTGCAGCCGCTGGAATTTCCAGGAGGTAACATTGGCCATCTCGCGGTGCACGGCACGGTGAACGACATCGCGGTCTGCGGCGGCGTGCCGCTGTGGCTTTCGCTCGCGCTGATCATCGAGGAGGGGCTGCCGTTTGCCGTGCTGGCGCGCGTGCTGGATTCGGTCCGTTCGGCGGCGGATGCGTGTGGCGTAACCGTGGCGACGGGCGACACCAAGGTCGTGGCGCGAGGACAGGGGGACGGACTGTATGTCAACACGGCCGGGATCGGCCAGGCATTGCCCGAGTTCGCGTTGAGCCGGGAAAGGATCCGCGAAGGCGATTGCGTGCTGGTCAACGGCCCGTTGGCCGACCACGGCCTGGCGGTGTTGGCGGCGCGGCAGAACATCGGCTTCGTCAACGGGCCGCAGAGCGACACGGCCCCCATACATCGGCTGGTTTTGTCCGTGCGCGACCTTGGCGCATCGGTCCGCTTCATGCGCGATCCCACGCGCGGCGGCGCGGCGGCGGTGCTCAACGAAATCGTTGGCGGAGCCGGATTCGGGATACTGATGAGAGAGCGCGATCTCCCTTTGAATCCCGCCACGCGCGCCGTTTCCGAGATGCTGGGCATCGATCCTTTGCATGTGGCCTCCGAGGGCCGGGTGATCCTGATTTGCGCCGCTGGTGCGGCACCGGAGATCCTGCGGCGCTGGCACGCGATGCCTGAAGGCGCGGGGGCCGCGTGTTTGGGGGTCGTGACGCGCGACAACACCGGCCGCGTCGTGTTGGAAACGCTTGCGGGCGGACGCCGTCTTGTCGACGTGCCGCGCGGCGAATTGCTGCCGAGAATATGCTGAGACTTTCTTGTGCGGGTTGCGCTGAAAAGTCGGCTGCCACCTGTCGATTCGTGCAAAAAAGAATGGGGGGCTAACGCGTGATTCCCGTCAGCGGTGTCAAAAGGATGTTGCGGAATTCAACCCCGCACCCTTCGCTCTGAAGTTGGATGCGTCCGCCGCAAGGTTTCACGTGCGTCGCTTGATTGACGAGTTTGCCGTTGAACCAGCAGGTCACCGCGTCGCCGCGGCACTCAAGTTCGGCCGTATTCCATTCGCCGACCGGTTTTTCGTTCACGGCGAACGGCGCACCGGGCGTGTCCGTCCAGCCGCGGTCAATGTCAAATCGGCAGACCCGACCGTTGCCGGAAATGGAAATTTCGCGGCCGCCTTCCTTCCATATGAAATAGCGTCCATCGAGCTTCTCGTCCGCGACTTCGGCTTTCAGGTACATGTCTGCGCCTTTCGGATGCACGGTCCAGAAATCCCCCGACGCGCCTTGGATGAGGTTGTATTCGTGAGAGGCCATCCAAATACCGCCGAAGCCCCCGTCAACACCGGTCGAATGAAAAAGGATCCCGCTGTCCAGCGCAGCCTTGGTCTTGCTCCCGTGCCGGGTCCCGAGCCAGCGATATTCGAGCGTAAGACGGTAGTTCGAGAAGTCCTCCTCTGTGACCAGCCCTCCCCATTCTTCACCCGTGATACGGATGACACCATTGGCCACCGAGAACACGCCTTTCGGGTCGACATTCTTTCCCCGCTCTTTGAGGAACGTGTGCCACCCGGTTAGGTCCTTCCCGTTGAACAATCTCCGTGCCGTAACGGACGCGGCCCCGTCTCCCTTGGCGTCGGCCGCCTGGATGCTTTGCGGAAATGAAACACCGTAGAAAGCGGCCAAGAGCGCTATTCCCAGCAGACATGATTTCTTCATTTCTCTCCCCAAGGTGAAACCGGCGGTTTTCACGCGCCGCTGATTCTTTGCGCTGAAGGTTCAGACAACGCCACCACAAAGAAGTGTTTCAAATTAATGCATATATATCGCATTTCGACTCGAAGATCAAGGGCGTACCCACTCTATAGGCTGGTTCGCCCCGTCTTTTTTTGGTACTCCTTAGTGCCGTCGCTTTTGATAGCATGGCGAAGGCGAAACGCTGGGACGAGAGACATGACAAAGCGGAAACAAGCGTTGTGCCAGTAAGCGAGGAGTAGAATGATCAGAAAACCTTGTGTCGCGTTGATGAGTGTGATGTGCGCCGTGGCGCTGCTGGCGCGCGAGCCGGCCTGGATCTTCAACAACGGGCCGGATGTCCGGCTGATGTCGCTCGGCCAGG
>DAOPZC010000036.1:0-49479 GCA_035353175.1 Kiritimatiellia bacterium | reverse complement strand
AATGGGAGTTGGTTTGTTTTCCCCGGGCGCTAATCGCTGGGAAAACAAACCAACGACTTCAGCGCTGAAAGCGAAATCGGAGATGGCCTTGCTACGGCTACTGAGAGGACCGCGGTGTTCATTATTTAGCCATCAGCGACGGGCGATTATACTCCCGTAGTAGCGTCTTCCCGCGAATCTCCGCGAATGGAGAGTCGGTTCGGATTTTCTTGACGCTGATCGCTGAAAATCTGAACCGACGGCTTCAACGTTGAAAGAGGTCACCGAGATGACCGCGACGCTCATTTTTCAGCGATCAGCGACGGGCGCAGCCCGGAAAAAATGAGCGCCGCCTCTCATTCGCGGAGATTCGCGGGAAAAAATCAATTCTTTCGGATTGCGGGGAGGAAGCCGGACACACAGACGAAGGCCAGGATCCAGACCGACACGATCGCGGGGTCGCGGAAGGGCAGGTCGCCCAGCGAGTGGCAGACCGTGGCGGCCGCGCCGACGAACACCGCGATCAACACGGGCGGCAACCGGTACAGCCAGCGGGGTTTTGCCGCCGTCGCATCGTCTCCCGCAGCCGCAAGCGCGCGGCACATTTTGAAGGACAGCCAGACGAGCGGAGCCGCCAACATCAGGACGCAGAGCGCCATGAGACTAAACCCGACCGCGCCCTGCTCCGCAAGAAACTGCAGCGCGTCGTTGTGCACATTCGCCCCGCCGTTGATCTGCATGCTCTTGCGCTCTTCGGGCGTCAAGTACTGCGTCAGGTAATGCGGATACCCCCAGCCGCCGACGCCAAACACGGGATGGTCCCGGAAAATCGCTTTGGCGACACGCGCGTGATATTGGGCCCGGCCGGAAACCCGCTCAGCCACGGAGGCTGGCGTGATGCTCACGATCTCGGTTTTCAGCGCCTTCGGCGCAAACACCGTGAAGGAGAGCCCTCCAACAAACAGCGCCAGGATAACCGTGGCGATCAGCTTGACGTGTCCTCCGGACTCCGTTCTCTGCCAGACTCCGATGATCATGTAGAGGCTCAACACCACGAATACCACCACGCACAGCAAGATGGCGGCCCGGCTCAAGGAGGCGATCGCGGCACCCAGATTCAAAAGCAGGGGAATCAACAGCCAGTGGCCGCTGGCCTGCTGCGTGCCCTCGGCGCCAAACCCGAGGCCAGACGCCGACGGCCCGACCAGGTCGGCGCTCACGCGCCCGAACCAGAGACCCGACGAAAGCGCAAAGAGGAGCGTGAAGAAAGCTCCCGCGAAATTGGGATAGCCGAAGGTGGAGAAGAAGTAGGCGAATTCCTGCGTGCCCCAGAAGACGCTCTTGGCGCCGCCCGCCAGCTGCGCGAAACCCAACACGGCGAGCGCCGCGCCGTTCCAGCAGAGCCCCTCCAGCAAAAGGCGCTTGCCCTTTTTCAGCAGCCCGTGTTTGGCGGCGAGCGCGGCGATCAGGACCGGCGGGAACCAGAGCAGCAGCACGGCGTGTTCGGACCGGTTGACGCAGAAGGGCAGCCCCGGCATCGGCGGTGCCGGATTGCGCCACTGTTTGAGGGCCGCGTTGTATTCCGGATATCCCGACACGTTGAACAGGGGGATCACCAGCAGAAGGATCAGCGCCACAGAGAGGTAGAGCAGCGGATCGCGCGCGAGCGAATGCCACACGCGGCTGCGTGCCTCTGACAACGTCTCCGTACTCTTGGCCTGCGGAAAGACCAGCAGGAACTCCAGCACAAACGCGGTGAGCCACGGCACAACCGGCAAGAGCAGATCCGGGCGCGTGCCGCCGTGAATCCAGCTGAAGGCCAACGCCAAGGCGAAGAGGTGAAGAAGAAGAACGTTGCGGATAAAGAAGTTCATGGGGAGAAGTGCATTAGTTCGTTAGTGCATTAGTTCGTTAGTGCGGCAGTGAGGCAGTGCGTGGAGATGAGAAAGATTTTTCCGCAGAGGGCAGAAGGTGAGGGGGACGTTCATTAACTAATGAACTAACGCACTCATGCACGAACGAACTTCTCCAGCGCTTCTTCCCAGTGCGGCATGGGGGGGAGGCCCGCGAGGCGCAGGACGCGCTTTTCCAGGCGGGAGTTGGCGGGGCGCGGCGCGGGGCGCGGAAATTCGGCGGTCGTGCAGGGCATCAGCCCGCGGGACAGCCCGGCACGCTTGAAGATCGCCTGCGCGAATTCGAACCAGGTGGCCTCGCCTTCGCAGGAGCCGTGCACCACACCAGGCACCGGTGTTTCGAGCAGGCGCGCGATCAGCTCCGCCGCGGCGTCGGTCGAGGTAGGGTTGCCGCGCTGGTCGTCGACAACTTTGAGCGGCTCCCCGGCCTGCGCCCCGAGTTTCATCAGGGTGTGGAGGAAGCTCGGGCCCTCTTCGCCATAGAGCCAGGCGATGCGCAGGATCGTGTGGTCGGGGCAGTGGCGGCGGACCGCCTCTTCGCCCGCGAGCTTGCTGGCGCCGTAGACCGTGCGGGGCGCGGGCGCGTCGTATTCGTGATAGGGCCGGCTCAGACAACCGTCGAACACGTAGTCCGTGGAGAGCGCGATCAGTCGCGCGCCGCAGCGCGCCGCAGCGCGGGCTACATAAGCGCTGCCGAGCGCGTTGATGCGGTAGGCCTTGTCGGCGTCGCTCTCGCAGGCGTCCACCTGCGTCATGGCCGCCGCGTGGATCACGACCTCGGGCCTAAAGGCGTTGACGGCCTGTTCCACGCCGCGGCCGTCGGTGATGTCGACCTCGGGCAGGTCGACGACGAACAGCTCGTGGTGCCGGAGATGACGCTGGAGCGTACGCCCCAGCATGCCCTTTCCGCCTGTGAGGAGAAGTTTCATGAGACCTTAAGAAAACCTTTTCCCCGCTAATCTCCGCGAATAAGAACTTGGCCCGTGTTTTCTTTACGCTGATCGCTAAAAACCCGGGCCAACGGCTTCGGTGTTGAGCCCCGTGCGGATGCGGGGCTCATTTTTTTGCGATCAGCGACGGGCGCAGCCCGTAAAAAATGAGCACCGCTTCTCATTCGCGGGGATTCGCGGGGAAACACCCGGGCGGGTTAGTACCGATAGTGCTCGGGCTTGTAAGGGCCGTTGACCGGCACGCCGATGTAGTCGGCCTGCGCCTGGCTGAGAACGGTGAGCTTCGCGCCGAGCTGTTCCAAATGGAGCCGGGCGACCTCTTCGTCGAGCTCTTTGGGCAGACGGTAGACGCCGACCGCGAGCTTCTCGTTCCAGAGCTTGATCTGGGCGAGGGTCTGGTTCGTGAAGCTGTTGGACATCACGAAGCTGGGGTGGCCCGTGGCGCAGCCGAGGTTGACGAGGCGGCCCTCGGCGAGCAGGTAGATGCAGTGCCCGTCCGGGAAGATGTACTTGTCGACCTGCGGCTTGATGTTGACGTGCCGGACGCCCGGCCACGCCTTGAGGCGGGCCACCTGGATCTCGTTGTCGAAGTGCCCGATGTTGCAGACGATCGCCTGGTCGCGCATCTTGCTCATGTGCTCGGCGGTGATGATGTCGCAGTTGCCGGTCGTGGTCACGTAGATGTTGGCGACCGGCAGCGCGTCCTCGACGGTCGTCACCTTGTAGCCCGCCATGCAGGCCTGCAACGCGCAGATCGGATCGACCTCGGAAACCCACACCTGAGCCTTGTGCTCTTTGAGCGACTCGGCGGAGCCCTTGCCGACATCGCCGTAGCCGCAGACGAACGCGACCTTGCCGGCGATCATCACGTCCATCGCGCGCTTGATGCCGTCGACCAGCGACTCGCGGCAGCCGTAGATGTTGTCGAACTTGGACTTGGTCACGGAGTCGTTGACGTTGATGGCGGGAACCAGCAGTTTCTTCTCGGCCTCAAGCTGATACAGGCGGTGGACGCCGGTGGTGGTCTCTTCCGAGACGCCCTTCCAGCCTTTGACCGCGCGGGCGAACCAGCCGGGCGTTTCCCTGAGCATCTTCTTGATGAGGGCGTTGATGACCTGCAGCTCTTCGACGTCGGTCGGAACATCGAGGAACGCGGCGTCCTTCTCCGCGTCGAGGCCGCGGTGCAGCAGCAGCGTGGCATCGCCGCCGTCATCGACGATCAGTTGCGGCCCGGAGCCGTCCGGCCACGTGAGCGCCTGCCGGGTGCACCACCAGTACTCCTCCAGCGTCTCGCCCTTCCAGGCGAAGACGGGAATGCCGGCCGCGGCGATCGCGGCGGCGGCGTGATCCTGCGTGGAGAAAATATTGCAGGAGCACCAGCGCACGTCCGCGCCGAGTTCGGCGAGCGTCTCGATCAACACGGCGGTTTCGATGGTCATGTGCAAACTGCCCATGACGCGCGCGCCCTTGAGCGGCTTCTGCGGCCCGTACTTGGCGCGGGTCGCCATCAGTCCGGGCATTTCTTTTTCGGCGATCTCGATCGCGCGGCGGCCCCACTCGGCGAGGCCAATGTCTTTGACTTTGTAGTTCATAAATTCCTTTTTCTCACACGAAGGCACAAAGGACACAAAGGAGGTCATGTAGCTAATTGGCAATACGCTTAATGCCATCCTTGAGATGCGCGGCGCCGAAGTTAATCAGCAGGCCCAGCCGCAGGTCCATCAGGCGCAAATAGGTCAGCACCTGCTTGCCGAAAACCGGAGACAGCGTCTCTGTAGATTTCAGTTCGACGACCAGCTGCTTCTCAACCAGCACGTCCACTCTGAACGCATCTTGAAAAACATCACCTTCATACGAAAAGGTCACCGGAACCTCATGCTCAACTGAATATCCCATCCGCTTCAGCTTGCTCACAAGCAGCATGTGGTAGACACGTTCGAGAAGCCCGGGGCCAAAATCCGAATGAATCGCAAAGGCCGCGTTCAGGACATCTGAAGCCATTTTTTCAAGCGCAGCATCCATCCTTTGTGGCCTTTGTGCCTTTGTGTGATTATTTCAATCCGGCGGCGGAGCGGAGGGCGGAGACGCGGTCGGTCTTCTCCCACGGGAAACCTTCGCGTCCAAAGTGGCCGTAGTTCGAGGTCTTGCGGTACGACCAGCCTTTGGGCTTCGTCAGGCCCAGATCCTTGATCAGCATGCCGGGGCGGAAATCGAAGATCTCATTCGCCATGAGGATCTTCTCGATCGCCGACTCGGATACTTTGCCGGTGCCGTAGGTGCTGACGTTGATGCTCAGCGGCTTCGCGACGCCGATCGCGTAGGCCACCTGAATCTCGCACTTGTCCGCCAGGCCCGCGGCCACGATGTTCTTCGCCGCATAGCGGCAATAGTAAGCCGCCGAACGGTCGACCTTAGAGGGGTCCTTGCCGGAAAATGCGCCGCCGCCGTGAGAACCCACGCCGCCGTAGCTGTCGACGATGATCTTGCGGCCGGTCAGGCCGGAGTCGCCGCAAGGCCCGCCGATCACGAACCGTCCCGTCGGGTTGATGTAAAACTTCGTCCGGTTGGTCAGCATCCCGGTATCATTCAGAAGTGAGCGGGCGGCCTCCTCCAGGTCCTTGCGGATCCGCTTGATAGGCACCTCGCGCGTCTGATGCGAGATCACCACGGCGGTAATCTCTTTGGCGCAGCCGCCCTCATGCAACACGCTGACCTGGGCTTTGGAGTCCGGGCGCAGATAGGCGATCTCGCCGTTCTTGCGCAGGGTGGTGAAAAACTGCAAGAGGCTGTGGGCATAAACGATCGGAGCGGGCATGAGCTGCGGCGTGGCGTTCGACGCATAACCGAACATCATCCCCTGATCGCCGGCCCCCTGCTCTTCGAGCTTAACCTTGTTGACGCCCTGCGCGATGTCGAGCGACTGGCCGTGCAAGGCGCTGACATAATTGAAGGTGTCGTAACTGAAGCCCTCTGCGGGCGTGTCGTACCCGATGTCTTTGACGACATCGCGCACGATGGCCTGAGGATTGATCTTCTCCCAATTCTTGCAGGTGATCTCGCCGACGTTGACAACCAGATTCGTTCCGGCCGCAGTCTCGCAGGCGACATGCGCCGCAGGGTCATTCGCGATACACGCGTCCAGAATCGCGTCCGAGATCTGGTCACACACTTTGTCGGGATGCCCTTCCGAAACCGATTCGGAAGTGTAAACATGGCGCGTCGTCAACTTACTCATGGTTTTGTTCCTTAAAAATCGCCCCCGCCTCCCCGGCTTGCCCTCCTGCGAGCCGGAACGAAAGAGCGAACCTGTTAAAACTTCTGTCCGGAGCAGACTCCGTCCCCGCAAAGTATGCGAAAACATCCCTTTCGCACACTTTGTAACTCGTTAACAACAAAGATTTTACGCATTCAGAAACCGATCTCGTCCGAAACCTTCAAACAACGGTTCTGGTTAGACGAATAAAATACCAAAGGGAGAAGGTGGGATGCAAGCCACAACGCGGTCTGAAGGGGGTGTGATTCAACTTTGTTGAATCCACAACCGAAGGACGAGTCAGAACGGACGAGTTAGGACTTCCAACACCCTGGTGACGAAGAGCGTGTTCGATCCGATCAGCATAAGGATTACATGATTTACAGGATTGAATTCAAGGGCTTGCAATCATGCCAATCCTGTCCGAACTTTCTTGTTGCGCAGTCTACTAGCGGGCTTTGCGAAAGAACTCAGAGGACGTCTTGCGCCAGCAGCCGTGCCACATATTCGCCGTAGGTCGATTTACGCAGATTCTCGGCCAACCGTGCGAGCTGGTCACGGTCGATGAAACCCATGCGCCAGGCGATCTCCTCGATGCAGGCGATCTTAAGCCCCTGCCGGTCTTGGATCGCCTTGACGAAGGCCGTCGCATCGGCGAGAGAATCGTGCGTGCCGGTATCGAGCCACGCGAAACCGCGGCCCATCAACTTGACTTTGAGACACCCTTGTTGGAGGTAGTGTTGATTCAGGTCGGTGATTTCGTATTCGCCGCGCGCGGAAGGCTTCAGTTCCGCTGCGATCTTGACCACCTCGTTGCCGTAAAAATAGAGTCCCACGACGGCATAGTTGGATTTAGGGCAAGCGGGCTTCTCCTCGATCGATTCGGCAAGGCCCGCACGATCAAAGCTCACCACGCCGTAGCGCTGGGGATCGTTCACGTAGTACCCGAACACCGTAGCCCCCTCTGAGGTATCGGCTTCGGCCAGCATCCGCCGCATCCCGTCGCCGTAAAAGATGTTGTCGCCCAGCACCAGGCAGACCGGCGCGTCGCCGATGAATTCGCGTCCTAAAACAAACGCTTGGGCCAAGCCGTTCGGGACTTCCTGGACCTTGTACTCGAACCGCATGCCGAGCTGCGCGCCGTCCCCCAGCAGACGCTGGAAAACCGGCGTGGCCTCCGGCGTTGAAATGATCAGCACATCGCGGATACCCGCCAGCATCAGCGTCGAGAGCGGATAGTAAATCATGGGCTTGTCGAAGACCGGCAGCAGCTGCTTGCACATGACTTGGGTTACCGGATAGAGCCGGGTCCCGGCTCCGCCCGCCAAGATGATGCCTTTGCGTTTTGTCACGACGTTTCTCCTTGAGGGAACAGATAACAGAGGTCAGTAGTCAGTGGTCAGTGGTCAGTGGTCAGAGGTCAGAATGTCGTTCCGTTTTTTCAACCAACAAAAATGATTGCGGGGCTAAGCCTCGGGCAAATGACTATCGCACTAATGAACTAATGCACTCCCGCACTTCTCCGACCTCCGCCCCTAAGCCTTGCCCAGCCGCTGACCCGCGTACTTCTTGTCGCGGATCGGCTGCCACCACCACGCGTTGTCGAGATACCACTGCACCGTTTTGCGGATGCCGGTATCGAACCTTTCCTCGGGCACCCACCCCAACTCCGTCCGCAGCTTCGCCGCATCGATCGCATACCGCCGATCATGCCCGGGGCGGTCCGGAACGAAGGTGATCAGCCCTCGATAACTGGAGGACGGAGGTCGGAGGACGGAGGTCGGAGGACGGAGGTCATCGAGGACGTCGCAAATCGTCTGAACCACCTGGAGATTGGTCCGCTCGTTATTGCCGCCGACGTTATAGGTCTCGCCAGGGCCGCCCTTCCGCAACACCAGACACAACGCTTTGGCGTGGTCCTCGACATAGAGCCAGTCGCGCACGTTATCGCCCTTACCGTAAATCGGCAACGGCTGGCCTTCCAGCGCGTTCAGAATGACCAGCGGGATGAGCTTCTCCGGAAAATGATAAGGCCCGTAATTATTCGAACAGTTCGTGATCAGCACGGGCAAACCGTAGGTGTGATGCCAAGCCCTGACGAGGTGATCCGACGACGCCTTGCTGGCCGAATAGGGCGACCGCGGATCATACGGCGTGCGCTCGGTAAACAGACCTTCCGGCCCCAGCGACCCGTAAACCTCATCCGTGGAGATATGCTGGAAACGGAAAGCGGCCCGCGCGGCGTCGGGCCTCTCCCGCCAGAAGGCCGTGGCGACCTCCAGCAATGCCGAGGTGCCGACGATGTTGGTCTGGATGAACGCAGAGGGGCCGTCGATCGACCGGTCCACATGCGATTCGGCGGCAAGGTGCATGACCGCCTCCGGGCGGAAATCCGCAAACACGCGCGCCAGCGCAGGCCGGTCACAGATATCCACGTGCTCAAAGCGGTACCGCGGATTCCCGTCCACCTCCCGCAACGAAGCCAGGTTGCCCGCGTAAGTCAGCTTATCCAGATTCAGGACTTCGCAGTCAGAATTCCGGATGAGGTGACGGACAACGGCGGAGCCGATGAAGCCGGCTCCTCCCGTAACAATCACGCGTTTCATAAGCACACACCCTATTCGTCGTCCGTCATGGAGACGTCCACCACGTCCTGCCGGGGCACCGACGAGGAAGGCGCCAGATCGTCACCATAGAGCGGCTTGCTTTTCGCCGGCACGTCGGCCCGCTTCTCGCCGCCGCCGCTTCCGCTCCGTTTCTTTCCCTGGCCGTAAGCGCCATAGCGGGAGGTGTAGCGATACGCGTACCGGTAGTGGTAGTCATACTGGCTGAACTGGTTGCGCCGCCCGAAGTCGACGTCGTTCACAATCACGCCGATGACCCGCGCGCCGGACTCCGTCAAATGACGGGCCGCATGCTTGATCGGCTGGAAACGCGTCCGGTCGGGACAACACATGATCATCACCGCATCGACCAGCGAAGCGAGGGTCATCACATCGCCGACGATGCCGAAGGGCGGCGAGTCGATGACGACGCGGTCATAATGTTCGCGCGCCCACTTGAAGAAATCGACAATGATCCCGCTGCCCATCAGGTTGGCGGGGCTGATTTCCGACGAGGCCTTGGACAAAATCACGTCCAGATTCTCAACCCCGGAAGGGACCGGCAACGTTTCAAACTGCGACACGTCGGCCTTGGCCAGCGTATGCGGCAGGCTGTGGAACTCGTCCGGTTTCTTTTCGAAAATGCGGGCCAGGCGGGGACGCCGCATGTCGAAGTCGACCAACAGCGTCTTCTGCCCGCTCTGAGCGCACGATGCGGCCAAGCTGCAAGATGTGATCGTCTTACCTTCGCCGGGCTGCGTGCTCATGCACAGCAGGACTTTCGACATCTCCTGATAGCGGGGCGAATCCAGCAGGTTGCGGAGCCCCGCGACCGCTTCCGCAAACTGAGAGAATTTATCGTCCGACACCAGCCGCGCCAACTGCTCGCGCTTCTTGCGACGCACATGCGGGAGCACGGCCAGCGTCTTGAGGCGCAACCGCTGCTCGATGTCCGAGATCCCGACGATCTTGTCCTCCAGGTGATCGAGGATCAGCACGAAGATGATGCCGAGAATCAAGCCGATCGCCGGACCGGAGGGGAAAATGATCAGCGGGTTCGGCAACACCGGCTTGGTCGGACGGTAAGCGGGCTCGACCTGTTTGATAATCGCCGTATTCTCGTCCGAAGCCAGCTGTGCCTCGCGGGTGCGCTGCAGAAGCGATTTGTAGCTGATGTCCGCGACCTCGCGCTCACGCTCCAGCTGCTCGAGCTTCATTTTCGCCGAAACGATCTTCAGCTCCAGATCCGAGAGCTTTTTCGTAAGCTCGTCGCGCTTGGGCGTCAGTTGCGCCACCTGGCGCTGCAGCAGGTCGAGATTCGCCTTACAGGTTTCAAGCGCACGGCAGACAACGTCCGCGAACTGCTGTGAAAAGACCTCGACCTCTTTTTCTTTGACTTTGACTTCGGGGTGGTTGGCGGTGTACCGGGCCAGCAGCGAATTCTTCTCGGCCAACGTTTTTTGGAGCAGCTGATAGGCGGTGCCGATCTCCAGTGAGCGCGGCACGGAATCGGGCAGCGAGCCGAATTTTTCGGGATCGTTCTGGATGGCCTCCAGCGTCTTCCGGAGTTCCGTCGCCTTGGTGACATCGCCCTCCAGCTCAAGGATCTCCGTGTTGATCTTCCCCAAGGCCTGCTGCGCCGTCTCGCTCTCGCTCGCCATGAAGTCGAGCTGGTTCGCCACGCGGAAATCCAGCATCTCCTTGTCGGCGCGCTCGAGGTTGCGCTTCTGCTGCTCGGTCGTCGTCGACAGCCACGAGACCGCCACTTCGGATTCATTGCGGTTCTGATCCGACGTGAACAACTCCGACGCCTTGGCATACGCATTGGCCAGATCCGTCGCCAGCTGCGGGTCGGTCGACCGCACCGTAATGCGGATCAAGCGCGACCGGCGCTGCAAGGTCATTTTCGAGCTGACCAGCGTATCGATCAACTGCTGATCGGTGACGGTGGAACTGGGATAATCGCTGCGGTACTGGCTGACGATCTGTTCGATCACCGCGCGGCTGCGCAGCCGCGCCAACCGGGTATTGAAGACCTCGTCCATGGTTGACCCCATGTCGGAGTCGATGATCGCCTTACGCATGCCCGTGTAGGTTGAACCACGCATGCTCATTTCGAAAAGGCTCTCGGCCTCATAGATCATCGGCGAGATCTTGAACACCGCGAACGCCGCGATGAAGCCGATAATCACGAAAACCAAAATGGTGACCCACCGTTGCGTGCAGACGCGGAGCATGCGCCCGGCCGTGACGGCACCCATCAAGGAATCATCTTCTTCGCCGCCGCCACCGGCGGCGCCGCCATAATAGTATGCGCCGCCATAACCGCCGCTGCCGCCGGAATATGCGGCGGGCGAACTCGAACCATAATACATGGGCCGTGAAGATCCCCCGTAGTACATGGCCCGGCTATCTCCGCCATAATACATCGGGCGGTGCGATACCGACTTCGAATCGCTGGAAGAGGCTTGCTCCGTGTCACTCATCGCACTTCTCCAAATAAAATAGACAGTTTATCGCAACAGCCGGCCGCACCAAAGCTTATTTTTGGCTAACCCCGCGCACCGTCATGCGTTTGCGAAGGCAAGAAAGCGGGCATCACCGACATCACACACGTCCATGCGAGCAACAGACCGGCCGAACGAAAGGGGCTGACGATCCAGCTTTCCAAGAAACACACGCCGGCGGCGAGGACACCGGCCACGACAATCGGCGACAGGCGCAAAATGAAAACGCGCCCGTCATCATCGCCCCCCGTCTTATTCTTCCAAGCGATTCGCGCACGGTAGCAAACGGGCATCAGCAAGACGATCACGGCAGCCAACAGAAACCCTCCCCCCAACACGCCATATTCACACAAGAACTGAAAATTGTCGTTATACACATACGCCTGATCTGTCTTGATCAAGTTCCAATCTTTCGAATCTACAGACAGGCCGACAAAATGATAAAAGCCATCCGCCCCAACACCCACCCACGGATGGTCTTGCCAGATGCCGATGGCCGTGTCGGCCCTGACCTTTTTAATCGACGACAAGCTGTCCCAATATTCCGTCACCGGCCATGCCGCTTTCAATTTTTCGGCCACCGGATTCTGAGGGCACAGATACATCAGGGCGGCAGAAATGGCACCCGCCACAAGCAGCGAACCAATAAACAGCTTGAGCTGGGCAGCCTTTGACACGTGCGGAGACAGGTAGATCATCCAGTAGATGAACAGCAGAGCGGTCAGAACGATATAGATCACGACCGACAGGGCGCTGGCGAAAAAAAGCATTCCCATCAGATTGCCGACAATGCCAATAACGGAAAAAAGGACCCGCCCCCGCAGGTCCCGCGCCACCATGTCCGCAAAAAGCCCCATCCCAAGGAGCAACCAGAAACCGAAAAAGATTCCCATGGCGGACGCGTCCAGCCCCGCCGTCCGCTCCAGGTAAGGCTGAACCTTCTGGCTCGCCTGAAAAACCGAGAACAGCGCCACGCAACCGCAGGCCGCCGCGAGGACTTGAAGCAGCAGACGCTTCGCGGTTTTGCTCAAAGCCACCCGCAGGATCAGGCCGACAGCCACGCACGCCGTAAACACGGAAAGCTGCGACAGCGCCGCGCGCGGCTCCACACTGAAAGGCGCCCAAGGAACGGGAGGCTTGCTCATCTGCCAAATATCGGCATCCGGCAAATAGATCAACGCGCAACCGCTATTCATCCATTGAACAGCGGCAACGCCGATGACGGCTAAACCGATATATAAAAAAGGGTCCCAGACGAGCATCCGGACCACGCGCTGACGCGCATCGGCCAACGTCTCGGCCCGTCGCACGGACGGCAGCAGGAACATCAGTTCGACGGCCACCAGCGAAAGCCACAACAGCGGGACAAGGCTGAACGAGCGGGTACGGCCGACAGACAACACAGGCAAGAGACAGACGCAGGCGACATGAAACAAAAGCCCATACTTTGTCAACATCTTCTGAATCATATCCGCGCCACCACACCCGTTTGCATAAAAAATCCGCCTACACTTCTGGTCGTCGCGTAGGCGGAAACAACAGCGAGGCAAAACACATGCGTTATCGCTTAGTAGCGGAGACTCAAGCCCAGCGTTCCGCGGAATCGGTCAAATTCATAGTCGTCCTCGTCGGACATCTGTTCATCATACTCGACACCGCCGTAAACGGACATATGCCGCATCAGTTGGTAATCCGCCCGGACGCGCGCCGAGACGATGTCGTCGGTGACCGACCCTTCCGCAGACGTCGCGTACTCGTTTTCTTCACGACGGTAGGCCAAATCAAACCGCGTGGTCAACTTCCGCATGGGACGATAGGTCAAGCCGCCCGAAAGCGTGTACACCTGCATCGCCTGGTTCGCCTCGCGCTCGCTCGGCTGGAAGTAACTGGATCCCGCGACAGTCGCCGCCAGTTTCTTGCTGATCAGCCAGTTCGCGTCCAAACTGTAGGTCCATCCCGTCAACTGGTCATCGGTCGCGTATTCAAACCGACTCACGCCGGTCAACGCGCGGTAGGAGATCCGCTCCGTGGCGCGAGAACCGAAGCCGCCCATCAGCGTATAACCGGTGCTGGTGCTGTCGATTCCCGTCGCGCCGTTACTCTCATACTGCTGATACGAACCGGTCACCAGCAGGTTGCTCTTTTCGGTCAGCTTGCGGGCCAGTTCCAAACCCGTGCTCCATTCGCGCCAGCCGTACAAATCGTAATACTGCGTCTGATTGTTGTCGTAATTGAGGTCGGAATACATTCCGCTCAACGTGATGCCGGTCCGCTCGCTGAGCTGATACGAGAGCGCACCCGTCAGCTCCAAAAGGTCACGGTCCCGCCAAAGTCCGCGGCCGCCATCGAGGATCGAATCGTCTTCGCGGCTTTTCAAGTAGCTTTCGCCTAATACCAGACGCCACCCCTTGGCCGACTCCGTATAGAACTTCAGATTCTCGCCGTAGCGGGGACCGTTCAGCTCCTGATAGTCCAGATACCGGTCATAGCCGTACCACGCGTTTCCCGAAAGGCCCCAGTCATTTCCCTTGTACGTCAGATCCACGCCGGGATTGACCGTCAGGATGCTGTCGCTGTACTCCGACTTGTCATAGTCCACATTCGAATCATAGGCGTATTCGAGGTTCACATACGGCGACACCGTCAAATTATTGAATTTGAACCCTTGGGTTTCTTGCGCGCGGCCGGTGAGCCCCAGCACCACAGAAAACAAGAAGCCGATGCTCGCCATCGCATACGGGACCGTTCTTGTAGCCATAACCAACACTCCTTCACTTTCACGAAAAAACGTTCGAGATTTCTTTTCAGCGTTCGGCCGCGGGCCGCAAGACCTACCGCGTCCCCCCGATAAAACCGGGTCCCTGATTGATGCTGGTCCCTTGATTCTGATAACCGCCTGGATATGAAATCTGCGACGTGTGATTGGGCACGCGCGTAATGCCGAAATTCACCTGTTGCGCGCCGGACCACGCCGAGCCCCCTGCCACGGTCTGCACCTCGGGCAACGGCAACCACACACTCGTCACGATATTCGAACCGGTCTCATCCTCCAAAAGCTTATCGGCGTCCTTCAACAGATTCGCGTTAAGATCCGCCAGAAGACGGTCCAGGTTCGCGTGTCCGATCAAGCGCAGCAACTCGGGCTGACGGACAGGTACAAACTCGACATCCGCCGCCGCCAGCATGGCTTCATAGTTGCGGTCTTTAAGAGCCGGCGGGACCCACGAGGCCGCCAGATTCCGCATCCGCTCATCCGGCAACTGGGCGATCAGCTTGTTCTGAAGGGCCGGATTCTTGGCACCCCGCACAAAAGCCAGAATAACAAACGTATTCCGCACGGACGGCGCGTCCGTCTTGGCATTGCGCGCGACGCCGCTGCCCAACGTCTCGCCGGCGATCTTCTCGAATTGCTCATCCGTCAAATTGTTGAATCCCTGATCGAACCGCTTGGCGAGTTCTTCCGTCAGCACCGGCAAGAACTCCACGGGGGTGCCCGCGAACACCTCGGCGATCACCTGCTTTTTGGTGCCGTTGTTGACGCCCCCGATACAGGCCACCGCGGTCCGGACAAAAGCGGCCGACTTTTCTTCCGGCCCCACGGGCATCCGGGTGACCGCTTTCAACATCCGCTGCGTGAATTCCACGCGGTCTTCCGGCGCAATCTGCGTCAGCGTCGCGCGCAACACCTCGACGCTCGTCACGGACGCGCCGATCTTCTTCAACCACTGAGCGCGCGTCAGGAGCGTCGGCTCTTGCGCAACGAGCACGGCGGCTTCTAGAACGAATCCCAGCGCCACTGCGACCCACAACCCGGATTTAACCTGTTTCATCTTACCTCTCCTCCGCACTCAATACCACGACTCCGGCACCCAAACCACATCGCCAGGCTTCAAGGCGATATCCAAATCGGAACGGCCCTCTTTGCCGATCTTATCGATATCGACGACAAACTTCTTCAGCGTCCCATCCTTCTCGCGGCGCGTCACCCTTACCGCGCGCTTATCCGCCAGCGCGGTGGCGCCACCCGCCATCATGACCGCACGCGTCACCGTCAAGTCGCGCGTGGAGGGCATATTGACGGGTCCGGGGCGCGTCACCTCTCCCATCAGCAACACCGAGCCCCACGGGGACTTCATCCCCGAATTCTCCACATAGACGAAACCCACCGTCACCTGCGGATCGATGAAATAGTCCTTATACGCGGTTTTGATCTTGTCCTGCAAATCGACCGTCGTCATGCCCTCGCATTTTACCGAGCCGATCAGCGGCATCAGAATCTCACCGTTCGCATTGACCTCTTTCAGCTCCTCCTTCACCGCCTCCGCGCCCGATGCCGTGACGGCCACGCGCAACGTCAGACCCGGCTTGATCGTCGGCTCCCCCGGATCCACATACACCGGCAAACCGTCCACGCCCGTGCCGTTTTCTGAAGGCGTCCGGCATCCGCAAAAGGCCACCGCCATGCAAACCGCTACCGCGCGCCAGACACAATGTCTCATCAAGCTTTTCAAAAAACGGCTCTCTCTCTGCTTCCGAAGAACAAACTCTTTATCCAACAGTGTTAAAAACTGTAGCACGGATGAATGATACAGACAACAGGAATTTTGCGGAAAATAAACTTCTTTTCCCTTCACACAATCTTTCCTTCATCTTTATGCGTGTTCAACCATATACATTCCGTCATTCGCCACACCGCGTCACCCCCGGAAATCTTTCAGATGTCCGGCCAGCGACAGGAATCCGCGCCAATAGAATTTCAGGTCCGCCAGCGGGTCGCGCGTGGACACCAGCCGCCGCAGAATCGTCTCGGGATGGAGAAAGACCCTGTAGACCTGGCGCACGGCACCTTTGATGACCTCCTCGGGCACCCCGGACTTCATCACCTGCCGACGCATGTCGTAGTCGTCCCAGTCCCGGGTCAGGAGCAGTCCCGCCTGATCCAGCTCGCGGAATAGCGGCGTGCCCGGATAGGGCACGACCATCGTCACCTGCAGCGTGTAGGCATACCCCTTCCGCAGAAGCTTTCGCGCCAGGCAGACGGTGTTGGCGATTTCGCGCTCGCCTTCCCACGGATAGCCGAACATCACCGTCACATGGACATCGAGCCCAGCCTGCGCCGCCGCCCTGGCGCCTTCTTCGATCTGCCCCACGGTCACGCCCTTGACCAGCCGATCCAGCGTGGACTGGTTCGCCGACTCCAGACCGAACAGCACCAGCCGGAACCCGGCCCGCTTCATCAGCCGATAGGTTTCCGCGTCCAGGCATCCGAAGCGCATGTTGCAGTCGATCTTCACCCGTTTGTTGTAGCCGCGCGCGATCATCTCCTCGCAGAACGTCCTGAGCCACGCTCCCGCCGGCAGGCTGCCTGTGTCGTCCATGATCTCGCGAACGCCGTACCGGCCGATGAGTTCGCCGATTTCGTTGACCACGTCCTTCGGTTCCCGCGCGCGGTATGTCGGATAGAGTGTCGTCCACGAGCAGAAGGTGCACTTGCCGTGCCAGCAGTCGCGGCCGGACATGATGTAGGTGCCGGGTGTCCGGCGGTAGTTCCCGTTCTTTTCCGCGTAAAGCCGCCACTGCGTCAATTCGCGGTCGATCCACGGCAGCGCCTTCAAATCATGGTCGAGCCGGAACGCGCCATTGCTTCGGACCGCCACGCCGTCGCGCCAGTAGATGCCCGGCTCGAGTTTCGCGCAGTCCAGCGGTCCGCCGGCGGCAGCCTGCAGGCAGGCCAGAAGGTTCAGCAGCAGGAAATCGTAGTCGCCGCCCGTCAGCACAAAGTCGACGGGACACTGCCGGAAACTCTCCTCCGGCAGGGCGGTCACGTGGTCGCCCACCAGCGCCACCGTCACGCCGGGCATCCGCGCCTTCAGCGCGCGGATGTACGCCCAGTGGCGGCTCACCACCGGCGTCTTGGTCTCCAGCATCACCACGTCGGGCGCGAACCCGTCCAGCCGCTCCTCAAACGCCTCCGGCGTCCACCCGCTCGCGATGCCGTCCAGCCACGCCACCTCATGGCCGGCCCCCTTGGCCTGAGTCGCGGCCAAAGCGGGAACGACCGGATAGATGTAGGTCGGCCGCGTAAACCACTGGAACTGACGGTTCTGCGACAACAGCGGAACGCCCTTCTCGGAGGGCATCGGCGGATAGGCAATGGCTACGCGCATAAGTAAAGGCTCAATCGGCCCAAGGCCTGGTTCACGGGTTCAAGCGCGGCACCGCCGCGGACTCAACGGTTTAAGAATGAAAAACTTATTTAACCAAAGATGCGGCAAACTGGACACCGATTTTTTCGGCGGCATTGTTTTCCGCCCCGATTTTTGCCATTATACCTTTCCATGCAGCCACGCCCGTCAGAAGAGCTCAATCAGCGCAACGCCTCGTTCGACAACCGCCTGCGCCCCACCCGTTTCGACGATTTCGTCGGCCAGCAGAAAGTCCGCGACCGGCTCCTGCTCGCCGTGGAGGCGGCCCGGCAGCGCAAAGAGGCGCTCGACCATGTCCTGCTCTCCGGCCCCCCGGGCCTCGGCAAGACCACGCTGGCCTTCATCCTGGGCGAGGCCATGGGCGTTCACGTGAAAACCACCTCGGGCCCCGTCATCGACAAGCCCGGCGACCTCGCGGGGCTCCTCACCAGCCTCGAGCCCGGCGACATCGTCTTCATCGACGAGATTCACCGCATGCAGCGGACCGTGGAGGAGTATCTCTATTCCGCCATGGAAGACTTCGTGATCGACATCATGATCGACCAAGGACCCAACGCGCGCTCCGTCCGGCTGGAACTGCCGCGGTTCACGCTGGTCGGCGCCACCACACGCAGCGGATTGATCTCCGCCCCGCTCCGCTCGCGGTTCGGCATCGCCAACCGACTCGACTACTACGGCATCGACGATCTGCGTCAGATCATTGAACATTCCGCCGCCAAACTGGAGGTCAGCGTCGACGCCGAGGGAGCCCGCGAGATCGCCGCCCGGGCCCGCGGCACGCCGCGCATCGCCAACAACCTCCTGCGCCGCGTGCGCGACTTCGCGCAGGTCCGCGCCGACAACCGCATCACGCGCACCGTCGCGGACGAAGCGCTCTCGCTGCTGGAGATCGACCCGCGCGGTCTGGACGAGATGGATATCCGCATCCTTGAAACGCTGGTCGTCAAATTCAACGGCGGCCCCGTGGGATTGAACACGATCGCCGTTTCGGTCGGGGAGGAACCCGACACCATCGAAGAGGTTTACGAGCCGTTTCTGATCCAGGAGGGCTATCTGGAGCGCACGCCCAAGGGCCGGCTCGCGACCCCCGCCTGCTACCGCCGCCTGGGGCTCGCGCCGGCCACGCGCCAAAACGAGCTGGCGCTGTAGGGCTAACTTCTCCGGAACAGCCCGCTGCGCCAGTTCTCGATCAGCAGGCTCTCGAGCTCCACCAGCCCATGCGCCTCATAGGCCGCGCGGACGGCGGCGTACTGTTCGTCCAGTATGCCCGAGACGACCAGGCGCGCCTGCGGACCCGCGGCGACCGATCCCGCGACCTGCGGCGCGAACTGGATCAGCACGGGCGCAAGGATATTCGCAACCACCACGTCCGACACCGCGTGCGGGTGCGAGAGGTCGTCCAAGGAAAAGGGAATGGAGACGCCGTTGATCGCGGCGTTCTCGTTGGAGACCTGGATGCAGTCCGGATCGTTGTCGAAGCCGCGCACGGCCTCGAAGCCCAGCAGCTTCGCGCCGATCGCGAGGATGCCAGAGCCGCACCCCATATCGAGGACGGAGCGCCGGACATCCGACGCCGCCAACCGGTCCAAGAAACGGAGGCAGGCCTGCGTCGTGGCGTGTTTTCCGGTGCCGAAGCTCAGGCCGGGGTCGAGCGTGATCACGCACTCGCCGGGCTTCGCCGCATAGGTTTCCCACGACGGGCGCACGACCAGATGCTCCGAGACTTTCTCCACGTGGAAGAACCGTTTCCAGCTCTCGGCCCAATCGCTGCGAGCCAGCGTGCCGACCGTCGGTGCCAGCTTCAGTCCTGCGGTCTCTCCTGCTTGGACCAACGCCCGCTTGACGGAATCGACCTGCGACGCATCTTCCAAAAAGACGTCGACGCGGCATTCCTTCTTCTCGACATCGAACCACGCGGTCGGCGTAAAAAGATCCGCATCGATCAGCTCGAAAAGCCCGTCCACCGCGGCTTCCGGCACCGCGCAACTCACCACTGTCAATTCATCCTGCATGGCAACCCCCGAAAAACCGGAAAGAGGAGTCCCGGATCACCCGGAGCCCCTCATTCCTGATTTCAAACTTAAGGCGCTTAGACCACCGTGCAGACCGCCGAATGCGCGGCGATGTCGGCCTTGATCACCTTGACCAGGTCGTCCGAAACCGGCTGGTTGAGCTTGATGATGGCCAGCGACCGCCGCGTCTTGGCGTTGTGCGGATTGCGCATGTCCTCGATGTTGATGCCCGCGTCGGCCAGCTTGCGGCTGATCGAGGCGATCACGCCCGGGCGGTCGTCGTACAGGCAGAAGAGTGTCGCGCCGTTCGGCTCGAAATACAGGCGGTCGAACTCGTCGATGCGCGAAACCGTCTGCACGCCTTCGGTGACCGTGCCGCGGACGCTGAAGCTCTTAAGGCCCTTGTCGGGCTGCTCGACCTTGATGTCGATCGTGATCGCGTTGCCGTAGCCCTTTTCGGCGTCGGCCTCGCGGTTCACCAGCTCGATCCCCATCTCCTTCAGGAACTTGACCGCGGCCTTGTAATCGTTGTAGCGATCGAAATCGTGCCAAATACCCGAAAGGACCGAAACGGTCAGCCATTTGCCGAACGGCGCGAGCTCGCCGTAAAAGCTGGTTTCCAGCATCTTGATGGGGACCTGGGCGCCGGCGAACTGCCGCACCAGGCTGGCCAGATTGAAGGCCAGCTCGCAGTAGGCGCGCTCCAGCCCCACCGGGATATCGCGGTTAACGACGCAGCTCATGTCCGCCTTCTCGTCCAGGTCGATCAGCTCCTGGGCGGCGCGCTGGGCGGCCACGAAGTTGGCCTCATGCGTGTTGGCGCCCAGATGCGGCAGCATGAGGTCGGCGATGTCGACCATGCTCTTGGGCCCGGCCTCATCTTTGGGGTACACGTCGTTCAGATAACGGAGCCCCTTCTCGGCCTTGACCGCGCGCAGGGCGTCTTCATCGACGATGCCGAAACGGGCGCAGTTGATGATGGTCGCGCCTTTCTTCATCAGCCCGATCAGCTTGGTTCCGACCAAGCCGCGGGTGCTGTCGCCGCCGGGGATATGCAGGGTCACGTAGTCGCACTGGCCGAAAATCTCCTCGAGCGTGGCGGACTCGATGCCGAGATCGCGCAGCCGGTCGCTGTTGATGAGCGGGTCATAGCCCAGCAGACGGCACTCGAAGCCCTTGAGGCGCTTGGCGACCAGTCGGCCGATGTTGCCGAGGCCCACAATGCCCACGGTCTTGCCCGTGACCTCGCGGCCCATGTAGTCCTTCTTCTCCCAGCCGCCGGCGCGGGTGGTGGCGTCGGCCTTGACGATATGGCGGGCGTCGGCGAGCATCATGGCGATGACCTCTTCGGCCACCCCGTTCGCGTTCGCGCCCGGCGTGTTCATCACATCCACGCCCTTCTTGCGCGCATGCTTGATGTCGATCGTGTCATACCCCGCCCCCGCGCGCACCACGACCTTGAGCGTCGGCAGCGCGTCGATGACAGCTGCAGGAACCTTCTCGCTCCGCACGATCATCGCATAGGTGTCCGGATGTGTCTTGACCTGCTCTTCGATCGGCGTTTTGGCGTCTTGAATCACCTCATAACCGCCATGCGCCTTCAAGATGTCGGCCGCCACGGAGTCCAGCTTGGTCGGAATCAGAACTTTTTTCATGCTTCAACAGTTCCTCAGGGTTTGGTATTCTCAAAACACATCAAGAACAAACAGGTGCCCAACGGTACCCCCGTTGCGTCTCTGATATAGGCGTTTACTTTAACCCTGTTGAAGGCGGGAATCAAGCACAGTTGCGCGGCCGGGCACCATCAATTTCAGTTTGCGGACAATTACGGATAGGGACGGTAGACCATGACACAGGCAAGACACCTTTGGCTCGCGGCACTCGCGGCAGCTGCCGCTTTTCTGACAAGCCATGCGCAGACGAGCGCGTCGAGTTTGAACCGCAGTTACGCCACGGACTCCTTTGAGGGGTTTGACGCGCTCGACGAAGACAAGCGGATCCCGCAGAAGTCAAAATCCTTTTGGTGCTCCGTCGATGAGGAAACCGCCGCCGCACAGCTCGAATTCGCCACGAAAATGGAAGCGCTGGGGCGGGACCGGGCCGCGCTCAAAGCCTACGACGCGCTCGTGCGGGAGTGGCCGACCTCGCTGGAGGCGGCGCAGGCCCAGTTTGCCCTGGCCCAGCTGCTCGAGAAAACCCAAAGGTTCGAAAAAGCTTTCGACGAATATCAATACCTGATCACCCATTATGCGGGGCACTGCCCTTACAACGAGGCGCTGGACCGCCAGTTCCGCGCCGCCAATTACCTGCTCCACAACAACACGAGCATGTTCGGGTGGAAGCTCAGCGGGACCGACAGGATCCGGGAGCGTTTCGAGCAGATCGTGCGGAACGCTCCGCGCTCCGCCATCGCACCCGAGGTCATGCTCATCATCGGCAGCATCCGCGTCTCGGCGAAGGAACGGGAAGAAGCCATCGCGGTTTATGACGGGCTGATGAACCGCTTCCCCAGCACCCAACAGGCGATCGCCGCCGCCTACCTCGCCGCCCAGTGCCGGTATGAGCTCGCGGTCAAGCACAACTACAACGAGCCGCGCTGCAAGGAAGCCATCGCCTTTTTCAAAGCCGTTCTGGCCCGCGTGCCGAACCATCCACAGAAAGAACAGATGGCCGGATGGCTCAACGAGCTGACCGAGTTGCGGCTGGAGCAGAACTACCAGCAGGCGGTCTTCTACGACACCCAGCAACGGAAGCCCGAAGCGGCCAAGGCCGCCTACCGCCGTTTTCTGGCCGAGTACGCCGACTCCAAACACGCCCAGCAAGTCCGCGACCGTCTCGCCGAGCTCGAGAAAGGCGCGACGCCCCAGAAATGAACGGCCGGAACGGTTTCCGGACCGTCTGCGGACACCGCGAAAAGGGCTCCCTGCCCGATGTTCTTAGAAAGGAGATTCTCATGCGTTCGTTCCCGATCTTCACCGTCGTCGCCACAACGGCCCTGCTCTTCTCGGCGGGCTGCGCCTCTTACCGGTTCGGATCCTCCGTGCCCGAAGAGCTGAGGTCTATCGCGGTCCCCGTTTTTGAAAACGCCTCGGGGTTCCCGGAAATCGACGCTATCGTCACCCAATATGTGCTGCGCGAATTCCAGCGGGAAGGCACCTTCGAGATCAGCTCCCTCGACAACGCCTCGTTCAAGCTTCTGGGCAAGCTGGCCAAGTCCGACGTCCAGTCGATCAACTATGACCGCAACTACGGCTCACGCGCCTCGGAGTACCGCTACACGCTGGTGGCCGAGATCACGCTCGTCGAGCGCAGCACGGGCAAGCTCCTGATCGACGACATGCCCATCAAAGCCAACACCACCTTCCTGACGCACGGCGACATGCTCACCGGCATGCAGAACGCCTATCCGCGGATTGCCAAAGAGCTGGGACGGGCCATCACCGATGCCGTGCTGGCCCAGTGGCCCCCCAAGAAATGAAACTCCTCGCCACTCAGCGCGTCGAGCGGGCCGTCCTCGCCCAGGTCGTCCATTCGAGGATGGACCCCGCCGAAGCGGCCGACTCTCTGCTCGAATTAGGCCGACTCGCCGATACGGCGGGCTTTGAGGTCGCCGGCCAGCTCACCCAGAACCGGGAAAAGCCCGACGGCGGCACCTTTTTCGGCAGCGGCAAAGTCGAAGACCTCAAGTCGCTGATCGCCGAGAAGTCGGCGAACGCGGTGATTTTCGACAACGAACTCGGCGCCATCCAAGCCTTCAACCTCGCGAAAGCGCTGGGCGTGCGCATCATGGACCGGACGGAGATCATCCTCGAGATCTTCGCGCGGCGCGCCCGTTCCTCCGAAGCGCAGCTGCAGGTCGAACTCGCGCAGCTCCAATTCCAGCTTTCGCGCATCCCCGTCACGGAGCAGCAGCAGCGCTTCAAAGGCGGCATCGGCATGAAAGGCCCCGGCGAAAGTCACCTGCAGCTCCGCAACGCGCCGCTGCGCCGCAGGATCAACGAGCTGAAAAAACGGCTCGACGAAATCCAAAGCCGGCAGACCGCGCGCGGCAAAGCCAAACGCGACTGGCCCGTCGTGTCCCTCGTCGGCTACACCAACGCCGGCAAGTCCACCTTGCTGAACACCCTCTCGGATGCGGACGCCTACGTGGACGACCGGCTCTTCGCGACGCTGGACACCAAGACGCGCAAAGTCTGGCTTTCCGGGAAGCGGCAGATCTTGTTGACCGACACGGTCGGGTTCATCCGCAACTTGCCGCACAACCTCGTGGCCTCTTTCAAATCCACGCTCGACGTCGCCGTCCAGGCTGACCTCCTGCTCATCGTCGTCGACGCGGCTTACCCGCGCGTGGACGACCATATTGCCGTCTGCCACCGCACGCTCGAAGAGATCGGCGCGAAAGACGTGCCGCATCTCCTGATCCTGAACAAATGCGACCGGGGCAGCGCGGACAATGCGGTCCTGCACGTCACGGAAAAATATCCGAAGGCCATCCCGGTTTCGGCCAAGACCGGCTACGGGCTCGACCTGCTCAAACGGGCCATGATCGAGGAACTTCAGAAATGCTGCACGTTGTGGCGACTCCCATCGGCAACCTCGCGGACCTGAGCCCGCGCGCCTTGGACGCGCTGAAGACCGCGGATCTGATCGCCTGTGAAGACACGCGCCGCACGTGGGGTCTCCTGAGCGCGTTCAACATCCCGCGCCCCGAGATGGTCTCCTACCGCCAAGGCAACGAAGAACGCGCCGGCGACTATCTGATCCAGGCGGTCCAGGCGGGCCGCACCGTCGCGCTCTGCTCCGACGGCGGCTACCCCGGCATCAGCGACCCCGGCTACCGCCTCATCCGCCGCGCCGCCCAAGAGAAGGTGCCCTTCGACGTCCTCCCCGGCGCCTCGGCCGTGGACCTCGCCCTGCTCTCCTCGGGCCTCTCGACCTCCAGCTACACCTTCAAAGGCTTTCCCCCGCGCAAGCCCGGCGCGCTGCGCCGCTTCTTCGAAGAGGAGAAAGCGCTGCCCCACACGCTGGTCTGCTTCGAGTCGCCCTTCCGCGTCGCAGCCTCGCTCAAAGCCGCGCTCGAAATTCTGGGCGACCGCGAAGCCGCCGTCTGCATCGAGCTCACCAAAGCCCACGAGCGCATCCACCGCGGCTTCCTCTCGGAACTGATCCCGCTCTTCGACGGCAAGACGGTCAAAGGCGAGGTCGCCTACGTGATCGCCGGCGCCAACCCCAAGTTCGCGCGAGATGCGGAAGAGGGCGAATCCGACGACGCCTCCGCTGCGCCGTAACGGCGCAGCTTTGACGCCGTGCCGTTTGCCTCAGCGGACGACCGTATAGGAGCCGGACGTGTATTCCTTCGTTTCGCCGCCGGGAACGGTCACCGTGGCCTTGGTGTTCGCGGGAATCGTGAAGGACCACTTCCACGTGCCGTTCTCGCCGTAGGCCCACGACGAGCGGATCGTGCCGTACGCACAATCGTATTGCGCGGAGACATGCCCGACGCGCTTGTCCGGAATCGGCGCGAGGACGAAATGCTTGAAGCCGGGATTCGAGACGTCTTCCCGGATACCAGCCATCGTACCGTACATCCACGCGAGCACCGCGCCGTAGGCGTAGTGGTTGAAGCTGTTCATGCCCACCGGGCCGAAGCCGGTTGTCTTCACGTAGCTGTTCCAGCGCTCCCAGATCGTGGTCGCGCCCTGATCGACGGAGTAGAGCCAGCTCGGATTCTTGTGCTGCAGCAGCAGCGTGTAGGCAACTTCCGGCGCACCCGCGTCGTACGTGAGCGTGTTCATGAGGATCGAGGTGCCCAGAAAGCCCGTCTGCAGGCAGTCCCCGTGCTCCTTGATGTTCTGGAGGAGAAGCGCCTTGGTTTCGGCAGCCGCCTTCGCATCCGTCAGCAAGCCGAGCTTGAGCGCGAAGAGGCTCGCCGTCTGCAAGTCGCGGAACGTCTTCGAAAGCATCCCGTCCGCCATCACGTATTTGCCGCGGATGTGCGCGAGCGCCGCTTCCGCCGTGTCGCGGAAGGCCTTTTCGTCGGCCTTCTCGCCGGTCGCCGCCGCCATCTCGGACATCATCCGGGCGTCCCAGAGCCAATAGCACGCGCCGAGGAAATCCCAGTATTCGATCGCTTCCTTCGGCGGCTTGCCGCCCCACTTGGCGTCGCATGGCTGATACTTTTCGTAGGAAAGCCAGTCCGCATACTGTCCCTTGCCGGGCGGCGTGGCGTGCTTCGTCTCCGCGAGATGCGCCATGTACCGCTTCATCGACGCCCAGTTCGCCTTCACAATCGACACGTCGCCGAAGCGGCGCCACATCGTGTGCGGCGCGATGACACCCGCATCGGCCCAGCCGAAGCGGTCACCCTCATTGCCGTACTGCGCCAGCGGCGCGACCGAGGGATAAGATCCCGTCGCTTCGAGTTGGCTGTCGCGCATGTCGCGCATCCACTTGAACAGGAAACCGTACACGTCCGCGTTGCAGGAGGCCGCCTCCGTGAAAACCTGCGTGTCGGCCGTCCAGCCGAGGCGCTCGTTGCGCTGCGGGCAGTCCGTCGGCACGGACAGGTAGTTGGAGTACTGGCCCCACTTCACGTTGGAGATCAGGCGGTTGACGTCCTTCTCGCCCGTTTCGATGCGTCCGAGCTCCAACTCTTTCGCGATAGACGTGACGGGAACCGATTCCAGTTTCCGGATCGTCACCTGACCCGTCGCCGTGAGCGACAGATAGCGGTAGCCGAAGAACGTGAAGCGCGGCATGTAGGTTTCGTCGCCCGCGCCAGCGAACGTGTAGACCGCCCGTGCGCCGTCTTTGTGGATAGCGCGCAGGTTCACGCGGTAGACGGCCCCTTCCGGACCGTCGTTGCCGCGGCTCTTGAGGCCTTCCGCGTCGTTCAGCATTTCGGCCGGCAGGAGTGTGATCGTCGTCCCTGCGGCGGCGGACGCCGTGAAGCGCGGCTCGGCGGCCGCGTTCTGCCCGAAATCGACGACGAGCGTTTCGCCCGGCGCGAGCGTCATCGCATCGCCCGGCTTGTACGTGCGGAGGGTCTTCACCTTGCCGAATTTGCCCGCACCGTCTTCACCTTCCACGCCTTGCCACACATAGGCGGCCTTCGGCCGCATCGCCAGATCCTCGCGAAGCCGGATGGGGCTGCCCTCCATCGGAACGATCTCGCCCTTGAACTCGTCGATCGTCTTGACCGCCTTGAACGCGTCGCCCCCGCCCTTTTCCGCCCAACGCATCGTCTCGCGCGCGTCGTACTCCTCGCCTTCGAAGATCGACGCGCCCTTCACGGGACCGGCGATCGCGCCGAGCCACGTGCCGTCCGTCCCGAAGCGCTTTTCGGAGCCGTCCGCGTACCGGACGATCAACTGCGCGCGAAACGCAGACTCCCTGCCGCGGTAGTGGACGATCTTGTCGCGCCACCAGCCGGCGGAAACCATCGCGGCGAACACGTTGTCGCCACCTTTTTTCGCGAGCAGGTCCGTCACGTCGTAGGTGAACGCATGGCGCGTCTTGAAGACGTGCGTGAAGCCGGGCTTGAGGAAATCGCGGCCGACGCGCACACCGTTCACGGACGCCTCAAAAACGCCCTGTCCCGTCACGGTCCAGTAAGCCTCCTTCACGTTCGCGCCGAGCGCGAGCGTCTTCACGAAGCAGCTCGTGCCCGGAACCGCATGCTCGTTCTTGGGGGCTTTGTCGGGTGAGATGACCTCTTGCCCCGGAACGGCGATCCATTCTGTGCCCTTCCAGTCGTCCGCGGCAAGAAGACCCGTCGTGAACGTCCCCTTCGCCGGCTTGAGCCACGCGCCCGCCTCATCGCGCACCGACACTTCCCACGCGTATGCCGTCGCGCTCTTCAGCGCCGGGCCGCCGTATTCGATTCCCACCGACTTGTCGTCCTGAACGCTCTGGGTGTCCCACAGAACCTGGCCGAGCTCCCGGCCCTCCGCCGCTCCGATTCGGATCCGGTACGCCGTCTGCCGCGCGCCCTGCCGCGTGGACTCCATCTTCCAGCTGAAGACGGGCTTGACGATATCGGAAGGCGAAACGAGGCGGCAGGTCTGCAGCCCGACGGTCTTCGTCGCGTCCGCGCCGACCAAACTGGAAGCGCATCCGGCGAGCGCCGCCGCCGCGCAAACGATCAAAATCTTTTTCATCTCGGTCCCTTTCATGTGGTTACTTAGGGAAAGATACCAAAACAGCCTTCCCCTCTTCACGGAAAAAAGACATGCGGCCTATCCGCCCCGCCTTCGTCATCGCCGAAGCCAAGCGGTTTGTGCTATTGTTTCACCCGTTCGGCGTTGGGCGTTAGGTGTTCAGCGCCGGGCCTTCGACGTTTTTCTTATGCGACTCCTTTTCCTCCAGCTGCCCCGCCTCGACCCAGACGTGACCTCTCCCGGCGAAAACCTCATGCCCGCCGCGGCCTGCCTGCGCGCCGCGCTGGAGCGTTCGCCCGAGAGCCCGCACTGGTCGGTCATCGAGACGCCCGAGAGCCAAAACGAGCTGGCCGATGCGGCGCTGGCCGACCGGCTCGCGGCACTGCGCCCCGACGCGCTCTCCGCCACCTGTTACCTCTGGAACGTCGAACGCACGCTGCACCTGCTGCGTCTGATCAAGAAACGACTGCCCGCCCTCAAAATCGTACTCGGCGGCCCCGATATCGCCGTCCGCCATCCGCTGCTGCCGGAGATCCCTCCTCTGTCCTCCGCCCTCCGTCCTCCGTCCTCTGTCCTCCGTCCTCTGTCCTCCGCCCTCCCTCCTCCGTCCTCCGCCCTCCGCTTCCCCGCAGACGCGCTGGTGGTCGGCGAGGGCGAGACCGTTTTCCCCGACGTGCTCCGCTTTTTCCGCACCGGCCGCGCGCCCGCCTTCAACGGCGTACGGTGGCGCACGCCAGACGGCACCTTCGCCGAAGGCTCGCGGCGCCGGCCGGTGATGCCGCTTCAGGAACTCCTGCCCGCACCGGACCACCCGATCAACCGGCCCGACGCCTTCGGCATGGCCTATCTGGAGACCAACCGCGGCTGCCCCATGCGCTGCGCCTTCTGCTGCTACAACATCCGCCGCACCACCACCACCTGCCTGCCGCCCGAAGAGGTCGCCGCCCGCATCCGCATCCTGCGCGGCCGCGGCGCGAAAGAGATCCGCCTCATCGACCCCACCTTCAACGCGCACCCGCGCTTCGACGAGATTCTCGACGTGCTGACGCGCGAGAACCGCGACCGCGCGCTCGCCTTCTTCGTGGAGATCCGCGCCGACACGCTCACGGACGACCAGGCCCGCCGCCTCGCCGCCGCCGGCGTCGCCGAGGCCGAAGTCGGCATCCAGAGCACCGACCCCGCCGTGCTGAAGCTGCTACACCGCCCGCTGAACGAAGCCCATGTCCTGCGCGGCATCGAAGCGCTGCTGCGCCACGGCATCAAGCCGACCCTGGACTTCATGTACGCCCTGCCCGCGCAGGACGAAGCCGACATCGGGCGCTCGCTCGACTGGCTCGCGCGCTTCGGCGACGCCATCCACCCGCAGTTCCTGCCGACCCTGCTCCTGCCCGGCACCGAGCTGCGCGACCGCGCCGGCGAGCTGGGGCTCCGCGCCCAGCGCCTGCCGCCCTACCGCGTGCAGGCCACCGGCAAGCTTTCCGCCCGCAAGCTCGCGGCCGTCGAAGCCTGGGCCAACGAGCGCCTCGGCGGCTTCGACTCGCCCACGCAGCGCTTTGTCGGCGCGCGCCTGCCCGACCTCTTCCCGGCGCGGCTACGATTGGACGACGCGCGACTCTCGACCTTCGACCTCCGGCAGGGATTCAAGAACCGACAAGCGCTAATCCTCGCGGGCGAAAACCTGTTCGTCCGGCGCGATGCGATCGCACACCTCATCCGCGGCTGCGTGCAGGCCGAGCCGCACATCCTCTGGCAGTTCGTGCTGGAACCGCGTGAAGAGGAGCCGCTCGACCTGTTCGACGCGCTGATTGCGTCGCTCCGCAGGCTGCCGAGCCACTGGCTCGACCGCCTCGTCTCGCCGCCCGGCGAACGCCGCCTCTGCGCGCGCCGCCTGTTCGTCAAGCTCCCGCGCGGCCGGCGCTTCGATCCCGCCTGGATCGACGACGTCGAGGAGCTGCTTTCATCCCGCTTTCATTGACGGAAGGTTCGGCAGCGGCATCTCCAGCAGGTCGCAGATCGCGCGGAGCAACTCGACTTCATCGGGCGTCCACTGACCGTCCTCCGCCACGACCGCCGCGCACCCGGCCACCAGCTCGCCCTTGGCCTGCGGCGACAGGTCGGCCAGACGCGCCAGCGCGTCCATGAGCGCTTGCGGCGTGCAGCTCGAGCGCACAGGCAGGAGCTCGCCCAGATTGAACGAGGGCATGTTGCCGGAGCCGAGCCACCACGCGCCGCGCGCCAGAAAATCGTCCTTGGGCTGTCCCGCGTAGGCCAGCGCGCCCAGCACCAGCGAAGCCTCCATCTGCATGCGTGGCGCGGGCACGACCGCCCGCGGCAAGCTGTTCCGCGAGCCGCCCGGAATCAGCCGCGCTTCGATCCTTTTCTCCAGCAGCTGTTCGAACAGCGACGTCTCCCCATCGGCGGCGATCATCTCCCGCACTACGCGCACACAGGCCGCACGCGACGCCGGGTCGCGCTGCCGCACGCCTTCGACCGCCAGCTCCGCAACCATGCGCCGCTCGGCCTGCCCCAGGGGACGGAAACGGGCGCGCCACTTCTGCGCGTCGCTCAGGAGCGGCTGCCCCTCCAGAGCCACGATGCGCCCCGCCTGACGTTCGAACGGGGCGCGGTCCTCGCTCAGCAGCAGGCCGTACAGCACGCCTGCCGCGACGAACGGATGCGATACGGCGCTGCGCAGCTCGGGGTCCAGCGCGTCCAGAAAACGGGTGACCTGTACCACCTCGCCACCCGCGAAGCCCATCAGCACATTTGTCTCCCGCGCCGCGATGCCCGCCGGCGTGTTCTGCAGGTCGTCGAACGTCAGCGTCTGGATCCGCCACGGCGCGAAATCGCCGTTGAAAGACGGGTCCAGCGCACGGATGCGGTCGATGATCGGCGGATGCGAAGCCAAGAGCGCGTCGAGCGCGGCCCCGCGGCCTGAAGCGATCAGAAAGTGCGTCAGCTCCGAGCGGTTTGCGCAGCGCAGCGCATGTCGCAGCGGCGTCGCGCCGATCCGCTTGAGGGCGTTCGCCAGCCCGATCGGATTGCGCGTGAACTGCACCGCCGAGGCATCGGCGAGGCACTCGCGCTGGCGCGTCACCGAGCATTGGATCAGCCGCGCGAAGAAGACGCCGACGCTGCCGATCGACCACAGCACCAGCCCGCACATGAACAGAAAAAAAACAATGCCGCCGCCCCCCTTGCTGCTCGGGCGCGTCTCGGAAAGCAGTCTCATCAACCCTCGTCCGCTCACCGACAGGCACAGGATGCCGAATAGCACGCCCAACAGCCAGCTGTTCAGCCGCATGTCGCCGTTGAGGATGTGGCTGAACTCATGCGCCACCACGCCCTGCAGCTCCTCGCGCGTCAGCTGCTCCATCGCCGCGCGCGTCACGGCCACCGCCGCGTCGTGCACCGTGAAGCCCGCCGCAAACGCGTTGATCCCGCGCTCGTCGTCCAGCACGAAGACGCGCGGAACCGGAATGCCTGAAGCCAGCGCAACCTCCTCGACGATGTTCAACAGCCGGCGCTCGTGAAACGCCTCCGCTGCTGCGCCGATCTCGCGGCCGCCCGCCGAACGCGCCACGGCCGCACCCCCTTCGGCCAGCGTGGCGCGCCGCCACAGCGTCCCCCCGGTAATCACCAGCAGGGTGACGGCGGCCGTGGCGGTGAACCAGATGCGGTTCCACGCGAAGATGCGGAAAGCGGGCTTCCCCGTATCGATCAAGCTGATCGTCTGACGGTCGCCATCGCTCGCTTGATCTAAGCACAGGAACAGGAAGCGGGACGCGAAATAGAACGCCCACACGATGAGGAACACCGCCGCGACATAGTTGAGCAGCAACACGCGCGTCTTGCGGCGGGCCGCCTCTTGACGGGCAAAAAAGTTCATAGGGGGCCGACTCAGAACCGGACTTGCGGGGCCTGACGCTCAACGGCGGACTCCAGCTCCAGCGGCTGCGCGGGCTGGAAGCCGAACGCGCCGGCGATCAGGTTGTTGGGGAAAACCTCGCGTTTGATGTTGTACGTCATGACCTCATCGTTGTAGGCCTGCCGCGCGAAAGCGATGCGGTTCTCGGTCGAGGTGATCTCCTCCTGTAGCTGCATCATCGTCTGGTTCGCCTTCAGCTCCGGATACTGCTCGACCACCAGCATCAGCCGGTCGAGCGTGCCGCGCAGCACCTGCTCCGCGCCCGAAAGCGCCCGCACGGCCGAGCCGTCGGTCGGCGTCGCGGCCGCGGCCTTTGCGGCGGCCGCCGCCTGGTTGCGCGCCGCGATCACCGCCTCCAGCGTCTCGCGCTCGTGTTTGAGGTAGCCCTTCGCCGTTTCGACGAGATTGGGGATCAGGTCATAGCGCCGCTTCAGCTGCACATCGATCTGTGCGAAGGCGTTCTTGAAGCGGTTCCTCAATTGGACAAGGCCGTTATAAATCCCAATCGCCCACAGCATGAGCACAACTGGAATAGCCACAAGAATGCAGAGAACTGTCAGACCGATCATTTTATATTCCTCCCTTGTAAGGAATAGTATAGCAACATGACTTTATCGGGCCAACATGAAACAGACTCCATTGCCGGGCCGCCGCGCATCGCGCACCCCCATTTTTGTCAACCGCCCATCTGCGCCGCGAAATCGACCGGGAGCGGCGCGGTGAAGTCCATGGCGGCACCGGTCACGGGGTGCGCGAAGACCAGATGCGCGGCGTGCAGCATCTGCCGCGCGGGAACGGGCGACAGGCGCTTGTCGGCCGCGCTCTTGCCATACTGCGCGTCGCCCACGACAGGGCACCCCAGCGACTGCATGTGCACGCGGATCTGGTGCGTTCTTCCCGTCTCGATGCGGCAGCGGACCAGCGAAATGACACCGAGGCGTTTCTCGACCGCGTAGTGCGTGACCGCCTGTTTGCCGTTGCGCGCGACGACAGCCATCTTTTTGCGATGTTCCGGATGCCGCCCGATCAGCGTGCTCACGGTCCCCGACACTTTCTGCGGCGCACCATGGACCAGGGCCAGATACTCCTTCGCGATGCCGCCCGTTTGGAACAGCCGCACAAAACCCGCCATGGCCGCGTCGTTCTTCGCCACGACCATCAGCCCCGACGTGTCTTTGTCGAGCCTGTGCACGATGCCGGGACGCTCCACCCCGCCCACCCCGCCGAGGTCGCGGCAGTGATGCAGCAACGCATTCACGAGCGTCCCCGACGCATGGCCCGGCGCGGGGTGCACCACCAGGCCCGCCGGCTTGTTGAGCACCAAACAGTCGCCGTCCTCATACAAGATGTCGAGCGGAATGTCTTCCGGTCCGGGAATCGCGGGCACGGGCGCAGGCACGGCGATCTCGATCACCTGCCCCGCCCTCGGCTTGGCATTCGCCTTCACCGCCGCGCCGCCACAGGTCACGCGTCCTTCTTTGATGAGAGCCTGGATCCTCGCACGCGAAAGCTCGGGTGCCTGCGCCGCCAGCCACGCGTCGAGCCGCCCCTCCGCGCCTTCCGGCACGGTGAAGGAGAGGTGATGGCCGAGAGAATCGTCTGAATCGAAAGATTCGATTTCATCGAGATCTTCGATTCCTTCGCCGTCCTCATCGCGTTCGCTTGCACTCATGCGCCACCCGTTTCTTTCGGCGTAAATGTCAGCAGAAATCCGCCGTTCTTCGCCAGATCCAGCGCCACGCGCACATCCGGCGCCTGCTCGGCGAACGCCTCTTCGACGCGGTCGCCCGGTTCTCCCTTCACGGGGTCGCGCAGAAGGTCCACGGTATACCTCAGCGCCCGCAGCACCGGCGGCATGCGCAGCCACAGGTCTTCGAAGCGCACGGTCAGCGTCTGCGCCTCAGCCGTGACGCCGGCCACCTGCCACACCGCGCCGCTTCGGCGGGCCGCCACCGCGAATTCGCCCGGCTCCCCGCGCATCACCCAAAAATCGTCGCTGGTCTCGCCTCGGCCCAGAGCCCTCTCGAACGCCGAGCGGTACGCCGGCGTGAGCGCTTCACCGAAAACCGGCTCAGGCAGCGCCGCCTTCGTGAACGGAACCGTGAGGAAGAGGTGCTCGCAGCCCTGCCGCCCGTCCGGCACCACAAGCGCGTCAACCGCGTGCCGCGCGCCAAAGCGGCGCATCGCGAGGTCGCCGGGGCGGTCGAAGAAAACGGCGTGCTGCTCCAGCCCGTGCCGCCACCCCGCCACCAGCTTGCCGCTCGGCGCAAAGCGCACCTCGGGGCGGCTTTCGCCGGAGGCCGGAGGCCGGAGGTCGGAGGTCGGCGAAGACTCACTGCCCAGCAGCACCGATCCTTCCGGAAAGCGCGTGATCGACAGAACGCCTCCGTCCGGCTCCCGTTTGTGCAGCTGTCGCGCCGCGCAGAACGCGCTCAGGTCCGTGACGCGCAGCGTGACCTCCAGCTCCCGGCCGTCGCGGGCGGCAAAACGAGCCACCAGCGAGCGTCCGGGTCCGATCCCGGTCTGCGGGCGGTGGCGCGTCGCCTTGACGAATCGCATGCCGTATCCAAGCGGGCCGGCCTCGGTCATCAGGCCGATGGTCGACGTGTCGACCACCGGACAGCCGTCATACCACACGCGCCACACCGGGCACTCGGGATACACGGTCGCCCCGATCCACACGGTTTCCACGGCGAGTTCCGCGCGGATGCGCTTGGCGGGAGACCGGAGCGTGAGCGGAAAGTCGTTTTGCGTATCCATTGGCAGTCTCATTCCGCTTAAACCTACTGTTGAACAGATAGCCGGTAGAACCGCTGTCCGCCAGCTTCCGTGTTGGTCACGCTGTGCGTATTGCCGGGCGGAGTGGCGGATATGTTGGTAACCAGGTCGCTCCAGGCAGCAGAAGGGCCGGCCGCCTGCCGAACCGCGTAAACCCTGTTGCTCGCGCTCGGCCAAGACAACCGCATCGGGCCGTTCGTGGCCAACGCGATGCCGCTCACCCGAAACGAATCCGACGGAACAAGCGGAGACGTTCCGGCGATCAGTTCCTGTCCGTCGCTCGCCCCATCTCCGTCGCGGTCAGCCCGAAAGAGCGCCGCCGCGAGTGCGTAAAAGCCTTTCGCCACCAGATCGCGGCCCGCGTTGCCGGCATCATTGAGATGCCCCCCATCCGTGGTGTAGCCGCTGTAGAGACGCTCGCACGTTCTGCCACTGTGCACGTACGTTTGGGACACGCCTTCCGTGTTGCGGCTTTCCATGTCCGCGATGTCGAACAGGACGCCGTTGTTCGTGGCAACCCACGCGCGAACGGCCGCGTTGAACAACGAGCGCAGGTAATTTTCGCTGTCCTGCGATGTCGTAAGAGGCATTGTCATGTAGACGAAGACGGTCTTTAGATCATTGGTTTCGAGCGAACGCATGGCGTTGAGATAGACGGACGCGTCGGCGGCTTGATCGATGTAGCAGAATTTGTTGACGGCGAGGTTCACTCGCGGGAACCGCCAACCGTTCTGAACATACGCCGTGAAATCGGAGGTTTTCGCCTGCCAGCCGGGGTTGCCGCGGTTGTACGCGTACACCACGCCGTTGCTGGGCACGGCCGGAGGCGCGGCGTCATCTGAGACCACCCGCAACAGATAGCGTGTCGCGTTCAACGCGCGCAAATCAGACACCCCGTCGCGCATGTTCTGGCCGACCGACGCATGCGCGAAGAACCAGCGGAGTTGCGCGATCTGGGCAACTTCGGCTTGACTGAGCGACGCTACCGCCACGCAGTTGCTGTAGCCGACCGCAATCCCGTCCGCCCACGCGGGCCACACGCTTCCCAGCGCCAACGAAACGACCACGGCAGGAGTCATTTTCATGCCCGTCCTCCATCTGATGAGGTTACCCAGACTTCAAATGAAAGCGACAAACACCCGTCTCGTCCCGTTCGTCGTGGCGCCAGAGGGCGCTCTGCTCACAGCTGCAGCTTCGAGAAAGCGTCGCCGAGCGAACCGAGGGACCCCGAGTTTTTGTTGGATGCGAGCCACGAGGAGATGTCGTTGTTCTCGGCATCGCCGCTGCCGCGCGTTTCCCATTTGGCGGGAAGCGTGAGCGAGATGCGGTCGCCCTCAACGGACTTGACCACCACCTCGATCTTGCTCGACGGCGGGAACTGCTTTTCCAGCTTGGCGGCCGGGTTGCCGCCCTTGGGCGTGTCGGTCTCGCTAATGTGCAGGAGCCCTGTCTTCTCTTCCGAGAGGCGCACAAAAATGCCGAACGGCTGGATCGACTCGACGATGCCCTCGACCTTCGCACCCTCGGTCAGCTCGCCGGGCTGGAGCGCCTTGATGCGCTCGTCCACAGGCCTCAAGCTGAACCGGCGGCGCTCGAAATCGATGCTGTCGACCTGCAGCAGAAGCTCCTGTCCCTCCGTCACCGCTTCGCGGGCGGACATCAGGCGGCGACCGCCACCCAGCTTGCCGATCGGGATGAGTCCCTCGACGCCCGGGACGATCTGCGCGAACGCGCCGAACTTCTCAAGCTTGGTGACTTTGCCGGTGAAGGTCGCCCCCTGCGGAAAACGCGCCGCAGCGTCGTCCCACGGATCGCCCTGTGCGCCGCGCAGGCTGAGCGAGATGCGGTTGCGGTCCCAGTCCAGATCCTTGATCTGCACGTCCACCTTGTCGCCGGGTTTCACCACGTCTTCGGGCTTCACGTCGCGCCCCCAGGCGATCTCCTTGAGCGGAATCAGGCCCTCGGCGCCGCCGAGATCCACGAACACGCCGAACTCCACGATGCGCGTGACCGTGCCGGTCGCGACCATGCCGACATGCAGATCCTCGACCAGCTCTTGGCGCTGCGCCTCGCGCTCCTTCTCCAGCAGGGTGCGGCGGCTGACAATCACGTTCGTGCCGCGGTCATCCTCGCCGTACTCGGTGATGAGGAAATTGAACTTGTGCCCGATGTACTCGGCGCCTTCCTGGCGGAACAGGTTGATCTGCGAGAAGGGACAAAAGGCCCGCTTGCCAGCGACGGTCACTTCATAGCCGCCGTTGACCTCTTTCTCGACGAGGCCTTCGACCGGCATCTGTTTCGCGTAGGCGTCGGCCAGCGTGCGGTCGATCACCTGCTTGGCGCCGATGCTGCCCGAGAAGAGGAACGTGCCGTTCTGCATGCCCGCGAAGATGACTTCGACGCTGTCGCCGACCTTGCAGCGCAGCGTGCCGTCCTCGTTGGTCATGTCCGCCACCGGAACCAAGCCTTCGCGCTTGGCGCTGACGTCCAGGACCACGTATTGGTTGGTGATGTTGCTGACGGTGCCGCGCACCTTGTCGCCGGGGTTGAACCCTTTGCGGTAGGTGCTCAGCTGCGCGTTCAGCAACGACTCGAAATCGGCCATCGACACTTTTTTATCGCTCATTCTTTTGCTCCGGAAAAAGGGGATAGAATACGCCATTCCGCCCCTCTGTTGCAATCCGTAACCGCTCACCGAACATCGCGCGGCTTCAGCACGATAAGGCCTTTCGTCATCGCCCACGCCTGATCTTGCGGCAACCGTTTCAACGCGTGGCTCGGCCCCCATGAGTCCGAATACAGGATTTCTTTGGTTTTTTCGTTGTACCCGATGATCAGCCGAACATGGCCGAACGCGCCCTCTTGCCCCAGCGGCGGCTCTTCGGGATACATGCCCACCAGGCAAGACCACAGCAGCGGGACGCCCTGATCGGCGTACAGCTTGATGTTCTTGGCGAACTGGCTCAGCCCCTGTTTCTGAGCACTCCGCGCGCTCAGCAGAATTTCGGGATCCATCGCCTTCCATATCGCCTGAAGGTCGACCATGTGGTCGGTCGTATACTCCTGCCAGTCGATCCCCGCCACCTTTTTCCTCTTGGCAGCCGCGTTATACTGTTCGATCAACTTGGCGTGTTCGCTCTTCTCGAAATTCCCGTCCGATTCCGACGAGATCAGCTCTTTCTTGTCCAGCTGGAACTGGCGCCCGATCTTGGAAACGGCCTTCGTCATGCCGTCCAGCGTCGTGCCGTCCTCGGCCGCCGTATCCGCGAGCTGGGCAATCTGATGCTGGTCGACTTCCAGCCCGTAGTAGCGTAGCACGCGCTCGGAAGCCGCGGCCGCGCAATACCCCTTCTGGCCCTGGTCGACCATCGGCACGTTGTCGACCCACACGTCGCCGGCGGGGTTGCGCGTCACGTTCTCCTTCACGGTCCGCGCGTTTTTCGGGCGCGAGGCGGCCATGCCGCCGGTCAAGGCGGTCATGCCGCGGTTGGCCGATTTGAGCGGCACCAGCAACACCCTGATGAATTCGGCGCTGTAGTCCACGCTCTTTCCGCCCGACCGGTGCGGCTCGACATACGCCCACTCCATTTGAACGCCGGGCGATTTCTTGGTCCACTGGTGGCGACGGACGAAGTAATTCGCACGGTCGTTCGACGTCTTGCCCGTCATGCCCGGCTCCTGAGCGAACTCGACGATCTTGGCCTTGGCCGCTTCCGCGAGCGCCTCAAAGGCTTCCCGGTCCTTCGCACCCGCATCGCCTTTGTTGTACAGCGAAAGCTCAACCCGCCGCACCGCGCCCGGGTCGAAGTACACGCGCGCCTCAAAAACTTCCAGCCCCAGAAAACGCAGAAGCGCCTTCTGGTTCGACATGGCCGTCTGCTTCCCGTCCACGAAGCGGAACCCGAGGCTTTGGAACTCGCCCATGAAGGCCTCCGCGCTCAGGGCCCACTTCGCCGGATCCTGGAAACACGCGCCCAAGTCCGACCCGTCCTGCTGCGCCATGGCCCACGTCAGAGCCCATGACGACAGCACCCCCGCCGACACAGGCCTGAGCCAACGGCCATACCCAAACCTGCTCATACCGACTCCTCTTTCCGGTTCCCCCCGATTCACATCAGCCCCGCAACGGCCGCGCCGATCACCGGCGACTCGTCGACGCGGATCAGCTCATACGCGAGGCCGCGGGGCGCGAGCAGCGCTTTCAGCTCCTGCTGCACCAGATTGCGGAACTGCGCCGTCCGCGTACGATGGTACGTGGAACCGTCCACGTTGACGCACACCGGGCGGTCCGGGTTCTGGCCCTCGCCGGTCTTGATGATTGCCGAGGCGATGTTCACCGCCGTGAGCACGGCGGCGCGCTCGTAAACCGGGGTGCAGAGCTGGACGACCGCGGCCCGGTCGGCCTCGGTGAACGCCGCGTCGAGGAAGGGGTTGTCCGCCGCCGGCGCCGCCCCGCAGAAATCGTCGAGATCTTTATTCGTGACCGTCTTCCACGAGGCGATTCGGGCCGCCGCCAAAGGCGAGAAAAAGCCGGCCTTGGCCGCTTCTCCCAGCACGACGAAGCCCAGCCAGCCGAGGTACGCGCCGGAAATCATCTTTTCAAACGTATAGTGGCCACAGTCGTTGGTGGCCGCATCCATGAGCTTGTCAAAGCGCGACTGCGCCACGCGACGGAACGCGCCGGACTCGACATTGATGGCCATGGCGCCGCTCTTGTCCAAATCGCTGCGCTTGGTGATGCGGGAGTTGCGTTCCACGTAAGCCGTGTTGGTGCCGGTGCCCAGAATGAATCCCACGTAGGCCGAATAGTCGCGAGCCACACCCACGCTCTTGCCTGCCAGCAGCGTCGCCACCGTGTCGTTCAGTATCACCACGCGGCGCTTGTAGCCGCGCTGCGCGAGATGTTTGAGCAGTCCCGACCCGATCATCGTGCCGACCACCGACGGCACCTGGATCTGCTTGCTCCAGCGCAGCAGCTTCGCGTCGCAGTCCGGCATGATCTCGGCGGGGTAGGAGAAGCAGAACCCGATCGACTCCGACTCGGCGATGACCGGCATCAGGAAGTCAGCGAATGCATCGTAGAAGCCGTCTTCGCTCACCTCGCCCTGCGTGCCGGGCATCGGCCGCTTGAAAAACGCGCCGATCTCGGCCGCGCCCGCCGCATTGATCCTCACGACCGCCGCGCGCAGGTTCGTGCCGCCCGCATCCAGAACCACGACAGGGGTGTCCGTCTTGACCGGCTTGTCGATGGAGATGAAAGACGGGATCATCATCAGCGACGACGGCGTGCCCGCCAGTCCGGCGCTCATCTCCTCCTCGAACGCCTTCAGCAACGCCTCACGGTCGATCCCCGCGACATCCAACCCGTTCTGTTTCAGAAAAGACACTTCTCGATCACTCATCGGCAGCTTCCTTTGCTCATTAAATGAAAATCATGTTTCCTTATACGGCCCGCTTTGTCAACCCTTGACCACCGACACCCCGTTCGTTTTTCATCGTTGCCTTGTTCAGACAAACGCCAGCGTGAAAAGTCCCGCCAGAAAGCAGTAGACCCCGAACAGCCAGAAGCGGCCGCCCCGTAGCGTCCTGACCAGCAGGGCCAGCGCGAAAAAACCGATCACGGCCGACACGGCCGCCCCCGACAGCAACAGCCAGCCGGGCAGCGGGCAGACGTCGGCCGACGACACCCCGAACGCGTCCAGAAGCTCCGCTCCCGCCAACAGCGGCAAGCTCATCAGGAAGGAGAACTCCGCCGCCTTGTCCGGCGCGATTCCGGCCATCCGGCCCGCCGCGATCGTCATGCCGGACCGGCTGATGCCCGGCAATATGGCCAAGGCCTGCGCCAGGCCCACCAGCATCGCACGCGGCGCCGTCACGGCCTCCGCCCCGCACTTCATCCAGCGCAACGCGCAGAGGATCACGCCGGTGAATATCAGAAAACCGCCAATGGCCGTCGGATCTTCGAAAAACGCGTCCACCTTGTCTTTGCAGAGGGAATAGAAGAAAACCGCGGGAACCGCGGAGAGCACGATATGGCCAGCCGTCGCCAAGCTTCTCCGATCCAACCGCAATAGCCCCCGCGCCAGCGCCGTCAGGGTGGCGCGGTAGTACACCATGATCGACACCATCGTACCCAGGTGCAGCACCACTTCCAGCCGGACGCCCGGATTGTTGATTTTGAGCAGACTCTGCGCGATCACCAGATGGCCGGAACTGCTGATCGGGAGAAACTCGGCGATGCCCTGAAGCACAGCCAGAACCATCACATCGAAACATTCACGCATAAAGAAGGCCGCCACATTTTAGGAGAACAGGAATACCGTTACGGGGCTGATTATAGAGCCCTGCGGCAGCTTCGGTCAACGCCATGCTGTCGGCGGCAATCCACCCCCACCGCGGCCTGGACGCCAACGCCACGCTGGCCCCGAATTCGGGGACGTTCGTGCAGTTCCGCACGTTCGGCGACCTGGCTCTGACCACCGAGGTGAACAGCGACTCGCCCAAGATATACGGCGAGACCCATGCGGGGTGTTGTGTCAGGCGGGGTACGCCTACCTTGCCATACCTGGAAAAAGAAAAAACCGTGAACCCTTTTGGAATTCACGGTTTTCGCACTAAATCGAATGGCGGGGTGGACGGGATTCGAACCCGTTACAGGAGAACAACTTACGCAAAAATAGAGCGTTTTTGCCTGTTTTCTGTCCCAAAACAGATGCTTTTTGACCATCCGCCCATATCGCCGAAGCCTATTTACCATACCTTTGCCATACCTTTTGGGGCGCTTTTGGCACGGTCTGCATCGGCAAAATGCGACCAAGCAACCGACCCTATGAGCAGCGGTCGCAGATGCCTTGTTCCCCTGGGCAATATATGCAGTGGTTTGGACATGGCTTTCCGTTGAGGCAGCAGACCTCGTGCCAGCCTTCATAGGGCTTTACGAGGCTTTCGCGTCTCTTTTACCGCACCCCGAAGCGGGGCAGTCGGTGTGTCCGGCTACGGCCGTTTTGGCTACTGCCTTCATCATGTGCGTGATGATGTAGTTGGAACGGGAACGGTTCTCGGCCTTGGCCGCCGCCTCGATCTGCGCGAGCAGCTCTTTCTTGAGCGAGATCGTAACCGTCGTGCTGTCCTCCGCCCTCTGCCGTTTTTTCTGCGCTGTGGTCGTTTTCATGGGAGTTCCTTTCAGTACGCGAATTATAACACTTTGCTCGCACGTCGTGTTACTAAATCATCAAAAAAAATATGTCGTCTTACTTTTTGTTGTTGCTCATCGTCTCACGTCGTGTTACGGTTTCCCCTCATGAAAAGCGATAATACGGGTTTCGTTGAACGGATCAGTCTGGTCTTCCCGAAGGCGCTTCTGGAGGAGGTCGACCGCCGCGCTAAGGCTGAGGGGCGCACGCGCTCCGGACAGATCCGCTTTTTTTTGCGCCATCTCGTAAGACGATCTAAGACGACAACGAGAAAGGCGGACTGAAATGAACGTCATATTGCAGATGGAACCGCTTTGGGGAACGGCGGAGAGCGTAACGGCTTTGTTCGGGATCCCGCGGCGCAGGCTACTGGAACTGGCAAGGACAGGACACATTCGGGCCCGGAAGCTGTCGCCTGAGTCGCGGTCGTCCACGATTGTGTTCCGGACGGCGGACGTCAAGGAATGGCTGGAGAACGAGGCCCCGAAACCGCGCGCCGAGTTTTTCGAGCCGACGCGCGGTGCCCGCGTAACCGCCGGAGATACGCCGGATGAAGGCGGAGGCGGCACCGTACTGATGGCAGAGCCCGCCGGGACCGGAAGCGGAGCGGGCGGATGAGCGGCGGGACTGACACCGCATTCCTTGTGCGGCACATCCCGACCGGCCTGTACGTAGGCGGGTATACGCTCTCGTCGGCGGGCGTCGTGCATACGGTCGAACTGCAACTGGCCGGCCGCCCAGGGGCGCTGGCTTTCGGCCGTGACACGGCCGAGAAGGTCGCCAACGCTTGGATCGCGCTGACGGGTGACCACGGGATGGAAATCGAGCCGACGGAGGGATGAGCCATGATCGAGGTGACCGGACGGAGTTTTCACCGCGTGGAGTTTGACACGAAGGATCCGGCCGAGGCTGTGCGCCGCTTCCGGGCGCTATTCCCCGGCGCGACGGTCGAGACCGTCGGCGACGAGGCGTTTGTCGCGTCGTGCGAGGCGTGCGGCCGGCCGATCTTCGAGGGCGAGCCGCACGAGACCGACGAAGACGCCTATCTGTGCTCCGAATGCTGCGGGATGGGAGAAGTTCATTAGGGCGTTAGTTCATTCGTGCGTTAGTTTGACAAGGGATCGAGGGCGGAAGACTGAAGCCAGAGGGCGGCGAATTTGAAGGCGAAAAGACTCAAGAAAGTCACGTCGCGCGAAATGATCGAGCGGGCGCTGGCCGCGCAACGGGTGACGCGGCGCACCAAGGTACGCATGGCGCGGGAGCTGTACGAGCGGGCGGCGGTCTGCGCCCGCGAGGTGGATGAAACGGTTTCGCGCTGGATGGAGCTTTGCACGCGGCCGGGCCACCTCGAACGGGCGCAGGCGGCAAGCGCAAGCATTCCGGCCGAATGGCTTTCAGCGCCGCGCGACGGCGTGGTCGCGACGGTGGACGGAGAACACGCGGACCACGGCCGGCTGCGCCTGTGCGTGGCGACGGTGGTGCTCTGGTGCGAATCGCGGCGGCTGCCGCCGGTGGTCTGCGCGATGCGCGAGGGCGTGGATTATTACCTGGAGCGCGGCGAATGAAGACCTGCGGCGAGTGCGGGCTGTTCTGCTCGTGCGGGGCGCTGTGGCCCTCGGGGCTGTGTCTGCCCGGCGGCGACCGGCTGACAGAGGCGGATGCCGCCGCGTGCGTCTGCTGGGAGAAGGACTGGCGAGGGCTGGATCAGTCGGACGGCGAGGCCGCAAAACTGGAAACTCGAAACTTGAAACAGGGGTGCCACGTGGAGGATTGCGGTAATGAAGGAGCTGAAAGCGTTCACGGTGAAGGCGCATTGGGGCCTGTTGATCCGTTCGGGGCTCAAGACGTGCGAAAACCGGTGTTTCCGCGTGCCTCCGGGTTTCTATCTCGTCCACGCTTCAAACAGCCTCAGCTTTTCTGAGTGGCGGGCGGGCTTCGACTGGGTTGCAGGCCGATTCGGAACGGCGATTATCTTTCCGTCGTTCGACCTGTGCCGTTCCTGGTGCGGGCAGATCGTGTGCGGGATCACGGTGGTGTCGGCAATGACACAGTCGAATGACCCGTGGTTCAATGGTGCAGACGTCGCGTGGGAGTTGGAGCGGCCGGTTCCATGCGAAAGGGGGGTGAGGGTCAAGGGGCAACTCGGCGTATGGCGGGTGAGCGAGGAGGTGCGGGGGAAGTTCGTTAGTGCGCTTGTTCGTTAGTGCATGAGTGCGTTATAGGGGAGAGATGAAGATGGAAGAGTGAGGGCGGATTTTCTGTTTGTCCGTTTGTCGCGACCCCTATGTGCGCGATTCGTTCTCCTCAGCGGTTTCATAGCCCCCGCTGTACTCTCTCTTTCTCAACTCATGTCTATTTCCGTTGCTGGCTCTGGATGAACGCGAGCAGTTCCTGGAACAGGGCCGGATCATCGCGCCGGAGCCTGGCGGCGATCTCCTGCAGCTTGGTTTGATCGCGCATGATCTCCTCAAGCACGGCGCGCAGTTTGGGCGAGGGGTCAGTTCCGGGTTTCCCGCCCGCCCCGCCGAGAGTCATCCCGTAGCGGCCGGCCAAATCTGCCAGTGTGCCGCGTATCTCGTCCTCCGGCTTGCCCATAGCACGCAACAGGCTGGCATAGTTGCCGACCGTGGCCTGCAAGTGCGGGTGTGGATGCCCTGTGGCGCGGGTGAACTTGAGAAATATCTCGACCATTCTCCGCATCAGGGGTTCGGCGTCCGCGCGCCGGTTGGTGTCCAGAAGCAAAACCACCTGGTTGGCGAGGTCTCTGGAGACAGAAGGATGGTTCTCCCCGTAGCTCGTTTCATCGATCTTGAGAGCGCGGCGCATGAGGGGTTCGGCCTCCGCGAGCCGGTCGGTGGCCTTAAGCAACGCCGCCAGGTTGTTGAGGTCTATGGCGACGTCCGGATGGTTCTCCCCGTAGCTGCGCTCGTCAATCCCGAGGGCGCGGCGCATGAGGGGTTCGGCCTCCGCGAGCCGGTCGGTGGCCTTAAGCAACGCCGCCAGGTTGTTGAGCTGGGTGGCGACATTGGGGTGTTCGCTTCCGAGACTGGTCTCGCAAATCCCTAGGGCGCGGCGCATGAGGGGTTCGGCTTCCGCGAGCCGGTCGGTGGCCTTAAGCAACGCCGCCAGGTTGTTGAGCTGGGTGGCGACATTGGGGTGTTCGCTTCCGAGACTGGTCTCGCAAATCCCTAGGGCGCGGCGCATGAGGGGTTCGGCTTCCGCGAGCCGGTTGGTGGCCTGAAGCAACTGAGCCAGGTTGTTGAGGCGAATGGCGACGTTTGGATGGTTCTCGCCGTAGCTCGTTTCATCGATCTTGAGGGCGCGGCGCATGAGGGGTTCGGCCTCCGCGAGGCGGTTGGTTTCCTGAAGCAACGCCGCCAGGTTGTTGAGGTTTATGGCGACATTCGGATGGTTTTCCCCGTAGCTTTGCTCAGAGATCTTGAGGGCGCGGCGGATGAGAGGTTCGGCCTCTGCGAACCGGTTGGTGGCTTGAAGCAACTGAGCCAGGTTGTTGAGGCGAATGGCGACTTTCGGATGGTTCTCCCCGTAGCTGCGCTCGTCAATCCCGAGGGCGCGGCGCATCAGGGGTTCGGCGTCCGCGAGCCGGTTGGTGGCTTGAAGCAACTGAGCCAGGTTGTTGAGGCGAATGGCGACTTTCGGATGGTTCTCGCCGAAGCTCGTTTCATCGATCTTGAGGGCGCGGCGGATGAGGGGCTCGGCCTCCGCGAGGCGGTCGGTTTCCTGAAGCAACACGGACAGGTTGCTGAGCTGGGTGGCGACATTCGGATGGTTTTCCCCGTAGCTTTGCTCAGAGATCTTGAGGGCGCGCCACATGAGGGGTTCGGCGTCCGCGAGGCGGTTGGTGGCTTTCAGCAACTGAGCCAGGTTGTTGAGGTCTATGGCGACTCTCGGATGGTTCTCGCTGCCGCTCGTTTCATTGATCTTGAGGGCGCGCCGCATGAGGGGCTCGGCCTCCGCGAGGCGGTCGGTGGCCTTAAGCAACACCGCCAGGTTGTTCAGGCGAATGGCGACTTTCGGATGGTTCTCGCCGAAGCTCGTTTCATCGATCTTGAGGGCGCGCCGCATGAGAGGTTCGGCCTCTGCGAACCGGTTGGTTTCTAGAAGCAATGCCGCCAGGTTGCTGAGGCAATTGGCGACTCTCGGATGGTTCTCGCCGCCGCTCGTTTCATCGATCTTGAGGGCGTGCCGCATGAGGGGTTCGGCGTCCGCATGTAGGTCGGCACCGTCAGCGAGGAAGAGAGCGAGCTGATTCGCGGCATAGGAGACGCTGGCGGACTCCTCTTTGTCCTCGGCCCACTGCTGGAAGGCCTGCAGATAGGGCTGGCCCATGCCGCGCTCTTCTTTGAGCCAGACCCAGTAGCCGAGAAGTTCGTTCTCGTTACGCATGTGCATGAACAGGAAGCGGTCAATGTCGAGGAGGCAGGCTCGGAGGCGGTCGCGGGCTTCGGTCTGCCGCAGCAGCCAGGGGAGTTCGTCGGCCTGCCGCGCATCCACGGGCCGGGCTTCAAAGAGGTCCGCTAAAAGCAGGCGCAGGGCGCGGACGGTTTCGGGCTTGGCCGTGTACCGCCGTTCGACGGCAGTACGCAGGTGTTCATGCGCGAAGGCCAGTACGACGTCGCGGTCCACAAGCCCGTCTTCCAGCGCGCATCGCACGGGCGACCAGAGTGCGGCGGGCAGGCTGGCCTTATCTTCCGGTTTCAGGGCTTCGAGCAGTTCCGGCTCAGTCAGGCCGCGGCGGGCGGTCCAGAGGAGCGAGAGGGCCTCGCGCACCAGCCCGGGGCGGTCGCGCTCGTAGTCCCGTTCAAAGCGGGACAAAATTTTATCAAACAGCGCGGGGATGTCGGCGGCCCTGAGATAGTCGTCGATCTGCTCGTCGAGTTTCAGGTGGTCGCCCGTGGCGCGCAAGTCGTCGAGCAGGGTCTTGATGTAGAGCGGGTTGGAGGCCGCCGGCACGGCGGCGATCTTCTTTGCGCGGGCATCGGAAAGGCCTTGTGCGAAGTGTGTGAGGTAACGGGCGATCAGCCGGACACGTTCTTCCGCCATGAGCGGCTCGACTATGAGCGCGGGCCAGCCGCGTGGCTGGAGGGCGTCAAGCGTGTCGCCGGGCAAGGTGGAGACGACCAGCCGCAGGTCGCCGGGCAGACGGTGCGGAACCCAGGCCAGCAGACGGCCGCGCTCCCGGTCTTCGAGCTGGTTGAGCGCGTCGAGGGCGAGGACGGCCCCGACGCCTTTCCGCCTGGCCTCTGCGGTCAGGCGGCTGAGGTAGTCGGGGAAGACCTTCACGATTTCTTCCGCCTTTGCGGGGATCTTCTTCTCTTCTTCCTCCAGACCGCGCGGGCCTGCGGGGTCGTCCGCGCCGCACCAGCGGACAATGGCCACCATGAGGCGGCGCATCAGGGCTAGGTGCCCCGCGCTCATCGCAGAGCTGCCGATGTAGTGCTGGAAAACGAAGTCGCCAGGGTGCGCCTGACGCCGGCGCGCCACCCAGTTGGCCAGTAGCGCGGATTTGCCGCCGCCCGACGCGCCCAGGACGGTCAGGCCGCAGCCTTGCGCCCCGTTGTCCGCATAGGTGTCCAGTTGGTTGAAATAGGCGTCGCGTCCCACGTAGAAGTCGGTGCGGCGGCTTTTGGCGTAGGCCTCGTGGTCGCGGTCTTCGCGCGACCAGACGTCGGGCACCTGGTCGGGTGGGAACTCGGCATCAATGGCTGCCGTGAGATCGTTGAGCACGAGCGCGGCGAGGGCGCGGGGATCGGCATAGTTCTCGCGCAGCGGGATGCGTTTGGCGACGCAGACCGCCTTCACCTTCTGTTTGAGCGCGTCCTGACGGGTGGGCCGGACGGTATCTTCCGGCAGGTAGTCGCCGCCCTTGGATGCGGCGTACTGAGGATCGCGGAAATAGAAGAAAGAGCGCTTCGCCATTTCGGGGTCCCTGAGCACGCCGTGCAGGATCTCCAGTTCGGTGACGCTGTGCTTGGCGACCTCGTCCTTAAGCCAGTCCTCCTCGTCCAACAGGGCCTGTGAATAGGCTTCCTGTCCGGGAGTCCAGCCGTAGCGCTCGCCCAGCAGCCCTATGAAGTACGGGCGGCAGCGCTTGATCTCCGCCAGACAGTGGCGCAGCGTATCCTTACGCTGAGACTGTTCCTCTGTGACGCCCCAACGCAGGTCCACCTCGACAAACTCGACGGACCGCCCGCGGCAGACCCGCCGCAAGGCCGGCCAGACCTGGGCCATGAGTTCGTTGCGGTCCTCGATCATGTCTTTGAACGTCGAGGAAACGAACACGCGGACCACGCGGTCCTTGGCGGCAGACAAGGGATCGGACTTGGAAACTGCAGCAGGTCCACTGCTCTTGTCAGGCGAGCGCATGAGCGGGTTCACAGCCCCCGCTGTACTGGGTGGAGTGTGACCCGGCGGGATGGCCGCCGCTCCGTCCGATCCCGCGTTGGAAATATCCTGATCTTTCCCTCCGAACATTCGTTTCCAAAAGCTCATGATCAATCCTTTCCTGGCAGCGGACTCGTCCTTGGCCGAAATCATGCTTGAACCGGCATGTAGAGCCTAAATCATGTCTGTAGCATGTCAGAAGCAGGGAAAGGCTGTCAAGCTCATCAAATATATGTTCCGTTCTTGGATTACCCCAGGGGACCCGGCGCGAGACGAGAGGCGAGCGACGGGCTGGAAGGCCGCGACCGAATAGGGAGCGGCGGATTCATGGGTGAGAAAAAGGGCGACCTGCCGGTCGCCCGTACAGTGCTAGGCGAGAAGCTCCCCCATCCGCTTGGGAGTGAAATACAGATCCAGCTCGGCGCCGTTCTCGAGCAACTCGGGGATGCTGATATAGCCGAGTTCGCGGCCCATGCCGAGGTCGGCGATACCGAAGGCCTGCACCTGGCCCGCGCTGTCGGGGTCGGCGTCCCTCTCCACAATCCACCAGTCGCAACCGCCGATGAAGTAGTGAAGCCGGGCGAGGGCGGCGCGGCCTTGGGCGTCGGTCTCGTAGGTCTTGGGCATGGCCTGCCATGTGGCGTGTATGCGGTCGATGATCTCAATGAAGTGGTCGCCCTCCTCGCCCATCATGCCGGCAATGATCGCCTCGTACTGTGCGTACGGGGTCAGCATTTTGAGGATGTCGAGTTCGTGGGGCTTTTCGGGTGGCGTGTAGCGTTTGCGTTTCATGGTGGCCTTTCTGCCCGCATACGATGCCTGCGGGCGCGGGTTTTACTCTTGAATTGCGGCGTCGATCTGGTCGCCGACTTTGCCGAGCAGGTGCTTTGCGATGCTGACCGCCTCGCGGGTCTCGGTGCGGTTGGGGGTGTGCCGGTGGGCGAGCGATAGCACGCGCTCAAGCTGCTGCATGAGGGCCTGCCACGTCTGGTGAAACTCGGCGCTCTGGCCGACGGGGTTCTGCGTTGCGTTCATGGTCGGTGCTCCTTTCGGGTTGGGCCACGCGGCGGGCGGTGATCGCTGTTTGTGCTCTCGGGGTTCTCGGCTTGCCGTGCGGTGATCGGGCGCACTCTCTGCGAGGCCGTCCCTGCTGCCCGCTCTGCCGTTCCGCCGCGTGGAAGGGTTTTCAATCGAATGCGACAAGGTTCTTTTCGCGCAGGCTGACAAAGCCGGGGGTTATGTCGGACGGTCTGCCGCATATCACATGGTCAACGATGCGGATGCCCAAAATCTTCGCGGCCTCGATCAGGCGGCGGGTGATGTCGCAATCCTCCTTGCTGGGCGTGGGGTCGCCTGACGGGTGGTTGTGGGCCAGAATGACGCTGGCGGCGCTCTGCCTGACCGCCTCGCGCATGATCTCGCGGGGGTGTACGGGGCACTGGTCGAGCAGGCCGCGGCAACATTCGACGGGCGCGCCGATGACCTTGTTTTTCGTGTCGAGCAGGAGCGTGAAAAAGGTCTCCTGAGAGTCGCCGGAAGTGGCGGCGCTCATGACGGGGCGCAAAAGCCGGTAGGCGCTTTCGGGGTCGCGGA
>DAOPZC010000035.1:0-50998 GCA_035353175.1 Kiritimatiellia bacterium | reverse complement strand
CCCATCCCGACCACGTTTCCACCGCCCCGACGCCGAAAAGCGCGTTGTTGGTGGCAAGATTCAGCATGTTTGCGCCGCCCATGTCAAGCGTGGTCACCAGCCGTCCGTCGAGATACAGCCGGTTGACGCAGGCCGCATCGCGCGTGCAGGCCACGTGGTGCCACTGGCCAAAGGCGGGCAGCCCCAATGTCCAACCGATGTTGCGCATGTAGTGCTCGACCGCGTTGCCCGCGTCAGAGCCGTAACGCATCTCCATCATGCGGTAGTTGCCCCCGTCGCGCCGCGACGTCCAGGTCAGCAGTGTCTCGATGTTCGTCGCACCCGGGTTATAAACCCAGACCTCGGAGGACCAGACATTGGTGCCGAGGAGGCTCAGGGGCACGCCGCCCTTGGTGGCGTTGTTGGTGTAGCCGGCCTGTGCCATTGCGCAGGCGGGGGTGCCGTCGAACTGCAAGGCGATTGCGCCGGCGACATTGGCGGCATACGTCGCGCCTTTGCCGGGGACCGCCGGAACGAACTCGTCCAGCGTTCCGCGGTTGGCCCAGCTCGCCACGTATGCTCCTTCCGCCACGCCGGTCACGTTCGTCGCGTCCAAATAGACGAAAAGCTCCCCTGCCGAGCGGATCTCTTGTCCGCATGCGGCCGCAGCACCTAAAAACAGAACATTGAAATAACGCCATGTTTTCTTCATGGATCTCATTCCTTCCGCCTAATAGACACCTAATCTCAAAGTATGCCTCATCTCTTTTGCCTTGTCAATTCGGGCTCCCTTTTTGCTTGGTCTCCCCCCGGTCATTATGGTTCAATCGTGCATTATTTATTTGGGGACGCCTATGAGATCCTTCTTTTTTTTAGCCGCCTTTTGTTTGGCCGCCTGCGCCGCGACCGCGCAGGTCAGACGCTCGTCGCGCAATCTGACGCCGTTGACGAAGCGTCCCGAAACCGCCACGGCCGGTACGGCCAGCGGCAACACGGGCATGAACATCGCCGCACCCAAGCGCGAAACGCCCCCCGAAACCGTCACGAAAGTCTCGTTCCTCGGCCCGAAGAGCGGCTGGGGTTTCATCAAAGCCACAGCCCCTTATTACACGCCGGAAGGCAAGCATGCCGGCACCTTCCCGGGAGGCACCCTGTTCAAATACAATGGCGTGAAGACCTCCTCGAAGAATGCCGTACTCGTGTGCACCGTCAAGCGCGGCGAAGCCTGGGAAGGGCCCTTCCTCTTGGACTGCACCGACATCGCCGGCTTTGAGGGCGATCCGGAGACGCTCAACCCCGCACTCGTCAAGAACCTCGCAGACTATTTCACCTTGAACGGCAAGGTCGCCGACCGCAAAGCGGCGCTGGAGGAGAACGCGGTCGCCTTGAACCCGCACTTCGAATCCGCAAAACAGGCGCAGCAGGCTTACCAAGACAGTGTCGAGAAAGCCGCCGAGATGGAGCGGGAGATGAACACCTTGACCGGCGCGCGCAAAGTCAAAGCCGACGAGGCCCTGCGCGCCTTCAAATACGCGCAGGTGCGCATCAAGGCCAAGGCCGACCAGGCGGCCGCCGTTTACAAGGCGTGGAAAGAAGCCCACCCGCTCGATCCCGCCAAGCTCACGGCCGATCCGCAACTCAACGCCCTCGAACAGGAACGCCAGGCCGCCGCGGCGAAAGTCCCCGGCCTCATTCCGCCCGCGTCGTGAACCGGCGGCGGAAGCATTGCTTTTCGTCGCTTGAACCGCCGGTTTGGCTGTGGTAACCTCGTTTCCGATAGTGCTATTGAAAGGACGGGTTCCACATGAGATCTCTTCTGGTCGTCGGGTTTGCGCTGTGCGCCGCAACGGGGATAGGGGCGGCCACTCCGGAGCAGGTGGCCAAAGTCGCGGCCGGCGAGCTGAAGGAGGCGCGCGCGTCCTGGTGGGGCTTCGACAAGGACGATTCCACCGCCGCGTTGCAGGCGGCCATCCAGTCGCGTGTGCCGCGGCTGATCGTGGACAATATGGGGACGCCGTGGATCACGGACCGGCTGACCTGCGTGAGCGATCAGGAGCTCGTGTTCGAAGCGGGTGCCGAGGTGCTGGCCAAAAAGGGCGCGTTCATGGGCAAGTCGGACGCGCTCTTCTGCTTGGCCGGCATCACCAACGTCACCTTGCGCGGACCGGGCGCGACGCTGCGCATGCGGCGGACGGACTACGACGCGCCGCCCTACGTCCACGCCGAGTGGCGGCACGTGCTGAATATCAAGAGCTGCGCGAACATCAAAGTGCTCGGCCTGACGCTGAGCGAGAGCGGCGGAGACGGCATTTATCTGGGAAGCGTGCGGCCGGAGTGGCCGAACCGCGACATTCTCATCAAGGACGTGGTCTGCGACAAAAACTACCGGCAGGGCATCAGCGTCATCTCGGCTGAGAATCTGCTCATCGAGAACACGGTGATGCGCGGCACGGCCGGCACGCCGCCCGCCGCCGGCATCGATTTCGAGCCGAACCATTCCGGCGAACGACTGAAGAACTGTGTGATGCGCGACTGCGTGACCGAGAACAACCAGGGCGACGGCTATGCGTTCTACCTGCCGAACCTGACGCGCTCCTCCGAGCCGGTTTCGATCCGGATCGAGAACTGCCGTTCGTCCGGCGACCGTCTGGCGGCCATGGTCATCACCGGCAACGCCGAAAACGAGGCGGTGCGGGGCGAAATGACGTTCGTCGGCTGCCGTTTCGAAAAAGCCCTGCGTAACGGCGTGATGGTGGGGCGCAAGCCCGCGTTCGGCATGGCGTTGACGTTCGACCGCTGCGTGATCGCGGCGTGCGCGGCAGGACCCCAGTCGTTCCCCGACGTTCTGCTGTCGAACCGCATCTCGGACGAGCAGCCGCTCGGCGGTGTCCGGTTGGACCGCCTGACGATTCTGCAGCCGGTGGCGCGCCCGTGGCTCGTTTGCCAGAACAATGCGGTGGACTCCGAGACGGTCACGGCGCTGTCGGGCTCCGTGTCGGTGGAGCAGGACGGCGCACGGCAGGTGATCGAACTGACGCCGGAGTGGGTGAAAAAAGCCTTTCCGCCGCGCTTCGCCGTGCGGGTGCCGCGCGTGACGGCCGACCTCGCCAAGGCGCGCGTGAAAGACCGTGCCGAGGGCGTACAGAAACTGACGCCGCTGCGCTTGCGGCACGGCGGCGCATATGTGTTCTACGCGAAGGCGGGCGAAGAGGTCATCCTCGCGGGACAGCAGACCCAGGTGGGGAAGTATGCGCCGGATGCCAAACCGCTCGCGGTGCGCTCGTCCGCCGGAAAAGTGATAACGAAGGCGCCGCTGCCGCCGTTCCGGGAGCGGGCCGAGATCCGGTTCACACCCGAAAACGCCGGATTTTTCACGCTGGAAGTGGAGGTCGGCGGCAATGCTTTCGCGCTGCTGGAGGCGAACGTGCCGGTGGCTTTCGACACGACCAAGAAAGCGGTCGCGCTCATCGGCAGCGCCGGATCGCTGTTTGCGGCGCTGCCGCAAGGGACGGGCGTGTTCGCGTTCGGCGTGGCCGGCGAGGGCGACGGCGAGGCGGTCAAGGCCACGGTCTTCGATCCGTCCGGAAAATCCGCCTGGACGAAAGACGCCATCACCCAGATGGAGCGCTTTACGGCGACGGAAGGCCAAGGCGCCGCAGGCGGACTGTGGCGACTCAAGCTCGACCGGCCCGCTACGGGCGCGTTCGAAGATTTCCACGTCGAGGTCCTGGGCGCGCCCGGCTATCTGTTCCTGAATCGCGACCGGTATTGGGAGTTTTAGCGGCCTTCACCGATTTTGTGAAGAAGAAAACGCGCGCGCCCTCTAACGGTTTTCGACGTGACGCACGGCGCGCAAGATCAGCGCGCCCAGCACGGCCATCACCAGCACGGAAACCAATAGCATCCCGTACTTGGCGAGGAACCGCCGAGCGGTCACCGCGATCCCGTATGTGACCGCGCCCTCGGGCGGTGCCGCCAGCGTCCAGGCCGCCGCCTTCTGCCCGCTGCGCAGATAGGCCAGCACGCCCTGCTCATAGACCGGTGCCTTCGCGACCGCGGGATTGCCGTAAACGAGCCGGTAGCGCTCCCCTTTTTCCGCGATGAACAGCACGCTGTAAGCCTGCCGCAGGCACGTCACGCTCGCGTTGCCGAACGTCAGCGGCGGATTGTCGTCGTTGCTCACCCGAACGCGCAGACGCTCCGCACGCGTCTCGGGAAAACCAAGCTCGAGGCGCTCGGAAAGTTTCATGCCGGGCAACCGCGCCCGCGCGAGAAGTCCGCTTCCGACGGTGCGCCACCCGCCCGGAGCAGGGCACTCCACCTCCGTCTTCCGCTCGAAATTCTGCTGCTCGGGAATGAGCGCGAGGCCCGTCAGCGGCCAGCGGCCCGCCGGAAATGTCAGGACGGTCTTCTTCTGGTCTTTGTCTTCTGTCACCGTCAGCGAGGGCGCCGCCACCCGCTCCACCCGCTGCTTGTCCGCGACCGCGATGCGTTCGGTGTCGCGGAAGCGGACCGCGTCGATACGGAACGGGCGGCGCTCGACACTGTAACGCTTGAACACGCGTTGCGTCGTTTTTCCGCCGTCGCTCTCTTCCGTCAGCGACGTGTAGGACGAAAACGCCTTGTCGTCCGCCTGCCCGATCAACAACTTGAACATCCGGTTGGTCAGCCACGGCAGGTCGACCGTTTCTTTCTTCACGTCCGCGAAGCGGCTGTAGTCGAACAGCGGCTCGGTCGATTTGACCGGCCGCCACGTGTCGTCCGGTCCCGGCACAAACACCGTCACCGTCTGCTCGTAGTTGCGCAGCGGGGTGCGGACCGTGACCTGCGTGAGCGACACCGCGTTGGTGCGTTCGATCTCGCACACCACCGCCAGTCCGCCGTCCGGGAGCTGCTCAAGGCTTTTGATCTTGGCCTCGCGCTCCGCGTGCCGCTCTTCAAAAAGATAATCGCGCTCCGCCTGGATCACACGCGGCACCTCGCGCTCCGCGCTGTCGACCACGCGCACGTCGTCCCATTCCGGCAGGCTGTTGGCGAACACGTGGTCGTCGAACGGGACCGCCGCCACGGCCGTCGTCTCGGCGCGGCCGAGAATCTCGCGCGACACCCGCCATTCGCCCGCGTTGACCGTCCCCGCGGCCAGCAAAACGATGACGCACAGGTTTTTCGGCTTCATGGTTTTATTCCCTCCGTTGTTCGCCGGCCCCCGGCTCAAACAAACTCCGGTACTTCAGATACACGAACGAGCCCAGCACCAGCAGCACGCCGACCGAGATGAAGGCAATGATGCGGTAGAGCGTTCCGAGTCCGTCGAGATCCGACGCCAGCAGCTTCGCCACCGCCAGCGCGAAAAGCCCCAGCCCGCACCAGCGCAGCCACTTGCCGCGCGCGCGGATTCCGGCGAAGAGCAGCGCGAACGCGAAGAGCGTCCAGACCAGCGTCACCGCACCCTCGCGGAACCCCGGCGCATAGACGCGGGCGATCACGCCGGACTCGAGCGTGAGATACAGCCACACCTGAACAAGAACCAGGGCCAACACTTTCGCGGCCTGCCGATGCTCCCGCGCGATCCGCCACGCCGCCGTCAGCGTCACAGGCAACACGCCGTATGTGAGCAGCCGCAATCCCGCCGCTTTCCAGAACGCCGCCCCTTTCAGCGCCCACGGATGCAGCCGCCCGTACATCCGCTCCAGATCCATCGCCATGCCATGCACGCAGGCCAGCGCGAACAGCACAACCGCCGCTTTGCCCAAAAAAGTCTGGCCGGTCCGGTGCGACAGCCAGAACATCGCAAGCGCCTGCAGGCACCACGCCGCCGTCAGCCACTCGCCCGTCAGCATCAGCATCGGGCTCATCGCGAGGAACACCGCCGCCAGCCCGACGAAGAGGCTCATCACCGCCTTATCCATCAAGTCGCGCTTCAGGCTCGCGTAGACCAGCGCCACATAGACGGCCGAGACCGCGAGCGAAACCAGCCCGGTCCCTTCTTTCCCGAACGCGGGCTTGAAGAGCAGAAACGCCCACGCCCAATAGATGCCGGCGTTCAAGAAGATGGCCGTCCATTCGAACACGCCGGTCTTGATCCGTTTCCGGAGGTGGATCACGATCACCGAGAAGAGATAAAGCAGGTGCACCGCCGAAAGAAAAACCAGATCCTTCAGCAGTTCCGCGGCAAGGTGGTGCCGTCCGCAATACAGGAAGGCCAGGCCGTAAGAAGCGAGCATGCCCAGAACGTTCAGCAGCGGCCAGCGCCGCGCCAGCGAAATGCCGAGCACGCCGGCGCCCAACAGCAGCACGTAGGCGTAAAAGAAATAGGCGTTGCCGCCCGAGCTGCCGATCATGACCGGCGTCGCATATCCGCCGACCACGCCCAGCAGCGCGATCAGAAGGGATTGATAGTAGACCGACAAAACGCCCGCCGCCGCGGTCACGCAGACCATCATCGCGAACGCGGCGCCGTTCGGCATCAGGTGATACATGCCCGACGCCGCGTAAAACGCGAAGTAGAGCATCACGAAGCCCGCCCCCGCCAGGCCTTGCCCCAGGAGATGATATTTTTTGAAGAGCAGCCGCACCCCCAAGACGATCAGGCCGATGCCGGCCGCCAGGCTCAGCGCCACGCGCCCGAGCGGCCCCATCAGCCCCTTCTCGATCGAATACTTCAGGAAGAATGCGACGCCCGCCAGCACCACCACGATGCCGACGCGCAGCAGCCAGTTGGTCGCCGCCGCGTATTCCCACGATTCGCCCGGCTTGCGGAATTCCTCGCCGATAATGAGCCAGTTCCACGCCCTGGCCACCGCCCGTTCGAAGGCCGTCGGCTCCACCGGTTTTGGCGGCAAAGGCGGCGCGGACGGTTGAACCGGCGTCACCGGTTCGCGCTTCGCCCCTTCCGTTTTTTGCGTTTGGACGTCCGGAGGCGGCCGGTCCTGCGCCGGCGGCTTCGGAGCCTCGGGGTTTCTCGCCAGCATCCGCTCCAGATTCAGCAGGCGCCGCTGCACATCCTCCACGCCTCGGCAGACGCCGGAGAGACGGACAAGAAGAATGACCGGGATGACCAGGACCACGCCGATCACGCCCAGCGCGACCAAAACACCAAACAACTCATGCATGTCGTCCTCCGTCCAAGGGCTTTAAAAACAGATTCCCGTATTCCTTCGGCGTTCACCCGATACACGATTGAAGGCTCACCTTTCGGATTAAAATACAGACATCCCGCCCGCATGACAATGCCTTATTTCTGCAGGGGAAGGGGGTACCTCTTGCCGCCGGATACTGAAAAATGGGAGCAGACAGAGTTTTCAGGCTACATTATAATAGAAGCTTTACAAGGTTTTTGCTTATGAACAAAAAAACACTTCTTTTCGTTGCACCCGTTTGTCTCGCGGTTCTCGCGTTTGTGATCTGGAAAGCGTTTCCCCGCCCGGCAGCCCCCGCCGAAACCGCCCGCGGCGATGTCGGAAAAAACCTGCAGGCCCGCGTGGCCGCCCTCCCGAAGCCCGCGCTGACGAATCTGCCCCGGCTGGCGCCCGCCGCCCCACGCGTCGGCACCACCTCCGCGCCTGCGGCGAAGCCCGCAACCCTTTCCGAAGAAAGGCTGGCGCCGTTGCGGCGCGCCTTTGTGCCGGTGCGCTTCACGGAAGATCCCGCGTTCCCGCGCGGGCGCCAGACCTTGCTTTCGAACCGCCTGCTCGTCAGCCCCGAGAAACGCACGTTCCCGCAAACCGCCTCCGGCGCGCAGTCCCCCACCGCACGCAATACCACCCCCTTCATCGTCCAGTTCAACACCGCCGTCACCGACGCGTCGCGCACGCTGCTGGCAGACGCCGGGGCGATCGTCCGCGGCTTCTTCCCCAACAACGCCCTCCTTGCGGAACTCACGCCGTCCGCCCTCGCTTCGCTGAACAGCCAGGCGTCGGTGCAGGCCGCCGCGGAGTACCTGCCGGACGACAAGCTCCAGCCCTTCCTCGCTTCGCTCGTCGCCTCGCAGCCTCCTGAAACCCGCGTCCGCATGACCCTTCAGACCCTCGCCCCGGAAGACGCCAAGCCCGTGTCCGCCGCCGTCGGCGCCGCAGGCGGAGAGGTCGAGGGGGTCAACGCCGGCACGCGCTGGGGCACCGTCCAGGCGGTGATGCCGCTCAGCGCCGTCAAAACGCTCGTTTCCCGCGGCGATGTGCAGTGGATCGAGGAGCGGCCGCTCGTCCAGAAGCGCAACGACAGCGCCGCCCTCCCGTTCCACCTGAACACCACCAACGCCTGGGCCACCTGGGGGCTCACCGGCAAAGGCCAGATTGTCGGACACGCCGACACCGGTCTGGACACCGGCGTCTTGGCCACGATGCATCCCGATTTCCAAGGCCGCATCCGCGCCCTCATCGCCCGCGGACGCGCCGGCGACGCCTCCGACCCTCACGGACACGGCACGCACACGGCCGGCTCGATCTTGGGCAGCGGCGCGGCGAGCAGCGGCCAGTACCGCGGCATGGCCTACGAGGCGAAGCTCGTCCACCAGTCGGTGGGCGACGCCTACGGCAACCTGGTGGGACTCGGCAGCGATCTTTACTCGCTGTTCGCCGAAAGTTACAGCAATGGGGCCTGCATCCACTCCGACAGCTGGGGCTCCTCCACCTATGGCACCTATGACAACGACTGCCGCTCGACCGATCTCTTCGCCTGGGACCATCCGGACCACCTGGCGGTCTTCGCCGCCGGCAACGACGGGCGCGACAGCGACCTGAACGGCGTGGTGGATACCGGTGCGGTCGGTTCCCCCGCCACCGCGAAGAACGTGCTGTGTGTCGGCGCGACGGAGAACGACCGCGCCCCCGGTTCAGGCGGATACTCATCGAAACTCTGGTACGCGTTTCGCGACAACTTCTCCCCTTACACAAGATGGTACCCTGTTGCGCCCCTCAGCAACGATTATGTGTCTTTCAGCGCCACCCCCTCCCCCTACCGTCAGGGCATGGCCGCTTTCTCCAGCCGCGGCCCCACCGAAGACAACCGCATCAAGCCCGACGTGGTGGCCCCCGGCACCGACGTGATCTCCACCCAATCTTCCGTCGGCGGTGCCGTCTGGGCCAGCCTCTCCTCGAACAGCCGCTACTGTTTCGGCGGCGGCACCAGCATGGCGACGCCCCTGGCCGCCGGCACCGCCGCCCTGCTGCGGCAGTACGCCATCGAACGCGGCGGCGTGACTAATCCCACCGCCGCCCTGCTGAAAGCCATGCTGGTGGGCGGCGCCCGCTCCCTCGCCCCCGGCCAGTACGGCACAAACGCCACCCAGGAGATCCCGTCCGCGTCGCCCAACAATGTCGAGGGCTGGGGCCAGCCCGACATCGCCGCGACCGTCCATCCTTCCGGAAGCATGGTGCGGCTTTTCGACCGCATCGGCCCCGCCGCGGGGATGACCAATATCATCGACGTCACCGTAACAACCGGCAACACGCCCCTCGACATCGCCCTGTGCTGGATCGACTATCCCGCCACGGCGGGCGCGGGCGTCACCTGCGTGAACGATCTCGACCTGCTCGTGATCGCGCCCGACGGCACGCCGCTCTACCCGAACGGAGGCCTTTCCCGCGATGCCGCGAACACGGTTGAGACCGTCCGCCTGACGTCCGCCCAAGCCGGCCTCTACCGCGTCTGCGTCATCGGCGCCGCGGTGCCTTACTCCGGCGGCGCCGCCGCCCTGTATGTGCGCGGCTCCGTCGACGCTTCTCCCGTCATTGTCCACGCTCCGCTGGCGGCCCAGATCGCCGGGTTCACCCCTTACCCGGTCTCTTTCCAGGTGCAATCGCTCGCGCCGTTCACCCAAGGCGAAGCCCGCCTGTTCTGGACCACGGGTACCTCGTCCGCCCCCACCGGCGTATGGCAGAGCGCGGCGGCCGCCTGGATCACCAACGCCGCCTATCAGACCGAAATCCCCAACCAGATCCCCGCCACCCATGTGTATTATTACCTGCAAATCGACGACGGCGCGCAAAGCGTCCGCCTGCCCCAAGCCGCGCCAGACGCCGTCTTTTCGTTCTACGTCGACGTGGCCGTGGCGCTGGTGATCGAAGGATCGCCCGCCCGCTTCGGCACCGTCACGCCCCCGTACGGCACCAATACCCAGATCACGGGTGTCCCCTTCGGCGTCTCCGCCCCGTCGGTCGTGCCCATCAGTACCGGCCTCCGCCGCGTCTGCGCGGGCTGGAACGGCTCCGGCGACGTGCCGACGCAGGGCACGACCAACGACGCCACCCTCGTCATCGGCCAGCCCAGCACGCTCACGTGGGTCTGGAACGCCGAATGCGCCCTGACCAGCCGTTACCGTCTCGCCAACACCGGGCAGCTCTTCGGCGAATCCGTCTCGTGGCATCCGCAGAACCTTCCCGCGTCCACGGAGACCGCGCTGGAACTCGGTTTCGTGGGTTCGACCCCTTACGCGTTCTGCGGCTGGTACATCGATGGCGCGCGCTGGCCCGACGCCACCTCGGCGGCACCCAACCCCGCCACGGGCATCCCCATGACCTCCCCCCGTTTGGCCCAAGGCGATTACCTCCCCTTCTGGCAAGATACGGATGGAAACACCTTAAGTGACTGGTGGGAAACACGTTACTTCGGTTCTGCCACGAACGAAAACGTCCAGACAAGCGACGATCCCGACAACGATAACTGGACCAACCTCGCCGAATTCCTCGATAATACGGATCCCAAGAACGCGGACAGCGTCCCCACTCCGCCCGCGATCGCCGTCTCTCCGCTCGCCGCCTTCCAGACCGCCCGTTGTCCGTGGATCGTCACCGCCACCGTCACCGACAACATGACCGTCGAACAGGTTTTCTTGTTCTGGCGCGAAAACGGCGATACGACGTGGCAGAGCACCGCGATGGCCTGGGTCGAAGGCGACACGTACCAGGCGGAACTCGATCCGCCCACCCACGGCGCGAAACGGGTGGACTACTTCGTCGCGGCCTATGACTTGATCGGGTACTATTTCCCCGACTACGGTTCCGTCAGCCCGACCTACAGCGTCATCGGCGACTATGCGACCCCGTGGCTGCACGTGACGCCGCAAACGTTCGACGCCTTTGAACTGACCGTCGAGACCACAAATATCGCGCTGACCGTCGCCAATCTCGCCGGGCCGGACCTCGTCTGGACCGCCCGCGTCGCCACGGCATCCGCGCCTTTCGCGGCCACCAACGCGGCCTGGTCCCACGGCGGCCTGAATGACGTCTGGTGCGTGACGACGAACCGCACCTGGAACGGCGACGCGGTCTGGTATTGCGGCAGCGCGACTTCGCGCACCTATCCCGACGGCTGCCACGCCCGGCTCGACACGCCGCCCTTCACCGTCGGCGAAGGCGGCGGACTGCTCTTCCGGCAGTGGATCAAAACCGAGTACGACTCCGGTGCGCATTACTGGGACGGCGCCGTGATCCGCGTCTCCAGCGACGGCGGCGCGACGTTCACGCTGATCGAGCCGACCCACGGGTATCCCGCCCTGATCACCGATAATCCCGACTCGCCTTTCGCGGCCGAGCAGCCCTGCCTCGCGGGTGACGGCGGGGGCTGGGAAACCCTCCTGCTCGACCTCGCCGGCTATGCCGGACAAAACGTGATCGTGCGCTTCGAATTCGGCTCCGACCTGTATATCTCCGATGAGGGATGGTATGTCGCCAACGTCACGCCGTTTTCCTACGACGCTCCCCTGCCCGCCTGGCTGATCGCCCAAGGCCCTTGGGGCGGAACCCTGCCCGACACCTGGACCGCCCCCGTCGGCGCGGTGATTGACCCGTCAGCCCTCGCTTTCGACGAGGAAGCCGTGGCCTGCATCCGGTTCGACAGCAACGACACCTCGGCCAGCACCGTGATCCCGCTCACCGTGCGCCGCGGTCACCGCCTCTTTATCACCGCCAACGGCCCGGGAAGCGCCTCCGCAGACCGGACCTTCCTCTTCCGGAATATGCGCGCCACCGTGACGATGCAAGCCGAACAAGGCACCTATCTGTACTGCGTCACCGTCAACGGAACCCCCCAACCCGGCATCTACGACTACACGACCATCCGCAAAACGCTGGTTTTCAACAACCTGTCCGCGGATCAGCACGTGGTTGCGTGGTTTGCCTCGCGCGTGTGGCAGTTAACCGTGGCCTCGCTCTATAGCGCCTCGACGCCGGCCGTCGGAACCTACTCGTTCACCAACAAAACGGCGATCAGCGCCTCGGTGATCTCACCGGTTCCGATCGGCAGCAGCATCCGCCGCGAATGCCGAGGCTGGACGCTCACCGGACACGCCCCCTCGTCCGGTTCGACCGCGCAGCTCACGTTCGCGCTCACGAACGACGCCACGCTCACCTGGAACTGGGGGGTCAGTCACCTCCTGACGGCCCGCGCCGATTCAAACGGAACCGTAGCCCCCACGGGCGGATGGTACAGCGCCGGCGAAGCTGTTGTCATAACCGCTTATCCTTCATTGTATTATCATCTTAACGCGTGGATCGGAGACATCCTTTTCGCCGGATTCGACGGCAACCGGATCACGCTTGTAATGGATGAGCCCCGCACCGTCACGGCAACGTTCGCCCCCAACCTGACCACCGCACGCGGCGTGCCCGAATATTGGCTCGCCGCCCACGGCTGGACCGGTGATTTTGAAAACGCCGCGGAAAACGATACCGACCACGACGGCATGGCGACGTGGGCAGAATGGCGCGCCGACACCGATCCGACCAACGCCCAGTCCCTGCTCGCGCTCTCTTCGCTGCGGCAGGCGCCCACCAACGGGGTCTCGCTCGCCTGGGTCGGCGGTGTCTTGCGGACTCAGCAGGTGCAGCGCGCGGACTCGCCTGCGGGCCCCTGGATCTCCGTCCTCACGAACCTGCCCCCCACCGCGGTCAGCAACGCCATCGCCCTTCCCGCGAACGGATCGACGGGGTTCTACCGCATCCACATCGAGTGAGCCCCGGCCGGCGCTTGCCCCCGAGGCTCTGGACTTCTTCGATAAACGCTCCGCGCATGTGATGAGCGGTGCGGTGGCGCCATGTCCCGAACGGAAGGGCCTTGAATCCGACGCCCGAACCCCCAGCGCAGCGCCCCACACGGACGGCATCCGTCCTGTCCCCTACCGTCAGCACGCCCCGCCCTCTGCGCCAAAACCGCCCGCTCGCAGCCCTCGTTTCGTCGCATAACTTCTTTCTTTAATAACGGCAGGGCCTACTTCATTGTGTCGAGAGAATCAACTAGACGTGAGGCCATACTCGGGGGTACGCACACGGCTCTGTTTTCGGATCAAACCAAAGAGAGGATAACTGTTGCGACTGCGGGGATTTGCCATGATTTTCCCTTTGTGCGCAAACCGGCAATGACCGTATGACCTAATACCACGCGCCCTATAGATGACCGCGTTTGATGATCAGCGAGAGCACCGCGATGTCCGCCGGATTCACGCCCGGAATCCGCGCGGCCTGTCCAAGACTTTCCGGCATGACGCGCAACAGTTTTTCGCGGCTCTCGAATCGCAGTGAAGAAATTCGACGGTAATCCATCCATACGGGGATAAGGACTGACTCCTCCCCTTTCGCGCGCTGCGCGGACTTCTCCTCTTGCGCGATATAGCCCTGATATTTGACGCGGATTTCGATCTGTTGGAGCACCTCCGCCGGGAGATCCATCCGCTTATTCGGCAGCTCGTCATAGCGCCCTTCCGGCCGCGCCAACCGGGTGATCAACGGCACGCCGTTCTCGCGCGTCTGAGCGAGCCGGTCCAGTTCGCCGGAGATGAGCCCCTCATACGTTCTCGTTTGATCCCGGCACCGCTCGTCACAGACGCCCAGCATGTCGGACTGGAGGAGCAACCGGTAACGCGCGTTGTCCTGCCGCAGGATCAACCGCCGTTCAGCGCGCGATGTGAACATGCGGTAAGGCTCATTCGTTCCCTTCGTGACCAGATCGTCGATCAGTACGCCGATATAGGCATCTTGTCGGCTCAGCACGAGCGGCGCGCGCCCCTGAACCCGCAGCGCCGCGTTGGCACCGGCCATGAACCCCTGTGCCGCCGCCTCTTCATACCCCGTGGTGCCGTTCACCTGGCCCGCGAAATAGAGGCCAGCCACGCGCCGGCTTTCCAGCGTATGCCGCAATTCCCGCGCATCGATGCTGTCGTATTCAATGGCATAGGCAAAAGCGATGAACTCGGCGCGCTCCAATCCGGGAACGCTGCGCACCATGTCGAGCTGGACGTCGCGCGGCAGGCTGTTCGAGAGCCCGTTCGGATAAATCATGTCCGTGTCGCGCCCCTCGGGTTCCAGAAACACGTGGTGCCGGTCCGCCTCGGCGAACTTGACCACCTTGTCTTCAATGGACGGGCAATACCGCACGCCTGTCCCCGTGATCGATCCGCCGTATAAGGCGCTATTGCCGAGGTTGTCGCGGATGATTTGATGCGTTTGCGCGGTCGTGTGCGTCAGCCAGCAGGGTATCTGGTCGCTTCCAGGTGCCCAAGGTCCGCCGATCACGGTGTTCCACGTGGAACAATTCTTCTTTGTTTGTTCCTCTCCGGCACCGCCGCCATCACGGTCAACCGTGCGGACGGGCTCCTCTTCCGGCTTTTCCGCCCCACAATGTTCCACGTGGAACATCCGGGTGCGCATCGCGAAGAATGGCGGAGGTTCTTCGCCGGGCTGGACGACCGTCTGGTTCCAGTCGATGCTGTTGGCGCGCAACCTAGGCGGAGTCCCCGTCTTGAGCCGAATGAGGTCGAAACCGGCCTCCCGCAGCGACCTGGACAGCGCATCGGCCGCCGGACGGCCGTCGCCGCCCCCCGGGACCGCTTCTTTCCCGATGTGGATCCGTCCCGTCAACGCCGTTCCGGTCGTCAGGACCACGGCATGTGCCGCGATGCGCCCATGGGCAGCCGTTTCGACGCCCTCAACGCCGCTGGGACCCGTCAGGATTCCGATCACCTCGTCTTGTAACGTCGCCAGGCCCGACGTGGATTCGACGACCCGCCGCATGCGCAATGCGTATTGTCGCTTGTCGCACTGGGCGCGCGTGGCCTGTACGGCCGGCCCTCGGCTGGCATTCAGTGTTTTGAACTGGATGCCGCAGAGATCCGTATTGAACGCCATCTCGCCGCCGAGCGCATCTAATTCGTAAACCAGATGCGACTTGGCCAAGCCGCCGACCGAAGGGTTACACGGCATCTTGCCGATGGCGTCCGCTTGTCCGGTTATGAGCAGCGTCTCGCAGCCCAAGCGCGCCGACACGAGCGCAGCTTCGGCGCCGGCATGGCCGCCACCGACCACCAGCACGTCCCAAGGCCTCGTTCGTCCGATAAATCGAGTAGGGGAGTCATTCATAAGTGACAAGTATAGCAGAGTGTGGATGGATGAAAAGGCGCTTCAAATCTTCGGGGCCCGCCCGCGATGCATAAAGAATAGGTCTTCCCCGCTCCGATAGCCGCCGCCCCGGTTCTCCATACGCGCACCACAATTCCTCGCGTTGCGGTCCTCCGACGCAGGGATAGCCCCGTGATCCGGTTTGGCTGTCGTGGCTCCGAAAACACACGGCCTTCCGATCAATGATGATGCTCGATCGCCTCGGGCGCGTTCTTGCACAAGGCGCCTGAAGGATCTTCTTTTTTTTGGCGGACAGCTACGCGGTCCGAGATGACGTTTAGATCATGTGCCCAGGCCATCTTTCGCGGTCCAGATTCCTCATTAAAGGAGAGGCTAAGGGTGCGCGCCATGAAAACTATTCACAAGCAGGATTTTGTTTAATCGATACATATTTATCGTATAATCACCCCTTTATTTAAGTCTTAAACTATTTATCATCAATAACTTAGATATTTGTTGGCGTTGTGTTAAACAGGGGTTCAAGAAAAAACCATAAACACTTATCAACGAGTTATGAACAGGCCGGTTCCGGCCGGAAATCAAGCAAAAACGCCACAAAAAAAGGGTGTCCGTTTCCGGACACCCGTCTTCACCCGATCAAACCTTCGTGTTACAACCGCAAATCGGACGGCGGAGGCGCATCCTTCGCGGGCTCGATCACCTCGGGCGCACTTCCAAAGAGCGTCTCGTAGCAGCATGCCATCATGCAATACCCCAGCGGCAGCGTGAACACCAGTCCCACCAGGCAGGCGACCGCTCCCAGACTCGAGATGATACCGGCGATGATGCCGAAAACCAGCGGCAGCGTAAACTCCCCGGTTTTCAAATACTCAAAGATTTGTTTCAGCGCATCGATCGCCGAAAGTTTCTGGTAGGTCACAAAGACCAGGCCCCACATCAGCACCGCACTGACCACCACGCCGGCCAACTGCCCGATCACCGGAATCATCGCCAGCAGAAACGTCACCGCCATGCAAAGGACCACCAGGATGAGCGACTGCACGAAGTAATCGAGCCCCTTGAACACGTCGCCGGGCTGCGGTTTGACCGGATCGTTCTGGATCAGCCGCCGCACCACCAGCAACATGCCGGCCATCAACGGCCCGCCCAAGAGCCCGCACGTGATGATCGAGACCACCGTCGCGATCACCCCCGCGACAATCAACAGCCCCATGTTCGGCTGGAAGAGCCTCCACCCCTTGCCAAGTTCGGCACCGATATCAATCCTCGTCAACGGCATAATCCCACTCCCTTTCCGTGCATGTGGCACATGATCACCCCAACGGCAACCCAGAAATACGATATGAATACGTTACCCTTTTTTAAAATATAACGCCACTAGTTAGTTTCAGAAAGTGGAGCGGCGGCGGAGAAACGCAGGCGGGCAACACGCGGCGTTCGTGTTTCCATCACTTGCCCACGCAGAACCTGCTGAAGATCATGTCCAGCAGGTCATCCGTATAGACGCGGCCCACAATCCGCCCCAAAGCCTCAGCCGCGTCGCGCAAATGGCGCGCCGCCAGAACGAGTCCCTTCGGCCCCGACGTCAGCTCCGTACACGCCGCTCGCCCTTGGGCCGCCGACTCCTGTAATTCCGTCACGTGACGCAACGCGACAACCGGCTGGCCCTGAGCTTCCATGTCCACGCCCAACAAACGGGCCATGGCCGCTTTCAGCTCGACCAGCCCCGCCCCGGTCTTCACGGACAGCTTGACCAGCGTCCGCTCTCCGGGCAAGGGCAAAAGCGCGGCTTCCGGCAGATCGCACTTCGTGACGCCGATCAACGTGCGGCGCGCCGGCAGCCGGTCCAATTCGCGTCGCAAAGCGTCATCGGCCGCCACCGATCCGTCAACCAAATGGACGTTGAGATCGGCCTGCAGCATCAGGTCGCGCGCGCGATCGATGCCCTCCCGCTCCACCGCATCGCCGGTCTCGCGCAGCCCCGCCGTATCCGCCAGGCGGACCGGCACGCCGTTCAGCGCATAGCCTTCCTCGATGACATCGCGCGTCGTTCCGGGCGCCGCATTCACAATGGCCCGGTCGCGGCCCAGCAGCGCATTGAGGAGCGAGGACTTGCCCGCATTCGGCCGTCCGCTAATGACCACCAGCGCGCCGTCGCGCAAGAGATGGCCTTCATTCCACGTCGCCGCCAGCCGCTCCAATTCCAAAACCGCGCGTTCAACGCGTCCAGCCGTCAGCGAAAGAAACGTGTCGGGAAGCTCGCCCTCGTCGAAGTCCAACAGGTGTTCGACATCGGCGCAGACCGCCAGCACCCGTTCATACAGCGCCCCGATCCGTTGCCCCAAAGCCCCGTCGAGCTGAGCTCGCGCCACATGGGCGGCACGGTCGGTTCTCGACTGGATGAAATCGCAGACCGCCTCCGCCTGCGTCAGATCGAGACGGCCGTTCAGAAACGCCCTTTTGGTAAACTCGCCCGGTCCGGCCAGCCGCGCGCCGGCCGCCAAAACCGCTTCCAGCAGCCGCCGCGACGGCACGCTTCCGCCGTGCCCCTGGATCTCGAGCGTATCCTCGCCGGTGAAACTGTGCGGGGCGCGATACACCAGAATCACCGCATCATCGATCCGCTCCTGCGAGGCGGGATGAACGATGACCGCGTGAAAAAAAGTCCCCGCCTCGCGCTGCGACGGCTTCAGCCTGGCCGCCGGCACGAGCCGATCGCCGACGTCGAATGCCCCCTGGCCGGAGATCCGCACCACGCAGACGCCCGCTGCACCAGCAGCCGTCGCAATCGCAGCGATCGGCGGATCTGTCCGATCAGGCAACATGGAGAAGCACCTTCGGGTTACAGCCCGGCAAAAGGGTTCGCAGAAAAACCGCTGCGGGGCGGCTGACGGGGCGGCTGGCCGCCGCCGCGCGGGAAAGATGACGGACGGTTCGGCGAACCGTCCCTGCCCGCGGGGCCGCCTTGGCGCGGCGCGGACGGGCGCGGGCCCGACGACTGCGATTTGGCGCTCAAGGCGATGCGGCGACGCGCTTTGTCGACGCTCAGCACGCGGACCTTGAGCTTGTCGCCCGTCTTGACCGCTTCCGCCGGATCGCGGATGAACCGGTCGGACAATTCCGAAACGTGCACGAGGCCGTCCTGATGCACGCCGATATCCACGAACGCGCCGAAAGCCGTGACATTCGTCACGATGCCCTCCAGCACCATCCCCTCTTTCACGTGCTCGAACTCGGTCACGTCATCGCGGAATGCGGGCTTCTCGAAAGTCGCGCGCGGGTCGCGCCCCGGCTTCTTCAGTTCCGCGATGATGTCGCGCAGCGTTGGCTCGCCGACCGTTTCGGACACGTACTTCGCCAAAGGGATTTTATCGATCAAGGCCACATTGCCGATCAGCTCGGCCAGCGAAACGCCGAGCTCCGTCGCCATCTGCTCCACCAGCGCATACCGCTCGGGATGCACGGCGGAGGCGTCCAGCGGATGCAGCCCGCCCCGAATGCGCAGAAAGCCTGCGGCCTGTTCGAACGTCTTCGGCCCCAGTCCGGGAACCTTGCTCAATTGCTTGCGGCTCGTGAACGCGCCGTTCTCATTGCGATACGACACGATCTTTTTCGCCATGGTGCCGCCGATGCCAGACACGCGGGTGAGCAGGGGAGCGCTCGCCGTATTCAGCTCCACACCCACGTGGTTCACGCAACTCACGACGACCTCGTCAAGTTTGTCCACCAACAGTGGCTGGTGCACGTCGTGCTGGTACTGGCCCACGCCGATGGCCTTGGGGTCGATCTTCACCAACTCGGCCAGGGGATCCTGCAAGCGCCGCCCGATGGAGATCGCGCCGCGGATGGTCAGATCCAACTCCGGAAATTCATCGCGGGCCACCTCGGATGCGCTGTAAACCGAGGCGCCGGCTTCATTCACCGAGATCACGAGCACGTCTTTGACGTTCGCCTCTTTCAGGACGCCGCGCACAAAGGCTTCGGTTTCGCGGCCTCCGGTGCCGTTGCCGACGGCGATCGCATAGGGGCGGTATTTGGAAACCATCTTGCAGATATCGACCTTCGCCTCGATCTCTTTGCGATCGCCCTGGGTGGGATACACCGTGCAGGTCTCCAGAAACTTGCCCGTGGCGTCCAGCGCCACGCATTTGCAGCCCGTGCGCAAACCGGGATCAATGCCGATGATCTTCTGCTCGCCCAGCGGGGCCTGCAGCAGCAAATTGCGGAGATTTTCCGCAAAGATTTCGACCGCCGCCCGGTCTGACTTCATCTTCATCTCAACCGTCACATCGATTTCCACGCTCGGCGCAATCAGCCGCTTATAACCGTCTTCAATCGCCGCTTTCAAGTGAGGCGCGTAGGACGAGGTCACGTTGAGCTTGTAGATCTCCTCGATGCGCCGCAAGCGAGGCTCCGCCTCGCACATCAGACGGACGCGCAGGACGCCTTCCGCCTGTCCGCGTCGGATCGCCAGAAACCGGTGGGAAGGAATGGCGGAAACCTTCTCCTGAAAATCGTAGTACTGCTCAAACTTGGTCGGCTCGGCCGGCTTGGGATCGACCACCTCCGAGACCACGACGCCGTCCGCGGCAAACGCTTGGCGCACCAGTCCGCGCACGTCCGCATTTTCGGAAATCATTTCCGCCACGATGTCGCGCCCGCCAGCCAGCGCGGCGGCGGTGTCGGCCACGCCTTTTTCTTCACTCACAAAAGCGGCGGCATCGCTGTCAGGTTGGGAACCGACACCCTGCGCGAGGATCAGCGCGGCCAGCGGTTCCAACCCTTTTTCCCGCGCGATCATCGCCCGCGTGCGGCGTTTCGGCTTATAGGGCAGATACAAGTCTTCCAGCACGGTCTTGCTTGTGCATTCCCCGATCTTCCGCTTCAGTTCATCGGTCAGTTTGCCCTGTTCCTCAATCGATTTCAGAATCGTCGCCCGGCGTTCTTCTAACTCCGTATAGTAATTCAGGCGCTCCTGAATTTTAGAAATTTGAACTTCGTCGAGATTGCCGTGCACCTCTTTGCGATAGCGCGCGATGAAAGGAATTGTATTTCCTTCTGCCAGCAATTTGGCTACTGACATGATTTGGCGCGGGGTTATCGACAACTCTTCGACCAGCCGGGGCAACGCTTCGAGGCCCGCATCCTGTGTATCCGTTTCCGCCATGGTGTGAAAATCCTGTTATCCGTTCAACCTTGCACGTAAAACAAAAAACCCGAAAAACCGCTGTACTTGGTTTTTTCGGGTTTCTAAATTGGTTGCCTCATTAGGATTCGAACCTAAACAAGCAGATCCAGAGTCTGCTGTGCTACCGTTACACCATGAGGCAATGATCGTCTTCTCTCAAAATCGGAACGACATGATATCGAAACCCGTGCCACTAGCGCAACACTGATTTCGTTCTTTTTTCAGCTGATCCGCAGCGGCATCAGCACATACAGAAAAGGAACGTTGCATTTCAGCAGCGCGGGGCTGTGCCCGTCATTCATTTCCAGAAAAACCTCATCGTCGGCGATGTTCTTCAGCGGATCCATGACATACTCGGGATTGAAAATGATGGAAATTTCTTTGCCTGCGTATTTGACCGGCACCGTATCGCGCCCTTCGCCTACCTCAGGCGTGTTGGTGCTGATCGTCAGCTGGTTGGCCGAAAACGTCAGGCGCGTCGCATTCGACTTGTCCGTCGTCACCACCGACACACGTCGGAGGGCCGAGAGCAGCTGTTCGCGCTCGATCACGACCCGCTCCTCACAGACGCCGGGAATCACCTGCCGGTAATTGGGATACACACCGTCGATCAGCTTACTGCTCAGCATGGTCGTTCCCAATTCGAAAACAACCTGATTTTTCTGCAGGTAAATCTTGAGATCGCCTTCGCTCCCCAAAATTCTCATGAGTTCGCTGACCGCCTTCGTGGGAAGAATCATTTCCGCCTCGGCCTCTGGAGGAAACTCAATCTCATGCTCCACCAACGCGAGCCGGCGCCCGTCCGTTGCCACCATCGTCAGCTTGTTCTCTTTGAACGCCATCAGAACACCGTTCAGAACGCGCCGCGTCTCGTCTTGCGAGACCGCATAGCACGTCTTGCGCAGCATTTCCCAGAACGCGCCCTGATCGATCCTGTAACAGTATTTGCCCTCGGTTGCCGGCACCGGCGGAAAATCGCGCGTGGGCATGCCGATGATTTTAAAATAGGACGATCCGCTCTGAACGCTGGCCACGTCCTCATCATTCACTTCAACCAGAATTTTTCCTTCGTCCAATTCCCGGATGATGCTCGCCAATCTGCGGATCGGCAACGTGGTGCTTCCCGGCTGCTCGACTTCACATTCAACAAAACACCGCTCGGAGATATCGAGGTCCGTCGTGGTAATGCACAACTGGTTGCCTTCGGCATGGATCAGCGCGTTCTGCAGGATTTGCAACGCCCCTTTTGCGGTCACCACGTTTTGAACCGTCTGCAACCCATCAAGAAACTTTGAACGGACGATGGAAAACTTCATTTCCGCAACTCCTCTGTGGTTGTTTCGTCGACTCTTGCCTTTTCCGAATAAAGCGAAGAGTTTAGACTATTAAAGGTACTAAAGTAAAGAATGATTAGTCGTAATAATAGAGGGTTCAGGATCTGTTAATAACGATGTAATACGTTGAATTGTAGGTGAATATGACATTTTTAAAAGACCTAACAAGCTGTTGATAAGAAGACGGTAAGAGAGGACAAAAAGAAGGTCCCAAATGGGACGTGTTGATAACCGGTATGAAACAGAGAGGTCATAAACGGCGTGTCAAAAGGTTTTGAACAGGTTGTTGAAACGATTAGAGCTGGAAGGACTGCGGATCACGGCCCAGTTTCCGGGTAATTTCGCGAATGGCTTTTCTGAGATCGTCTTCGACTTGAATGCGGTCTTGAATCGTCTTACAGGCGTGAACGACGGTGGCATGGGTTTTACCGAAAGAATTTGCGATTTCCGGAAGAGAAGAACGGGTCAGCTTGCGGCAAAGGAACATCGCGATTTGGCGCGGTGCGGACACGGAGCGGGGTCGGCGCTTGCTCGACATGTCCGTCAGGCGCAAATCGAAATAATCGGCCACCATCCGTTGGATGTCGTCAAACGAAAGATCTTTCTGTCGTTCGTCGTTGAGCTGATCTTTCAACAGATTGCGCAGCATATCGAGCGTCAGAGTCATCTGATTATTGAGCGAAGAGAACGAGATCGCACGCGTCAAAGCGCCCTCCAAGCTTCGGACGTTTGACTTGATGTTGTCCGCAATAAAAGTTAACAGATCATCCGGTAGACGGACTTTGGTGATGGACTGTTTGTAGCGGAGAATCGCAAGGCGCGTTTCGAAGTCCGGTGATTCGATTTCGGTGACAAGGCCCCATTCGAAACGCGACACGAGGCGCGGCTCAAGGCCGGATAGTTCGCGCGGCGGCAAATCGCTGGTCATGATAATCTGCTTGTGAGCATCATAAAGGACATTGAACGTGTGGAAAAACTCCTCCTGCAAGCTGTCTTTTCCCGCCAGGAACTGAATATCGTCAACGAGCAGCACGTCCGTGTTGCGGTATTTGTTCCGAAATTCCATCGTTGTGCGGTTTTTCAGCGACTCGATATACTCGTTGAGCAACGTTTCAGACGACACGTAGCTCACACTCATTCCCGGCGACTGCAACACGCGATGCCCGACCGCCTGCATCAGATGCGTCTTGCCGATGCCCGTCTGACCGTAGATGAAAAGAGGATTGTAAGCCCGGCCGGGCGACTGTGAAACGCCCAAAGCCGCCGCATGGGCAAAGCTGTTGGACGGGCCCGTCACAAAATTTTCAAACGTGAAATTCGGGTTGAGCGGGCTCAACGAATTTGTACCGTTTGTCTTGTGCCGGCGCTTAACGACATGCGCGGGCTTCGCATCCGGTTTCGGTTGAACCGGTGCCTCGGCAACACAATCGGTCACGGTATCCGTCGCGTTGACCACAAAATGGATATCGAGGTCTGTCGGAGCACCGGCGGACCTCAATGCGTCGACAATGTAATCGTGGTAGTTGCCTTCGAGCCAGGTCTGACAAAAATCGTTATCCACAGTCAAAATGAATTGGCTGTCTTGAATCGACCCGGGCTTGATCGTCTCAATCCACCGGACATACACATCGCCGTTCAATACACCTTTTAGGTGCGCACACGCCTTCGTCCACAATTCGGGAGCATTCATAGGACTCACAAAACAGGTAAGGAAAAAAACGGAAACAGCAAAAAATCGCTGGTATTGTTGAACCACATTTACCGGCCCCGTTCAAGGGTAAAAAATAATCAATCGGTAAACAGGTTATGAACAGGCTCGCGGGGAGATTCTAACAACCCGATAATTAAGCAGTTACGCCAACAACCACGGCGATAAAACAGGCGCAAGGATACACCGCAAAAAAAGTTGTGAACATCCCGCAGCGGAAACGGGGATTTTTAAAAACATGTAAAGGGGAAAAATGTAAAACATGCAAACTATTATTAATGAGAATGTTATAACAATTATACATGCTTTGCCGCGACCTGAAAAATTGCCATTTCAGAGCGGTTGTCCTAGAAAAAAACCGGTTATTTGAAGCGCGATCAGGATCCGATGCCGAAATCGCCTGCATTTTTGAAACAAAAGCCCGGCCGGACAACAGAAGAAGACGGAAAAATTATAAACAAGGGACAATAAATGGCAAAGCACTGCGTTTTCAACACCATAAAACCGCGTTTTCCACGACCGTGAGGAGTGACCCCGATGCCCTTTAAAACCATTTGTTTTTTGCTTACGTTAACCGTCTCGTTGGCGGTCGGTCAGCAACCGCCCGCCCGGGGTGAAATACCTCGCCATTCGAGGGCTTTGAATTACGGGAACTGGGTCGGGCGGCAGGTGCTCACAAAAGAGTTCATCGAGCAGGTGGGGATCAAACGCGAACAGGAAGAGAAGCTGAAACGGGAATTCGCCAAGCTTGAAGCCCAATCCCGCACGCTCGATGAATCCATCAATCAGGCCGCGCTCGAACAGGCCAAGGTTGCGAAGAAGGTGCTGGCGGAGCCCGGCGCGAATGTGGATGACGTCATGAAAATCATCGAGCGCATCGGCAAACTGCGCACCGAGCAGGCCAAGATTACCACGCAGGTTCTGGTGGTGATCCGCGACAATCTGACGGATGAGCAGCGCGTGAAAGCGAACGAAATTATTGCTGCCGAGGGGAAGAAGCGGATGCAGGACCGCGCCGGGCGGCGCGAACGCGAGGAGCGCAACGGACCGAAACCCCAGCGGCCAGACGTGCCGAAGGGGTGGTAAGGAACCGCGCCGCGACGATTTTTTCAACCACGCGTGCTTAACGGTTGTCTCCAACCAAAAGTACAGGGTATACTGCGTGGTTGGCGATGACTATCCTGCACATATGTTGGCGAGATCATCAACTTACCGTCTGGGGCGAGCAAGAGGCAGGTATAGATGAACTGCCGTTCGCCATATCGGGCCAAGGGGTCCAACCGTCGCCGTTTGCTGCCGGAAGCGAGAAACTGTGCAGAATCCTGAAGGATTTGGTCTGGGAAGATGCGGATTTCCGCAGCGAGCCGCTTGCGCTCGCGTTGCCCACCGTCCGGCTTCCGCAGGGCGAACAGCCGGTTCCGTCGCAGCCGTTTCTGCGCGGCGCGGCGCTGCCCGAACACCATAAGGCGCACCTCACGCTCTGGAACGTCGCCGCCGTGCGCCTTTCCTGGAGAATGGCGTTCACGCTCTTGGGGCGGGTTTCCGAGCGGCGGCTGGCGGACGAGGTTTTTGCGGCCGCCGAGCTGCTCGCGGTCGCCGATCTCTTCCATTACGTCGGCGCGCTCGTGGCGCGCGGAAAATTTCTTCCCGATCTGCGAACAGGCGCCGGGGGCGACTACGAGGCCTGGTGGCGACCGGTGATCGACGGAGCGGAGCAGGGCCGGCTCGAGGCGTTGGCGGCGCGCGTGCCGCCCGTCGCCTTCTGCGGGCCCGCGCAAGCGTTGCTCGAAGAGCTGACCGACCGCCTCGTCCGGTTCAGCGTGGTCACCACGCTTTCGCGCGCGCAGGCCGAACGCGGCAAATATTACAGCGTACATGATGCCTGGTTTTCCGCCTTGCGCGGCGAGCAGCGCACGATCCGCTGGAAAGAGCCGCACGAGCTGGAGGCCTTGCGTGAAAACGTCTGCCGGTGGCGGCGGCCGGTTGAGGGCGGGCACACAAAAGGGGTCTCGCTCCTCTTTCAGCTGGAAGAGCCGGACGGTCCCGAGATGCCCTGGTTTCTGCAGGTGCGCCTCAGCAGCGGCGCGCAAACCTACGCGTTTCCGCAGACGGTGGGGGGGGCGGCTGGCGGGCCCTGCGCGGACGAGCACGTGCTTCTTTCGCTCGGGCAGGCGGTGATGCTCTTTTCGCCGCTAACCCGTGCGGAGGCGCACGGGAACGGGTTCGGGTGCCTGCTGAACACGGAAGAGGCCCACGCGTTTCTGGCGACCTCGGCCGCGCTGCTTGAGGCCTCCGGATACGGCGTCCGGCTGCCGGCGTGGTGGCGTCAAGGCAAAACCCAAGCGGTCGCCCTGCTGGCAGACGCGTCGCCCCTGGCCGCCGTGCCGGATGCGCAACACACCTTGGACGAAAAGGTGGAGATCAACTGGACGGTCACGCTCAACGGCGAACCGCTCACGCGGCAGGAGCTGGAGCAGCTGTTGAAGGCCCAAACCCCGCTGGTCTTTTTCCGCGGGCAATGGATCCAGGTCGAGGTGCGCCAGCTTCAGGATGCGCTGCGGGTGTGGCAGCGCAAATCGGCGGACACGCTTTCGGCGATGGAGGTGGTGCGGCTGGCGCTCGGGAGTGCGGAACATGGCGGGCTGGAGGTGTCGCAGGTCCGCGGCGGAGGGTGGCTGGATCCGTTTCTCGGGCGGCTTTCCGGCGAACAGACCTTCGAGCTGTTGCCCGCTCCCGCGACGTTTTGCGGCGAGCTTCGCCCGTATCAGATGCGCGGCTTCAGCTGGCTGTCGTTCCTGCGCACGTGGGGCTTCGGGTCGTGCCTCGCGGACGACATGGGCCTCGGCAAGACGATTCAGGCGTTGGCCTTTCTTCTGCACGAAAAAGAACGCGGCGAGAAACGGCCCGTCTTGCTGGTCGGACCCATGTCGGTGCTCGGCAACTGGTTTCGCGAGGCGCAGCGCTTTGCGCCGCATTTGCGCTGCCTGATCCACCACGGTCCCCAGCGCTGGCACGGCGATTCTTTCGCGCGCGAAGCGCAAACGGTCGACGTCGTGATCACCAGCTACCATCTGCTCTATCGCGACTACACCGATCTGCGCAAGGTCGGCTGGGCCGGCATCCTCCTCGACGAGGCGCAGAACATCAAGAATCCCGACACGCATCAGGCCCAGGCGGCGCGCGCCTTGCAGGCGGAATACCGGATCGCGCTCACCGGCACGCCGATGGAGAACCATGTCGGGGACATCTGGTCCATCATGGACTTCCTGAATCCCGGCATGCTGGGCAAGCGGGCGGTGTTCCGCGAAAAATTTTTCCGCCCGATCCAGTCGGGCACCGATCCCGGTGCGCGGACGCGCCTGCGGCGCGTCACGACGCCCTTCATCCTGCGGCGCCTGAAGACCGATAAGCAGATCATCGCCGACCTGCCGGAAAAAATCGAAGGCAAGGTCTACTGCCCGCTCACGCTCGAGCAGGCGCGGCTTTACGAGGAGGTGCTCGAAGCGTTCCACCGCGACGTCGAACTCAGCGAGGGCATCGCGCGGCGTGGCCTGATTCTCGCGGTGCTGACGCGCCTCAAGCAGATCTGCAACCACCCCGCCAACTATCTCGGCCAGACGCAGGCGCTCGCCCGGCGGTCCGGCAAACTGGTGCGGCTTGAAGAGATGCTGGAGGAAACGTTCGCGCGTGGGGAGAGCGCGCTGATCTTTACCCAATATGCGGAAATGGGCGGTTTGCTCAAGCGGGACCTGTGCCAGACCTTCGGCCGCGAGATGCCGTTTCTGCACGGCGGCGTGCCGCGCAAAGAGCGCGAACGGCTGGTGCAGACATTCCAGGAATCGGCCGAGCCGCTGGCGTTTATCCTTTCGCTGAAGGCGGGCGGCACGGGCCTGAACCTGACGCGGGCGAGCCGCGTGTTCCATTACGACCGCTGGTGGAACCCCGCCGTGGAGGACCAGGCGACGGACCGCGCCTTCCGCATCGGCCAGACCCGCAACGTGATGGTCCACAAGTTCATCTGCAACGGCACGCTCGAGGACCGGATCGATGCCCTGATCGCGCACAAAACCGCGCTCGCGTCCGAAATCGTCACCCACGGCGAGGCGTTCCTGACGGAGCTCTCCAACGCCGAGCTGCACGACCTCCTGCGCCTTTCGGAAACGGCCGTGGCGGATGAGACGGAGGAAGACGCGCGATGAGCAAAAAAAAGAAATACGCGCTGCGGACGCCGCTGAACGTCAAGGGCGGCATCCGTGCCCAAAATCCGCACAGCGGCCACCTGCGCGTGTGGTGGAGCCGCCGCTGGACTGAAGTCCTCGAGAATTTCCGCCTGGGGGCGCGCTTGGGGCGGGGCCGCAATTACGCCGTCACCGGACAGGTCTTCTCGCTCGAAATCGCCCCCGGCCAAGTCGCGGCCACGGTCCAAGGGTCGAACCGGGAACCCTACGAAAGCGCGATCCGCTTCCGGACCGTGGAGGGCGAGTCCAAGGCCCGTCTGATCCAGGCCCTCCGGCAGCGGCCGATGCTGGTGGCGCGCCTGCTGGTGGCTGATCTGCCGTTCGAGGTGGAGGCTCTTTTCCGCGAGGCCGGGTGCCCGCTCTTCCCGCAGCGCGGCGAGAAGGATCTGGTCAGCCGCTGTTCCTGCCCCGACTATGTCAACCCGTGCAAGCATCTGGCGGCGGTCTACTATCTGCTCGGCGAAGCCATCACGAAGAACCCCCTGCTGCTGCTGGAGCTGCGCGGCATCAGCCGGGCGGACTTGCTCGGAGCGGCGCTGGATCCGGCCGGGCCAACGGACCTGCCGGAAGCGTCCGGACCGTCCGGCACGCCGGAGCTGTCGGGCTTCTACGGCGAGACGCGGCCGCCGTTCGACGACTTTGGCCCGGCGGTGAAATCCGTGACGCCCGCGCCGCTGATCTACCGGCTGGGACCGCTCCCGTTCTGGCGGGGCCAGGAGCGGTTCACGGATACGATGGAACACCTTTACGCCCGCGCCGCCACGCGGGGCTGGACGGTCTGGACCGGCGAAGCGCTGGACCTGCGGCGCGAAGACGAGAAGGTGATCATCAAAGGCGCGAGCCTGCACCTCAAGCAGCGCAAAATGCGCGTCGACACCTCGTGGATGTGAGCGCGGGGCCGCGTGTCAATCGCCCGCCCCTTTCCGGGCGCGAGTCCTTTTTCCGAATAAGAACGGGAAGACGCCGAACATGTTCACCAGGACCACCATCAGGTGCCCGGCGAGGCTCAGCGTGACCAGATGCGTGTTGTCGATCTGCATCGGGACGGAAAGCGACTGCGCCACCATCTCGCGCAGGCCCAGCCCTCCGATCGAGACCGGAAGGGCGGAGACGATGCCGAAAAGGGGGATCACATACCACACGCAGAAGGTCGGGATCTTCAGCCCCAGCGCGAGAATCACAAAGACATTCTGCAGGGTCTTGAAGAATTGGGACGCGAACGCGGCCAGCAGCATCGGCAACAGCAAGCGCGGCGTGGAAGCCAGTTCGAAGACCGGCTCCAATAAGCACGCCACCTTGCCGGCAAGGCCTCTGCGGGGCACGCCGCGGACCTTGTCGCGCAACCGGCCGGCCGAAGCCAACACGCCCACCAGCGACACGGCGAGCAAGAGCAGAAAGCCGACGGCCCAGAGTGAATAGCCCAATTGGAGCAGAAAAGTGAACACGCCGATGCACAGCAGCATGCCGAGATTGGCGACGCGATCAAGCAGCAGGCTCGTCACGACGAAGCCGGTTTGCCCTTGCTCGCGGACCACGATGTAGCCCTTCACGACGTCGCCGCCGACGTTGGAAGGGAGAAAGCTGTTGAAGAACATGCCGCTCCAGTGGCAGGCCGCAGCCGCACGGTAGCCCAGCGCCGGCAGCCGCGCGCGCAGAATGCAGTACCACGAAGCGGCTCCGGCGAACCCGCCGCACAGGAGGACCAGCGCCGCCAGCGAAAGCAGCCAGAAATTCGCGTGCCGCAGGCTTTCCATCAGCGTATCGAAGCGGATCATGCGCAGAGAAACGCACAGCAGAATCAGGGTGACCGTCAGCTTGCATCCCCCTTTGAGCAGGCTTATTATCTTGGGGCTCATGCGTTCCCTTTGCATTGCGGGGCGCGCTTGAGCACGTAGGCCAGCGCCGTGCACCGCGCCGGTCGCAGCAGGCTCACGACGAACGATGCGGCCGCCACCCTAAGGCCGCGGAGCCAGGAGCGGTCCGGGCGTTCCTTTTCGGTCAGCAGCGGGATGTAGAGCGGGTCGAACAGCAGGGGACGCAGCGCCGTGACGGCGAAGCCGTGGCGTGCGGCGAGGCGGCGCATCGTGTCCGGCGCGAAGTGGTAGAGATGGCGCGGCACGTCGTAGGCGGCCCATTGATCGCGATAGAAGCCCGCGTCGTAGCAGGTGTAATTCGGCACGCCGATCAGCACCGTGCCGTCCGGCGTGAGCAGGCGGTCCAGCTCGCGCATGCTGCGGTTCACGTCGTGGGCGTGCTCCAGCACATGCCACAGGGTGATCACGTCGAAGGCGTGATCGGGCAGGGCGGCCTGTTCCGGGACATCGACGACCGGCACGCCAAAACGCGCCGCCGCGGAGTCGCGCGCCGCAGCGAAGGGCTCCACGCCCTGCACCCGCCAGCCCGCCTCTTTCATGATGCCCGCGAACTCACCCGTGCCGCAGCCGATGTCGAGCAGCCGGCCCGCCGTGCGCCCGGTGAGGCGGCTCACCATGCGCCGCTTGGCGCGGAGCATCACGCGCCGCGCCACATGGTAGCCTTTGTTGATCAGGCCGCGGGTCGTGTTGCTGACCGGCACGTAGTCGTCGCTCTCGTAAAAGACATGGATGTCCGCCTGCGAGGGGTAGGGGTTGGTGAAGCGGAAACCGCAAGCCCCGCACGCGCACACCGTGAAGGCGCCGCGGTGCGTCAGCCGGTCATGGCATTGCCACACCGCCTGAAGCGCGGACCCGCCGCAGACCGGGCACTGGTTGTCGGTGATGAGATCCATCGTCGCGCGCTCCTAAAAGAGGGTGAGCTGTCCGGGAATGTCGCTGACTTTCTTTTTGCTTCGCTTCGCGAGCTTCGGAACGCCGGATTCCAGCTCGCCCTCCTCGAGATTGGCCAGGATCTCGCGCGAGCGGTCCACCACGTCGTCCGGCATGCCGGCCAGACGCGCCACGTGGATGCCGTAGCTCTTGTCGGCCGTGCCTTGCGCGATGCGCCGCAGGAAGATGACGGAGTCGCCGTGCTCGCGCACCTGTACCGTGTAGTTCTTGACGCCGTTGAGCGTGATCGACAGGTCGGTCAGCTCGTGGTAGTGCGTGGCGAAAAGGGTCTTGGCTTTGACGCGCGGCGTATTGTGCAGGTACTCCGCCACGGCCCACGCGATGCTGATGCCGTCGAAGGTGCTGGTGCCGCGTCCGATCTCGTCGAGCACGATCAGGCTGTTGGCGGTGGCGTTGTTGAGGATGTTCGCGGTCTCCTGCATCTCCACCATGAACGTGCTGCGGCCGCGCGCGAGGTCGTCGCCCGCGCCCACCCGCGTGAACACGCGGTCCAAAAGCCCGATTTTCGCTTCGCGGGCGGGCACGAACGAGCCGATGTGCGCCATGATGGCGATCAGCGCCACCTGCCGGATGTAGGTGGATTTGCCGGCCATGTTCGGCCCGGTGATCAGCATGATCTGGTTCCGGCGGCAGTCGAGCAGCGTGTCGTTCGGCACGAACTGCTCGGCATCGGGCAGCTGTTCGATCACGGGATGGCGTCCGTCGCGGATCTCGAGCGCGTCGTTCTCCAGGATTTGCGGCCGCACGTAACCCAGCGCCAACGCGCGGTCCGCCAGCGAGGCCAGCGCGTCGAGCTGCGCCAGCCCGTCTGCGGTTTCCTGGATCACCGCAGTCTGCGCCACCACGCGGTCGCGGATCTCGCAGAACAGCTCGAACTCCATGGCCGTCGAGCGGTCCTGCGCGCCGAAAATTTTCTGCTCGTACGCTTTGAGCTCAGGGGTGATGTAGCGCTCGGCGTTGACCAGCGTCTGGCGCCGCTCATATTCGGGCGGCACGGCGCCGGTCTGGCCCTTGGAGACCTCGATGTAGAAGCCGAAGATTTTGTTGTGCCGCACCTTGAGCGTCTTGATGCCGGTGCGCTCCTGCTCGGCGGTCTGATACTTCGCGAGCCAGGCGTGGCCTTCCGAGGCCAGCGCGCGCAGCTCGTCCAACTCCGCGTTGTAACCGGGGCGGATAATGCCGCCGTCCTTGAGGCCGGCGGCCGGGGCGTCCGCGATCGCGTTTTCGATGAGATCCACCAGTTCCGGCAGCGGATGCAGGCGGGCGGCGGTCTCGCGCAGCAGCGCGTTGTCCGCCTGCTCCATCCGTTCGCGGATGGCGGGCACGGGCACCAGAGAGCCCGAGAGCGCCTTGACGTCGCGGGCGTTGCCGCGCCCGGAGCCGATCCGCGCGATCAGACGCTCGAGGTCGCGCACGCTGGTCAGCTTTTCGCGCAGGTCGTTCAGGAGCAGCCGCTGCCGGGTCAGGCACTCGACCGTGTCGAGCCGGGCCCCGATCGCCGCCGCATTCCGCAGGGGGCGCACCAGCCATGCGCGCAAGAGGCGCGCGCCCATGGGCGTCTGCGTGTTGTTGAGCACGCCGAGCAGCGTCACCTCCTGCGCCTTGCCGCGCTGCGGGATCAGGTCGAGGTTGACACAGGTGCTCTCGTCGAGCGTCAGAAATTCGTTTGCGTGACGCACGTGGAGGGTCCGGATGTGGCCGACGTTGTGACGCAGCTCCTCGCTCACGTAGTGGATCAGAGCGCCGGCCGGGCAGACCAAGGCGGCCTGGCCCTCGCAGCCGTACCCTTCGAGCGAATGGACCTGAAAATGGCGGAGCAGGCGGTCGTAGGCGCAGTCGTACTCGAGCGTCCAGTCGTCCACGTCGGTGAGCGTGCCGGCGGCCCCCGAGGCGCAGACGGCCTGCAGGCGCGGATCGCTGCGCGCCTCGCGGCCGATCAGACACTCGCTCGGCGCATACCGCTTGAGGTGCTCGGTCAGCGCGGCGGTGTCGGCGACAGACTCCACGTTGAACTCGCCGGTGGAGAGATCGAGCAGGGCGAGGCCAATGCCTTTACCGGAATAGAGGGCGGCCAGGTAGTTGTTGCGGGCCGCGTCGAGGATCTCGTCTTCGGTGACGGTGCCGGGCGTGACCACGCGGGTCACTTCGCGGCGCACGATCCCTTTGGCTTGCGCCGGGTCTTCCATCTGGTCGCAGATCGCGGCTTTCTTGCCGGCGCGGATGAGTTTGGCGAGATAGGCGTCGATGGCATGGTAGGGGACGCCGCACATGGGCGAGCCGGCACGGTGGGTGAGCGCCACGCCCAAAATCGGGGCGGCCGCGCGCGCGTCGTCGAAAAACATTTCATAGAAATCCCCGAGGCGGAACAGCAGGATCACGCCTTCGGGCAACTCCGTTTTGATGCGGCGGTACTGCCGCATCATCGGGGTCAGCTCTTCACCAGCCATGAAAAAAGCTCCTTTTGTCCGGCTCTTCCGGACGATCCGCAAGGAGTTTCGCATGTTCGCGCGGTAGCCGTCAACAACGGAGAGAAAGGTCCGTCCGGCACGACAGGGCCGAGCGCCTTTGAACCGTGGTGCGGGCGGGCCGGCGGCCCGGTTTGTCCGCTACCGCACCATGCCAGCGAGCCAGCCCACCATGGTGCCGGGAAAGAGGTTCAGCAGGAGATAGACGAAAACGTAGGCGGGCAGGAAGCGCATCGCGCCGCGGAAAACCTGCGCGGAGTTGGCGTCGGGGCTCATGCCCGCCACCACGAAACAGGAGACGCCCACCGGCGGCGTGATCGCGCCCAACGTCGTGACCAGGCACACGACTTGGCCGAACCAGACGAGATCATAGCCCATGTGCGTGACCAGCGGCTCGAAGAGCGGCAGCGAGATGAGCAGGAAGGCCAAGGCGTCCATCAGGCAGCCGCCGATCAAGTAGCAGGCCATCATGAAGAGCAGGATCATGGCCGGAGCCATGTTCATCTGCGTGACCCACTCGGTGAGCAGGAAGGGCAGGCGCGTCAGCACGAGGAAGCGGCCGAAGACGGTGGCGCCCGCCAGGATCAGAAAGACCATGGCCGTGATGCGCAGCGTGGCGCTCAGCGCCTTCATGAACGCGGGCCGGGTGAGCTTGCCGCGCAGGAGACAACCGAGGATGCCCAGCAGCGCGCCGAGCCCCGCGGCCTCGGTCGGCGTCACCACGCCGGAGAACATGGCGGTCATGATCACGCCGAAAAGCACCGCCACGTCGACCACCTGCGGCAGCGTGGCGAGCCGGCGCCGGCGCGAGCCGCGCACGCCCGGCTGGGCCCAGTCCGGGTGGCGCCAGATGATGACTTTGACGGTCAGCACGAAGCAGGCCGTGAGAAGCAGGCCCGGCAGGATGCTGCCCGCGAAGAGCTTGCCGATGCTCAGGCCGGTGTAGAGGCCGTAGACCACCAGCACGATGCTCGGCGGGATCATCGCGCCGAGCGTCGAGCCGGCGGCGATGCTGCCGCATTTGAGCTCGGGATGGTATTTATAGCGCGACATGGGCGTGAGCGCCACGGAGCTCATGGTGGCGGCCGTGGCGGTGTTCGACCCGCAGATGGAGGAGAAGCCCGCGCACGCCAGGATCGTGGTCACCGCAAGCCCGCCGCGCTTGTGGCCGAACCAGGTCTGGGCCGCGCGGAAGAGCCGGTCGCTGTAGCCCGCGTGGAAGATCACCTCGCCGAGCAGCACGAAGAGCGGGATGACCGTAAAGCCGTAATTCGAGAACACGGTCCAAACTTCCGAACCGACGGTGCCGTTCAAAAGGGCTGCGAAGCTTTGCGGCGGGTTCAGTGCCAGCAGGCCGCCGAAACCGGCCAGCAGCATGGCCAGGCCAGGCGACATGCCGGTAAAGAGAATCAGAACCAGCATGAAACTGATGCCCAGATAGCCGATCGTGGTGGGGTCCATGGGAGGGGTCACTTTGTTGCGGCAGGGACGGGTTCCGGAGACGCCCTGGCCGTTACGTGTTCTCGGGGGTGGTTGAGTGATCGCATTCGAGGTCGCCGCGGATGCTGTTGACCATGTGGGCCCGCTGCTGGGCATACGCGTTCTTGTCGGCATGGCCGAAGAGCAGCAGGACGAAATCGGTGAGGAAAGAGGCCGCCAGCAGGAAGAGCCCGAAGGCCGCGCCGTACATGAGCCACGGGTAGGGAAGCTTGAGGGTTTCCGAGACCTCGCCCGCCCGCAGCAGCACGCCCGCGCGGTTTGCGAGCTGGCAGCCGAGCAGGAGCATCAGCAGGGCCCCGCCGAAAACGTTGCAGACGCCGACCCAGCGGCGGGTCGTCGCGGAGTAGTTACGCGTGAAGAGGTCGAGTTCGACATGGCCGCGCTTGCGCTGCGTATCGGCCAGGGCGAGCGCCGCGATCAGCGCGCCGAACAGGCCGGAGAGCTCGTAACTCGCGCTGAGCGGGTGGCCCGCGAGACGGCAGGCCACGTTGAGGCCGGACAGCAGCACCAGCGCGACGAGCAGCGCGCCGGACACCGCCATGCCGGCGGCGCAGAACCCTTTTTCAGCTTTGATCAGTTTGAGCAGCATGGCGAAACAGAGGATAGAATGTTGTACAGCCTGCGTGGCCGGGACGGCTTCCCGAACCGCCCGCGGCGGCCCTATTTCGCCATTTTCCCGCGGATGAAGTCGATGACGGCTTTTCCGTCCACGCCTTTTGCGGTGACACGGGCGACGTATTCGTCGACCAGCGGCTGCGCGGTGGCGCGCAGCGTGGCGCGGTCCTCGGTTGAAGGCTCGTTGATTGCGAGCTGGTGTTGCTCTTTAGACCAAACGAGCGCCTCCTGCACGTGCTGGTCCACATACGCGCCCGTCCACTCGGCCTGTTCGAGGTAAAGGGCGTCGAACGCCTGCTTCACATCGGCCGGCAGGGCGTCGTACTTGGCCTTGTTCATGACCACTGCGAAGCTGATGACACACAGGTCGGTCTTGAAGACGAACGGGCAATAGGACGCATAGTTCATGTCCTTGAGCACCTCGCCGGACGAGACGTTGCCTTTGACGACCCCCTTCTGCAGCGCGTCGGGCACGTCCGACTGCGGCATGGCGACCGGTGACGCGCCCAGGCGCTTCATCACTTCCGCGCCGGTGCCGGAGGAGCGCAGCGGCATGTTTTTAAGGTCCGCGAGCGACTTGATTTCCTTCGTGCTCATCACCATGGCGGGCGGACAGGTGAAGAGGGTCAGCACCTTGACCTTTTCAAACTCGGCGGGCTTGAAGGCCGCGATCAGCTCGGCCAGAATACGGCTGGACGTTTTGGCGTCGGCGAAGAAGTGCGGCAGGTCCATGCCTTCGGAGACGGGGAAGCGTCCCGGCTGATAGCTCATCGCGAAGTTGCCGATGTCCGCCGTGCCCGCGATCACACCGTCGAAGATGTCTTTGGCGCCGAGCAGTGTTCCGCCGGGGTACGTGTTCACCTTGACCTTGCCGCCGGTGCGTTTTTCGATCTCGGATTTCCAGTGCTCCATCTGAACGCACGGGAAGGTCGAAGCCGGCGGGAAGTTGGCGTAGTTCAGCGTGACCGTTCCTGCGGCCGCGGCCGGCTCACTCTTTTTCGCGCATCCCGACAAGACGGCCAGCGCGCAGGCGGATAATACGGGCAACAGCAGTTTCATAGACACGATATTCTCCATCCGTTTCTTTAAATAGTAACGCATGATAATATGTGCGGGATGAATCGGCAACGGTTTTTTAACAAAAAGGAAGCGGAGGGCGCGAGCCCCGTCACAGCTTCAGCAGCGCCCGGGCGTTCTCGAAGATCGGCGCGAGGTCGATTTTGCGGTTCGCGGTGCCGAGGGTGCCGTCGAAAACATGCACGGCCCGTTCCTGCTCGAGGTTCGCGATGAAGCGCGCGAATTTAGAGGAAGAGCCCTTGAGGTTCATCAGCACTTCGACCGACGCCGTGCCGCGCGTGACGGCCTCGCTGATCATGCCGGTCGAATCCGCCGTGACGAAGAGCCGCTCGCACAGCGTGACGAACGCCGGGATCGGATTGAACGTGTCGCGGCTGAAAAGCAGTTTGTAGTCGAACGGATAGGTGTCGATCAGAGCCTCCACCGCGGGCGGCGTGCGGCGCGACGTGGTGACCCAGCGCTCGCGGCCTTCCGTTGCGGCAAAGAGGCGGTCGAGATCGCGCCTCATCGCGTCGGGGGTCATCGCGGCAAACGCGTTCGGCCCGCCGACGATCACGGCGGCCGCGGGCTTCTGCGGCGTGTGGCGCTTGCGGAACGCCGCGACGCCCGCCTCATAAAAGGCCGCGTGGGTGGAGGTCAGGTTGACGGGGATCGGAAGGATGTTCGGGTAGTGGGCGGGCCGGTCGAAGACCGGGGCGAGGATGCAGTCGAAATTCAGCTTCTTGTAGCCGCCGGGGTAGAGGATCGCGGCCACCGGGATACCGCGGCGCCGCGCGGCGATCTTGCCGGGGTAGAAGGCCGTCGAGCCGGTGCAGACCACGGCCGCGTAATAGCCGTCGGTCTGCTCGATCTTGAACGGGTAGTCCCACACGAGCCCCAGGCGGTCCACCAGATAGGAAAGCGCCTTGTGGAAACGGGTCGGGTAGGAGGTGCGGACGCAGTCGTAATCGTACCCCAAGGCGGAACAGAACGCCTTCGATTGGTTCTCGTGTCCGGGTTTGCCGTCGGTGACGATCAGGAGTTTCTTTTGCATGGGGCGTTCCGATTACAGGGTCAGCGAACGCCACTCGGCGATCTCGCGGCGGCGCTGAGCGGACCAGGTCTCCGGATCGGTCTCCGGCGGAAGCGTGTTGGTGACTAGCGCGCCGCCGCAGTGCGGGCAACAGGCGCCTGCGCCGAGCGGTGCGCCGCAGTGCGGGCAGCGCCGCTCCAGCAGCTCGCCGCAGACCGCACAGTGCGTGCCGCCGGCTGCGGAGGCCGGCTGCGGGCGCGGCCAGAAGAGGAGATCCCCGTTGACCACATAGGGAACGTTGGTGTAACAGAAGGCATTGGGGCAGAAGGCGTGGGCAGGCAGCGGGCCGGCGGCCATCGCCGGTGAACGGGGATCGTCGGACGCCGGTTCGAGGGGGACGCCCAGCCGCGACGCGATCTTCTCGACCGTCTCCCGCGCGATCTTGACCGACTGCCCAGACTCCAGCATGCTGATGGCCGACTGTTTGCAGCCCACGGCCTCGGCCAAGGCGCTCTGGGTCATGCCTTTTTCGCGCCGGGCTTTGGATAATTGCCGACAGAAAGCTATGGAAAGTTGTGCCATTCCGGTGTACCGAATCCTGTTGATAACAACGTGGAAATAGTATGCCGCAACACGGGGGTTATCGACAAGCACAAGATATCGACAGAATATGGTAAGGCCTAAATATATTACTTATAACGACTTATATCTTATTAACAGAGTTATTATAACCTGTTTATAACCCTCTATTTGATAAAAGTGATAACCTGTCGATAAGGCGTTGGCTTTACACCGGATCGCAGGATTCGTTATAGTGACGCTCATGTTTACCGGATATACGCCAGAACTGATCGCTGATCTGAAAACCCGCTGGTCGCTCCTGCAGATGCGCATGGGGCAGACGCGAGCGGAGGGCCTGCTGGTCGGCACCAACGTGAATCTGCTGTACCTGTCGGGCCGCATCTTCATGGGCTTTATTTATATCCCGGCCGAGGGCGCGCCGTGGTTCTTCGTGCGGCGCCCCTGCGGGCTGACCGGCCAGAACGTGGTCGAGATCCGCAAGCCGGAGCAGATACCGGAAATCCTGCGCGCCGCGGGCGTGGCCTTGCCCGGCAAGGTGTTGCTGGAGGGCGATGAGCTACCCCACAGCGAATGGGTCCGGTTGGCCGCGGTTTTCGGGACGGCGCCGGCGGCGGACGGCTCCGCGCTGCTGCGGCGGAGCCGCGCCGTCAAGACGCCCTATGAGATTCGCCTGATGAAAAAGACCGGCAGCCGCCACGCCGCCGTGGTGGGGCGCTTTGCTTCGGTCTACGAGCCCGGAATGACCGACCAGGCGTGGTCGGTCGAGATGTTCCATCTGATGCTCAAAGCCGGCGGCCTCGGCTTGTTCCGCGTCGCGGGCGAGAGCATGGAAGGGTTCATGGGTACGATCCTCGCGGGCGACAACGGCGGGGCGCCCTCGCCGTACGACTTCGGCCTGGGCGGCGCCGGGCTGCATCCGTCTTTTCCCGTGGGCCAGAGCGGCATCCAGCTGAAGGAGGGCATGTCCGTCATGGTGGACATCGCGGCCAACTTCTACGGATATCTCACCGACTGCACGCGCACCTTCGCCCTCGGCAAGCTCGCGTCCAAGGCTTACGACGCGCACCAGGTTTCGATCGATATCCAGCGTGCCATTGCGGCGGCCGGCGTGCCCGGCGCCCGCTGTGAGGACCTTTATCTGCTCGCGCTCAAGAAGGCGGAAGAGGCGGGGCTGGCCGACTGTTTCATGGGCCTCGCGCAGAAGGCGAAGTTCGTGGGGCACGGCACGGGCCTGGTCATCAATGAACAGCCGGTTTTGTGCGCGCGGTCGAAAGAGACGCTGGAGGCGGGCATGTGCATCGCGCTCGAACCCAAGTTTGTGATCCCCGGCACCGGGGCGGTGGGGGTGGAGGACACCTTCCTGGTCACGGCCGGCGGCATGGAGGGGCTCACTCCCTGCGATCCCGGTATCGTCACGCTCTAAAGCGGAGGGGCGCGGGACGGTGGAAAAGCGGGTCAGAGCCTTGCTGGCGGAATTCGGCGTCACGCGCTGCGGCGAGGTCGCGGTGGCGGACCTCGTTTTCAACGCGGCGTTCCGGGAGGCCTGCGCTTCCAACCGATGCGGGAAATACGGCACGAATTGGGCTTGCCCGCCCGGCGTCGGTTCCCCGTCCGCGCTGGAGGCCCGCGCCCGATGCTTCACGCGCGGGCTGGTGGTCCAGACGGTGTGGCCGATCGAAGACATGTTCGATTTCGATGGCATGCTGGCCGGGGGCGACCAGCACAACGCGCTCTTCAGGCAGGTTGCGGAGAGGGTTGCGCCGCTGCTGTCGTCCGGCGGAACGCTGGCCTTGAGCGCGGGCGCGTGTTCGGTTTGCGACGCCTGCACCTTCCCCTCTGGCGAACCCTGCCGTCGGCCGGACCAAGCCATGGCCTCGCTCGAATCCTACGGCATCGACGTGGCCGCGCTCATCGACCGTGCCGGTCTCTCCTACACCAACGGCCCCGACACGGTCTCCTATGTCGGAATGATCCTGTACTAGCGCCTCCCGGTCAAAGTTTCACGTGCCTCAGACGCAGGGCGTTGCCGATCACGGAAACGGAGCTGAGGCTCATGGCTGCGGCCGCGAACATCGGCGAGAGCAAGACGCCGAAAAAGGGATAGAGCGCGCCGGCCGCGAGCGGGATCCCCGCCGTGTTGTAGAGGAAGGCGAAAAGCAGGTTTTGCCGGATGTTGCGGAGCGTGGCGCGGCTCAGGCGTCGCGCGCGGAGGATGCCGTTGAGATCGCCTTTCACCAGGGTGATGCCCGCGCTTTCGATCGCCACGTCGGTGCCTGTTCCCATCGCGATGCCGACCTCCGCTTGCGCGAGCGCAGGCGCGTCGTTGATGCCGTCGCCGGCCATGGCCACGAGGTGTCCTTCGCCCTGCAGACGCTTGACCGCCTCAGCCTTGTCGCCGGGCAGCACTTCGGCCTGCACCGTGTCGATGCCCAGGCGGCGCGCCACCGCTTCAGCCGTCGTGCGGTGGTCGCCCGTGAGCATGATCACGCGGACCCCGGCCGCCTGCAGAGCGGCGACCGCCGCCGCCGCCGAGGCTTTGACCGGATCGGCCACGCCGATCAGGCCCGCGGACCGCCCATCGATCGCCACAAAGACCACGGTCTGCCCCTCGGCGCGCAAACGGTCCGCCGCTTCTGTCCACGCGTCGGCTACGATTCCGAGCCGCGCCAGCAGACCGGGGTTCCCCAGTGCCACCTCGCGCCCGTCCACGCAGCCGGTTACGCCCAGTCCCGTGAAGGAGCGGAAGCCGCTGACCGCCGCCGGACTGATGCCGCGCGCGGCCGCGCCCTGGACGATCGCCTCGGCCAGCGGATGCTCGCTGGCCTTTTCCAGCGCGGCGGCGTACGCCAGCACCTCATGCGTCTCGGCGCTGTTCCGTGCGAGGACCGACGCCAGCTGCGGACGGCCTTCGGTGAGCGTTCCGGTCTTGTCGAGCACCAGCGTGTCCACCCGCGCCAAGAGTTCCAGCGCCTCGGCGTTCTTGATCAGCACGCCGGCCGTGGCTCCGCGCCCCACGCCCACCATCACCGAGACCGGCGTGGCGAGGCCGAGTGCGCACGGGCAGGCGATGATCAGGACCGACACCGCATTCAGCAGCGCATAGGCGATCCGCGGTTCGGGCCCCCACGCCAGCCAAACGCCGAACGTCACGAGCGCGAGGGACACGACCGCCGGCACGAAATATCCGGCGACCACATCCGCCAGCCGCTGGATCGGCGCGCGCGAGCGCTGGGCTTCCGCGACGCGTTTGACGATCTGCGCGAGCAGCGTGTCGGCTCCGACCTTCTCGGCTCTCATCACCAGCGCACCTGTGCCGTTGACGGTCGCGCCGATGAGCGGGTCGCCGACCGCTTTCTCCACCGGCATCGCTTCGCCGGTGACCATGGATTCGTCGACGCTGCTTTGGCCTTCGCAGACGTCGCCATCCACCGGGATCTTCTCGCCGGGCCGGATGCGCAAACGGTCGCCGGGCAGCACCTCGTCCAGCGGCACGTCCTCTTCGGCACCGTCGATGCGCAGGAGGCGGGCGGTTTTGGGCGCGAGGCCCAGCAGCAGTGTGAGCGCCGCGTTCGTGTGAGCCCGTGCCCGGAGCTCCAGCATCTGGCCCAGCAGCACCAGCGTGGTGATCACCGCCGCGGCTTCGAAATAGACCGGCGCGCCGTGATGGCCTGCCGTCGGGAGCAGGCGCGGCGCCGCGAGCGCGAAGACGCTGTAACTCCATGCCACGAGAACGCCGAGCCCGATTAGCGTGAACATGTTGAAATGGCGGGTCACGAGCGACTGCCAGGCGCGCACGAGGAACGGCCACCCGCCCCAGAAGACCACCGGCGTGGCCAGCGCGAACTCGATCGCCTGTTCAAGCCGCAGCGGAACCCGCGCGGGCAGAAACCCGAGGTGCGTGGTCATCGCCAGAACAAAGACGGGCAGCGTCAGCGCGAGGCTCGTCCGGAAACGCCGGCCCATCAGGAGCAGCTCGGGATTGGGAGCTTCCTTCTCGGCCATGACGGGCGCGCCTTCGGGCTCCAGCGCCATGCCGCACTGGGGACAGTCGCCGGGGCCTTCTTGCCGCACGTCGGGGTGCATGGGGCAGGTGTAGACGGCGTGTTCATCCGGCCCCGGCGACGTTGATCGGGGTTTTCCGCTGAGATAAAACTCCGCATGCCGGCTGAACTGTTGCAGGCAATGCGAACTGCAGAACCCGTAGGTTGCCTCGCCGTAGCGGCAGCTGTAACGGGGCGCCGCCGGCACGGTCATGCCGCAAACCGGATCGCGTGTTTCGTTCATGGCGCGAAGAGGGGATATACCGCTGCGTTATCAAACCAGGTTTTCTCGCCCGCCGCCTGTCGGGTGCTGAGCAGCAGCACCAGCGTGTCTGCGTCGGCCGGCACCTGCACCAAGCCGAAGGCCCGCCGCCAGCCGTTCGAGGCGGCATCGTCGAACCGGATCATCACGTCTTTCGCCTCCGCGTGCCAGCGGCCCGCCCGATTCCAGCGCACGCGGATGCGCGGCGCGGTGCCCTGCGCAAAGGCCTCGACCGCAAAGCGGTTGCCGGCTTGGACGGGGGCTTTGACGATGAAGCACCCCTCGCCCACGCCCTCGGCGCGCAGCGAGAACGTGTCGCCCAGCCCCTTGCCGGCATCTGTGCCCGACACGCCCTGCGTCATTCTCTCGTGCTGCCAGAAACTCCAGCCGGGCGGCATCTGGCCTTTGCGGAAACCCGCGCCGCTCCCGCTCGACGCGGGCGTGCAGGCGCTGTTCGCGAGCAGGTTCGTCAGCGTGCCGGCCTGACGGCGGCGTTCAAGGATGGCCTGCGCGTTGCGGGGATTCCGCAGGACGCTCAGCGTCTCGGTGAAGCCGGGCAGTTTGTTTTCCCACGTCGGATTTTCCGCGCGGGGGGTGCCCTTCCAAGTGATCCAGTCCATCTTTTCGCCGTAGACCCATATGTATTCGTCAGCGGCGTCGAGCGCCTGCGCGAAATTCCGTGCGAGGTGGTTCAGGCGCGAGCCGTTCACCTCGCCGAAGTACCAGGGCGAGTTGGTCGGATTGGTGTACATGTCGAGATAGAGGCCGAAGCCCGCCAACACCTGCGTGCGGTATTTGATGCGGTTCTCCGGGGCGACCAGCGTCAGCGCCTTGTTTTGTACCGCCCAGACCGACAGATAGAAATCCTGGTTCTCGGCCTGATAGCGGTAGCCGTGCTCGTTGCCGTCGATCATGCGGGCCCCCGGCGGCATCGCGTCGAGCAGGCCGTTCAAAAAGGCGGGCCAGAGGTCGCCCGCCTCGGCCACGGTCGCGGCCGGGTCGTCGTAGCCCATATAATAGGAGGGGTGCAGGCTCAGCATCCAGAACGAGAGCAGGGAGACCTCCGGATATTCCGCTGCCATGCTGCGCATCACCTGCGCGCCGCGCCGGCGCGCCAGCGCGGCCGTTTCCGCAAAGGGAGCATCGCCGGGAACCAAGAAGTATTGTCGCGTCTCGGGGTAGTCCTCGGGATCGATCAGGAGGCCTTTGGCCTGTCCCTCCTTGGCCAGCCAGGCCAGGGTGCCGAGGTTGTGTGCGAACGTGGCCCAGGCCGCGTCGTCGTTCCACGCGAGCCGTTTGCGGGGGGCCCAGAAGGTGGTCAAAAAATTGTGCTTCAGGTTGCGCGACGCGCATTGCCGCAGCACGGCCACGTCGTTCGTGAACCAGGCCCGGTCCCAGGGCGAATCGTTCATCACCGTGTTGTAGCCGATTCGGAGCCCTTTTTCCGGCTCTTTGGCCAGCGCCAGCGAAATGCCGTCCAGCGGCACCTTTTCCCACGCGTCGAGGTTGCGGGCCACATCCGCCGGCCGCACCGCGAGCAAGTCCCAGCTGTGTCCGATCATTTTTTTCTCAACGCCCCAAACGTCGCACGCCAGTCCCGCACACAAGACCGCCAGTATCTCCGCCCACCGTTCCCACCTTTTCATGCCCCCCTCCTTTTCCTAATATCTGAACAACTGTACCAAAGCGTTCTCTCGTTGACACTAAAAAGGGCTGCGGGACTTTCCGCCTGACAACCCGAGCTTAATGCGATATCCTGAAGTCCAAAACTCGGGGGAGAAACAAATGAACGTTCAAGTCTGGATCATGGCTGGCCTGCTGGCCGGCGCATCGGCTGCTGAGGCGGGAACCGTCAAGAAGATCTATGTCGCGCCGAACGGCGATGACGCCGCATCGGGCTCGTGGTGGCATCCGTTCGCCACGTTCGAGCGCGCCCAAGAAGCGGTGAAACAATTCAAGGAGGTTCCGCACGCGGAGCCGATCGAGCGCATCGAGGTGCTTTTCAAAGGCGGCACCTATGCGCTCGCGAAACCGGTCTTGCTCCAGCCCGCCCACGGCGGCACGGCCGACTATCCCGTGATCTACCGCGCCCGCCGCGGCACGCCGGTTTTCACCGGCGGCCGCACGATCATCGGCTGGACCGTCGGCGCGGACGGCGTGTGGACGGCGTCGCTCCCCGAAGTCAAAGCGGGCCAGTGGGACTTCTCACAACTCTTCGTCAACGGCGAGCGCCGCTTCCGTCCGCGCCTGCCGAAGCAGGGCTACTTCACGTCGGTCGACAACTTCGAGAAGAACGACAACGGCATCAACGGCTTCCTCTACATGAGCAACGACCTCAGCGCGACGTGGGCCAATCTGCCGGATATCGAGTTCCACGTCTTGCACGTCTGGTCCGCCTCGCGCATGCACGCCGCCGCGATCGATCAGGAAAAGAAGGCCGTGAAGTTCCCCAAGACCCGCGCCTTCAACGCCTACTGGTCGGACTTCAAAAACCGTCGCTACTGGGCCGAAAACGTGAAGGAGGCCTTCGGTGCGCCCGGCGAGTGGTACCTTGACAAACCCACCGGCACGCTCTCGTACATGCCATTGCCGGGCGAGACCCCGGACACCGCGCACGTCGAAGCGCCCGTACTTTCGCAGCTCTTGATTTTCCAAGGATTTGAGAACCAGCCCCTTGTGAACACCACGCTGGAGGGTCTGGCGTTCCGGCAGTCGCAGTGGGTGACGCCGCCCGAGGGCAACTTCACGCCGCAGGGCGAGATGAACATCCCCGCGGCCGTGGAATTCGTGAGCGCGCGCGGCATCTCCGTGCGCCGCTGCGCCTTCACCCAGCTCGGCGGCTACACGATGGGCTTCGGACCCGGCGCGCACTCCAACACGGTCGACCACTGCCTGATGACCGACCTCGGCGCGGGCGGCGTGAAGATCGGTCCGCCCTTCGTCGGCTACCGCATGGCGGAGGCGCCGAAAAACGTGCTGACGCCCGACGCGCCGGACGGCCTCGCCAAGACCACCTCCGCCATCACGATCTCCAACTGCCGCATCACCGGCGGCGGCCGCATCCACCCGGCCGCGCACGGCGTCTGGATCGGGCACTCCTCGCACAACCGCATCCTGAACAACGAGATCAGCGACCTCTATTACACCGCGGTCTCGGTCGGCTGGGTGTGGGGCTATGCCGAGCCGTCGCGCTCGCACCACAACGAGGTCGCGTTCAACCACATGCACCACATCGGCCAGGGCGTGCTGTCGGACATGGGCGGCGTCTACACGCTTGGCATCTCCCCCGGCACGACGGTACATGACAACTACATCCACCACGTCCACGCGTACGATTACGGCGGGTGGGGACTCTACACCGACGAAGGCTCGTCGGGCATCCGCATGTACAACAATCTCGTCAACAGCGTCAAGACCGGCGGCTTCCACCAGCACTACGGCCGCGAGAACGTCATCGAGAACAATATTTTCGTGAATTCGCTGAAGGATCAGGTCCAGCGCACGCGCGATGAGCAGCACCTCTCGTTCTGGTTCCGCAACAACATCATCTACTGGGACAACGACGGCACCCTTCTCGGCAGCAACTGGAAGGGCGGCGTGCGCGGCGAGAAGGACGGCAAGCCCACGCAGCACTACGAACTCGGCCCCAACCTGTACTGGCACCGTTCGGGCAAGCCGGACATTTTCCCCGGCAAGAAGACGCTGGCGCAGTGGCAGGCCGAGACGGGGCAGGACGCCGGCTCGCTGGTGGCCGACCCGCAGTTCGTGGATGTGGCCAAGGAGGATTTCCGCCTCAAGCCGGAGTCGCCCGCCGCGAAAGTCGGGTTTAAGCCCTTCGACCCGTACGCGTCAACCGGGCCGCGCGACCCAGACGGGCTGCCTAAGCGCGAAGGCCGTCCGGTCCCCACGATGTACGAGATCAAATAGCGAAACGATTCGTCCGAGTCAACCGGCATGGACCGCATGTCCCCAGAGCAGCGGCACCGCTGCATGTCGCACATCCGCGACAAAGACACGGGGCCTGAATGGGCCGTGCGCCGCCTGGTGCATGCGCTGGGGTTCCGTTACCGTCTGCATGTCAAAGGCCTCCCCGGCAAGCCGGACCTCGTGCTGGCGCGCCACCGCAAGGTCATCTTTGTGCACGGCTGCTTCTGGCACGCGCATGGCTGCCGCGCGGCGCGGCATGCGCCGGCCACGCACAAGCGGTTTTGGAGAGAAAAGTTCGCGCGCAACGCGGCGCGCGACCAGGCGGCGCTGCGCGCGCTCTGGCAAGCCGGCTGGCAGGTGCTGGTGGTGTGGGAGTGCCAGACGAAAGATCCCGACCAGCTTCGCGCGATCTTGGCGGCGTTTCTGGCACCTTCGGCGGGCACCGTCAACTACGCGCTGGCGGATCAGCACGCGCTCTACGCGCTGGCCGCCGAGACGCCGATGGCGTACGGGAACAGCGATCCGGAACGGTGAGCGCGGGGTAGGGCGGTTTGACGCTTCGCTCCCAATCTGCGATTGGGCGATCCCGGATACGGGTTATTTCCGAAACCGCCGCACAACCCCTACTGCAAGAGCATCATCACTCCCGACTTGCTGTGCAGCACGCGCAGGCGGCCGCTGCCGGCGAAGTGGGTGTTGTCAATGTGGTCCGCGCCGCTGCCGGTCGCGCCGTAGGTGCCGACGCTCTTGAACACGTCACCGTAGAGCAGCCAGCCGACCGTCTCTTCCACGCCGGCGCTGAGGTCTATTTTGGCGGTGTTGACGCCGAAGGCGGGCATTTGCACCGCCGCGTCGTCGGCGATCGCAGCGCTGGTCGCGAGCGCCAGCGTGCCGCTGCCGCCCACGACCACGGCGAGGCTGTTGGTACCGAGCGCGCCGGTGGCGCTGACCGCGAGCGTGCCGTTGCTGACGACGGTTGCGCCGCTGTAGCTGTTGGTGCCCGTGAGCGTCAGCGTGGCCGTTCCGAGCTTAACGAGCGTGATCGCGCCTTCGATGGTGCTGCCTTCAAGGCCGAAGGAGCGTGCCGAATTGTTGCTGACCGTCAACGTGGCGGGCGCGCTGCTCACGATGCGCTGCGTCCCGGAGTGATCGTTCGGTCCCGCATAATGGATGTCCGCAAGGCCGGAGATAGTCTGGTCACAGCCGTTGAGGTTGAACACACAGAGCGCCTTCTTGTCGGTTTTGCCGATCGAAAGTGTGGTCGTCGTCGGCAGGCCGTTGGTGACGTTCAAGAGGATCGTGCCCTCGGCGAATCCCGTGCCGCCCCAGACGTTGTTCGTAGAGTTGATGACGAGCGTGCCGTTGTCGTTGCGGAGCAGGCTGTTGCCGGTGCCGATGCTGACGCGGCTGTTCAGCATGATCGTGCCGTTGCCGCGCATCGAGAGGCTGCATGACGATGCGTTCGTGACTACGGTGCTGTCGTCGGCACCGAGCGCCAACGTGCCGCCTGCCGTCGAGCTTTCGATGTAGGCCGAGCCGATGCACGCGACGGCGCCCGCCCACGTTCCCGTGCCGCCGTTCTGGTTGTAGGCGAGCCCGCTGCGGTAATCGTTGCTGCCGTCAAGCGTGAGGCGCTCTCCGGTGACGGCCATGTTTCTTCCGAGATAGAGGCGGTTCAGCAGGCTGCCCGTGCCGCCGTAGAGGCGGGTGTCTCCGACGGTGGAGCCAAGCGCGTTGCTGTTGTTCAAGGTGTACGCGAGGTTGGCCGTTCCCAACACGCCGAACGTGGCGACGCCGTCAAAGGCGTTTGAGCCGCCGAGCGTGGCGTTGGACTGCAAGGTGACCGTGACATTTGAGCCGGCGATGACGCTGCCCGCGCTCTGCGTGAAGAACGCGTTCGTGCCGACCGCGATGCTGGAGCCTTCGAGCGCGCCGCCCAGCACGAGCGAACCTCCCGTGTTGACCGTGGTCGCGCCCGTATAGGTACCGGTGCCCAGCAGGACGGCGGAGCCGGAAACGGTCAGGCCCGCGCCCGCGCCGGAGGTCGCCGCGGCCACGTCCTGCGTGAACACCGTGCCGGACGACACGGTGATTCCCGCGCTGGCGAGTGGTGCGGTGATCGTGAGCGCACCGCCGTTGAGCGCGACTGCGCCGCCGAACGTGTTGGCGTTGTTCAGCGTCAGGAGGCTTGCGCCGTTCTTGGTCAGGCCGCCCGCACAGGTCAGTGTTCCGCCGTTGAAGGTGTAAGCCTTGGTGGCGCTGCTGACGGTGATTGCATCCGGCGCGAGGCCCGCAGGTACGATGGAGACGGCCGGCGTGTCCAAACCGGTGTCATCGAAAACGACGGACATGCCGTCGGCATAAGTCGACGGGGTCCAGTTTTCAGACGTGGTGTCCCACAGATTCGCTGCGCCGTCGCCCACCCAGGTCAGGTGCGGCACGGTGCCGGAACCGGTGACGGTCAGCGTGACGCTGGTCTCGCCCACGGTGAGCGACGCGTTGGGATAGGTGCGATCCAAGGCGAGTGTGCCGCTGCCGCCGTCCAGCGCCGCATAGGTGGCGAGCGTGTAGGTTCCCGCCGGCACCGAGCCATCAGGCAGTTTTAGCGCGATCACATTCGCGCCGTTGAGAACCAGCGTGCCGGCCACATCCAGCCGGTCGGCCAGTTCGGTACCCGTCACGTCGCAGGCGAGCGTACCGTCAGTGAGTGTCAGTGCGGCGTTGCCGGTGTCGGCCAAAGAGAGGACTCCCACGCCGCCAAGGCCTGGAGACAGGACGCCTCCCGCCGCCACAGACACGAGACCGCTGACCGTGCCGGTGCCGCCGAAGGTGGCTCCGGCTTGGACGGATACGGCGCTTTCGGCAGGCAAGGTGCTGGTGAGAAGAAGTGTGCCGTCCGACACGGTGACGCTCCCGGTGTTGGCGTTCGCACCCGACAGCGTCCAGGTGCCGCTGCCGGTCTTGACGAGGCGGAGGCCGGCGGCGACCGAACCGGAGAGCACACCGTTGCCGGCGCCGGTCAGCCAGAGGGGTGCCGGCATAGAGGCTCCACTGTCCACCGTGATCGGTCCGCTCAGCGTCAGCGTTTGCCCCGCCACCGTGTTTTCGATCTTGCCGCCGTAGGTGCTGCTGTTCGCCGACAGGATGCGGAAGGCGCGGTCGCTTGAGCCGCCCGCCGCACCGGTGAACCGGAACGTGCCGGTCGTCGTGTACGGACTGTTTTGTCCGAGCGCGATGGTCGTTCCCAAGCCGATTGCGCAGGGCTGTCCGCCATCCGCGAGGGTGGCGGTGCTGATGACGCCGTCCTTGACCGCCAGCATGCCTGAAAAAGAATTGCCCGCGTTGTTCAGGGAGACGGTTCCGTTGTCCGTGCGCCCGACGTCGGCAGACCCGAGCGCGATCAGCCCGTTGACCGAGAAGACGCCTGCGCCGCGGAACGAAAGCACCGACGAGCCGGTGATCCCGCCGTTGAGCGTCAAAGTGGTTCCTGGGGTTTCGTTAAAGAACTGGAGATCGCCGGACACGACGAGCGGCCGGTCGGTCGTGGCCGACGACGAACCGTTATAGTACAGGCGGCCTGCCGCGCGGAGGGTCCCGTTCGCAACGTTTGTCGGCGCACCCAAAGCGCTGGCCCCGCCGCCGATCGTCTTGATCGAGTTGAAGTACAAGTATCCGGCGCTGTTGGTGACAGGTCCCGTGAAGGTGTTGGCTCCGGTAAGCTTGAGCGTGCCGCTGTTGCCGCCGCTCTTGGTCAGGCCGAACGAGCCGCCCGTCTCGCCGATGACGCCGGAGATCGTCAGATGGTGGTTGTTGTTCTGCGTCAAGGTCCGCGTGCCGCTGAGCAGGATCGGCAGAGAGATCGTATCCGTGATCGCGGCGGTCGTGGCGGTCGAGACGATATTGCCGCCGAGGGTAAGGCGGTTGCCGGAGAGGGTGAAGGCGGCCGTCTTGCCGCTGGAGGCGTCGTTCAGCAGGTTGATGCCCGCAAACACCGTATCCGCACTGAAGTTGTTGGTAGCCGAGGTGCGCGCGCCGCCGGAGAAGGCCAGCACGGCGCTGCCGTCGCTGGCGGGCTTGCTGCCGCCGCTCCAGTTGGCATCGGTCTGCCAGTTGCTGTCGGTTCCGCCGCCGTTCCACGTGAACGTTGCGGCCTGTAACGAGGTGACCAACAATCCAAGATAGAAACACACCGTCATTTTCGTTTTCATCACACACTCCCTTGTTGGGTCAGATCAAATCATTTTTCGGGCGGCGCGGCAAGAGAATGTGTCCGCGTCCCCGGTCCGTGCCCAAGCGAATGGTTTGCGCGTCCACCTGCACATTACTGCACGAGGATCAACAGTCCCGACTTGCTGTGCAGCACGCGCAGCCGGCCGCTGCCGGCGAAGTGCGTGTCGTCGGTGTAGTTCGCGCCGCTGCCGGTCGCGCCGTAGGTCCCGACCTTCTTGAAAACGTCGCCATAGAGCAGCCAGCCGACCGTTTCCTCGCCGGCTTCGAGCTGGAGCTTGGCGGTCGCGACCCCGGCCTCAGGCATCTGCACCGTCGCCTCATCGGCGATCGCGACCGCGTTGGAGAGCACGAGTGTGCCGCTGCCGCCCACGGTCACGGCGAGGCTGTTGGTGCCGAGGGTGCCGGTCGCGCTGACCGCGAGGGTGCCGTTGCTGACGACGGTCGCGCCGCTGTAGCTGTTGGTGCCTGTGAGCGTCAGCGTGGCCGTGCCCAACTTCTTCAGCGAAACATTGCCTTCAATGGTACTGCCGGCCAGGCCGAAGGTGCGCGCCGCGCTGTTGCTGACCGTCAGCGTGGCGGGAGCCGCGCTGAGGATCCGCTGCGTGCCGTTGCCGGCGGCGTAATGCACGTCGGCGAGACCGGCCACGCGCTGGTCCATGCCGTTCAGAT
>DAOPZC010000034.1:0-51167 GCA_035353175.1 Kiritimatiellia bacterium | reverse complement strand
TGGTGCTTCGGCGGACGGGGCGGACGGTTGTGCCCGCCGCCGTCGCCGCCGCGGCGGTTGCCGCGGTCGCCGCCGCCCGAAGGACGCGCCACAGGATGGTTCACCTGCGGACGGGAGGAAAAGCGGGCCCACTTCGAGCGGGGCGCGTCTGTAGACGGTTCGCGGTTCGCGGGCGGCTGACCCTCGCGGTTCACGGGTTGCCCCTGCGGCTGAGCATTCTGTTCAGGCGTCTCTTGATCTGTACTCATCGGCTGTCTCCATAAGGAAGCGATAAACTTTCCGGGCTTCCCGCGCCAACGCCTCGGCATCGGCATCGTTGTATACCACCAGATGCGACCGGGCGGCTTTTTCCGCCACCGGCATCTGCGCTGCGACGCGCTGTCGGGCCTGTTCTTCGGAAAGCCCCCTCACGCGCATGAGTCGTTCGAGTTGCACCGCCTCGCTCGATGCGAGACAGATGATCACATCCCAGTCGTCGGCCCAGCCCACCTCAAACAGAAGCGGGATGACCGCGGCTTTGACCGCGCCGCCGGGCTGGGCCACCCAAGCGCGGATGGCCGCACGCACCAGCGGATGAAGCACGGCGTTGACCTGCGCACGGACGGCCGCGTCAGCAAACACCTTGGCGCCAAGCGCCTGGCGGTCGACGCCGCCCTTCGCGTCCAACACCTCTTTGCCGAAAAGAACGGCCAGCGCAGGCACGGCTGCCCCCCCCGGCATTTCCAACCGGTGAACAACATCGTCCGCGTCAAGCAGTTCCACACCCAACCGCGCGAGGTGCCGGGAAAAAAGACTCTTGCCGCACGCGATGCCGCCGGTTATGGCAACACGCAAAGTCATGTAGGCTCACGCCAACGGGATAACAAAAGAGAGGCGGACGGTTCAATGAACCGTCCGGCCTGAAGGCTGGCGGGCTTCACCGACTGCGGTTAGTTGGCCGCGGCTTCGGTTTTCTCCGCCGGAGCGGACGCCTTGGCAGTGGCCGCGACAGGTGGTTGCGCCGCCTGGCCCGCCGCTCCGCCCGACATCAACGCCGATTCACCGCCCGTCCGCACCGCACGGCCGGCGGGATCCACCAGACGCGCCGTGACAAACACCAACAGGTTGCGCTTGTCCGACTCTTCAGACCGGCTGCGGAAGAAGCGCCCCACATAGGGAAGATCGCCGAGGAACGGAATCTTGTCCTCCATGGTCTTGCGGCTTTCCGTGATCAGACCACCCATGACCACCGTCGCACCGTTGTAAACCGAAAGCTGCGTCTGAACCGAACGCACGTGGAAGAAGGGCTGCTCCATCGGCAACTCCATATATTCCACCGTCTGCTTCTGCGATTCGGTGAGCGCGTCGATAACGTCCGCCGTGACACCGGTCAGGCTGTAGGAAACGGCGCTGGAGGAGCTGTAGTAAGGAACCTTGGTGCCGTAGTTTTTCCAGACCGGCTCGGAAACGACCTGCGGGTTGAGCATCAGGTTGATCATCTGGCCTTCGGCCGAAACTTCCGGCACCACCTGCAGGATCACGCCGACCTCGCGCATCTCGAAGTTCTGCGGCTCGACCATGGCCAGCGGCATGCTGCTGGAACCGCTCGAGCTCGAGCTCCCCGAGCTCGTCTCGGAAATCTGCACCTCGAACTCGGTCGGATAGATGTACTCGGTCACGACCTTCATGATGGCTTCCTGTCCCGATTTCGTAACCACTTTCGGCGCCGAGAGCAGATCCGTGTCGGAGCGCTGGCTCAGCATGTGGAGAATCATCGAGACGTCCGCGTTGCCCAAGAAGGCGTTGACCTTCATGAACTGGTCGTTGATGGAATTGCCCTCGCCTGCGATCGTGTTGCCGGTCGTGCTCAGATAGCGCTGCCCGGTGCTGTACGTGGTGCCGTCGACCGCCGACACGCCCATGTTGTGGGAGGTGGAGTCGACCATCGTGTACTGCCCGGCGGCGGCCGCAACACTGTTTCCGTTCTTATCGTACGTGTTGTAGACCGGCGATCCCGAAGATGTGTAGCCGACGATAGAAGAGCTGTATTGGCCCGTCGTCTGATAGTTCTGATACGCGTACAGCTTGTTGCCGCTGGAATCATAGAGCTGATTGCCGCTGGCGTCGGTCAGCGCGGTCAGCGTATTCGAATGCTCTTCCAGATTCAAAGCCTCGTTGAGGAAACCGCCGGCGTCGAAGCTGAAATCGCTGTTGAGCAACCATTCGAAGCCGAGCGAATTGAGGTCTTTCTGCGACACTTCCACGAACCTCGCCTCGATCTCGATCAGGCGGGGCGTCACGTTCAGGTCCTCCAGGACCTGCTCGAAAATCGCGAGCTGTTCGGCCGTGTTGGTCACGCGCAGCTTGCCGATCGTGGCCATGTAGGAGATGGACGAACCGTCGGGCCACGTCACGCCCATCTGCGCGAAGAACGTTTTCCAGTCCTCTTTCTGGCCCATGTCCGAGGTCTGCATGAAGGTGTTGTCGCCGCCGCCGCCGCCGCCCGCCTGAGACATTTCACTCTGGGCCGCGTTCTTGCGCTCCGTCAGGGACGACAGCACGTTATAGGAGCGGGTCATGAGTTCGGCGTCGGGCTCGTTCGCCGGGACGATCATGACGATGTTGCCGCGGATGCGGAACTTCATGCCGGTCACGTCACAGACGAGTTTGAGCGCGTCATAAAGATTGATGAAGCGCGCGCTCAGCGCGGAGATCTGGGGCACGCCGCCCGCGCCGGCGGATGCGGCCGGAGCCGCGAACGGGTCCGCGTTTTCGGCGGCGGGTGCGGGAGCGGCCGACGAAGTGTTCGAGGCCAGTTTCAGCACGAGGTTGACGCCGCGCTGATCCACCGGGATTTCCGGCTTGTCATAGTCGCGGCTGGCCTGTTTGAAGAAATCGACGGCATCGATGATGGTCGCGGGCGGACGGAACGTCACTTCGGGGATCACGATATCCACCAGCTTCTGATGGATGACCTGCTCGGCGGTCTTGGTGTCCGTGATGCCCACCGTCGCCGTCTTGGACGTCATCTCGTTCTTGCCTTTCGGCATCTGCGAGCTTTCGATCGCATAGCGCTCCGGCGTCCAGGTCTTGCGCACGTCGCGGATCATCAGGCTGCGGTTGGCTTCGAACTCGACGTCCGCCACCGTCTTCAGGCGGTCGGCAATGCGGTCACGCAGCTCCATGGCTTCGGTGTTCGAGGGATAGTCGCGCAGAATCAGTTCGCACTCTTCCAGCGCCTTGTCATATTCCGCGGTGGTAAAGAACTGGCGTGAACGGCGCAGGCGTTGACGAATCTCGTCGCGCTGCTGCTTGTAGTCGTCGTCGTTGATGCGGTGAGAGATGCCGGAATCGTCTGCGGCGACTTTGGTCGGCTCGCGTTTGAGGGCTTCGATCAAGCGTTCGGCCTGAGGATGGCCGAACTCTTTCGCCTGCACGGCCAACACCAGCGCCTGCTCGTTGTCGCCCTTTTTCATGGCCTGTTTGGCGTCACGGTAGAACGCCTCGCTCAGGCCAGCCTTCGCCTCTTCGCGCGCAGCCAACGTGTCCGGACGGTTGCCGATGAATTCGAGCGCCTGCTTGTACTGCTCGCGGGCCAGCGCATAGTCCTGATCCTGCATCGCCTGCTGTGCGGTCGCCAGCGACGCATAGCCGTGATCGTCCAGCGACTTGCGACGGATGGTCTCGAGCGTCATGAGTTCGGAGACGATGCTCGCCTGTTCGGCATCCGCAGCGGCGGGTGCCGCCTCGGCAGGCTTTTCGGCGGCCACCGGAGCGGGGGCGGGGGCGGGAGCGGGGGCGGCGGCCTCAGCCGGTTTCTCGGCGGGCGCAGCGGGTGCCGGCGCGGCTTCGGCGGGCTTCTCGGCCGCCACCGGAGCCGGGGCGGGAACAGGCGCGGCGGCCTCAGCCGGTTTCTCGGCGGGCGCGGCAGGTGCCGGCGCGGGAGCGGCCTCGGCAGGCTTTTCGGCGACGGGGGCGGGCGTTTCCGGCTTCGCAACAGCGGCCGCGGGCTTCTTCTGCTGTCCACCCAAATCCTTCAAGAGCGCTTCGAGATCATCCTGTGCGTAAAGACACGTCATCGCACCGCAAGCGACGACCGAAACACTCAACACCAACAACCACCTAGAACTGTGCGTCATCTGGAGGAACTCCTCTTTGTGTGGCAGCTTTTAACCCAATGAGCAGTAAAAAAGAGAAACCAATATACCTTGATCAGGAAAACTAATCAAGCTTGGGAACAACTTTTTGTTGCCCGCTCGCCTCGTTCTCGATCACCACCGACGTTTTCCCGTTATCGACCGAAATGACCCGGTATGTTTCATCGCGCACCTTGAATGTGCCTTTTTCCAACACCGTGAATTCGGCGTTATCCAAAGGCAACACGATGACCGCTTCAACATCCGTCTCCTTCCCGGCCTCGTTGATTTGCAACGACATTTCCTTGTTGTCCGACAGGCGTTTCACGGCGACGGTCGAAACATCCACACGCGTTTTGAGGTTCCCCATGTTGGGGTTCACGCGCTCCTCGGTCTTCACCGTCAGCGTTCCCGCCACATATCCGCTGTCGCCGATTTTTTCGCCCTCGCGGACCCAGAAGGTCCGGCGCACGGGCTCCGCCTGGTTGAAAACGAGCTGCATCTTGCCGTCCGGCATCTTGTTCACGCCGCTGAATTTGAGCGGCATGCGTTTGCCGCGCAACTCTTTGACGCGCAGCAGGCTGACCAGCGCCGGATGCGATTTGGGATCCTTCGGATCGGTCTTGTTGTCCACCTCTTCGAGGTTGCTGAACCCATCCTTGTCGAGGTCGCCCTTCGCGTCGGACGGATCCTGCGGATTCAGGCCCAAGAGATTCTCGACCTTGTCCGGGAGCCCGTCTTTATCGCTATCCAGATCGGTGCGCTGCTCCAGCGGCAGGGGCTGTTTGCCGCCGCAGAAGGGGCAGGCCGCCGCCGCGTAGGGGATCGGCTTCTGGCATGCGGCCACCACGCAGACCACGCGCCGCTCGGGCGAGAGGAAACCGGCCTGCTGGGCATCGGGCTTTTCGAGCTGAAGCGGGGACCGGGCCAACCGCGCCGACGCCTCATATTCGGTCAGATCCATCGGCCCCAGCGCCGACGTCGCGGGCTTCAGCCGCCCGAGCTGCTTGATGTAGTCGGACTCGTGCTGTTTCCGGGCCGCGCCCGCACTCGTCAGATAGAAGAGCGAGACCAGAAGAAGAATGAGCACCACGACCGCGATCAGCTTGTCGTAGTGCCGAACCAAAGGAAGGTTGGGGTTGATTTTCAAGGCCACAGGATTACACTCCCTCGAACGAGTAGACGTCGACGTCAATTTTCACGCTCACCGGCGGTTCCAGCTCGGGATCCGTCACGATCCGCTCGACGTGGGTCAGCGTCGCCGGATCAACGACAGCCGTTTTCGCGTCGACGGGCTTGGCGGCACTTTCTTTACGGGCGGCGTTCCGCGCGGCCAGCGGATCGCCGGTCTTGCGGAATTGCGTCTCGGCGACGACCACGAACAGATCCAGCGCCGCGAGCCGGTTCAGCGCCTCGATGAAGGCGGCCGGACGCGCCAGAAACTCGAAGGTGAAACGCTGTTTCGAGAAATAGCCGGACGACGGCCCGGACGACGCCGCGGGAGCGGCCGAGGCCGCATCACCGCTGTCCCGGTTGCGGCGGCGGCGACTCTTTCTCGACGTCTCCTTCTCCTCCTCGCGCGGCTGCTCGGCCTTGACCTCGTCGAACGTCTCGCGGCCGACCGCTTTCAGCTCGAGGATGTTGGCGGCATACAGCTCTTTGCAGATCTTCTCGATGATCGCGAGCTGCCCCGTGAGGCGGTCGACATGCTCAGTCTGCGGCAGGCTGTCCGACTGGCCCAAATACTTGTCGAACCCGAAATTGAAGCCCGGAGCGACGATTTTGCCCTGATTGGCGCCGGCCTGCACGGACAACTCGCGCACCGTCGCCTGCAAGACCTGTTTGAACCCCGTCGGGGTTTTCTGCTCGGTCTGCAGGTCGCCCTTGTGCACCAGATTCGAGGCCGTAACCAGCCAGGCCTCGATGGCTTTTTCGTCTTCCTTCATGCGCGCGACATTCTCGTCGCTCGGAAAAACCTTCGCGCGGTAGATGCCCTGCAGCTCCTCATACGCCTGGTTGCGGCTCTCGGCCTGCTCCCGCTTGACGGAAATGGCGGAAAAGAGAAACCAGCAGGCCCCCAGGCAGACCACCGCCATGAGAATCCCGCAGCCGATTAAAATGATTTGATGACGTTTCATCGTGCAGTCGCATCCTTGGGGACGGAAGCCGAAGCCAGCGCCGCCTCGATTGTGAACTCTATCATGTAGGCCTCAACGTCCTTCACGCCAACGATCTTGACGTCCTGAGGCTCTTTGCCGAACACTGACTGGGTTTTCAGGCGATCCCGCAGCTCTTCCACCGCCGTCGCGTTCCGGCCAGACACTTTGGCCTTCTCCTCCACCTGCTTTAGCTTGTCGACCCAGCCGCGGCCCACGATCCGCACGCCCGTCACGTCGCCGTTGCCGTCTTTGACCGGCGTCATCTCGGTCAGCCACATGCCCTCGAAGAGGCTCTTCCGGATCGCATCCACCCGCTTGAGCCAGGCGGTCCGCTGCAGGATCACGTCGCGCACGGCGTCCGCCTTGAGCTGGACGGATTCTTTCGATTTCTCGGCTTTGGACAGGTGACTCTGCTTGCTTTTGAGCGACGCCAGCTTGGCGGAGACCTGCTCGCCCTGGAATTCGTACAGCTTGGCCATCTGCTTTTCGTACATGGCCCAAATGCCCAGACACATCAGGACACCCGCCGCCGCCAGGCCGAAGAACGGGATGCGCTTCTTGAACGACTTGCGCTTCACGATCTCGGGCGGCATCAGGTTGATCTCAACCGGACACGCCAGCGAACGCCGCAGCGCCAAACCCACGCACTCCGACAAGACGAACGCGTCGCCGCCCACCCGCTCCCGATTGATGCGGTTGCTCAGCCCGATGTTCGCGAACGGATTGAGGTAGGCGACCTCGACCTGCAGCTTTTCACGGAAGAACGTGTCCAAATGCGGCAGCACCGAGGAGCCGCCCGTCAGGAACATCCTGACCGGCGCGTTGCCGCCCTGCTGGCTGCGGTAGAAATTCACCGACCGGCTGATTTCCGCGTGCAGGCGCGTCACCACGTTGCGCACAATCTTCGAGATGCGCTCGGCGGTCTCATCCTCGGTCGCATAGACGCCGCCCAGCGACACGAAAGCCTGCTGCCGCTTCAGCGCCTCGGCTTCGGCGTAGGGGATCTGGAAACTCTTGGCGAGTTCCTGCGTGATCGCGTTGCCGGCCACCGGAATGCAGCGGTTGTAGATCTTGTCGTCTTCCACGAAAATGAGATTCGTCGAGCGGGCGCCGATGTCCAGCACCACCGTGCAACCGCTCAAATCGGCGTAGTTGTAGCGCAGGCAGTTGTAGAGGGCCATGGGCGCCACATCCACGATCTCCGGCTCCAGCCCCATCTCGACCACGCGGTCCGTGATCTCGCGCACATTCTCGATCTTGGCCGCCACGATCATCGCGCTCTGCTCGCCCGACGACGCGTCGCCGATGAACTGGTGGTTCCACACGATCTCGTCCATCGGGAACGGGACGTTCTGCTCGACCTCGTACTGCACCATCTGCAGCAGCTTGTCCTCGCTGACGGCGGGCAGGCGCACGAAGCGCGGGAACACCATCTGACCGGAAAGCGACAGCATCATCGGCGCCGGGCGGATGCCGCGCGCCTTCATGATTTCGCGGAGCGAGGCGACCAGATGCGACCCCACGCCCGTGTCGTTCTCGGGATCAACCCCCAGTTCGGACATCCCGTAGTTGGTCAACTCCGGCGGACGTCCGCTTCTGACGATGAACTCGGCTAAAACAATTTTGCTCGCGCCGACATTGAGCGCAAGGATACGGTCAGAGGAGAACACTATTGCACCACCTCGTAATCGTCCGGGTTAACTAACGCGAACGGGGTCTTTGAACGTTCGATCATGCCGGTACGGCGCGTCACATTCGGATTGTCCAGAACTTTGCTGTCCTTCCACCATTCTTTCGGAAGCGCCATGCCGCCCACCGGAGACTCGCTCGCCAAAACCGTGCCGTCCTTGCCCGTGATCTCCAGGGCCACCGCCACCGGCTCGCCATACCGCTCCGCCAGGCTCGGAGGGATCGCCACGCTGCTCATGTGGTCACCCTTGGGAATGTCCACATATCGGATCGACGTCGTATAATACGAATAGGCTTCCTTGCCTTCTTCGTTCTTGCCCTTGGTCATGACATGGTAATCAAACTTGAGCTCGTCCATCCATTTTGCCGACGTCTCGTATTTGACCTCGAACAGCGCCCATTCGCGGGGTTTCCGGGTCACGCGGGGCATCGTGTTCTGCACGTTGTAGTTGAATTCGGGCGTCCGCACCATCGACGTCTTGCCGGGCGGCGGCATCCGCGAAATCTTGACGGTCTCGGCCTTCTCGCTGTTTCCGGCGGCGCGCGCCGCGCCACCCGCGGGTCCCGCCGTGCGTTGCCCCAGCCGGCTCGTCTGCGCCATGCCCGGGCCCGCCACCATCAAAAGAGTTACTGCCATGCACACCCAGACATCCTGACGCGCGATCTGCAATTTTTTCATTTCGACGTTCTCCATGCCGCGGAACCGGGAGCCAGCTGTCCCGACACCTTTTACCATTTAGCGCACACAATTTAATCCCGCGTGGCTAAGATTGCAATACAGAAACGCAAAAACTTCTCCCTTTCTGTCCGAAATGCGTTCCCGATGGCCGGAAACCCCGCTTTTCAGCGTTTTTATCGCAGAAATCCTTTGCCATGCCGTTCCACCGCGTGCCATAATTTAATTCCAAAAAGGGAGAGTGACTCCGCACCATGATTGCCGACACCAACCCGCTCAATTTCTTCACGACCCCTTGGTTCTGGTCCTCGTTTACCGGCTGGACCATCGCCCAGGTGATCAAAATGACGACCGGCTTCATCAAGACGGGCCAGATCGATTTCCGCTACCTGCTCAGCACGGGCGGCATGCCCAGCGCCCACTCCGCCATGGTCTGCGGACTCTGCACCGCCCTCGGCCTGACCGAGGGGTTCGGCGCGCCCATCACGATGCTCGCCGCCGGCTTCGCCGCCATCACCATGTTCGACGCGGCCAGCGTCCGGCGCGCCGCCGGCCACCAGGCCAAGGTCTTGAACCTGATGATCCAGGAGCTCTTCAAGCAGCACAAGCTGCGCCACACCCATCTCAAGGAATTGCTCGGCCACACGCGCAAAGAGGTGTTCGCCGGCATGGCTGTCGGCATCGCCGTCGCCGTGGCGGTGGTCTACTGCTGGCCCGCCGCCGAGCTCTGATCCGCGATGCGGTCCTCGTACAGCTTGTACTCGATGCTGTCCAGAAGGGCCTGCCACGAGGCCTCGATGATGTTTTCCGAAACGCCCACCGTGCCCCATTGGCGCACGCCGTCGCCCGACTCGATGAGCACGCGCGTTAGCGCGCGCGTCGCCTCCTGCGGATCCAGAATGCGCACCCGGTAGTCGGTCAGCGCGATGTGCGCGATCTCGGGGTAGAAGCGCGTCAGGGCCTTCCTCAGAGCCGCGTTGAGCGCGTCCACCGGCCCGCGCCCCTCGCCCGCCGTGAGTTCCGTCACGCCGTTGACCTTCACCTTGACCGTCGCTTCCGCGAGGCACGGCTCGTCGCTGCCGCGCTTCTCCACGATCACCCGGAACCCCTCCAGTTCGAAGAACGGCGTATGCCGGTTGAGCACCTTCTGCAGCAGGATCTTGAACGAGCCGTCCGCCGACTCGTAAGAATAGCCCTTGTTCTCGCGACGCTTGACCTCGTCCAGGACCGCCCGCGCCCGTCCCTTGTCGAGGCCGCCGAGGTCCGTGCCCAGCTCGGCCGCCTTCATCATGACGTTCGCCGCTCCTGAAAGCTCGGAGACCAGCACGTGCCGCTGGTTGCCGACCGCCGCGGGATCGATGTGTTCGAACGTGTGGGGGTTCTTCTGGACGGCGTTCACGTGCGCCCCCGCCTTGTGGCTGAAGGCCGAACGCCCCACATACGGCTGCCGCGGGTCCGCGCGCTGGTTCGCCAGGTCGTCGGTGACCAGCGCGACCCCGCACAATTTCTTCAGGCGCCCGGGCCCCACCGCCTCGAACCCCATCTTCAGCTCCAGAGCCGGCACGATGCTCACGAGGTTGGCGTTGCCCGTGCGCTCGCCATACCCGTTGATGCAGCCCTGCACCTGGCGCGCCCCGGCGCGCACGCCCTCCAGCGCGCACGCCACCGCGAGCCCGCTGTCGTTGTGCGTGTGGATGCCGACCTGGACGCCGGTGAAGGCCGCGCACACCGCCCGCGTGATCTCAAACACCTCGTGCGGCAGGCTGCCGCCGTTCGTGTCGCACAGCACCACGCCCGCGGCGCCTTCGCGCACCGCCGCGCCCAGCGCGCGCAGCGCGTACGCCGCATCGTCCTTGTATCCGTCAAAGAAGTGCTCCGCGTCGAAAAAGACCCGGCGCCCCGCCGACCGCAGGAACCCGACGGTGTCGGCGATCATCTGCACGTTGTTGTCGCCGGTCGTGCGCAGCACGTCCCGCACATGCAGCAGCCACGACTTTCCGTAGATCGTCACCCACTCGGTCTCCGCCGCCAGCAGGCCCGCGAGCTGCGGGTCGCCCTGCGCGTCCACGTCCACGCGCCGCGTGCTGCCGAACGCCGCGACGCGCGCGTGCGCCAGCTTTTCCTTGCGGATGTCTTCGAAAAAGCGCCGGTCGCGCGGGTTCGAGCCCGCGAAGCCGCCCTCGATGAAGTCGACGCCGAAGTCGTCCAGCAAATGCGCGAACCGCACCTTCGCCGTATCCGAGAAGGAGATCCCCTCGCCCTGCGCGCCGTCCCGCAAGGTGGTGTCGTACAAAAAGACTTTGGTGGGCGTCGGGTTCATGGGGTTAGAAGAAAGCCTTGTAGAGGGCCTGTACCGCCTTCGCGCGCTGCTCGGCCTTGACCCCGAACATCATGCTGATCTCGGACGACCCCTGGTTCATCATCTCGATGTTCACGCCCGCGTCCGCCAGCGCCTTCGTGGCCTTGGCGGCCATCCCCACCGTGTAGTAGAGGCCCTCGCCCACCACCATCACCAAGGCGTAGCCGCGCTCGACCAGCACCGCGTCCGGGTGCAGGTCGCGCTTGATGCGCTCGATCACGCGCTTCTCGCACGCCGCGTCGAAATGCCGGTCGCGGATCACCACCGAGACGTTGTCGATGCCGGAAGGCATGTGCTCGTAGGAGACGCCCTCCCACTCCAGGATCTGCAGCAGGTGGCGGCCGAACCCGATCTCGCGGTTCATCATGTATTTGTCCACAAAGATATTGCAGAACCCGTCGTCGCTCGCGATGCCCACCACGCCGCCCGCCAGCACCCGGCGCGACTGCACGATCATCGTGCCCGGCTCCTGCGGCCGGTTGGTGTTGCGCACGTTGATCGGCACGCCCGCCTTCACCGCCGGAATCACCGCCTCGTCGTGGAAAACGCCGAAGCCGGCGTACGACAGCTCGCGCATTTCGCGGTAGGTCATCGCCGGGATGCCCGTCTTCACGTCCGGCACCAGCCGCGGGTCCACCGGATACACCGAGTCCACGTCCGTGAAGTTCTCGTACACGTCGGCCTTCACCGCCGCCGCCAGAATCGACCCCGTGATGTCCGAGCCGCCGCGCGGGAAGGTGGCCACCTTGCCGTCTTTGGTGTAGCCGAAAAAGCCCGGGAAAATCACCAGCTCCTCGCGGTCCTTCAAGGTTTTGGCGAGAAACTGGTACGATTCGTCGAGCAGCTGCGCATTGCCGTAATCGCTCGTCAGGTACATTCCCGCCTCGTGCGGATTCAGGTAAACGGCCTTGGCGCCGCGCGCCTGAAAGGCCTGGGCCACGATCTTCGCGCTGTTGTCCTCGCCCGCCGCCTTCAGACAGTCCATGAAAATGCCGCGGTGCGACCGGTCGCCCGCCAGCCGGAACCGCAGGTCTTTCTCGATCTCCGCCGTGATCCCCGCCGGCAGCAGCAGGTCGCGCTGGATCTCGGCATACCGCTCCACGATCGCCGCCAGCGCGTCCTCGTAATCCTTGTCCGCCAGCGCCAGCTCCGCACACGCGATCAGCAGATCCGTCACCTTCGAGTCCGTCTTGCCGCGTTTTCCCGGCGCCGAAACGACCACGATCTGCCGCTCCGGATCTGCCAGCACAATGTCCACAATCTTGGTCACCTGCTCCGCGTTGGCGACCGACGAACCACCGAATTTACAAACCTTCATCACGCCTCTCCTTGGAAGTTTTTCCGACCGGGACGGCACCCGGGACCGTCCGCTGCGCGTTCGGGAGAACGCGCCCGACCGCTCTCTGCCTTCATATCACCCGCAACTTGATCGGCTCCTCGTTCAGGACGCCCGCCGCACGGATTTCTCTCAGCGCCGCATCGATCTCCGAGCCCTTGGCCGGGTGCGTCAGGATCACGACCGGCACATAGCCCGCATGCTCCAGCTCCACCGGCGACTCTTTCTGCGTGGCCGCCAAAATGCTGACGCCGTGGCGGCCGAGGATCGTCGTGATCGTGCCCAGCGACCCGGCCTTGTCGAGCACCATCAGGCGCACGTAATACCGGCTGACGATGTCGGCCGCCGCCCGCACGTGCAGGTGGCCCTCGTTCGCCACGTTCACGCCGCGCCCGTAGCGCGACTTGCCGGCCATCAGGTTGCGCGCGATGTCGCCGAGATCGCCGATCACCGTGCTGGCGGTCGGCTCGCGCCCGGCCCCCCGCCCGTAATACAGCGTGTCCCCGCTGAGATCGCCGCGCACCATCGCCGCGTTGAACACGTTGTTCACAGAGGCCAGCATGTGGTTCAGCGGCACCAGCGTCGGGTGGACCCGCACTTCGACTTCGTCGCCCTCGCGCTTGACCACCGCCAGCAGCTTGATGCGGTAGCCGAACTCCGAGGCGAACTTCACGTCCATGCCCGACAGGTTGCGGATACCCTCGACCAGCACCTGCTTCATCGGCACGTGGAAGCCGTACGCCAGCGAGGCCAGGATGATCGCCTTGTGCGCGGTGTCGAAACCATCGATGTCCAACCCCGGATCGGCCTCGGCATAACCGGCCTTCTGCGCCGCCTTCAAGACCTTGTCGAAGGGCAACCCCTCGTTCTCCATGCGCGTCAGGATGTAGTTGCAGGTGCCGTTCAAGATGCCGTGGATGCTCTGGATCTCGTTGCCCGCCAGCCCCTCGCGCAGCACGCGGATGATCGGGATGCCGCCACCCACGCTTGCGCCGAAATAGATGTCCACGCCGTTTCGCTCGGCCGTCCCGAAGATTTCCTCGCCGTACTCGGCCAGCAGCTTCTTGTTCGCCGTGACCACCGCCTTGCCCGCGTTCAGCGCCGCCAGCACAAAGGTCTTGGCCACGCCCGTGCCGCCGATCAGCTCCACGATGATCTTGATCTCCGGATCCTGAATGACCGCCATCGCATCCGTCGTCAGCACCCCGGGAGCCACGGCCACGCCGCGGTCGGTCGTAATATCGACGTCCGCGATTTTTTTGAGCACCACGTCCACGCCCAGCCGCTGCGCCATCACTTTGCGATTGCGCTGCAAGCCGTCCGCGACGCCCGCGCCCACGGTTCCGAATCCGAGAAGGCCTACCCCGATCTGCTTCATATTCGTCCTGCTTTCCTGATACTCTGACAAAAGGAGAATCACATATAATAATGAAAAAAGGGCGCGCCTTACAAGCCCGCAAAAGCGGAGGAATATTGCCCTTCCCTTGCCTCGCCCTGTTTTGTTATGGTTATGGTATGTGTGTTGATTATCCGATCTTTTTCGCCCGCCACCTTCCCGCGGCGGTGCTGTGCGCCGCTGGTGCCGCGCTCGGCTCGACGTCCGGCGACGCAGCCGGCTCCTATGCGCCACCGCCTTTCGCGCATTACCAGCCGATCCTCGACCGCATGCCGTTCGGCGAATTGCCGGCCAATTTCAACGCCGCCGCCGTCGATCCCGCCGCGCTCAAGAATGAAGCGCAGGTGAAAGCCGAGCAGCAGGCCATCGCCAAAAAGGTGAACCTGTCGGCCGTCAACGTGACCCCCGACGGGGCGACCGCCATCGGCTTCACCGACCTGTCCGTCACGCCGCCCGTCAGCCATTATCTCCGCGTCGGCGAAGCGGCCGGCGGCTGGGTCGTCGTGAGCGCCGATTACGACGAGGAAACCGCCACCATCGAAAAAGAAGGCGTCCCCATCACGCTGAAACTGGGACAAGGGCTGGTCGACCCCCCCCCTGCCGCCGCGGCACCCGGCGGAACAGCAGCGGCCGCCATCCCGGCTGCCATCCCGGCCGCCGCCAAACCGCTTCTTGGCCGGACGCTGGGCGGCGCAGCGGCAGAGCGAGCCGCTCTGCCCGCCGCCACGCCCGGCTTGACCGTCCAGCCGCCCGCGGGCCTGCTGCCAAAAGCGAACAGCCTCCTCGGAAGAACCGCCGCCGAAAAAGGGACTGACGGCTCTTACGCCGAGCGTCAGCGCGAGCGTGCCACCCAGAAGACACAGGAGCAATTGGCCGCCGAAAAGACGCTGCTGGAAAGAATGGAGAAACTCGCCAACGAGGCGGCCGCACGCGAAAGTCAGCGGCGCGCAGAAGAGGCGGCGGTCGCCGCGCAAGAGCAGGCGGAACTGCCGCAAGAGGCACCGGCGGAAACGCCGCCGGCTCAAATGCAGGACGTGCAGTGACGGCGGGACTATGCACGCGCTTTCCCGCACAGAACTTCTTCTGGGACGACCCGCTCTGGAAAAACTCCGCGCCAGCCGCGTCGCCGTCTTCGGCATCGGCGGCGTCGGCTCTTTCACGGCTGAAGCCCTCGCCCGCTCGGGCCTCGGCCGGTTCCTGCTGGTGGATGACGACCTCGTCTGCCTGACCAACATCAACCGCCAGCTCATCGCCCTGCACAGCACGGTCGGCCGACCCAAAGTCGACGTCATGGCCGAGCGCATCCGCGACATCAACCCGCAGGCCGAGGTCGAGGCGCGCCAAGCCTTCTACCTGCCGGAAAACGCCGACGCGTTCGACCTGTCACGCCTCGACTACATCGTCGACGCCGTGGACACCGTCAGCGCCAAGGTGGAGCTGGCCGTGCGCGCGCACAAGGCCGGCATCCCCCTCGTGAGCTGCATGGGCGCGGGCAACAAGCTCGACCCGACCCGCTTTGAAGTGGCCGACCTCTTCACCACCTCGGTCTGCCCGCTCTGCAAGGTCATGCGCAAGGAACTGAAAGCCCGCGGCCTGACGTCGCTCAAAGTGGTCTATTCCAAGGAGCCGCCCGTCGAGCCGGCCGAGACCGATGCGATCAGTTGCCGACACAACTGCGTCTGCCCCGAAAACAGCCCGCGCACCTGCACGGTCCGCCGCCGCATCCCGGGCAGCGTCGCTTTCGTGCCGTCGGTCGCGGGGCTGATCCTCGCCGGCGTCGTGGTCCGCGACTTGATTGCCGGACGCGAGACCCGCTGACCGGGGCCCCGTGCGCCCACGGGCCTCAACCTTCTGTTCCTCAGTCCCCGCTCCCGATCCAGATGCCGGATATCTCGAACGCGTGCGGCTCGCCCGCCGCCCCGGGATACAGCCACTTCCCGAAACAGACGCTCAGCTTTTCCAGGCGCGAGAACCGCACATGGGCTCCCGCCTTTGACGCCATCTCCTTGTCCCACTGCGTGAAGAGCCGGAGCTTGCCCACCGGGATGCGGACCGTCTGCCACGCCGCGGTCAGCGGCACGACCGTGCCCCACGCCACACCGCCGGATTCGATCAGCGCCAGTTCAAACCCGGTCGTCTGGGGCGCCGCCGCGCGCGCCCGGACCATCACCACCGCGTCCCGTCCCTCCGTCTGCCACAGCCGCGCGTACGTCTTCGCGTCGCACGATATGCGCAACGAGACGCTGTCGCGGTCGCCGTCGAACCGGTCCGCGCCCAAATGCACGGCCTGCGCGCCCCGGTCGTCGGTCACCCTCCACCGCCGCAGCTCGTGCGACCCGTCTTTTTTCCGCTCCCACGCGTCCGCATCAAAGAGGCTCCAGCGCGTCGTCCCCGCCACCGCGGTCAGCGGCAGGGCCGGCGCGAGCGGCACCCATTCGAGCGCCGCCAGATCGAACGTCTGGCCGCCCTCGGCCTTCTCGCCCCGCAACAGCCACGCGCCGGTGAGCACGCTGATGCGCGCGACGTCCTGCCAGCGGAAGGCCGCGCGCGACGGCAAGCCCCACAGCGGCAGCATCTCCGCGGCCGGCACCACGGTCTCGCTCCAGCCCGAACCGACCCGGAGATTGCAGCCGAGTCCCTGCCCGTTCTTCATGCGGAACCCGATCTCGACCCGCGCCCCTTTGTCGCCGCCCCGCGCGCGGACGCGTAGCCCCCATCCGCTGCCAGAACCGTCCAGGGCGGGACTTCCCGCCGCAAACGGCACGCTGTAGCCGGCCGCCGCAGCCCCTTCGCCGAAATCCCCGACGCTCATCCGGATGACGGTGTTCGTCACGCTGCCGGCCAGGCCCGCGGCAAGCAGCGACACGTCCCCGGCGTTGATCCCGTGCCGGATGTACTCCGGCGCTTTTTCCGGCATGGCGAGAAGCGGCACGGCCTGTCCCTGTGCCGGCAGCCACGCCACCCCGACACTTTTCTCGCCCGGAAATTCGGCGACCCCGCCGGGCCCCGCCGCGCGGAAGGTCACCCCCCACGTCCCCGGCGTGAACGCCGCTCCCGGCAGCGTTCCGGTAAACCCGCAGGCCCCCTCTTCCGCCGCCGGCGTCAGGACGAGTTCGCGGATTTGCCCGTCCGCCGCGGTGAACCGAGCCGTCAGGTTGGTCGTCAAGACGGCCTCGGCGCGCACCTCGACCGGAAAACCGGCCCGCCACTGCGACGGCACCGCGCCCCGCATCAGCGGCGCGGTGACCGACGGGCCGCAGGGCGCGACAAACCGCGGCGCCAGCGCCGCCGCACGGCGCACGGCACCCGTTTTCGGCGCGCGGTCCTTGCGCGTCAGCAGATAGTCACCCGCCGCCACCTCGATTTCTCCGCCCCGCGCCGCGGCGAGGCGCTCACCGGCTTTCACCCCGTCGAACGGCCACACGGCGAACCGCTCGCCCAAATCCGGCAGCCGGATCTTCATCGCATGCCGTCCGGGAATGACCTGCACCTTCTTTTCCGAGGTGCCGGTGTAGGGATCGGCGACGGTGAACACGTCGGGATAGACCTGCAGACGCCACACCCCTTTTTCCGCGCGGTCCAGGAAATACGCGCCGGTGCCCGCATAAGAGGCCACCGGCGAGGAGCCGCAGCCCCACACGCGTTCCAGAGCCGCAGCCTCCGGCGGCGGCGTGCGGGTCGAATGGCTGTAGAGGTACCGGTCGGAGGTCACCATTTCGGAGAGATCCTCCGTCGCCGAAACGCGGAACGGCGGGAATGTCAGCTCCTCTTCGGCCCGTTCGTACGGCGTGCCGCGCGGTACGCGGGCGAACACCTCGGCCGCGATGGCCAGGGCCAACGCCTTGCCGGGCGTATAGACCAGGTTCAGATGGTGGGTCTGCCAGTTGCGGTTGACGTCGGCCAACACCAAGGGATCGTACTGGAACTGCGCCGCCACCTGAACGCCTTCGGAGCGGAACATCTTGGCCATGGCGGGATACATGTAGGAGCCCGCCACGTCCGCGGCGTCGAACTCGTAGGCCATGCGCGACTTCCGGGCGATGGCGGCATCGGGGCGGAGCGAGGAAGCCGCCACCGTGCCGAGCTGCGAGCCTTCGAGCGCATGGCCCGCCACGAGCCCGGTCGGATAGCTGGAGCAGGTCACGCCGTCCGCCCGCGACGCGCCGGCCGCGGCGTTGCGTCCCTGCCAGGAGTTGAAGTAGACCGGCTTGGCGGTGCCGCTGGCACGCAGAGCATCGGTCAGGGTGTTGATGTACTCCGTCACCAAACCATCGGGCGTGTTTTCGGGATAAAGCGGCTCGTTGATGCACTCGAAGGCCAGCACGGCGGGGTCGTCGGCGTAGCGGCGGCCGGTGAAGCGGTTGACGTGTTCGGCGAATTGCTTCAGGAAACGCGACTGGGCGGCCCAGGCGGTGCGGTCGGTGGTCATCTGCCGCATGGGGTAGACGTCCGAGAAGCCGCGGCTCTTTTCGGTCCAGACTCCGCCGCCCCACCAGGCGATCGGCGTGAGCACCGTGTAAAGGCCGTTGCGCCGGCCTTCGTCGATCAGGAAATCGAGCAGCTCTAAATGATTGTTGTCGAGCAGGTTGCCTTCGACATCGCTGAACTGGCGCTCGAAACAGTGGACGCGGATACACCCGAAACCGAGCCGTCGGAAGTGGGACACATCTTCGCGGATGACCTGCTTGTGGTCGAGCGCCAGGCGTTTGATCTCGGCGTGGTCGATCGTGAAGGGCGCATAATAGTTGACGCCCAGCAGTGCGACCTCATCGCCGCCGGCCCACCGCAGCACCCCCGCATCGTCCACCCGCACCGGCCTGTCGGCCTCCGCCAGACAGGCCAACACCACCCAGCCGGAGACCAAGGAAACGGCCGCACCGTATTTCTTCATTTCAGAAAGCCCCCCTCATCAAAACCCCTATTGTTTGTGCGCGGGAATTATCGTATACTCTTTCCCTCTATTTTGAAAGGTCAACCCATCTCTTTCGAGGGTACTTATGAGCGGACGGAAACTGACGGCAAGAATCAGCGGCGTAGGCAAAGCACTCCCCGAAAAGCGGTTGACGAACGCCGATCTGGAAAAGATGGTCGAGACGAGCGACGAGTGGATCACCAAACGCGTCGGCATCCGCGAGCGCCGCATCGCCGCACCGGGCGAGTACACGTCACATTTAGCCGCGAAAGCCGCGGCGGACGCCTTGGCCATGTCGGGGTTGACGGCGGACCAGATCGACCTCATTCTCGTGGCGACGTCCACCCCGGACATGATCTATCCGTCCGTCGCCTGCCTCGTGCAGAAGCAGATCGGCGCGATCCACGCAGGCGTGCTTGACATCAGCGCGGCCTGCACCGGCTTCATCTACGGCGCAAACCTGGCCTGGGGCATGATCAAATCCGGTTTGATGAAAAACGTGATGGTGATCGGCGCCGAGGTCAACAGCTCGATTGTGAACTGGAAAGACCGCGACACCTGCATCCTCTTTGGCGACGGCGCGGGCGCCGTCATCTTCAGCGCGCACCACTCGGACACCGACGGCGTTTTGGCCGCCAAGATCGGCGGCGACGGGACGCTGACGGATCTGCTGCAGCTCGCCAACAGCGGCTGCCGCCCCAACCCGGAGGTTCCCGGCCGCTACATCACCATGCAGGGCAATGAGGTTTTCAAGCAGGCCGTACGCAACATGTACGAGTGCGCCGTGTGCGTGCTCGACCGCGCCGGGCTCACCTCACAGGACGTTTCGCTCCTGATCGCGCACCAGGCGAACACGCGCATCATCGATGCCGTGGCCAAACGGTTGAATCTGCCGGACGAGAAGGTCTTCATCAACATCGCGGACTACGGCAACACCTCTGCGGCCACCATCCCGATCGCGCTTTGCGAAGCCCTCGAGCAGGGCCGCATCAAGAAAAACGACGTGATCGTGATGGACGCCTTCGGCGCAGGCCTCACCTGGGGCGCCCTCGTCATACGCTGGGCGTAAGCGCCTTTTTTTTGAGGCGGACATCCAGCCGGCCTTCGGTGCCTTTGATTTCGTTTTTCGGCACTTGCCGAAAGACGGACGCCACGGGAAGGCCTCCTGACCGGACCGCGAGCGGACTTCCCGTGAAATCCGGAAGGGGGGAGATATGGTCCGACGTTTTCTCATGGTCGCGTGGGGGGTTGCCGCATCCGCCTGGGGCCAAAGCCCCGGTTTCCCGAGCCGCGACCCAAACACCGACATCCGCGCGGAGTTCCGCGCGCCGCCGCCGGGCTACGGCGAAGTGCCGTTCTGGTGGTGGACCGGCGAGAAGCTGGACAAGGCGCGCCTGCTCTGGGAGCTTGAGGAGCTGCACAAGGCGGGCGTTTCCGGCACGCAGATCAACTATGCGCACACCCGCTCGGACGGCTGGCGCACCGAGGCGGTCGAGCCCGCGATCTTCTCGGACGCGTGGTGGGACCTCTTCGCCTTCATGGCCACGGAGTCGGCCAAGCGCGGCATGGGCATCGGCCTCAGCGGCTACACGCTCGACTGGCCTGGGCGCGACAACCTGTTCCGCCAGCTCGGCATTACCGCGGACGAGCTCCAGGCGCACGTCCTCGCGATGAGCCCGCGCGACGTGTCGGCCGGAGCCGACGGCGTGCCGGCCCAGCCGCAGGAGGCGGGTGCCGTGTCGGTCACGGCCTTCGCGCTGCGCGAAGGCCGCCCCGTGCCCGGCAGCGGCGTGGCCCTCGACCCGCAGGCCGCGGCATGGCCGCTGCCGGCGGGCGCCTGGCGGATCATGGCCGTGAGCGCGCCGGCGCGCCCCGAGACGCTCGACCCGCTGAACCCCGAGGCCGGCCGCCGCGTGATCGAGCGCTTCCTCAACCCCTTCCTCGCGCGCACGCCGCCCGAGGCCCACAAGGCCCTGAACTACTTCTTTCAGGACGAGCTGCGCCTCGCGGGCGACGAGCGCCTCTGGAGCCCCGAGTTCGCCGCGCGCTTCCAGCGCCTCAAGGGCTACGACGTGCGCCCCAAACTCGCCGCGCTCTTCACCGACATCGGCCCGGAGACCGCCCAGGTGCGGCTCGACTTCAACGACGTGATGGTGACCCTCTCGGAGGAGCACTATTTCAAGCCGGTGTTCGAGTGGCACAACAGCCGCGGCATGATCTACGCGTGCGACCCCGCCTCGCGCGGCAAAAACCCGCTGGAGTTCGGCGACTACATGCGCGCCATGCGCTGGTACACCGCGCCGGGCTTCGACACGCCCGGCTCCAGCGCCGACCTGATCAAGAACAAGGTCGGCGCCTCCATCGCGCACCTCTACGGCCGGCCGCGCGTCTGGGTGGAGGGGTACCACAGCCTCGGCTGGCAGGCCTCCACCGCCACGCTCTTCGAATCCAGCAACCGCAACTTCCTGTATGGCTCGACGCTCCTCAACCTGCACGGACTCTACTACACCACCTACGGCGGCTGGTGGGAGTGGGCGCCGCCCTGCTACCACTTCCACATGCCCTACTGGCAGCACATGCCGGTCTTCCTGAAGTACTTCGAGCGCCTCAGCTACCTGCTCAGCCAGGGCGACCACGTGGCGGACGTCGCGATCGTCAACCCCCACGAGCCGCTCGTGGCCGACCCCGCGCGCGGCAAGCGTTCGCAGCAGCTCGCCTACGCGGCGGCGGCCGACCTCATGGAGGCCGGCCAGACCGACTTCGACTTCATCGACGCCGAATCGCTCGCGCGCGCCGAGGCCACAGGCGGGCGCCTCCGCGTAGCGGGTGAAGCGTACCGCGTGCTGGTCCTGCCCTCGATGTTCGCGCTGCGCCACGCCTCGCTCGAAAAGGCCCTGGCGTTCCGCCGCGCCGGCGGATGCGTGGTGGCGCTCGGCGATCTGCCCGAGGTCACCGACCGCGCGGGCGCGGGCGACCCGCAGACGGCCGCGCTCGTGCAGGCGCTGGTGGCGCCGGGTCCCGGCGCCCTGCACTGGACCGAGCCGAAGGCGAACGACGCGATCCCGCCGCGCACCTACGCCGGACGCTTCACCGGACGCTGGGTCTGGACCTCCAAGCCCGCGCCCACGGCGGTCTTCAAGCACGTCTGGACCGCGCCCGCCGGAGAGTTTGCGGCCGCGCTGCTCTGCGACAACTCCGCCGACCTCTTCCTCAACGGCCAGAAGGTCGCCTCCTGGTCCAGCTACCGCGAGCCGTGGACCGGCACGCTGACGCTCAAACCCGGCGACGTGCTCGCCGTGTCCGGCCGCGACGGACCGGGCGAGCGCGGCAGCAAGACGGCCGGCCTCTTCTTCGCCTTGGCGCAGGGCGACCGCACGGTGTTCTCCGCCGAGCAGTTCCGCGCGCGGCCCGGCGCGGCCGACGCCGCCTGGCTCGCCAGCGCGGAGGCGGGCGGGCTCGAAGCGCCCGACCCGGGCAATGTCCACGACGCGCACAGAGGCGTTGCGGCGGCCCCGAAGTCCGGCCCCGCAGCGGCGATCCGCGCCCGGCTCGACGTGCCCGACTTTTGCGGCCCGGCGGGCGCCAAGGCGCTGCACCGCCGCATCGGCCCCAACGACGTCTATTTCATCATGGACCTCGCGCAGCGCGGCGATTGCACCTTCCGCGCGCGCGGCACGCCCGAGCTGTGGGACGCCTGGACCGGTGCGCAGACGCCGCTCGAAGCCTTTAAGGCCAACCCCGACGGAACGACGACCGTCACGCTGGACGGCGAGCCGGGCGTTCCCCTGCTGGTGGTCTTCACGGCGACAGCTGTCGATAGCCGTCGACAGCCGTCGACCTCTGCTCCGACTCTTCCTTCCTCACGCCTGCCTTCTGGCTCCCTCCCGCTCGACGGTGAGTGGGGCTTCGCGCTCAAGCCGACCTGTGACAACCGCTGGGGCGATTACCGCCTGCCCGCTTTCGACGGCTGCATCGGGGCCGAAGCGCGGCACCTCGCGTGGGCGGTCGAAGGCATGCCCGCGCGCCTGACGTATTCGCACGGCCCGCAGTTCCGCGCGTTCGGTCCGCTCGCGCCCGGCGCGGAGGCCGACGCGCTCGAACAGGCCCTGGCGCAGACCGCCGCGCTCGCGCCGGACCCCGCGGTCACGGTGAGCGGCCGGCGTTACGCGTGGCAGCCCTTCTGCTTCTCGTGGCGCGAAGGCGTGGAGAACCGGCCCGGCTATCAGAACTGGCACCACGGCCTCAACGGCAAGGTCGGCGACGAGTTCTTCGTGCTCGGGGCCTATGACATGGGGCTCTACGACGTGAAGATGCCCGCGGGCGCGCCGCCCGAGACGCGCTTCTATCTGACCACGGTCTACGCGGCCGAGCCCTGCCGCGCGACGGTCGCGTCGAGCGGCGTGGCGCCCGCCGCGGTCTGGATCGGCGGCGTGCGGCGCACGCCCGGCGAGACCGTGGCGCTCCAGGCCGGCCATACGCCGCTGCTGGTGCGCTACGACGCCTTCGGACGCGCCGCGCTGGTGCTGTTGCGCACAGGCCTCGATGCCGACCGGCCCGCGCACCCGCTCGCCATGCGCTGGTTCGACGATCCGGCGGTACTGCCCTTCGACTGTTTCGGCGGCACCCTGCCGCAGGCGACCTACAGCTTCGGCGCGCCGCCCGCGCTGGAGTCGGCCGAGGTCACCCTGCGCGGCGAGCTGCTCGCCGCCACGGTCGGCGGCCAGGCGGCGGCAGGCGCGCTGACGCGGACGCTGCCCAACGGCAACCGGGTCTACCGCGTGGAGGGCGGAGGACGGAGGACGGAGGGCGGCGACGCGCGACTCTCGCCGGCCGAGGTTACGCTGACGGTCAAGCACGCGCCGGGCTGCTACGGGGGGGCGGCTTTTCCCGAGCCGGTCAAGCTGACCTGCGGCCAGGGGCGGATGACGCTGGGCGACTGGGCGCGGGTCGACGCGCTGCGCTGCTACTCCGGCGGCGCGGTCTACAGCAAGACCTTCACGCTGACGCCGGAGCAGGCCGCGCAGACGCTCGTGCTCGACCTCGGCGACGTGGGCGTCTCGTGCGGCGTCGCGGTGAACGGACAAGCTGTGCGCGTGCTGACCTGTCCGCCGTGGCGCGTCGCGCTCACCGGCTGCGTGAAGGCGGGTGAGAACACGCTGTCGGTCACGGTCTACAACACGCTCAACAACCACTATCAGACGATCCCGACCCGGTACCGCAAGCCGGTGGAGGCCGCGCCTTCGGGCCTGCTCGGACCGGTCACGCTGCGCGTCAAACAATGAGGAGTCAGGAATGAGGAGTCAGGAGTGATGGATGCTCCTTGTGCTCCAACGCTTCGCTCCCCTTCAGGCTTTGGTTCTTTAATTCCTCATTCCTAACGCGGGCTTACGCCCGCAACCCGAGATTCTCACCACGAAGTCACGAAGGACACGAAGAAGGAGCGAGTCATTAAAAAAACTTCGTGCTCTTCGTGCCTTCGTGGTGAAAGAACTTGTTTTTTATTGCTGTTGTTGGTTTGTAAGGCACTAATTGTGCGAGGTTCTCATGCGTCCATTCCTTCTCTGCGGTTTTTCCTGCCTGCTCTTCGCCGGTTGCGCCACGTCGCAGCGGACGGTGTATGTCGCGCCGGGCGGCAGCGACGGCGCGCGCGGCACGAAGGCCGACCCTTTCGCGACGCTTCCGCGCGCCCTCGCCGCGGTGCGCGAGCTGCGCAGCGCGGAGCCGCCGGCCGGGCCCGTCACCGTGTACCTGCGCGGCGGGACCTACGCGTTGCGCGCGCCGATCGTCTTCGCGCCCGAGGACTCCGGCACCTCGAACGCGCCGCTGACCGTGGCCTCGTACCCCGGCGAGCAGGCGGTGCTGAGCGGCGGCGAGCGGCTGACCGGCACGTGGACGCGCACGCCGGGCAAGCCCTACTGGCAGCTCGACATCCCGCGCGCCCGCAGCGGCGGCTGGGTCTTCTATTCGCTGTATGTGAATGGCCAGTCGCGCGAGCGTGCCCGCACGCCGAACTGGGGCGAGAAGGTCCTGCGCGCCGAAGGCCGCGAGCCGGGCGGCGACCCGCGCCAGGCGCTGCGCTACTTCGAGGGCGACGTGAATCCGGCCTGGTCGAACCCGACCGACATCGACGTGGTGCTGCTCTGCTCCTGGACGCCCACGATCCACCGCGTCAAAGAGATCGTGCCCGAGCGCCGCGCGCTCCGCTTCTTCAGCGCGCACGCGCGTCCGGTCGACGCGTGGGAGCGCCACTTCCGCTACTACCTCAGCAACGTCTTCGAGGCGCTCGACCAGCCGGGCGAGTGGTATCTCAACCGCAAGACCGGCACGCTCTACTACTACCCGCTGCCGGGTGAAGACCTCGCCGCCGCCGAGGTGATCGCGCCGGTCATGAAGTCCCGCATGCTCCTCTTTGCGGGCGATCCCGAAGGCGGGCGCAGCCTTGAGCATCTGCACGTCCGCGACCTCGCGTTCCGTCATCTGGACGGCGACATGGACGCCTACAACGGCGCGTACCGCCAGGGGCACATGTACCTCGCCGCCGCCGTCGCCGCCAAGGGATTGCGCCACGCCTCGTTCGAGCGCTGCGAGTTCGCCCAGCTCGGCGAGTACGCGCTGGAGCTGGCCGACGGCTGCCGCGACGTCGCGGTGCGGCAGTGCCACTTCTGGGATCTCGGCGCGGGCGCGCTCCAGCTCGGCGTCACAGACTTGCCGACGCTGCTGGGGAAGCAGAGGCCCGAGGCCGGAAGCCGGAAGCCGGAGGGCCGCACGGCGGTTTCGGAGCAACCGACCGACCCCGAAAATCCGCGCAGGGTCACGGGGCTGGTCATCGACAACAACTGCATCCACCGGCTCGGCACGATCTGGCACGGCTGCTACGGCATCGTCAACCGCTTCGCCTCGAACACGCGCATCACGCACAACGAGATCTTCGACGTGCACTGGGACGCGATCGGGCTCGACGCGCGCTGGGACTGGAAGGGCGAGGCGCACTGCGGCGGCACCGAGGTGGCCTACAACCACCTGCACCATCTCGGCCTGCGCTACCACACCGACGCGGCCGGCGTCTACCAGTTCGGGCCGCTGGACACGCACATCCACCACAACCTGATCCACGACACGGCGGCGTATCCCTACATCTGCGGCTACGCGGGCATCTACCTCGACGAGCAGTCGCGCGGCGCGCGCGTCGAAAACAACCTCGTCTTCAACGCCGACTGGTACGCCTACTTCCAGCACAAAGGCACCGACAACCTCTTCCGCAACAACATCGGTGCCTTTGCGCGCAACGGGTTCGTGGGGCGGGGCTCGTTGAACGAGCACTGGAAGGAGAACTACTTCGAGGTGTCCGGCAACGTCTACGTCAGCAGCAACGGCGTCGCGATCGCCAGCGCCTGGCAACCGGGAACGCGGACGCCCGTCGTGACGAACAACCTCTATCTGTCGACGGTCACCCACGCGCTCGACACCGCCGGGCAAGAGCCGGGCGCGCAGATGGGCCGCATCGAGGCGCCGCTCCTGGCCGGAGGCACGGCGGCCGCGCCGGCCGCGTTCAGCGCCGCCGAGCAGGAGGCCGCGCGCCGCATCGGCTTCACGCCGATCCTAGCGGAGCTTGAAAAGGCTGGGCTGACCGGCGACGCGGCGTGGCGCGCCTTGCCGTCGCGCTACGCGCGGCGCACGCCGACGGCGGTCTGGGACGAGAAAGATTTCAAGCGGCTCAACGCCTTCGCGATCGATTGCAACCTGCTGCAGCCGGGCGACACGCCGCCGGTGTTCGCGCAGGGAACGGAACCGGGGGCGGGCTTCGCGGTGACACGCGAGGTGCCGGGCCTCAGCGGGCCGAACTGTCTGAAGGGCACGGACAAGCGCGGGCTCGCGAAGAGCTTCTACCCGTATCTGCACGTGACGCCGCGCGGGCTGGACGAGGGGCGCGTCGTCTTCACCTTCGCCGCGCGGCTGCCCGAGGCCGGCGCGGTGCCGTTCACGGTCGAGGCGCGCGGCAAGGGAGGCGTCGGCGAACCGGGCTTTTCGCTGAGCTTCGCGGCCGACGGCGCGGTCAAGGCCAACGGCCGGCCGGCCGGTACGCTCAAGCCCGGCGGCTGGACGAGGTTTGAGGTCGCGTTCGACCTCGGCCAGCGGCGCACGGGCCACTACACCCTTACGGTGCGCGGCCCAGACGGCGAGCAGAGGCTGACGCTCCCGTTCGGCAGCGCGGCGTTCGCGCAGCTCGGCTGGCTGGGCGTGACGGCGCCGGGCAACAGCGACGGCTGCTTCTATCTCGACGCCCTCAAGCTCACGATCAGTGATCCGCGATAGAGACGCTGGGTATTGCGAAGGCCAGCGGCAACAGCTCGCCCACGGTCGAGACGGTCACGTGGCCGCCCTTGAGCCGCGCGATGAAAACCGGCATTTCCGGCACGCAGAACTCGGCCAGCACCTGCCTGCACGCGCCGCAGGGAGCCGCCGGTTTTTTCGTGCCGCCCGCCACGGCCAGCGCGGCGAAGCTGCGGCTTCCCGCGCTCACCGCCTTGAACAGCGCCGTGCGCTCCGCACAGTTGCTCAGACCGTACGAGACGTTCTCCACGTTGCAGCCGGTGTACACTTGGCCGTCGACCGTGAGCAATGCCGCGCCGACCGGATACTCCGAGTAGGGACAATAAGCGGCTGCGGCCGCTTCGCGCGCGGCGGCGATCAATTTGCGTTGTATGGTTTTGTCCCGTGTCACTCAGACTTCCTCCAGAATCAGCGGGCGCTCCGGCACCGGCTCCGTCGTGAGCCGCACGGCGGCCGCCGCCTCGGCTGACAGCGCCGCCGCACGCGCCGCGTCTTTCGCCAACAGCCGCATGAGGGGCTGACCCCGCTCCACACGTTCGCCCGCCTGCACGAGACGGTCGATCCCCGCCGCGGGATCGATCACATCGGTCGTCGCGGTCCGCCCGCCGCCGAGCTGCAGCACGACGCGACCGATCACCTGCGCGTCCACGAACGCGACGGTGCCGGACTGCGTCGCGGGAACCTCGATCGCCGCGCCGGGCTGCGGCAGGCGGCGCGAATCATCGGCCACGCGCGCATCGCCGCCCTGTGCCGCCACCATGCGTCGGAAAACCTCAAGCGCGCGGCCGTCATCGAGCCGCGCCGCCAGTTCGCGGCGCGCCGACGCGCGGTCGGCATAAACGCCCGACCGCTCGCACATGAGCGCCGTCAGCTCGATGGTCAGAAGACGCGTATCCGCCGGGCCGCGGCCGTGGAGCGTCTCGACCGCCTCGGCGACCTCGACCGCGTTGCCGACGGCGCGGCCGAGCGGCTGCTCCATGTCGGTCAAGAGCGCACCCGTTCTGCGGCCGAGCGCGCGGCCCACACGGAGGAGGCTTTGCGACAAGGTCCGCGCGTCTTCGCGCGTGCGCATGAACGCCGCGCGGCCGCACTTGACGTCGAAGACCAGCGTGTCCGCGCCCTCGGCGAGCTTTTTGGACATGATGCTGGCGGTGATGAGCGGGATGCTCGGCACCGTGCCGGTCACGTCGCGCAGGGCATACAACTTCTTGTCGGCCGGCGCCAGGCGGTCGGTCTGCCCGATGATCGAACAGCCCACCTCGCCGACCACCCGTTTGAACGCGTCGAGCGAGAGCCGCGTGTCGTATCCGGGAATCGCCTCCAGTTTGTCGATCGTGCCGCCGGTGATGCCGAGACCCCGGCCGGCGATCATGGGCACGGCCAGGCCGGCCGAGGCGGCAAGCGGAGCGAGCATGAGCGAAATCTTGTCGCCGATGCCGCCCGTCGAGTGTTTGTCGGCGGTGGGGCGCGGCCAAGGCGCGAAGGTCACCAGTTCGCCGGAACGCATCATGGCGTCCGTGAGAACGGCGGTCTCCTCAGGCGACATGCCGCGGAAGAAGATCGCCATGGCAAGCGCCGCCATCTGGTAATCGGGAATCACACCGCGGGTATAGCCGTCGACGAAGGCGCGGATCTCGGCCGCGTCGAGTGCGCCGCCGTCGCGCTTTTTCTCGATGAGCCACTGGGGAAAGAAGTTCATTAGTTCATGAGTTTATGAGTGCATTACAAAAACACTGAACGCTGAACTCCCAACTCTTCCTTCATGGATTTCGCAGATGTTTGTCCGCGAAATCCATGTAGCGCTGCCAGTCGTAGAGCGACAGGTCATGCTTGCCTGTGCGCAGGTGGTAACCGATGCGCCCCTCCTGCAGCGGTGAATCCGGTGCGGGGAAGGTGTCGCCGACGAGGCCTTTCAGGCCGTAAAGCTGCCACACGGGCGACGCCAGCACGCAGGAGCGGAACTCGCCCGGCTGGCCGGCCCAATCGTCCAGCGACGCCGAGGCGACATAGGCCAGGCGCGGCGCGATCAGCGCGATCAGCATGTGCTGGTCCACGGGCAGCGCATCCTCGTTGTCGCCGTACTTTTTGAAGTTGTCGCAGAACCAGTGCGGGAAGACCTTGTTGATGCGGGCGATATGCTCGGACTTGGGCAGATCCATACGGTTGAGCTTGGCGCCGCCGCAACCGGAGTTGTTGGAGATCGTCAGGGCGAAGCGCGTATCGTTCGCGCCGCACCAGAGCGCGGTTTTGCCGCCGCGCGAATGGCCCACCACGCCGACGCGCGTGCGGTCGATGGCCAGCTGGGTCTCGATCCAGTCCATCACGCGGCTCGCGCCCCAGGCCCAGGCCGCGATCGTGCCCCACGAATCGGCGGTGCGCGCTTTGGGGTCGGGCTGGAACACGCCATGCACGCCGTTGGTGAACCCGTCAAAATCGTCGGGGTCGACATCGCCGTTGTGGAAGGCGAGCGCCGCATAGCCGCGCGCCACCAGCTCCTCGACCGGGAAGAACGGGTTTTTCTCCAGTCGGTCGGGATCGATGTTCTTGGCCGAGGACCGGTTGCAGATCAGCACGAAGGCCGGCGCGGGCGTGCCGGTCTTGGGAATGAAGGCGGTGAGCGCGATGCCCCCTTCGCCGCCGGGGCCGGAGTAGCGGATGTTGACGCGCTTGCGCAGCGCCTTGCCGTCCACCATTTCTTTGTCCGGCTCGATTTGCTCGAAACGCAACGTGTACGGACGGCCGACGGGATTACGCCCGAAGACGTGGGTCTTGAAAAGCTCCAGCACCTCGGGGCGGCGGACCGACTCCCACGCCGACGGCGTCGTGACCGGTTTGCCGTCGGCGGTTTTGAGCACGTCGGGAATGTCCGCGGCGCAGGCGGCGCACGCAAGGAGCAAAAACGCGTATTTCAGCATACGTTTCCCTTCGTTTGCCGCCGACGGCGGCTCACTTGTCCAACTGCTTGAAGAAGAGGATGCGATGCGGATGGTACCCGTCCAAACGCTCACCGTCGATCAAGTCGTCATTGGCTTCGCTGCCGTCGCTTTGTTCGTCCCGCGAGTCGTCATACTTTCCGCCGTTGTTGGCTTTTTTATTGTGTTGATACCACGGCGAGACCCGGTTGATCTTCGAGTACCACTTCTTTGTTCCTTTCGCCGTCCAATTGTCATTCTCTTTGTCGTAGCCGTCGGGATACGGGTCGCGCCAGACCAGGGCCACGGCACTGCCGCCCGCGAGCGACTTCGTTTCCGTCTCGCCCGGTCCCCCGATGCTGTTGCCGAACGCGGTCGCCGTCGCTTCCGCCCGGATGATGTAGAGGAAGAGCTGCTGCCGGTCCGAGAACGATTCGAGCGTGTAGGACATCAGCATCTTGCGGTCGATTTCGTACAGCTTGGCGGAGTTCAATGTCGTCTCCGCCCCGTTCACGTGGTTAGCGGTATCGAAGATCGTTGTCGGGTTCCCATCCGAATACCAGCCGAAGGTGTCCCAGTTGCCGTAGAAATCCGACAGGTTTTTCTGCCATGTAATGTTCAGCTTCGGGCTCGCGTTGGTCAGGCAGAGATACCAGCCGCTCTTAAATTTGTACCAGTCCGAGGAGGTGTCGTTCAGCGTGCCCGGATCCTGGAGCACGGTGTTGAAATTGTTGAGTTCCAGCTGGGCCGCCGACCCGAAGTTGGCGTACCAGTAATTCACCGGCGTCCGCTCCACAGCGGACTGCAGCACCAGGCGGATGTCGGAGAGCGGGTTCACCCGCGACCCCACCACCTTGCCGGAGGCATCCGCCGCCGTGAAATAATCGTACACGGGATCGCGGGCGCGCTCCACATCGGTGGCGCTGGAGGGCTGGCCGTGGTCATACAGACGGACCGTACGGAACATGTAGTCCTTGTCTTCGATCTCCGTGGTCCCGTGAAAATCGACCGGTGCTCCGGGCGTTATCGTCTTAAACGGACAGGGCCGGATAATGAACCCCAGCTCACCGGGCGAGTACATCTTGCCGGCGTCCGAGACGAACAGGTAGATGTCGCCGTCGCGCCCTTTCTGCCCCAGCAGCGCCGTGGCCGAGGGATTGAGCGCGGGGGTGATGGCGTTTCCGGCCGACACGGTCTGCCAGTTTGAGGCCTTGTGGTTGAACCGCGCATCCGGCACCTCGAGGCTGTTCCAGGCATAGGCGATCGGCTTGTTGTCGACGGCCATGGTCTTATTGATTGGTGCCGTCGGCTGGGTTTGGAAATAGAGCTTTGAAATCAGGCCGAACTCTTCGTCCGCCTGTAACTCGCCGCTTCCCGGATAAGCCGACGCCTGGGGAACCCGGTCCACAATGGGTCCGGAGGCCCCTCCCTGTCGGACGTTCACGAAGACCACCATGGCCACGCTGGCCGGGGTACCTTCCGCAAAGCCGTTCATCGCCCCGTTCTCGCTGTGAACCATGTCCACAGCCAGCGCAGCGGGGTTATCGGCCGCCAGCTTGACCGTCGCTTTCTGGTAGCACTTGTTCGGATCGGTCGAGGTGTCCACATTCCAGAAATCCGGCGCGGTGAGCGTCCCGGTCAGCCTGACGTAATCCCCTTTGGACTGCGGCACATTTTTCGAGTTTTTCGGCTCGTGCTGTTTGATCGGCGTGACGTAGGCCTCTACCTCGACCGTGAACGTCGGCCTGACCATCCGGTCCTGATGGTTTTTGAAGGGCCAGACCAGCTCGACGTCGACCTGCGCGAGCCCCGGATTTTCGCCCACCAGATTCAGGAAGTAAACTCTAGTCGGTTTGGCCTCCGTCCAATCCGGCGCGTTCCTCACACCGACCGTTGGGCCGATGGCGTTGGGCACCAGGATCTGGCTGACCATCGGCACCATCTCTGCGGTCGGCATGTTGAGCCGCTTGGGAATGCTGTCCGCGTCGATATAGTCGGCGATCGCCGTCGCCATCAGCATTCCGCTAGCGTCGGCGCCAGACGGCAGACGGTTTTTGAACACCTTGTTGAGCGCCGGCGCGAACTTTTCGGCGTCCAGAATAACCGCCGTCGCCTGTGGCTGGCCCAGCAGCGCGGCGCTGACCGGAAAGTTCAAAAGCACGTTGCAGGGTTCGCCCGCCGTCGGCTGGGCCATGGACACGCTGTCCGTGATCAGGATGTGCCGGGTCGCCTCATCGAAAAACTCGTCGTCCTGCTCCCGGATGAAACTGTGATAGGCGCTGCCGAACGGCGTGTCGGCCATGGGATTGCTGATGGTTGAGGGCATCGAATCCCTACGCCGTTGGTACATGCAGGCGTAGAAATCCTGAAGGCTGCCGTAATGACGGTCGGTCTCCTTGAACTTCGTGTCGAACGCTTCGCGCTGCGCCGGCGTTTGGAAAAGATGCCCGATGCTCACGCGGTTGGTGCCGGAGTCGCGCACGGCCGCCTTGCAGAGGTTCACGTCCAGCATGTCGGAGACGTTGACGCAGATGTAGGCATAGCGCCCGACCTCGGAACGGACCGCGGTCTCGGCTTCGCCCCGGATGGCGCTCACGGGCATGCTGAGCCTGCGCCATTTGGCCCCCCGCCAGTTATCGGTGGGATCGGAGGCGTTATATCCGGGATCGGTGTCACTCGGAATGGCATACCGTCGGACGTCGTTGACGAGAATGCCGGGAATGAAGCTCAGCGCCTCGAGGGTCAGGACGCGCGCGTCCCTTGCGTTTTCCTCGCCGTTGGCCACGGCCGAGGTCTTGACGCGGCCGGGCCAGTTCGGGAACTTGCGCGGCCGGTCAACCGCCTCATCGTTGACCTTCGGGATGCGCAGCTCGGAATCGATCTCGTCGATGGCGCGGTAGAGGGCGGCGTTCAGCAGATGGCGGGCCGAGACCGAATGGCGGTAGTTCGAGGAGGATTGCCGCTCGATGCGCATATAGACCGCGAACGAGACCGCGCTGATCATCATGAAACTCAGAAAGCCAAGGACGATGAGCAGCGCCGAGCCCCGCTGCCGGTCTGCGGCATCCGGGGTGCTGGAAAAAATGTTTCGGATCTGTTTTCTCATGGATTTTGCCTCTGCGGGCGGGCCTGAAGCCCCGCTCCTGTCACTGACGCACTCATCAACTCGCACATGGAAGCGCTTCGTCCGTCAATCTTTGTACCGGTCGCGGTTGGGGAAGGTGACGGCGGCTTCGAATTCTTCCGTCACCGGACTCTTCGTGGTCTCGTAAACCAGCCGGAATTTATACGGCGTGCCCCACGGATCCCTGAACGCGCCATTGACCAGCGGCACGTTCAGGTAGACCGTCCCGTCCTGATTCCCGTCCATCAGCTCCTTGAGGTTCGCCTCGGTCGCATCCAGATCGCCGTTGACCTTCACCGGCCAGACGTCGTAAGCGGCCTCGTAAGCGAGCCAGGCATTCATCAGTTCGCGGATCTCGGCGTTGGCTTTGGCGATGCGCGCCTGCGCGCGGGCCTGGCCGATGCCCGAGAACGCCACGCCCATCAGGATCGCCAGCATGCCGGTGACCACCATCATCTCGATCAGCGTGAAGGCGTTTGTAGAACGGTTTTTCACACCCAACTCCTTGCTTCCTAAATCTGACTGCTCACACAAAACGACAGGCCCACGTCACCACGTCCGGATGTCGTCCTTTGTGCCCCACGTTTTATCGGGACCGGCCGAAGCCGCACCGATGTCCAGCGTGTAGCCGGAGGGGCGGACCGAAGCCTGGACCCTCACATACAGCGGCAAGCCGGCTGAACTCATGCCTGCAGCGTACTCGTCGTCAAAGTCTCCCACCGTGATGCTCGGCTTGCTCGGATCAATCGAGCGGCTGGCGGTCGTCATGACGTTAAACGAGGTGGCCGGTTCCGCCGTCCCGTCCGCCTTCAGCTTCCTTTCCGTCCGCAACCCGCTGGTGTCGTAGGTCACGTAGGTCAACGTCCGGTAAGGGGTATTCCCCGTTTCAGGGAATCCCGTGCCGGTGAGGGTGTAGAATTTCAGATCCCCGCTGAACTGCTGGGACCCGCCCAATTGGCTTCTCAGATCCGTCGGAATCTCACGCTCGTCGATGGCCGCGGAGGCATCGCGCTGGAGCGCGCCGACCAGACTGCGGAGCTGCACAAACGCGTCGGCCCGCTGGACGCCCGTGCGCCACGCCAGGCCGGTCTGCTGAAAAAGCATGGCGAGCATCATCACGATGACCACCAGAATCGTGGAGGCGACCAGCACCTCGACCATCGAGAAACCGGCGCGGCCCCTGTTATTATTTCTGTCTTCTTTCATGCTTCGCCTTTCGGGCGTACTCGTCGTCCCGACGCCCTGCCGTTCGTTCATTAGGGTTCACCCTGGAACCGGACCTCCGCGTAATAGATCGGATTGTTCTGGATCAATTCCTCCAGGTGTTGGCTGTCCGTGATCTCTTTGAGTTCCGAGGACTGCACCATGATGCCCATGACCAGATCGGAGGCGCCCCGGACCCGGCAGCACCCGATCCAGAACCGCGAATCGCTCGGCAGCTTCATCCGGTCCTGCATGAAATTAGGAACGCCCTTGAAGCGATCCGTACTTTCCGGATTCCAAGCGTCCATGTCGGGCACGCTTTTCCACTGCGACCAGGGGAAATCCGGCAGCGATGCCGCCGCGACCGCCTGATTCAGAATGTAGTCGGCGCGCATCGCCTGGTGGAGATCCGCCGCACTCTGGGTGCTCTCGCGCAAGCCCAGCGGATAGAGCACGATCATGCTCAGAATGCCGACCGCCATGACGAAAACCGCCATGTTGACCTCGATCAGCGAAAAACCGGTCTGACGTCCGCTTGTCTTCATAGGCCTACGTCCATTGTTCCTTGTAATTGATCGAACCGTCCGTCTTCTCGACTCTGATCGTGAGCGTCTTGTTGGGCTTTTCCATTTCCTCCAGCACCACCTCGCCGTTCGCGTTGTTCGAGTCAAAGATCGCGGTGCCGTCGGGCAGGAAGGTGAAGCAGATCACGCCCTTGTTGGTCTTGTCCTTGAGCTTCTCGAACCAAAATCCGCGCGGGAGGGAATTGACCGGCGCCGCCTCGATCCCGTAGGCGTCATTGACTTCCCACGACGAGGGCTCGTTGGGATTGGCCACGCTTTTGTTCTTCACAAACGCAAACGCCGGAATATCGTACTTGACGGTGGCGGCCGGGTTCTTCGCGATTTCGAGGGCTGACGCCCGATCCGTGAAAACCCCGTTCTGCTCCATCACCTTGGGATAGACTTCCCACCAGCCGCCGTTGGTGAGGTTGTAGACCCGGATGCTGTTGCGCTCGCCGTCTTCCTTCAGGTCGTTCAAATTTTCGCCCGACCCGAAAATCTTGTCGAGCGACGCGAACTCGTCGATCAGGTACTCGCTCGCCTGATACGAGATCTTCCCGATCTCTTTGCACACCACATAGGAGGGCACCACGATCTCCTCGTTCGAGACCTTGTCATACCCGGAGACCGCGTTATAGATCACGACGCTGATGCGCGAGCCTTCGAGGCAGGCGCGCTGGCGCGCCAGCACAAGCGTATTGACGAGGTGCTTGACCGCGCTGCGGCGCGCCATGCCGCGGATGGCGCTGAAATAACTGGTGACGGCCAACGCCGAAAGCATCGCCATGATGGACATCACCGCGAGCAATTCCAGCAGCGAAAAACCGTGCCGGTCCGCGCGCTGTGTTCTTCCGTTTCTCATCGTTCTACCTTTTTTCGCAGATCACTTTTGCCATTCGGTCTTCAACTTGGGACACCAGAAGCGGTCGTCATGCTTTTTGTCTTGCCGGTACACCTTGACGGAATCGGTCCGCGCGTTGTACAGGACGCAGAAACAGTGAAAGCGGTCGGAGTGCTCCGGGTCCGGATAGCCGAGCGGGAGGTTCGTTTTGTTGTCCTCGATCGCGGCCAGCAGCGTCTTGCGGCCCTTCGTCAAAACCGACGAGGCGTCCAAATAGACCGTTTTTCCGCTGCTGCCCTTCTGCGGATACAGCTCGCCGAACACCTTGTAGTTGTCTTCGCCGTGGGCCCAGTACAGTTTGGCCGTGTTGTATTGGTCGTTGTTTTCCGTATCCTTGGTGAGTTCGTTCAGTTGGAACGGCCATTTGTTCTCGCGCGACCGATAGGCCTGCAGCGCCGACTCCAGCGTCTTGATCGTTGCTGAGATGCGCTTTTCGCGGCCCTGTTTCACCGCCTTGATCGCCGCGCCCGTGGCCAGCGTGGCGATGACCGCCATGATCGAAATGACCACCAGCAGTTCGATGATGGTGAAGCCCCGCGTTGCCCGATTGACCGTTACCGTACTCATGCTTGCCTCCGACTCCTCATGCCTGCGACACCGGGGACCCGTCTGGGCAACCCGCCGCCGATGCCTTATTTCTCCGCCTGGACCTTGCCCTGCTGCCAGCTCAGCCGGTCGTCGACCGGATAACGCCCGCCGCCCGACGCGGGATCGTCCTTGCCGTCCAAGCCGCGCGACCACACGATCGCCGCGGCGCGGATCCGTCCGCGCGGTGCGCCCTCATCGGCATCCACATACCCGTCGTAGTTTTCGTCGAGACGGTATTGGATCAGGTGGTCCTTGATTGTGCCGCCGGACTCGACGTCCGTATTCTCGTCCGCCTTCTTCAGTTTGCTGCGGAGGGTGGCGCGGCCCCAGGGGTCCAAAAGCCCGAATTTGTCCAAGCTGCTGGGGTTCACTTTTTCGCCCTGGCCCATGACTACGGCCCCGTCTTTGTCGATGCCCGGAAGCGTTTGCCACGTCGTCAGGTCGAGCATGCTGTTTTTCTGGAAGATCGCGCACACCTCCGGGTCCAGCATTTTCTGCGCATTCGAGCGATTGACCCACTCCTCCGGCCACCTGCGCTCTTTCTGCAGGTAGATCGTGAACGCCGTCGCCACCTCGCCCACCAGCGCCTGGGCCTGGCTCTGCTTCGCGGTCGTCTTCAGATAGGAGAACGAGGTGATCAGCGTGGCCGCCAGAATGCCGATGATGCCAATGACCACCAGCATCTCGACCAACGTGAAGCCTCCGCGGAATTCGTTTGTGTCTCTCGTCATAACGTCTTTTCTTTCGCTGCGCCGGTCCGGACGGACGGGTCCGCCGGACTTCGCCTTACCGGTCAAACAACACCAGATCGTCCTTGGTCCAGCCGTTCACCTCCTCGCGATCCCTGTCTTGCGGTTTCGCCCACGGCGGGAAGGTTTTGCCGTCCGCCCCGGCCGACCAGATGCGGTAGCTCTGGTAGGGCGGCGCGGAATAGTAATAAAACTCTCTCCCCCAGCCGTCGCGGATCGTGACGGTTGTCAGAACATATCTGTTGCCCGATTGGGGATCCTTCGTTTTCACAAAATTGAACCCGTCTTGCAGGGGCGCTGCAAGATTCAGCCCCCAGAGCTGCCCTTGGACGCCCACCAGCGAATTCTCGAAATTGGGCAGCCAGTGCGAAACGGTGCGCAACTCGCGCTCGTGGATCGCGCGGAGCTGCGCTTTCATCTGGTCATCGGAGATACCCTTCCACTTCCCCTGGTTGTTCGCGGCCCACTGGTCTGTCTTGAACATGTCTTTGTTAGGCGGGTCGTTCATTTCAAGAAGCTTTTGCTCCCCGCCCAACAGCTCGATGCGCGGCAAAAGGTAGGAGAGCACACCGAATTTGAAGATGCGCCGTTCGGTCCGGAAATCCGCCCCGGTCAGGTTGCCCGAGAGCGCATTCGGCGACATCAGCCCCTGCGACTGATACACCTGGTTGATGTATGCGTCGAGGGACCCGACGTTGGGACGGCCGAATCCGATCGGCTGGCTGGACGCGGCGTGATGCGCGTTTTCCCAGGTGATCTCGGTCACCGCATCTTCATCTTTCCAGAGATCTTGCCCGTATTCTGTGTCGTCCGGTTCTCTGTAGGGATCCGGCGAGCAGTGCCGCTTGACCGGCGGATAGGTCCCGTACTCGGCGTAGAAGCCGGAGAGCGCATTCTGCAGCCGCTGCATGCGGGCCATGGTTTCGGCTTCCTTTTTCTTTTCGCCCACCGTTCCCATCAGCCGGAAGGTCACGCCGATCAGGATGCCGATCACGGCGACCACCACCATCATTTCGATGAGGGTGAACGCCGCCTGTTTTCTGTTCGTCCGGTTTAACATGTCGAAACTCTCTTTGCCGCGCTGCGCCGGGACGGGCGGAGCCGCCTGTCCCGGCGGGATTCCCGGGTTAGCCCTGCGAGCCGAGCGTGCCGATGATCTGGATCATAGGCATGAACATGGCGATGACGATCGTGCCGACAATCAAGGCCAGCACGATGATCATCAGCGGCTCGATCACCGAGGTCAGGCCCGCTACCGCGTTGTCGACCTCGTCGTCGTAGGTGTTGGCGATACGCGTCAGCATGTCCGGCAGGGCGCCGGTCTCTTCGCCGACTTCCACCATCGAGATCACCATGGGCGGAAATACCTTGGAGGCCGCCAGCGGCGCAGTCATGCTCTCGCCTTCCTTGACGGCGTCGTGGACGTTCTGCATGGCGCGGGAGATCACCGCGTTGCCGGTGGTGTCGCGCACGATGGTGATCGCCTGCAGCACCGGCACGCCGGAGGCCAGCAGCGTGCCGAGCGTGCGGGTCATGCGGGCGACCGCCGTGCGGCGCACCAACGAGCCGAACATCGGCGCGTTGATCTTGGCCACGTCCAAGATGTAGCTGCCGGTCTTGGTCTTGGCGAAGATTTTGAAAAGCACCACAAACGCGATGACCGCGCCCAGCACCGCCAGGCCGTTGTGCATCACGAGGTTACTCGCGTTCATCACGAACTGCGTGATGGCCGGCAGGGGCTTGCCTTCCAGCAGGTCGTTGAAGATGTCCTTGAACTTGGGAATCACCGCGACCAGCAGGAAGCTGGTGATGCCGATGGCCGCGAAGAACACCACGGTCGGATAGACCATCGCGCCCTTGACCTTGTTCTTGATCTTGGCCGCCTTTTCGGCGAACTCGGCCAAGCGGTTGAGCACGACTTCCAGCACGCCGCCGGCTTCGCCCGCGCGCACCATGTTGATGTAGAGGTTGTCGAAGATCTTGGGATAGTTCTGAAGCGACTCGGAGAAGGTGCTGCCGCTCTCGACCGCCTCGCACATCCCCTGGAGCGCCTCTTTGAGCGACGCGTTGGGCGTCTGGCGCTGCAGCACGTGCAGGCCGCGCAACAGGGGCAGGCCCGCGTCCACCAGTGTGGCGAGCTGGCGCGTGAGCGTGGTGAGGTCCTTTTGCTTGACCCGTCCGCGCATGAACTTGGGCAGCTTGAACTCGATCTTCATCTGGCCCACCGACTTTTTACCTGCCGGCGCGGCCTTTTTCGCGCCCGCGGCCGGTGCCCCCGCTGTCTTGGCGGCGCCGCCCGACTCGCCCCCTCCTGCCGCGCCGATGGCGGTCGGGAAAAGGCCCTGGCTGCGCACCTTGGCGACGGCCTGCGCCTGGTTGGGGGCTTCGATCGTGCCGCGGCTCTCTTTGCCTGCGGAATCCACAGCGATGTATGCGAATTTAGGCATAAAACGACTCCGATTGTCGCGGGCAATAGCCCGACTCAAGCTTCACTTTTACTGTAATGAGAGAGCATACCAGAGTATGCAGGGCGCGACAATCAGAAAAATGGGGTGGCGCCGTCCCCGCGCCGTCCCGAAAAACAGCAGGGGCCCGCGTTGCCGCGGACCCCTGTTTGTCAGTCATCTGATGTCTTGCTCAGACGCCAGACCTTATTTCACCCAGACCTTCAGGAAGTTGCCGGCCGTATAAGGAACCACAACCGTCGCTTCCGTCGCCTGCTCGCTGAACTCGATCGTCTGATCGCTCCAGCTCACGAGATCGTCGCTCGTCGACACAACCAGCGTGCCGTTGAGGCTGGTGAAGTTCACCGCCGCGTCGGTCGCACCGACCGTGATCGTCGCGGTCTCGTTCACCTCGTCGATGACGATCGACGTGATCTCGATGTCCGCGCTGATCGTCTCGTCGACGTTCAGCAGGTAGTTATCCAGGTAGTCTGCGGCGTTGGCCATGACTTGGGCCTGGGTCAGGCCGCTTGCGACGGCCCATGCCGCCAGCTTGTCGGCCGGAACGGTGGCATACGCGCCGGGGAGACCCGTCGGGAGCGTGCCGGTGTACTGGGAGGCCTCGATGGTGGCCGTGCGGCCGGTCGCGTCGACCGTGACGGTGCCGGACGAGGCGTTGACCAGCGAACCGTTGGTGCCGCTGTAGGTGACGCCGGTGCCCGTAACGCCATTGATCTGATACCAGTCGATGGCCTGAATGGCCAGCGCGCCGCCTGCGGGAGCGATCGTCACGGTCTGGTTGCTCGTCACGGCGGAGCTGTTGAACGTGACGTCCATCCAGTCGTCGTTGAACACCAGCGTCAGCTGCAGGCCGGTTGACGTCAACGGCGTCGTCCAGTCCGCGATGACCAGATCATCCACATAGCCGGTGCCCTGGAAGGAGACCTGCGACAGGGTACCGTCGCCGTCCTTCAGCGAGAAGAACCACGAGCCGCCGCTGTACGTTTCGGCATCCACCGCGCCGTTGGCGTGGGTCAGCTTATCCCCGTCGAACGTGATCTCGAACGACGGAGCGCCACCGAACTGCGCCTGCGTCGTCAACATGATGGTCAAACGGTGCCACTCGTTCGGATCGATCGCGCCCAGCTCCTCGAACACGCTGTTCGTCGGGATGAATATTTCACCATTGGTATACTTGTGCCGCACGACCAGGTTGGAGTTGACGTTCACGAAGATCGCGATCTTGATGTTGCTGTCCGTGATCTCCGGATCGTCCTCGCTCGGCGTGAACTTGATCAGCGTGTCCAAGTAGACCGGCGCGTCCGCGAACGAGATGGTGCCCGTGGCGCCGTCCACATAGACGGGACGCATGAGGGTCTGCCCCTCGGTCTCGAGCTTGAGGATCTTGGCCTGCGCGTTGGCGTTCGTGATCGACCGGGCGCCCGTCCAGGCGTCCTCGTTGGTCTGGATCGAAGAGGCGTCGCCCGCGTCCGCGAACCACACCAGGTTGGTGTACCAATCGTTGTTGGCCCCGCCCCAGGTCGACATCTTATAAATGCCGGCCGCCGAACCCGTGGCCGCATTGGTGTATCCTTCGCCTTCGGCCTCGAAGTTATCGGATACCCACGTCGTCTGAGCGGATGCCGAGAGCGCCAGAGCGCTCGCGCACGCCGTCAAAAACGGTAACATACGCTTTGAAGTCAGGTTCATTAAAGAAACCCTCCTATACTTTTCTGCGTTGATGGACTGTAAACCTTCAAAATCCCGGCGGACGGACAAGAAACACCCGCTCCCCGTACCATCGGTCGAGACCATTCTTTCGTTGTATGTCTAAGATTAGGCGAAAGGGGTATTCGGAATCAAGCCCGAAATTCGGGAATTTTGGGCCGACTTTTGGACTGCTGGCCTGCGGGCTTGCGGCGGCAAGCGGGTTGTGAAATAATCCGCCGCCATGGAAGAAGCCTTTGTCCATCTGTGCGAGCATCTGTCCAACCACCTCTGGCTGCAATGGTTGCTGGTGGCGGCCGGGACCTGCTTTCTGGAAGATGCGGCCCGCTGCGGCGTGGGCCTGCTGGTGGCGGCCGGCCATGTCGGTTGGTGGCTGGCCCTCGGCAGCATGACGGTGGGGGGCATGGCGGGCGACATCGGGCTCTACCTGATCGGCCGTTATGCGACGTCCTTCCTGCTCCGTCACCGGTGGGTGGACAAAACGCGGCTGGTCTGGATGGAAGAGTATTTCGATCGGCACGCGGTCAAAACCGTGCTGATTTCGCGTTTTATCCCGGGCGCGCGCACGGTCGCATACAGCGCGGCGGGGATCATCCGCTACCCGCTGCCGCGTTTCTTGCTGCTGCTGCTCTTCGCGGCGGCGGTGCAGTCGTTGCTCTTCCTCCAGCTCGGGACGTTCATCGGCCAGAGGATCCTGCCTTATCTGAATGACACGCGCACGCGCGTCGCGCTCATCGCGGTCGTCGTGCTGGCGGGCGCGCTGATCCATCACGTGACCACACGGCGGAGGAAAGCGGGAGCCCGCGCGCCGGAATCGGACGGCTGAAGCCGGGAACGCGCCCTATTCGCCCATTCCCAATTCGGCTTTGAGCCGCTGGTCCAGGTCGTAGGTATGGAGCGCGTCGAGCAACGGGGTCAGCTCGCCCTCCACAATCCGGTCGAGGCTGTAGAGCGTGAGGTTCACGCGGTGATCGGTCATGCGGTTTTGCGGGAAATTGTAGGTGCGGATGCGCTGGCTGCGATCCCCGGAGCCGCGCAGGTCGAGGCGCGTCTGGCCGAGTTTCGCCTCCTCCGCCTGTCGCCGCTGGTCGAGGATGCGGGACTTGAGCACCGCCAGCGCCTTTTCCTTGTTCCGGTGCTGCGAGCGCTCGTCCTGGCACTGCGCCACCAGGCCGGTGGGCAGGTGGGTGATGCGGATCGCCGAGTAGGTGGTGTTCACCCCTTGGCCGCCATGGCCGCCCGCGCAGAAGATGTCGACGCGCAACTCGCCCTCCGGCAACTCGATGTCGTCCTCTTCGTCGGCTTCCGGAAACACGATGATCGTGGCGGCCGAGGTGTGGATGCGGCCCTGCGCCTCGGTTTCCGGCACGCGCTGCACGCGGTGGCCGCCACTTTCGAACTTGAACGCGCCGTAGGCCCCTTCGCCGATGACCGTGAAGACGACCTCCTTGTAGCCGCCCAGCTCCGTGGCGTTGGCGTCGATGACCGAAATCTTCCAGCCCTTCGCATCGCAAAACCGGGAGTACATGCGGAAGAGCACCGCGGCGAATAGCGCGGCCTCCTCACCGCCCGTGCCGGCGCGGATCTCGAAGACGGCATTGCGCGCGTCGACCGGCTCGGCGGGCAAGAGCCCGGACAAGACCAGGCGTTCGGCGTCCGGAAGCTCCGCCTCGATGCGGGCGATCTCCTCGCGGGCCATCGCGGCAAGTTCCGGGTCGCCCGCGGGATCGTCGGCGAGCTCGCGGTTGCCCTCCAGGTCGTCCAGCCGCCGGAAATAGGCGTTGGCCGCCCCCTCGAGCTTCTTCAGCGCCGCGTGCTCCCGCACTTTCTCGCGGTAGACCTTGGGGTTGCCCAGCACGGCGGGGTCAGACAGCGCCGCCTCGGCAGCCTGCACCTTGTCGAGCACCCGCTGGATTTGTGCCTTGTCGATCATGCCAAACACAAAACGGGCCGAGATGCGCATTCTGCCCGCGCCTCCCGACCCGTTTATGCGAAACCGAGCTAAGCCTTCTTGATGCTGTAGCGCTTCATGAACTGGTCAACACGGCCCTCGGTGTCCATCATGGTCTGCTGTCCCGTGAAATAGGGGTGGCAGGCCGAACAGGTGTTGACGACCATTTCTTTCTTCGTCGAACGCGTGTGGATCACGTTGCCGCAGGCACAGGTGATCGTCGCGTCTTCATACTTGGGATGGATATCCTTCTTCATAACAAAGCCTTTCCGTGATACGGGATGAAAACAATAGCGTATCTCGCCGACCTCGCGCAAGGGGAAAGATGGAAAATAGTAAGATTTTTTGCGCCGGGCGGGTTGGCGCTTGCGTTTCACCGCCGGCTCCGTTAAGATGTTAGCCCTGTCTAATAATCAGGGTCGGCGAAGGCGCCGGCCCCGGACCGGACAGAAATAAGGAGAAATGAACCGATGGCGACCCTCGACAATCTGAAGGACGCGTTCGCCGGCGAGAGCCAGGCCAACCGCAAATATCTCGCCTACGCCAAGAAGGCGGACCAGGAGCAACGGCCCGGCATCGCCAAGCTTTTCCGCGCCGCCGCCCACGCCGAAACGGTCCACGCGCATGCCCACCTCCGCGCCATGGGCGGCATCGGCGACACCGTGGCGAACCTGAAGGACGCCGCCTCCGGCGAGCGTTTCGAGTTCACGGAGATGTACCCCCCCTACGTGGCCGCCGCGAAGGCGGAGGGACAGGCCGCCGCCGAGCGTTCGTTCGCCTTTGCGATGGCCGTCGAGAAGACCCATTTCGACCTCTACTCCGCCGCACTGGCCTCTGTCCAGGAGGGCAAAGACATTGCCGCGCAGAAATTCTACGTCTGCCCGGTATGCGGGCACACGGTGGCCGACAGCCATCCGGATCAGTGCCCGGTGTGCGGCGCGCTGAAATGGGATGAGGTCCTCTAAACGCTCCGCGACCGTACAGCGTGGCTGCTTTTCGGCCTGCTGGCCGGCGTGTTCGGGCTGACGCTCGTGTGGCCCGTGCTCACCGTGGTGAGCGGCGGGTTTTACGTGAACGGACACCTGACCGCCCGCTATCTGACCGGCGTGTTCAAGAACCCGATCTACGCGGAAGGGCTTTTCAACAGCCTGCGGATCGCGCTGGGCACCACCGCGCTGGCCACGGCCCTCGCCGTGCCGCTGGCGTGGCTGGCGCACACGTTCGCGTTCCGCGGCCAGCGGATCCTCACCGCGCTGCTGCTGGTGCCGATGGTGCTGCCGCCGTTCGTGGGCGCCATCGGCTTCATGCAGATGCTCGGCCCCTACGGCGCGCTGAACGCCCTGCTGGGCTGCGGGCCGATCGATTGGTTCGGCCAGTCGCGCTACGTCGGCGTGGTGCTCCTGCAGGCCCTGTCCTTCTACCCCATCATCTACCTGAACGTCGCGGCCGCGCTGGCCAACATCGACCCCGCCCTGGACGAGGCCGCCCAAAACCTCGGCGCGAACGGCTGGACGCGCTTCCGGCGCGTGACGCTGCCGCTGGTCATGCCCGGCCTTTTCGCTGGCGGCACGCTGGTCTTCATCGCCGCCTTCACGGAGCTCGGCACGCCGCTCATCATGAATTATTCGCGCTGCGCCGCCGTGCAGGTCTACGACGAGCTCAAGGAAATCAGCGCGAGCCCGTTCCCCTTCGCGTTGGTGACGGTGGTGCTCTGCGCCAGCGTGGCGCTCTACGCGCTCAGCCGCCTGCTCTTCGGCGGCCGGGCCTACGCCATGCAGGCCAAGGGCGCCACGCCGTACGCGCCCCGGCAGGCCCGCGGCCTGAAAGGCGCGCTCGTGGCGCTGCCGTTCCTCGCGGTCTCGCTGCTGGCGCTCACGCCGCACGCGGGAGTGCTCCTCACCAGCTTCTCGGTTCCCGGCGCGTGGTACCGCACGGCCCTGCCGGCCGCGCTCACCACCGCGAACTACGCCGCGGCGCTGGGCCACGCCATGACCCTCGACGCGATCCGCAACAGCCTGTTCTTTTCGGCGCTCGCCGTCGTCGCCAACCTCGTGCTGGGCGTCGCCGTGGCCTGGGTCCTGGTGCGGTCGCGCATCCGCGTCCGCCACGCCTTGGACGCGCTGGCCATGATCCCGCTCGCCGTGCCGGGGCTGGTGATGGCGTTCGGCTTCATCGCCGTCAGCGCCACGCTGGCCGCGCTGCCCGCCGTCAAAGCGCACCCCGCGCTGGCCACGCTGCTCGACCTCCGCGAGAACCCCACGCTCTTCCTGGTGGTCGCCTACGCCGTGCGCCGCCTGCCTTACATGGTGCGCGCGGCCGTGGCGGGCCTGCAGCAAACCTCCGTCACGCTGGAGGAGGCGGCCGCCAACCTCGGCGCGCCGCCGCTCGCCGTCCTGCGGCGCGTGACCCTGCCGCTGATCCTCGCGAACCTCATCGCCGGGACGCTGCTGGCCTTCGCCTTCAGCATGCTCGAGGTCTCGGACAGTCTGATGCTGGCCCAGAAGATGGAGTACTATCCCATCACCAAGACGATCTTCGAGCTGTTTCAGCTCGTGGGCATCGGGCGCTACCTCGCGGCCGCGCTCGGCGTCTGGGCCATGCTCTTCCTCACCGTGACCCTCGCGGGCAGCAGCCTCCTGCTGGGCAAGAAGCTCGGCGCGCTTTTCCGGACTTAGGCGGGCGGTGTCGAACGGAGACGCTTGATGGGGCGTTTCATGGAATCCTTCCGCAAGCTACCGGCGCGCCGCATTCTCGCGCGAACGCCTTGTCCAGTCGTCCCGCCGGTAGGGCGGTTTCTCCGAAACCGCCGTCCGCGCGCACCGCATTCTCCTGGTCTCACCGCAACTGGATCATCGTGCCCTGAGTTCCGGTCGTGTAGAGCCAGCCGTCGCGGAAATTCACGCGGTCGGTCGCGTCGCCGCCGACCAGCACGAACGTCACGTCCGCCAGGTTCTCGATCTCCGCGCTTCGGAAGTCGGCCAGGTTCATGCGGCCGTCCGGGATCGTGCCGTCAACCGCAACGTACACGGTCGTTGGCAGCGTCACCTTGCCCGTCACGGTCAGCACCGCGCCCGCCATGAAGGTCCACGTGTCGCCGCGCAGGATCGCCTGGCTCTGCGAAGTGATCGCCAAGGCCGCGTTGCCGGAAACCGTCACGTTCCCCAGGCTGACGAACGTCACATTGGCACCCGTGCCTGCGGCCGGCACGACGCTGAGGGATGAGCCGGCCTCAAACTCCACATCGCCGACCACCAGCGGCTGGCTTCCGTTCTCCGACGAGGCCGCCTGCAACGTGGAGGCGGCGCCCGCAGCCAACACAACATCGTTCGTGTAGGTCCGCTCCGTTTCTTCGAACGACGTATAGGTGAGCGCATCGATGAACTGCTGGCCGTAACTGCCGCCCGTGCCGCCGACGACACCGAGCCAGGCCTCGGGGCCGATGAGCGCCGACATCATGGCCCCCGCCGTCAGGTTGGTCATGCTGTAACGGGTTGCGCCCTGCTGCATGTCGATGACCATCTTCGTGCCGTCGAAAATCATCCGGGCGCTGAAGGGCCCGTTGTTTTGCGTGAAGAGCGAATTATCCACCCTGCCGGCGATCACCCCGTTCGTGACCCACGCCAGATAGCAGTTGCCGGGCATCAAATAGTACTGGAAGCCGAAGCTGGGCGCAAAAGTCCTGACGTCCTCATACCACGCGCTCGGCAGCGCGCGCGTGCCGCGCGCGTCGTTCTGGAAGAAAATGCCGAACCCGTCGCCGGGACTATTTGTGCTGACCCCTTTGTGGAAAGTCACATCGATGACGCACGGAGCGGCCGTCGAGACGCGTTCGCGGTAATACGCGGCACCCCGCGTGTTGGGAAGATTAGGGTTGAGCTCAAGAAGCGTCTGCCCCAACGCGTTCGTGACGAAGCGCGACACCCCGGTCGTCACCCACATCGTGTCGTCGAAGAACAGCGACGACCCGTTATTCAAGAGCAGCGTGCCGCCGTTCAGCAGCATCTCCTGGCTGTCGGTGTAGCCGCCCTGGCCCACCGCAAGCGTCGTGTCCGGCCCGACCGAGACGCGGCCGCTGCCGGTGATCGGCTTGGACAGCAGAACGGTGCCCTGCCGTTCGAATACCAACGTGCCCTCGTTGATGCAGGCGCCCAATGCCAGTGTGCTCGACGAGGCGCCGCTGACGATGACCGTCTGGCCCGCCGCGACCTGCACGCCGCACGAGATCTCGCCCGTGAGCGTCAGCGCGCCCGGACCCTCGTTGCGCACCGCGCCGGTGCCGCTGATCGCGCCCGCGAAAACGAGATTCGTCGGGCTGCGGAAGACCAGCGCGCCGCCCGCGCGGGTCGCGATCCTCGCGTCGGACGCGAGCAGGCCGCCGGGTCCGATCACGAGATTGCCCGCCATCGCTTCCCACGCGCCGGGATAGGCGCTCGCGTCGCCCGCGATGACCAGCTCGGCCGCGCCGTCCTTGGCGATCACGCTGTCGGCCGTGCCGCCCGCAAGCGTTCCCGCGAAGGTGCCGTTCGTCGTCTGGTTGATGCGCAGCACGGTCTTGGCGGCAAGGGCCAGCGCGCCCTCCGCCGTGGCCGAAAGCGGCCCGATCAGCACCGGCGCGGTGTCCACGCTCGTTCCGCCGCTGAGCGTCAGCGTGCCGTTGACCACGTCGAGCGCGCCGGTGTGCGAGACGCCGTCCGCGAGCGTGAGGCCGCCTTCGACCAGGCGCGTGAGGCCGCAGAAGCTGCTGGTGTCGGTCAGCGTCAGCACGCCCGTGCCCTGTTTCTCGATCACCGCGTTGCCGAGGCCCGCGCCGACGAAGCCGCCGAACGTCGTATCCGCCGCCTCAATCAGGTTCAGCTGGCCGTAGTCGTCCACGCCCACGCGGCTGCCGGCCACGCCGGCCAGGCCCGCGACCGTGACGGGATAGGTGCTCAGCAAGCGCTGGGGCAGTTGCGCATAGGTGCCGCCGGGAGGCGTCATCCATATCCTGATGATCTGCAAGCCGCCGTTTTCATAGAAGAACATCATGATGTCGTGCTGCCCTTGCGTCAGCGTCACGCTCCCGCTCGCCCAGCCGCCGCCCGTGCGGTTGTTGACCACCAGCGCCCCGTCGAGGAAGAGCATGCATGCGTCGTCCGCTAAGATATTGAAATAGTAGCTGCCCGGCGTCTCGGCGTTGAAGCGTCCGGTCCACCGAACCGCGAACTTATCGACCGAACCGCTGTATTTGCCGGGGAAAGCCGCGCCGTTGGTGGTGGAGTCGAAGTAGGTGCCGAAGCTGCCGCTGCCCGTGATCAGCGAAGGGGCACGCCCCGCAAGCACCGCTTCGACCGCCTCGGGCGTCGTGCCCAACCCAGGCCACGTCCCGCCCGTGGTGCCTTGAAACGCGTTATCGTAGTATTCGCTGCGCAGGCCTTGGTAACTGGTCGCCTGGACCCGCGCGCTGTTCGAGACGGCCACGCCGTTCGTCAGCGCCGTTCCGGGCCCCAACGCCAAGGTGCCCGCCGCGACCGTCACCGGCTCGCGGGTCGGGTTGAAATGGGTCAGCGTGAGAACGTTGGTGCCAACCTTGGTGAGGGTGATCGGAGAGGCGAAGCTGCCGCTAAAGGCCGAAGCGAGGGAGTCGGAGCCCACGTTCAGCCCGACCGCCGTCGCGGCCGTGTTGGTCACGCAGCCGCCGCCCGTCAGGCCGTTCAGCGTCGCGGCGAACCCGTTCACGTCCAGGAAGGCGTTGGCCCAGAGGTCCACCACGCCCCAGCCCGCTCCCGAAGCCAGCGCGTCCTGCACGCCGTAGCGCAGCGTCCCCGCTTCGATGACCGTGTTGGTCGGCAGGTATTTGTGGGTCTGCGCCGCCGCCAGCGTCACCGTGCCAAGGCCTTTCTTGGTCAGAAGGCCGTTGCCCGAGAAGGCGTCGGCGAAGGTGTCGCTGCCGCCGTTGTTCAGGTAGAGCCAGCTGCGGGAACCGGTGCCGACGATGCCGCCCGTCGACGTCCAGCTGAAATTCGTGCCGTTGCCGATCATCAGGGCCCCGACATTGCCTTCAAGCTGCACGCGTCCGCTGTAGGTGTTGTTCGAGCCCGCGAAGGTGACCCAGCCCCAGTCCGTCATGCGCAGGGTGCTCGTGCCGGTGATGTCGCCCGGAATCATGAGCTGCGCGGGCAGAGCCCCCGAAGCGTGGATGCGCGTGGTGCCTGGGCCAAACACGATGCCGCGCGTTTTGGCGAGGGTCACAAAAGGGGTCTCGGTGCGGAACACGCCGCCGTTGTTGAAGACGATGTTGGACGGGTCGAACACGGCCGGCACGGCGCCGAAGCCGCGGTCGCCGGTCACGACGATCTTGCCGCCGTCTTCGATACGCGTACCGCCGGAATGGTTGGCGCTGTTGCGCGTGTCCACCACGCCGACGCCTTTGATCAGCACGCGGCGCGGCACGCCGCCCGCGCCGTCCGTCAGGTTGGTGATGACGAAGCCATACGCCTGGTCGCCGACGTCGACGCCGCTGTTGCCGAGCAGGTAGGTGTTGCCATAGGGCGTGAGCGTGCCGACGAAGTAGCTCTTCACGCTGGTGTTCTCGCTGCCGGTGAAGATGTTGGGGCTGGACGAGAAATCGAGCGTGTTGGTCAGGCCCGCCCCGCTGAGCTGCAGAGACATATAGGGGGCCGCCGCCACGCGGCTGAAAAACGACGGGCTGTTCAGCGGCGTCTGCACGCGCAGGACTGTCCCGCTGCCGCAGACGATGTCCTGCACGCCTTCCGTGCCCATGCCCAGCGCGTTCGCGTGCGTCATGATGAGGCCGCCCGACTCCAGCAGGGTGCCGCCCGTGTAGCTGCTGTCGCCGGTGAGCTTCAGCCAGCCGCTCGCCGTGCCCCGGCTCTCCACGCGGCCCACTACGCCCGGCTGGTCGGCGATCGGCTGGGAGAAGGTCACGGTGCCGTTGTTCGGCGCGAAGAGGAAGCGGTTGGTGTAGGGTGTCAGCGTGCCGGTATACGTGAACGTGCCGTCCGTGCGCAGCGTCACGTTGGAAACGGAGGAAAGATTGATGCTGTCGTTGGTGTTGGCCACATAGAGCGTCAGCGAACCCGACGAGCCTGCGGTCAGATGATTGGCCAGGATCGTGGCCCCGCCCGTCTGGTTCCAGCCGATGTTGCCGCCGTCCGACAGCGTGACCGGCGCGGCGAAGCCGGAGGAGAGCGCGCCGCTCTGGATCACCAGCGAGCCGCCCGCGACCGCCAGCGCACCGGTGACCGTGTTGGCGCCGCTGAGAGTGAGTGTGCCCGGGCCGACTTTCGAAAGCCCGCCGCCGCGGCTCGCGGCGTCTTCCTGCAAGGCCTGGGCGACGGTGATGGACACGTTGGTCGGCACATCGAACGTCAGGCCGCCCGCCTTGACCTTGGCACTGTCGAGGCCCTGCAGAAAATCGGTTGCCGAACCGACCGCCTGCAACGTGCCGCCATCCGCCGTGATCTGCGCAGTGCCGCTGCCTTTTTGGATGCGCTGCGTGATCAACCGCCCCCCCGTCGCAAAACTGACAGTCCCGGTCGCCCCCGCGGCATCGCCGAGCCGCAACGTGTTGGCTCCCGCGTTGAAGACGCCGCCCGCGACGCCCAGACTAAACGCCGCCCCCGCATTGAAACCCAAACGGACCGTCGAGTCCAGAATCCACGGCTGCGCCGTGTACACGCCGCCCGCAACCGTCAAACCGCCATTCACAGCATGTAACAGGCTGGTGCTGACGCCGTCGGCGTAAGGCGCGCCGTCATAGACCGGCGTACCGCCGTTGTTGATATAAACCGGACTGCCGGCCGGCGGAATTGCGCCGCTTTGCCAGTTCGCCGGAGTGTTCCAAGAGGCTGTTCCCGCATTCTGCCATTCGAGGCCAAAACGTCCGCATTCAACCTGAAAGTTGTTCAGCACGTCCGCGGCGCTCAGGGTACCGTCGTGTACGCGGACGACCGCGATCGCGCCGCTCAACGGGTAGTCCCATCCCGACCACGTTTCCACCGCCCCGACGCCGAAAAGCGCGTTGTTGGTGGC
>DAOPZC010000033.1:0-51189 GCA_035353175.1 Kiritimatiellia bacterium | reverse complement strand
GCCTACACCGGCCGCTGGACGGTCCACTCCTGGACCTGGCTCACCGAATAAGCGCCCGTCCGCCTCCGCTCAGGCGTCCTTCTCCGACAGCGCCTCGACCGCCTTGCCGCAGTGCGGGCAGGTGCCTTTGGTGTTCCACGGAAAAAGCTTGCCGCAGGCTGTGCACGTCCAGCGCGTCTTCTGCTCCGCGGCCGCAGCCTCGAGCCCGTCGGTCTTGACTTTGGCGCAGGTGCGCCGCGCGGCCTGACGGTAGAGCGGCTTCTCGTGGTGCTTCCGCAATTTCTCACAGGTCTCGAAGCTTTCGCACAACCCGCAGTTCGCGACCTTCTTCTCTTTGGCGCAGTTGAAGACCTCGCACTTCGACGTCATCGAAGGGTGCGTGCACCCCTTGCATTTCTTGCCGTCCTTGTTGCCCTTCAGGTGAAGTTCGCACGCCGTGCAGTAAATGCCGCAGTAGGCGATGTCGAAGCTTTTCTTCGCAGCCGCTTTGACCCCGGCCGCGCCCCCTTGCGCGGAGAGTTCCTTCAGGCTCTTCGCGTTGCGGCTGGACGGTTCCGCCGCGCCCGCCATTCCCGCGCATCCCGCACACACGCAACACGCCATAAAAGACCGCCGAGTCGCACCGCATCCCTCTCGCATAAGACCTCCGTAGTGTTTAACGCGTAAACGTAATCCTTTTAACGCGCGGGGACAAGCACTGTTTCGCCTTTTATCCTTAAATACTTTTTTTGCCGGCCATTGACACCTTTGGAAAAAAACATTACACTGTTATTTATCAATTGCGAAACGGCTGATTTTTTTCATCGTCTCTTGGACACTGGGTTTCGGCTTGTCGTGATGGAGGAGCTGCCTGAAAAAGGGCGGCAAGTGCTTTTTGAAAAGTTTGAATGCTCGAAGCCCGGTCGTGTCTGACGATTCTCCGTAGTGCTCTACTATGGTCCAGCGTCGCAAGGATCTTCCTGTCTTTTCTTGCGTTTCAAACACAAACCCCCTTGGGGACTGTCTAGTGTTCGCACCGTGCGAGCCGGACGGTATTTAGGCGAAGTTGCCTACGAAATCGGATAAGGCCATGGGATCCGGTTACGCCAGACACAGAACACGACATGGCGCGAGTGAAGTACAGAAGGATAGAGACATGGACATCTATGTTGGCAATCTTGCCTATTCGACGAATGATGAGTCCCTGAGAAGCGCGTTTGCGGCGTACGGCGAGGTTGCCTCTGCGCGTGTCGTTTCGGACCGCATGACGGGCCGTTCCAAGGGTTTCGGCTTTGTCGAGATGCCTGACCGCACCCAAGCCCAGGCGGCGATCGACGGTCTCAACGGCCAAGAGCTGGATGGCCGTACCCTCCGCGTGAACGAGTCGCAGCCCAAGCCCCGCGAAGAGCGTGGCGGTGGCGCCGGCGGCTTCCGTGGCGGAGCCGGCGGTGGCGGCGGATTCGGAGGCGGCCGTGGCGGCGCTGGCGGCCGTGGCGGCGCTGGCGGCCGTGGCGGCGAGCGTCGCGAGTCCCGCTGGTAGTTCCTCTGTGCCACGCGTGTGGCACATTCGACTGAAAAAAGCCGTTCCTTTACAGGAGCGGCTTTTTTGTTTTTCCGGCGCCGCCGCGGCGGCGGCTATTTCGTGATCTTTTCGACCCGCACGTCGTCGATCCAGACCCGCCCCCGGTTGCCGTTGAGCCCCGCCTCGGCACACACCTCGCGCACGCCGTCCGGCACGGTCATCTCGACCGAGTACTCTCTCCACGCGCTGTCGCCGAAAGGCAGGCTGACGGTCTGATAGTCGTTCCGCCCCGGCGCGGCGACACTCCACCGCAGGCAAGCGCTCTTCCATCCGACATCGGCTTTCTCCACGCCCGCGCCCTTCATGCGGGCGGTCAGTCGCCACGTGGACGAGACCGGAAACGACGTCACCGGCAACGCCTGGCGAACAAGCCGGTATTCCTTGCCGTCCCCTTCGACCGTCACGCAGCGGCTGCCGCCTTCGGATACGGCCTCGGCACCGTTGGGGAAGTGCCACGCCGCCGAGCGGCTTTTGCCGGGCGTCGGCAACGGAAGCCCCGACCGCGCCAGCACCCGGCTCGCGCACTCGTTCTGCTCGAAGTCCCCGTCGCGCAGCAGGCTCTCTGGTTCCCGCCGCGCAAGGGGCAGCGCCTCGTCCCTCGCCGCGACCTCCTCCGCGCCACACGACACGCTCAGGCTAACACCATTCCAAAAACCGACGCCACCGCTTCCGGCCTTGCCGTCCAGCCACGCCAGATGCAGATCGCCGCCATGCATGAACAGGTTTGCCGGTTTCGCGCCGAACCACACGGCATCGCTCAGACGCACCAACACGCCGTTTGTGCCCTCGATGCGGACCACGTTCGGCATCCGCTGTGGCTCCGTGCTGGCCCCCGTCTGCGCATAGCGGACCTTGCCGTCGCCACGCATCCCCGAGAGAAAATCACCCGCCGCGTCGGCAAACGTCACGCGCGTTGCCCCCTCGACGCGCTGCAGATAGGCAAGGTAGGCACCTCCTCCCGACGGTGCAACCGTCGGGCTGAAGGCCATCGTCTGCCGGAACGAGGGCCCGTCATCGAACGTGTAAGCGCTGTAAAAACGGACCGGCGCCCACATCTTGTCAAACCGCTGAAAGCCACGCATCTCGCCGCTGAAGGCGAACCGGACGCCAGCGCCGGAACGTTCGATCCGCACGTAGGCCTCCACATCGTTCTCTTGGGCGTACCGCTCATTCTCGGCGCTGAAGCCGCGGTCCGTATACAGGCTGCCCATGCCCGCCACCTGACGCCACGTCCCGTCTTGACGGCGCCACAGTTCCGCCAGCGCGCCGGTGCGGCTGATCCTCGCACGGTAATGCGCGTTCTCGAAAGTCCACCCGCCGCCGGCCGCCGCCAGCCGCGCATCGCCCAAGCCGGTCCGCGGCCGCACCGCCGTCTCGTCCATGGCGCCGAGATGAAACACCAGTTCATCGCCGCCCGCAGCCACGCCCGGCTCATCGTCTCGCCACGTCATCAGAACCTTCATGCCGCACTCCGCGCCCACGCGGTCCAGCACCTGCACGGCTGCGGGCAGCCGCGCGGGGTCGAAGCTGAACGCCGACACCACGCCCGCGACCGATGCGCCGACCCATGCGCTCCGGGCCGAGAGCCCGAACGGATGCAGACGCGAGTCCCAGACCACGGACGTTCCCTGCGGCAGCCGATAGATCGGGCCCACCTTGCCGTCGAATTGCGGGTGGCGCACGCGGAAGGGGCTCTCGAACAGTCCTTCAGCCGTGTTGGCCAGCCACCTCTCCGCGACCGGCAAGTCGAACGCCACGGCCGCACCCTGCGGCACGCCGCCCTGCCACGCCGCACGCACCGCGATGCCATCGTCCGACGTCATGTAGCGCACCGTCAGCGTATGGGTTCCCGCCCTGCGCGTCACCTCGACGGCATCACCCGTCTGCCGGCACGTCACCTCCGGCGTCAGCCGCGCCAAAGCCTCGGGCAAAACCAGATCCATGCCCGCGGCCAACGTCCGGCGCCCCGACTGCCAGACCGTGGCCAGCCCCGTAGCCGGATCGATCTGCAGCGTGCCGCTGCCGGATTTCAGCTTCAGCGACGCGACGCGCGGCGGCAGCTTCACATCCGCCCCGCGCGCATCTCTTGCGACCAACTCGGGCAACGCCTTGCTGCCGAAGCGCAGCACCGTATAGCCGAAGGCCGGCAAGGCGATGTGCGCCACGCCATCCCTGAACGCGACCCTCTCGCCGCTCATCAGATCGCGGGCCCAGCCGGCAGAGCGCAGCGCCGCCGGCAGCGCTTCCGGCGGCACCGCCACACGGCCGCTCACCGTATAGCCGTTCATATTCACCAGCACCACGGACGCCCGGTCCGCACCCTTCGGGCGCGTATCCCACGCATAGTCGCCATGCCATGCCGCGCCGTCCTCGGCAGGTAACCGGCCCGTACGCAGGCAGGCGAAAACGCCCTCGGGCGCGCTCACGCCAAGATAATCCGCCGCCCCGCCGTTCAGTTCCGCCACCCTGTTCCGCACATGGAAGATCGTCCGGTAAGCCTCGTAATTCCCGTCCTCCATCTCATGGTACACCATCGGGATGCCGTGTATCCACGCGATCAGCGCCACCAGCGACCGCTGCGCATCCGCGCCGTACCACAACCCCGAGCGCAGGCTGTCGTGGCTCTCCACGTGCCGCATGCGCACGAGGTCCGGAATCTCCGCATACTGCTGTTCGTGCAGCCAGCGCTGCAACCGGGGTACGAACACGTTGGCGGGCGACTTGCGGAACTCGTGCAGCACCGAATAGCACAGCGAAAAATCGTACGTCGAGTCGCTCACCGCGCCGTGGATGCTCTCCCCCGCCTCGGCCAAATTCGCGCCGTCGGGCCGGACGGCCTTCACGGCCCTGCGCAGCGCCCGCTGCATCGCGAGGCCGCCCTGCGCCTGCGCGTGGCTGGCCCGCGCATACGGGATGTCCGGATTCCAGTTCGGGATCTTGCTGCCGCTCACCGCGTCGATGCGAAACCCGTCGAGGGCGTATTCGCGCGTATAGAACGACACCACGTTGCTCATGTAGTCAAGCCACGTGGGCCAATTGAAATCGAAGCACCAATAGGAGAGTGTGGAGCCGTCCTCGTTCTGCGCCAGCCATTCGGGATGCTCCTTGGCGCGGGGATAATGGTTGCACCCGCCATGCGGCACGCAGTCCTGCCACACGCGCATCCCGAGGCCGTGGGCCCGGGCCGTCAGCGCCCTGTAGTCCTCGGGCGCGCCGAGGCCCTCTTGGAAGGCGTAGTAATCGCGCGGCGAATAGATCGACTTGTCTTCGAGCGGCATCAGCCAGATCGCGTTGCACCCGAGGCCGCGGATGTGTGGCAGGAACTCTGTCGCGGCCTTGAATCCGCCGAGATCCCGACAGTCCGAGCCGATCGTCCCGCCCGGGTGGAAAGAGTAGAGGATCACACGCTGGAGCCAATCGGGACGGCCCTCGGGCGGCACCTGCTTGACGAAACGGAACCACTCGCCCATGCGGCGCAACGCGGTCTCGGCGTCGTTCGGCTGCAGCCAAAGCCAAGCGTCGCCGACTTTCTGCGGCACACCTTGGCGCACATGGCCGAGCGTGTTGAACGACTGGGTGACGCGGATCTGGCCCAGTTCCTCCTGCACGCCCGAGCTGCCGCGATCCCCGTAGTCGACTAGCTCATCCGACATCCACACCGCCGACCAGCCGTTCCCGGTTTCGCCGATCACCGGATACGGGCTGCGCCAGTTGCCGGTCTTGCGGTTCACGGTGAGTTCCTTTACGCCGACCCGTAGCGGCGGATAATGGGCGGGAATGAAGTAGCTGCCCTTCTCCCCCAGCGGCAGCACGCCGCCCTGAAACCAGAAGCCCTTGATCTTGGTGGCCGCCGCGCCGTGCCACGTGATTTCAAACCAGCGCCGGAGCATCCGTTGCTCGGGAAACAGTTGGAGACAGGCGTCCACGGACCACTCGCCAGCCCTCATGCGGCTTCTGACCGTATCCGGCGCTACACGCTCCACGCCGCGGCCCTCGATCTTCAACCCGCCGCCAGTCACCCACGTCTTGTCCTGCAGAATATCGAAGACCTGCCGGACCTCGGCGGGACGCACCACGGCATGACCGTCGCACAAGACCTCGCCCGCCCAGCCGGTCTGCCCGTCCAACCGGACGGCGAAACGCTCCGTCCCGAAAATCTTGCCCTGCGGCGTGTCGTGCAACGGCACCTCCAGCGGCTGCGCCTCCAACACGATGCCAGCAATCCAGCCCATCACCCAGAAAAAACGCATATCGCATTCCCCTTTTAATATGAGTGACGAGTTTAACCTGTCGTCCCCGTACCGGTCAAGGGCACCGGAGAACAGGGCAAAGATCCAGATTTTCCGCACACAAAAAACATATTCATTTTGAAACAGGAATCGTGCTAAAGTATACCTCACAATTACTCATTCTTTCATATTTGAACAATGTTCGAGGCAAGGGGGAATGGCAAATGACGGGACGGCAGTACTTGGACAAACGTGTAGCGGCGATGGCCGTAATACTCGGGATCAGTCTGGGAACTTGGTTGTTTTTCTTAAGCCGGTCAAAAGCCGGGGATGTCTCGCCGAACGTCATGGCCATCCCGCTGGACGGCATCCTGTTGTGCACGATCTACCACATGTTCATGATCCGGTGTCCGCGTTGCGGGAAATCCCTCGGCCACCTGACGAGCTCACTGTGTGACTTCAGCCTGTTTCGCTTTCCCAAACGCGTCCGGTTCTGCCCGCACTGCACCATCGATTTCGAAGACGAGCTGCAAACGCGGCGCTAATGCGGCGGACTAAAACACGGGTAGAATGCCGGTGCGACGGGACAAAGGATCAACCGCTGGAGGCCACTTATGAACTGGATCGAAAGCTATTTCCGGCTAAGCGAAAACGGCACCACCGCGCGCGTGGAAATGTTGGCCGGGATCACGACATTCCTGACCATGGCCTATATCATCTTCGTGCAGCCGGCCGTATTGTCGGGGCAGATGTTCGGCCTGCAGACGGGCATGGACCTCGGTGCCCTGACGGTCGCCACCTGCCTCTCCGCCGCCATCGCCACGGCGATCATGGGGCTTTATGCGCGGTATCCCATCGCCCTGGCCCCCGGCATGGGGGAAAACTTCTTTTTCGTTTTCACGGTCGTCGGCGCGGCGGCGTCCGCCGGTTTTCCTGACCCCTGGCGGGTCGCGCTGGGGGTGGTTTTCATTTCCGGGCTTCTGTTCTTTCTCCTGTATGCGCTCGGCATCCGCGAGAAAATATTCGACGCGCTCAGCCCAAGCCTCAAAAACGGCATCGCTGCCGGGATCGGGATCTTCATCGCGTTCATCGGCCTGCAAAACGCCGGCGTAATCGTCAAAGCGCCGGGCACCCTTGTGACGCTCAACACGCGTTTCGCATCGCCGGACATGATGCTGTTCGGCGCAGGGCTCCTGCTCACGCTGACCCTGCTGGCCCGCCGCGTACGCGGGGCGATCCTCTGGGGCATTCTGGCCGTAACGGCTGTCGCCGTGCTGGCGCGCTGGGCCCTGCCCCACGTACCGGCCTTAGCCGGCATCACCGCCGTGGCCGAATCGAAACTGATGACGCAGTTCAGCCCGTCTGCCGCGGTGGTCTCACTGCCGCCGTCGCTGGCCCCAACTTTTTGCAAGATGGACTTGCTCCACGCCCTGAAGCCGGTCATGTGGCCGTTCATCCTCATCATTCTTTTCATGGACGTCTTCGATACGGTCGGCACGCTGGTCGGGGTTGGCGAGCAAGCCGGATTCATCAAGGACAACAAGTTGCCCGGCGCCAAGCGGGCGATGCTCGCCGACCAAACGGGAACGTTGGTGGGAGCCGTGTTGGGAACGAGTACCGTCACCAGCTTCATCGAAAGCACGGCCGGTGTGGAGGCCGGCGGACGTACCGGGTTGACGGCTCTGACGACAGCGGCGTGCTTTCTCGTCGCGCCTTTCTTCGCGCCGCTGATCGTCACCGTCGGCAGCTACACGCCGATCACCGCTCCGGCGCTGGTCGTGGTGGGAGCCATGATGGTGCGCAACGTCCACAAGATCGATTGGAGCGATTTCAGCGAGCTGGCGCCCGCCTTTCTGGTCATGATCGGCATTCCACTGTGCTATTCGATTTCCGACGGGCTGGCGCTCGGGTTCATCGCGTACCCGCTCATCAAGCTGTTCTCCGGACGAGGTCGCGAGGTGGCGCCGGCGATGTATGTGATCGCCGTGGCGCTCATCGGCTATTTTGCCATCCGGGCAACGCTCTGACAGACCGCAGGGCAGGCGGCTTTCCGCACGAATCCTTAAGGATAACCGGGAACACCCCGGATGAAACCATCCATGAAACGGCACATCTCCCTCTTATCATCTTTCTGTTGCGGGCAGACGCTGATCTTCGTTCTTCTGATTATCGCGCCCCGAATTCTGCATGCTGTGGCCGAACCGCAACAGTCCGGCAGCAACACGCTCGTCGTCGTAAGCGACGACGACTATCCGCCTTACATTTTCCGCGATGCGAACGGGAAGGTGCGTGGCATCATTCCGGACCAATGGTCGCTGTGGGAGCAGAAAACGGGGGTGCGCATCGAGCTGAAAGCGATGGATTGGACCGAGGCAAAACGCTGCATGCGTGAAGGCCGGGCAGACGCTATCGACACGATATTCTTTAGCGACGAGCGAGCCAAGCTTTTCGCCTTTACCCGCCCCTACGCCAAAATCGAAGTGCCCATCTACGTGCACAAGGCGCTCGGCGGCATCAGCGACATCGCGTCACTGAAAGGCTTTACCATCGGCGTCAAAGCCGACGACAGCGTCGCCGACTATCTGGCCCGGCAGGGCATCGACAGCCTGAAGACCTACCCCAGCTACGAGGCCGTCATCCTGGCCGCAAAAAAGCTGGAGATCAAGGTTTTCTCCGTTGACCAGCCCGCGGCGATCTACTACCTCTACAAACATGGCGTCTCAAATGAATTCCGTCAATCGTTCGTGCTCTACACAGGGGAATTCCATCGGGCCGTCCCGAAACAGCGTCCCGAGCTCTTGCGATTCATCCAAAACGGGTTCGACCGGATCTCGCGTCGCGAGTACCGCGCCATCGACCGCAAGTGGCTGGGGACGCCTTTGCTGTCCACCGGTTTCCTCCGCCAATGGACGCGCTGGTTCATCGCCGGGATTGCCGCGATCCTGTCCTTGATCATGGGCAATGTGCTCCTTGGGCGCCGCGTGCGCGCCAAGACCGCCGAACTGCGGGCGGCGCTCGAAGAAATCCGCCAGAGCCTAGCCGCGCGACAAACGTCGGAGGAAGCCCTGCGGGCCTCCCGTGAATATCTGGCCACCGTTCTGGACTCGATCAACGATGCCGTATTCGTCCACGACGTCGTGACCGGTTCAATCGTCGACGTCAACCGCCGCATGTGCGAGATGTATGGGTGTCCCTCGCGCGAGCATGCGCTGTCAACCGGGATGGAATCACTTTGCTCCGGCATCCCGCCTTATTCGATGGAAGAAGGGCTGAAATGGATGCGGAAAGCGCTCGCGGAGGGCCCGCAGCTCTTCGAGTGGCAGGCCAAGCATTGCGCGGGACACCTTTTCTGGGTCGAGGTGAATATCCGCAAAGTGAAAATCGGCGCCGACGACCGGCTGCTCGTCACTGTACGCGACATCACGGAACGCAAACAAGCGGAAGAGGCGTTGCAGGAGAACCATGAGCTGTTCAGGCTGTTCTTGCGCCATTCGCCCGTCTATGCGTTCATCAAAGAAGTCACGCCCTCGGAGAGCCGGACGCTGATGGCCAGCGACAATTACCAACAGATGCTCGGAATGCCGGTGTCGGAGATGTTGGGAAAAACCATGGAGAAACTGTTTCCCCCGGACTTCGCCGCAAAAATCACCGCAGACGACTGGGCCGTCGTGTCGAAAGGCGAGATGCTGAAGGTGGACGAGGATATGAACGGCCGCCACTACACCACGATCAAGTTCCCGATTGTCAGAAAAGGAAAGACTCTGCTGGCAGGGTACACCATCGACATCACCGACCGCAAAAACGCCGACGCTGAGCGGGAGCGTCTTATCCGCGCCATCGAGCAGTCCTCCGAGACGATCGTCATCACGGATGCCGCCGGCATGATCCTGTATGTGAACCCCGAGTTCACCAAGTCGACGGGCTACGCCCGCGAAGAGGCTCTGGGACAGAACGCACGCATCCTTCAAAGCGGCATGCACGAAAAGGTATTTTACCGCCAGCTATGGGAACGCCTGAGAAGCGGCAAAACCTGGGGCGGCAAGATCGTCAACAAACGCAAAGACGGCTCGCTTTTCATCGAGCAGGCCAACATCGCGCCGGTGCGCGACGAAGCCGGCAGCATCGTCAACTTCGTGGCCGTCAAGCGCGACATCACCCAGCAGCTCCGCACAGAGGAGGAAAAGACGGCCCTGCAAGAACAGCTGATGCACGCACAGAAAATAGAATCCATCGGCCGGCTCGCCGGCGGCGTGGCGCACGACTTCAACAACATGCTGCAAGCCATTCTCGGCTACACCGAAATGGCCCTCGAACAAGTGCCTCAAGGACAGCCCCTGCGCGACGACCTCGCGGAGATCAAAAAGGCCGCTCAGCGGTCATCCGACCTGACCCGCCAGCTCCAAACCTTCGCGCGTAAGCAACCGGTCTCGCCCGTCCCGCTGGACATCAACGCGGCCGTTGAGAACATGTCCGGCATGCTCAGCCGCCTCATCGGCGAAAACATCCGTCTGGAGTGGAAGCCCGACCCTTGTCTGGGGTCCGTGATGATGGATCCCGGGCAGATGGATCAGATTGTGGCAAACTTGTGCGTCAACGCGCGCGACGCCGTCGGAGCATCCGGCCGCATTACCGTCGCAACCGCCAACGTCGAGGTCTCGTCCGACGAAGCCCGCCAGCTCGACGGCATCAGTCCCGGCGCTTACGTCAAGCTCTCCATCAGCGACGATGGCCCCGGCATGCCGCCCGACGTGCGGGCCCGGATTTTCGAACCGTTCTTCACCACAAAGCCGATTGGCCAAGGGACGGGACTGGGGCTCTCGATCGTGTACGGCAGCGTCAAACAGAATAGCGGGGCCATTCGCGTCGACAGCGCCCCCGGAAAAGGCACTGCCTTTCAGATCTACCTGCCCCGCCACACCGCCGGCGGCCAAGCTGCACCGGAAGCCGGACCGGCGGACGATGGAACGCCGATGTCCGCCGCCCACGAAACCATTCTGCTCGTCGACGACGAGGAAAACATCTTGCGCCCGACACGCAGGATTCTCGAAAGCTTGGGCTATCGGGTGTTCGCGACCGGCTCGCCCAAAAAAGCGCTGCGGCTGTTCGAAGAGCACCTCGGCCAGATCGACCTGCTGATCACAGACGTGATCATGCCTGGAATGAACGGGCATGAGATGGTCCTGCAGATGCTGAAACGGCAACCGGCCCTGAAATACCTTTTTATTTCGGGGCACACCGCCAACATCCTCGAAGACCAAGGGCTGACAGGCCTCGACCGGATCTGCCTGCAGAAGCCCTTCTCCCGGAAAATCCTCGCACAGAAGGCGAGAGACCTCCTGACGAAGCGATAACCGCGCCCAGGCCTCCGGAGGCCGTGCACCCGCGCGGCTCGGCGCCTGCAGCCTGCGCCTCAGCCGCCGACGCCCAGGTCGACGACCGCGACTTTGCCTTGCGAGAACGGCCCGGGATTCAGCACCACGGTCCGTCCCACCCGCGTGCGCGAACCCGCTTCATGGATATGCCCGGTGAGGCAGTAGGCGGGCTGCATCTCGTCGATGAAGGCGCGCAACGCGCGGGAACCCACGTGCCGACCGCCGGGCAGCAAATCCGCCGCCGTATCAAAGGGCGGCTGGTGCGAAACGAGAATCAGACGGGCGCAATCCCCGCCGCAGGAGGCACGTATCTCCCGCAGAAAGGCGGTTCCTTCGTCCTCGGAATATTCGTTGGGCGTCCGTCCCGGGCAGGGCAGCGACCCGCCCACGCCCGCCAGAAGCCATTCGCCGAAACGCACGACGCGCCCGTGCAAATTATGGCATCCGTCGAGATGTCCGTCGACGGACATCGCATCGCAGTTGCCGGTCACAAAATAACACGGCAACCCTTCCGTGCGGATGGCATCCGCCACCGTCTGGACGCGCAGATGATCGCCGAACGTCGTGAAATCGCCGCAGACAATCAGCGCATCCGCACCCCCACACGCGCCGCGCAAAACGGCAACATTTTCCACGCAGTCGTGCAGATCCGAAATGACAACCAACTTCATATCCGCCACATTCTGTTCCCGGGCTTGCCGCCCGCTACGGTTTCAGGCCCTCTTTGGTCAACGTACGGAACATTTCCCCTGAGGTTTTGCATGACAGCAGCGCCTTAAGCGTCTGCTCTTCGTGTAACACCGACAATGCCGACCCCATGAACTCCATATAGGGCGCAGCGCTCGCGGACGGGCAGAGTGTCAGGATGATCACCCGCGACGGCAATTCGTCCAACGCATGGAAATCGACGCCCTCCGACGACAGCCCGACCGCGCAGATCAGCCGCGCGACCGAATCGGTCCGGGCGTGGGGGCAGGCGATGCCGTGCCGCAGCCCCGTCGACATGGCGTCCTCGCGTTTGAGCGCGCAGGCTAGCGCCGTGTCAGGATCCTTGACCCACCCCATATGCGCCAAGACCTCGATCAGCTCCCCGATCACCTCTTCGCGGGTCCTTCCCTTCAGCCCCGGAATCATCGCGTCCTGCGACACATATCGCGCCAGCGTCTGTCGCCGGTTTTTGCTGGTCAGCTCCGCGTCGGTCAACTCCCGGTGCAGTTCCGCGCCCAGCGGCTTGCGAAGCTCTTCCAGCGTCTGCTCGAATTCGACGATCACTTCGATCATCATCAGCCGGATCAGCGGTTCGGCATCCGGCGGGGCCTCGAACGAAATGGTGTTGCCGACGTGCCGGATGCTGATCACCATCTCATCTTTGCGGGCCTGATAGAGTCCCTCGCTGAGGTTGAGCGCGTGCGCAAAGAACCCTTCCTGATTGAGGCTGTGCAGAATCGAATGGATCAGCAGCCCAGAGACCTCTTCGTTGGGGAAGGTATAGATGACCGGCGGCGCATCGGCTGCGATGGGCTTCCCCTTGCCGGCACGCAGTCCGTCGCCCTTCCGGTTGAACGCCGCCACCAGCAACGGCGGCGCGGCCATCGTGGTCAGCAGCGTCATCAGCACGGCGACGCCGAACACCTCTTTCGAAAGGAACCCCGCAGACAAACCGATGCCGGCGATGATCAGCGCGACTTCGCCGCGCGGGACCATGCCCACGCCGACGCGCAGCGCCCCGCGGGCATTGAACCCGCACAGCAATGTCGGCAGCCCGCAACCGATCAGCTTCGCCACCACCGCCGTCACCGTATAAATCAGGCCGAAAAGCAGGATGCGCGGCTCCATCAGCAGTTGCAAGTCCACCATCATGCCCATCACCACAAAGAAAACGGGGACCAGCAGCCCGAATACAGGCTGCAAGTGTTCCCGCACCATATGGCTGATGTCCGTGCGCGACAGCGAAAGCCCCATGACGTAGCTGCCGATGATCATGCTGAGCTTCGCCTTCTCGAAGAGGCCGGACACGATCAGCGCCAACCCCAGCGCCAGAATCGCGATCTCGTTGTGCCCGCCGAAACCCTTCAGGAAAATGCCGATTTTCCGCGCCGAAAGAAGGCCCAACACGGTTGCCGCCAACCAGATGCCGATCGACTGTACAGCGATGAGTCCGATGCCGCCCCAATCGATATGGTTGGAGGCAGAAGCTCCCGCCGAGGCGAGGATCCCCATGCCGATCGCCAGCATGATGATGCCCAACACGTCGTCGATCACGGCACCGGCCAAGATCGTGACGCCCTCCGGCGAATCCATCTTCTTCTTCTCCGAGAGGATACGGGCGGTAATGCTCACCGACGTAGCGGTCGACATCACGCCCAGAAAAACGCAGGCCGGGGTCACCACCGTATAGTTGCCAGGAAGGACAGACGGCAGCAGCCACACGCCCAGCAGATCGCCGCTCAGGAACGAGGCCAGAACGCCGCCCAACCCGACGAGGCTGCCCACCACCGAATATCGCAGGAAGAGCCGGAGATCGGTTTCAAGCCCGACCAGAAACAGCAGGATCACCGCGGCCAACATGCAGATGCCGTAAAGCTCCGGCGAAACCACGAAGCGCAACTCATGCCCCCCGTCGGCCAGTTTCAGGAAGAACTCGGGAAAGAGCCCCTGAGGGAAGCCGGGAAGCGTGAAACGACCCAGCGCATACGGCCCGATCACGATGCCGGCACACAGCTCCCCCAGCACGCCCGGCATCCGCATCCGGTCGAACACCATGTTGCCGAGCCGGGCCGCAAACAGCATCGCGCCCAACTGCAGAACCAGCATCATCATGCGGTGCGCCATCGACACGGCCAACGCGCCGGTCCCGTCTGCCTCAGTGGCCATCGACGTCCATGCGATCGCCGCGAAACACGCAGCCATCGCCAAGGTGAACCGCGATTTGCCGACCTGGTCACAGAACATACTTCGTCCCCCTCGACTCCGCATGGGGCCGACACGAGAGGGTCACTTGAAGACCGCCGAACGTAAGCCCACTTTTCATTGGGTTACGTTTTACACCACCGCTCCTGCCCAGTCAAGAAGAACGAAATTTATTGCATGACAAAGTAACGCAAATAGATGTAGCCCGTACAGAGCACCAGGCTGAGAACCATCAGCGGAAAACCGAGCCGGGTGAATTCCCAGAACGAGAAAGCGTGGTTGTTGCGCTTCGCGATTTGCGAGATCACCACGTTGGCCGACGCGCCGACGATCGTGCCGTTGCCTCCCAGGCAGGCACCCAACGCCAGCGACCAGAACAGCGGGTTCGCAATGTGTTGGGCGACGGCGGCTTCCTGGCCCTCGAGCCCCATCTGTTTCGCGAAAACCGGCGTCATGCTCTGCACCAGCGGGATCATCGCCATCACCAGCGGAATGTTATCCACGATCGCCGAAGCGAGCGCGCTGAACCACAGGATCGCCAGCGCGGTCGCCAACAGGTTGCCGCCCGTCATATGCAGCAGCTGTTCGCCCATCATCTCGAACACCCCGTTATGCTCCAGCCCGAAAATCAGCATGAAGAGGCCGACGAAAAAGAAGATCGTGTTCCACTCGACATACCCGAGCACCTCATGCGCCTCGCGCTTGTTGACCAGCGCCATCGCGACGCCGCCGGCCAAGGCCAACAGCCCCGGCTCAATATTGATCAGACGGCCCACGAAGAGGCCAAAGATCACCAAGCCGAAGACGACCAGCGACCGCCTCAGCTCCATGGGCTGCAGGATCGCCAACGCCGGCTTGGCGCGCCGGATGCGGTCCCGTCCCGCCTCGCTTGAGCGCATGGCCTGATAATACAGGCGCCCGACCAGAGCCAGACTGACCGCCAGAACGATCAGGATCGCGGGGGTCAGATTGCAGATGAACGCGTTGAACGACAGATGCGCCTTCGCGCCGATCAGAATGTTCGGGGGATCACCCACCAGCGTCGCCGTGCCGCCGATATTTGAAAAGATCGCCTCGAGAATCAACAGCGGCTTGGTCGGAATTTCCAAAATCTGGGTCACCAGAATCGTCAGCGGGGCCACGAGGATGATGGTCGTCACATTGTCCAGAAAGGCCGAAACGACCGCCGTCATCAGCAGGAACAGGCACATGATGACCACCCCGTTGCCGCGCGCCAGCCGCGCCAGATGGATGGCCAGCCACTCGAAGACGCCGGTCTGCGCCATCACGCCGACGATCACCATCATGCCCAAAAGCAGGAAGATGACGTTCATGTCGATCGCGGTGAGCGCGCGCTCATAGGGGACCGCGCGCGACACGATCATCACGACCGCCCCCATCAGCGCAGCCAACGTTTTATCGACCTTCTCCGAAGCGATCAGAACATAGGTCACGATGAAAACAAGAATCGCAGTGAGCATAAGGCACCTACCAATTGAGCACGTTGTTCAACACCGAGGCGCGGTCCACCGTGCCGACCCACACGTTACCGGCCTCCACGACATACACCTGCGTGCGGCGTTTGACCGCCAAAGCGAAAACGATCTCCAGCAGGGTCGCCTCGGGCGGCATCCGGCAAAGGTCAGTGCCCATGAGTTGTTCGGCCACCGAGTGGGCCTCGCGCTCGAAATATTTCTCGAACGGGTCAAACTCGCTGATAAAGCTCACGCTCTTGAGATGCTGAAAAAACTCCGGCAGGCCGAACTGGAAGAGGCTGTCGCTGGTGATCTCTCCGGCCAACTCGCCCGCCGCGCCGACCACCGCGACCGCATCCAGCCGCTCCGCATGCATCAGGGACGTCACCTCGCGCAGCGGCATTTTGAGCGCGACACGCGGCCCCGGAGGCACCATGATGTCGCGCGCCGTCACCGGGATATCCAACGACAGATCCCCCGCAGAGAACAGCGCCAAGACCGCTTCGCTGCTCTTCGCGGCAATCAGGTCGGCCCGGATCTCTTCGTTCCTGAAGAACTGCGCTACGCGCGCCATGACTTTCAGCGTCACCATCGGCGCTTCCTGCGGCACCACGATCATGCAGACGACCGAGACGTCTTGCCCCGGGCCGAAACAGATCGGCCGTTTGAGAATCGCCAGCGCCATGCCGATCCCGTTGAAGCCCTTGATGCGAGCGTGGGGGAAGGCCAACCCGTTTCCCATCACCGTCGGGCGCTGCGCCTCCCGTCCGAAAATCGCAGCGCGCAAACACGCTTTGCTGATTTGCGGATTCAGCCGCTGAACACGCGATGCCGACAGCACGTCGACCATGCGTTCCAGCAGGCGCTGCTTGTCCGTCTCTTCACAACCGACCAGAATCTGACCGGGCTCGAGATGGTTCGTTAATTGCATGACAGCCCTTTCCGTTGACCAACACAACGCATTTCTTCAACCGTCGCTACGTATTTCATTCACACGCCACACAACGCGCCGCCGGAACCGAGTCCATAGCGCAAAAAGGGCGGGATTGTACTCTTTGCCGCAAACCGCGTCAACTGGGCAAGGCGGCCGGGCAACGGGCAACAAAAAACCGCCGAAACTGATGTTCCGGCGGCAGGCCTAGTTTCGCGAGAATGGTTGGACCAGCGGGATTCGAACCCGCGACCCCAACATTAAAAGTGTCGTGCTCTACCAACTGAGCTATGGTCCAAAAGCGCGAAAAGTCGTGATAGTTAACCAAATAATTCGGCATGTGTCAATTGACCTCCTCAAAGAATCACCGTATACTTCCCACGCATTCGCAAGAGAAAGGCGGAGCGAGATGTCCTTCATCGAGAAAATCATATCCAATCCCAAAGAGTTCACACTCAAAGTCGAGACTTTGGGCGAATGCAAAATCGAATCTCCGATCCGCAACCGCGACTTCATCGACGACGACGAGAGGATCCTCGTCACCGAAAACGTCAAGAACCTCCAGCGGGCCACCGAACACCTCGGCGTCACGCCGTCCTTCGAACGCGCCGGGCCGCACCAGAAAATCTTCCACGACCCGTCCTGGAGCCGCGTCGGCATCGTGACCGCGGGAGGGCTCTGCCCGGGCCTGAACCACGTCATCAAAGGGCTGGTCGAGATCCTCATGTTCGACTACGGGATCAAGAACATCTACGGCATCCGCTACGGCTATGCAGGGCTGATTCCCCGCTACGGCTACAAGCCGATCATGCTGGACACAGACAACGTCGACACCATCCACGAGCACGGCGGCACAATGCTCGGCTCCTCGCGCGGGCAGCAGGACACCGGCGAAATCGTCGACACGCTCGCCCGCATGAACATCAATCTCCTGTTCTGCATCGGGGGCGACGGCTCGCTGAGGTGCGCGCGCGATGTCGCCGACGAATGCAAGCGGCGCAAGCTCGCGATCAGCGTCATCGGCATCCCGAAGACCATCGACAACGACCTGCATTTCGTGGGCCGCAGTTTCGGCTTCGAAACGGCCGTCGCCGAAGCCACGCAGATCATCCAGGCCGCCCACACCGAAGCCAAAGGCACCTTCAACGGCATCGGGCTCGTCAAGCTCATGGGCCGCGACTCGGGCTTCATCGCCGCCTACGCCACGCTGGCGAATCCGGTCGTAAACTTCTGTCTGATCCCGGAGCTGGATTTCGAAATGGACGGGCCCCACGGATTGCTGTCCGCGCTCTCCTACCGGTTTGACCGGTTCAAAGACCACGCCGTGATCGTCGTCGCGGAAGGCGCGGGGCAACGCCACATCGCGGGCCAGCCCGAGCACAAAGACGCGTCCGGCAACGTCTTGAAAAAAGACATCGGCGAATATCTGAAGCTGCGCATCACGGACCATTTCAAAAAGGCGAACCGCGAGGCTTCGGTCAAGTATTTCGATCCGAGCTACACGATCCGCAGCGTACCCGCCAAGGGCACGGACGCGATCCGCTGCTACATGCTGGCCCGAAACGCCGTCCACGCCGCCATGGCCGGAAGGACCAACTGCGTTGTCGGCAACCAGGACGATTGGTACACGCTGGTGCCGATCAGGCTTGCGACGATCGAGCGTCAGAAGGTCAATCTCAACAGCGACCTGTGGCGGGCGGTGCTGGACGCCACCGGGCAGACCCTCTACTTCGGCGGCGGCACAAACGGCAACAGCAACTGCGGAGCGGTTCCATGAGCGATTTGAACGACACGCCTTCCAAACGCTGCGCCGTAGTCGGCATCGTCGGCCGCACCAACTCGGGAAAATCCACACTGCTCAACCGCATGGTGGGCGAAAAGGTCAGCATCGTCAGCCCGGTGGTGCAGACAACGCGCAACACGATCCGGGGCATTCTGACCGAGGGCAAGGGCCAGCTCGTTTTCATCGATACGCCCGGCCTCCACAAATCGGAAAGCACGCTCGGCACGCTGATGAACCGCATGGCGCGGCAGGCCTCGGCGGGCGTGGACATTCTGCTCGTGGTATTCGACGCCAGCAGCCGCCCACACCTCGAGGACGACGGCTGGATGCGCCGCGCGCTCAACGCCGAACAGCCGGTGGTATTCGCGCTCAACAAGAGCGACCAGTCGCCTTTCTACGAAGCGGCCTTCAAAGAGTTGTGGCAATCCATTCAGGCCGAAAAGCAATGCCAGCGCGACGTCACGTGGACGAAGACGTCGGCCATCCACCCCGCCGGCGCGGTGGATCTGGTAGACTTGCTCTACAGGCTCGCCCAGCCCTCTGACACGTATCTCTTTCCAGAAGACATCGTCACCGACTACCCTCGAAAACTGGCGATCGCGGACGTGATCCGCGAGAAGTTCCTCGCCCGGCTGCACGACGAACTGCCGCACGAGCTCGGCGTCAAAGTGGAAAAAATCGACGAAACCGACACCGCATGGACCGTTTCGGCCACGATCTACGTCAACCGCGCCTCGCAGAAGGGGATCGTGATCGGCCCGAAAGGACGAACCCTCAAGTACGTCAGGCAGTGCGCGGAGCCGGAGCTTTCCGACATCTTCGGAGTGAAAGTCAGCGTCGAACTGTGGGTCAAAGTCGAGAAAGAGTGGATGAAAAATTTCTGGTTGCTGCAGCAGATGGGATATGCCGGAGAACGGTAACCTTTTTTACTGTTTCGCCCAAAAAAAATGTCTCACCCCTTGCCACCGCGCTCCGAATCAGATATTATAAATGATCTTTTTCAACTGTAGCCGTATTGAAACAAGGTGAAGATTATGCCGGTGATTCTGGGTTTGCCCAAAGGAAGTTTGCAGGAAGCGACCTTCAACATGATGAAGAAGGCCGGATTCAGCGTGCAGGCGGGATCGCGCTCGTATGTGCCGAGCGTGGACGACCCCGAGCTGCAATGCCGTCTCATCCGGCCGCAGGAGATTTCGCGTTACGTCGAACTCGGCTTGCTCGACGCGGGCATCACCGGTTACGACTGGATCTACGAAAACAATTCCGACGTTCAGGAAGTCTGCGAGATGTGCTATTCCAAAGCCACCTCGCGCCCCGTGCGCTGGGTGCTCGCGGTGCCGAATGACTCTGCGATCCAGAGCGTGAAAGACCTGCAGGGCAAACGCGTCGCCACCGAGGCGGTCGGGCTCACCCGCCGCTACCTCGCCCAGCACGGCGTGGAAGCCGAAGTCGAGTTCTCGTGGGGCGCCACCGAGGTGAAAGCCCCGGAACTGGTTGACGCCATCGTCGAATTGACCGAGACCGGCTCGTCGCTGCGGGCCAACAATCTGCGCATCGTGGACACGGTCCTCACCTCCACCACGCGTCTCATCGTCAACAAGAAGGCGTGGGCGAATCCCGCGAAGCGCGCCAAGGTCGAGCAGCTCGCGCTATTGCTGCAGGGCGCGCTCGCCGCCGAATCGCGCGTGCTGATCAAGCTCAACGTGCCCGCCGACAAACTCGATGCCGTCTCCGAAATCCTTCCCTCGCTGCACGCCCCGACGGTCAACAAGCTGAACGACGCAGCGTGGTTCGCCGTCGAGTCCGTGGTCGAAGAGAAGATCGTGCGTGACATCGTCCCGCCTCTGCGCGCCGCCGGCGCGACGGGCATCATCGAATTGCCGTTGAATAAAGTCATCTTTTGAACAAAACAAGCATGACCGTCCAACGTCGGACAGGCATGCCACTTCCAGGAGAATGAACGTGGGTTCCATCAAGAAAAAACGCCGTGCGAAAATGTCCAAGCATAAGTACCGTAAACGCCTGAAGGCTCAGCGCCACAAGAACAAGTAAGCTCGCACGGGCGTTGCGACTGTCCCGCAAGCGGGGTTGGAAACGACACTTGCGGGACAGCTCCTTTTTGGAATTCCGGTCCTGTTTCCTTACGGAGGCAAGGCCGGTTCTCGTCACCAGCAGGAGAGACAAAATGAAACCGATGGGGTCAGAAGTTAAGTTCCGACCGGTCGGGATGTGTTTTGTTTTGTCGTTTTCTTTTTTTGCGGCGCTGCTTTCGGGGTGCGTATTTCCGAGCGCCGACGGAAAAGTTTCCGCATTCTCCCTTTCCGACGCCGAGGCGCGGCAGGCCGGCGCCCTTGCGCTCTATTCCCAGGGGCTTCTGCTTGAGAGCGGCGAGGGGAGCGACACCAACACCGCCAAGGCCGCCGCATGCGAGGCCTTCCGCCAAGCCGTGCAGCTCGACCCCGACGGCCGAAAACCGCTCGCGGCGCTGATCAGCTGCCTTGCGGACCTCGAACGTTACAGCGAGGCGCTGGACGCGCTGGAAAGCTATCTGCTGCGCCACCCGGACGACACGGAAATGAGTTTCGAAGCCGCCCGCATGGCCGATGCCGGCGGACGCCCCGCCGACGCGGCCCGCCACTGCGCGATCCTGCTGGAGCGCCAGCCCGAGGAGCGCGAGCTCGCCCAGGCGCTGGCCAGGCTCTACTTCCAGTCCGATCAAGTCAGGCGGGCCCTGGATGTCATCCGCGGGCAACACGACCGGTTTCACGATAAGCTCAGCATGGCGCTTCCGGTCCAGTGGGCGATCCACTACACCCGCGAGGGCAAATATCCCGAACGCGCGCTCGCCTGCATCGGCCTCGCGATGTCCCAGCGCACGAACGCCGCGGAGCGCGCCGCGCTGACGACGCTGTCTGCCGAGAGCCGGCTCCAGCTCGGGCAGACCAACGCCGCGATGGCGACGCTGCTCCAGGCCTACCGCGAGAACCCCACGGTGAACACCGCCATTCTGCGGCTCGGCGCGCTCTGGGCCGACCAGCCTGACGCCACCAACCGGCTCGCCCGCCAGGCGCAGCGGGAGCGCGACGCCCACGCCACGCTGCTGATCCTGGCCGCCACGCAACAGGCGCTCGACGACAACGCCGCGGCCGCCGCCACGCTTAAAGCCGTCTACGCGCGCCGCATGCGGGCGGGCTTCTTTCCCGACGAGGCGTTCTACCTCTGGCTAGGCGCCTTGCTCGAAAACCTCAAGTCCTACGACGAGGCCGACCGGCTCTTCCGCGACGCCCTGGCCGCACATCCCTCTTCTCACGAAATCAAAAATTTCCTCGCCTACATGTGGGCCGAAAAGAGCGCGCACCTCGACGAGGCTGACCGGCTGATCAACGAGGCCCTTTCGGCCGATCCCGACAACGCCGCCTACCTCGACACCAAAGGGTGGGTTCTGTTCAAGAAATCCCGCGCCTTCGATGCGCTCCAGTACCTGCTGAAGGCCGCCGAGCGAGACAAAGAGGAGCCCGTCATCCTCGACCACGCGGGCGATGCGCTCAACGCCGTAGGCCGCGAAAGCGAGGCCGTCGCCTTCTGGACCCGCAGCTACCGGTTCGCCCCGGAGCCGGCCGTCGCCGAGAAACTCCGCAAGCACGGCGTCGATCCCTCAAAAACACCTTGAGCCGGACCGCTGGATGGTCCGCACGTCCCGCATCTGTGCACAGATGCTCCACCACGGTTGATTTGCCATGTCACCTTTCTACCACATCCCCTATTATCCGGCCTTCGACCGGATGACGCCAGAAAACGCCACGCCCGCCTTCGGGCAGCTGCTTGCGGAGGCGCGCGCCGCCGTCGACGCGCTCGAGCAAAACATCGTTCCTTCGTGGTCAGGACTGATGCGCCCGCTGCATGACGCCTGCCATCCGCTCTACGACGCTTGGGGCCTCCTCTCTCACATGCTCTCCGTGATGAACAGCGAGGCTTGGCGCCGCGTCCAGGAATCCGTCCAGCCCGACATTGTCGCCTTCTCCCTGCGCGTGGGGCAGAGCCGCGCCTTCTACGACGGGTTCCGCGCGCTCCGCGACGCCGACCAGGCCGCCCCCTGCCTGACGCCGGTCCAGCGCCGCATTCTCGCGAAAACCATCCAGAGCGCAGAGCAGTCCGGCGTCGGCCTGGCCCCGGAGCAACAGGTGCGCTTCAACGCCATCCAGATGGAACTCGCCCGCCTCTCCACCGCCTTCCGCAACAATCTGCTCGACGCGACCAAAGCCTATTCCTTGATCCTCCGCACGCCCGGAGAGGCGGAGGGGCTGCCGCCGGCCCTGCTCGCGGCCACGGCGCAAGCGGCAAAAGAGGCCGGCGAGCCCGCGACGCCGGAGCACGGGCCCTGGAAGATCACACTCGACGCCGCGGTCTATCTGCCCTTCATGATGCACAGCCGGAACCGGACCGCGCGCGAGCACCTTTACCGCGCCTTCGCCACGCGGGCCGCCTCCGGCGCCTTGGACAACACGCCGCTGATCGAGCAGCTCCTTGCCTTGCGGCGCGAACTGGCCGGCCTTCTGGGCTATCCCCACTTCGCAGCCCTCAGCCTCTCGAATAAAACCGCGAAAACCGTAGAGGCCGTCGACACGCTCGTCGCGCGACTGGCCGACGCCTCGCGCGATGCGGGCCGGTGCGAGGCCGCCGACCTGCAGGCCTTCGCCCGCGCCAACGGCTTCACGGAGGACCCGCTGCAGCCCTGGGACATCACCTACTGGGCGGAGCGGCAACGCGAACACCTGTACGACTACAGCGACGAGGAGCTGAGCCGCTATTTTCTCTTCCCGCGCGTGCTGGAGGGCCTCTTCAGCCTCGCCGAACGCCTGTTCGGCATCGCCATCACGCCCGCCGACGGCGAGGCGCCCACGTGGCACCCTGACGTGCGTTTCTTCCGCGTCGCCGATCAGAACGGCACCCCGCTCGCCTGTTTTTTCCTCGACCCCTACAGCCGGCCGGAAACGAAAAGCGGCGGCGCGTGGATGAACGATTTCCGGACACGCGACCGCCGGCCGGACGGCTCGCTGCAGCTTCCCATGGCCCTGCTGGTCTGCAACCAGAGCGCGCCCGTGGGCAACGCTCCGCCCGTGATGCGGTTCCAGGAGGTCAACACCCTCTTCCACGAATTCGGCCACGCGCTCCAGCACATGCTCACCACCGTCGATGAACCCGACGCCTCGGGCGTCAACGGCATCGAATGGGACGCGATCGAAATCGCCAGCCAGTTCATGGAGAACTGGTGCTACGACCGCGGCACGCTCAAGGGTTTGAGCCGCCACGCCGAAACCGGCGAGCCCTTGCCCGACGCGCTGTTCGACAAAATCGTGGCCGCCAAGAATTACCGGGCCGCCACCGCCATGCTGCGGCAGCTCTTTTTCGCCGCCACGGACATGGACCTCTACGCCCGCTACCCGCGCCCTGAATGGCCCGACGCCGACGCCGTCAAACGGGCCGACGCCGCCAAGTATTCGCCCACGCCGCTCCTCGCCGAGGACCGTTTCCTGTGCTCCTTCAGCCACATTTTCGGCGGCGGATACGCGGCCGGCTATTACAGCTACAAATGGTCGGAGGTTGTCTCCGCCGACGCCTTCGCCGCCTTCGAGGAAGCCGGGCTCGCCGACGACGCGGCCGTCCGCGCCACGGGCCGACGGTTCCGCGACACACTCCTCGCCCTCGGCGGCGGCGCCGACCCGGCCGAGGTCTTTCTGCTCTTCCGCGGCAAAGGACCCTCCGCCGACGCGCTCCTGCGCCACTCCGGACTTTGCCGGATGGACGGCGGGCCCACCCCCCCGAACGAACCATGAACCCGAGCGTATTTTTCAGACGTTTTCACGGCCTGATCGAAGCCGCCGCCTTTCTCGGCGCGCTCTTCACCCTCGCCGGGCTGCTCGGCCGCTACGTGTGGTTTTTCGAAATCTTCACCCACTTCAAGCCCCACCTCGCCTTCTGTTTTCTCGCCTATGCAGGGTTCGAACTCGCCGCCCGCCGCCACCGTCATGCGGTGGCCAGCCTCCTCCTCGTGGCCGTCAACGCGCTCCCCGTGCTCCTGCTTTCCTTGCCGAGCGAGACCCACGCCGTCCCGTTGGCCGCCGCGCCCGCCCGGCTCCGCATCCTGCAGGCCAACATCCTCACCAGCAACACCAATTCGGCGGCCCTGCTTGCGCTCGTCACCCGCGAAGACCCGGATGTGGTGGTGCTGCAGGAGCCCGACGTGTGGTGGCTGCGCCAGCTCGCGCCGCTCACCAACAGCCACCCCGTTTTCGCTACGTTGCCGCGCGACGACAATTTCGGCGCGGCCATCTACTGCAAAACCAACGCGCTCGCCGCCGAGATTTTCCTGCTGAGCGACCCCGAGGGCGCGCCTTCCTCGCTCGCGCGCATCGCCGTCGGCGGCAGGACCGTCACGGTCGTCGGGACCCACACGTTGGCCCCGTACAACGGCACCATGTGGCGCGGACGCAACGCGTTCTCGCTCGAGCTCGCCCAAACCCTCCGCAAAGTCGAGGGGCCGCTGGTCGTCACCGGCGACTTCAACAACACCCCGTGGTCAGCGCATTTCCGTGCCTTCCTCAAAGCCAGCGGCCTGCATGACAGCGCGCAGGGGCGCGGCCCGCAGCCCACCTGGCCCACGGCCACCAGCCCGCTGGTGCGCATTCCGCTCGACCACTGCTTTCACAGCGACGGCGTGCGCATCCTCGACAAACGCACCGGTCCCGACATCGGGTCCGACCACCTCCCCCTCCTTCTCGACATCGCGTTCTGATCCCGAGCCCGCCCCATTTTCAGGGAACAGCCACTTCGTTCTTGCCCGATTCGCCGATTCCCGCCATTATTACCTCATGCGATATTCACTCTTCTTTTCGCTCCTGTTGGGCGTCGCCGTCATCTGCGGATGCCAAGGCATCATGAATCCCTTTTTCAAAGTCAAGGATTCCGGCCTGAACTGGATTTCCATCCGGCACTACAACTACCGCACCACGCCCGTCCAACGCGTGAACGTGCGGATTGACGGAAACGGCATTGTCACGGTCCGCGATGGCACCAGCAAGCTCGTCTCCAACCCCTTCGCGAAGAAAACGGAGGATTCGAGCTGGAACGACTGGTCCGAGACGCGCATCACCCTTCCGCACGAGGAGGTCGTCCCTCTGTTCCAGATGCTGGTTGACCAGGGGCTGTTCAAAGACCGCCGCAAGGGGGACAGCGTCAACACGAACGAAGCGATTTTTGTCTCGGCCAACATCGAATGTAAGACGTGCGGATCCGAGGATGACGTCTTCGGCAGCGACCCCGAACTGGCCGAAAGCCTGAAAAACGTGGTACTGATGTTCTATCACCCCCAGCCCAAGCGCCGGCGCTCAACAGGGACCCCATGACACCCCGACACCTCTGTGTTTCCGGCAGGGCCGCACTCGCGGTTCTAGCTCTCTCTTGGGCCCGCGACATCCGGGCGGAGCGCCTTTTTGTCGGCATCTTGGAAGTGGACAGCTACCAGAGCGTCATCTATGGCGCATCCGCTTTCAGCCGTGTGGCCGACTTGCCGCTCGCCCTCGATCTGGTCCAGACGACATTGGCAAAGAACCTGTCGCTGCCGTCCTTCGCGGGCGTCTCGGCGACGGAACCGCTGCACATCGTGCAGACCCTCGATCCGGCCCTGCCGGTGGCCGCGGACAACCCCGCCAACGTCGCGCTGATCCCGCTGGCGGACGACGGCACCGCCACGCGCGAGGCGTTTGCCGCTGCCTACCGGACGCAGACGCCGCTGGAAACGGGCACCCTCTTCGAAACCCCCTCCGACACGAACCTTCCACCCCGCGTCGCGATCGCGGTCGCCGACCGACACCTGTTCACTTCCGTCTCGCGCGATGCGCTCGCCTGGGCCTGGCAAAACCGGGCGAAACTGATCGGCGCCCCGCCCCAAAACCTTCCCGGAACCTTCCGCGTGCTGGTCAACCCGCAGCGGCTCGCGGACCTGTTGGGCTCGCGGGGCGAGAAGGCCTCCGCGTTTATCAACGCCGACAAGCTGATCCGCGACTTCGACTCGCTCGCCTTCTCCCTCACGCTGGACGGCCAGGCCCTGGCCTTCGCTGTGCGGGGAAGCCCCAAGAAGGAATCCGCGCTCGGCGCGCTCACAACAGCCTGGCGCCAACCCTCGGCCCGGCTCTGGAACGGTTCGCCAGACGACGCCTTTTTCATGTCGCTCACGGCCAGCGGCAGCCCGGGCCTCTGGGCCCCCTACCTCGGCGCAGCCCGCTCCCGCCTGTTCGACCCGCTTTCCGGCCTAGCCCCGCGAACGGCGTTTACCGGTGAGAAGCTGACCTATCTGGCACCCAACCGGAACAGGCAAGGTCTCTGTTTCGTGCAAATCGAACCGGTCACGAACGCCGCGCCCGTCCGCGATGCGATCGGAAAGCTTCACACCGCAGAAAAGAACGGCGACCTCCTTCTGACGCCGAAGCCGCCGCGCCGCATCGCCGATACGCCGGTCGCGACTTACGCGCTCATGCTCCAGCCTCCCGCGACCGGTTCCGACGGCAAGCCGGCCGATCCGTCCATCCTGTTCACGCTGCTCTCGCTTTTCCTCAAACAGGCCGTGCTGGAAACCGCCGTGGCCGACGGGCACCTCATCACCGTCATCGGGTCGCCGCAATCGATCGATGGCGAGCTGCCGGCCCTCGCCTTCCGCGAAAAGACGCTCACCCTGCAGCGCAAAATCAGCGCGCAGGATCCGGCCTTGAACACGAATTTGACGGCCAGCGCTTCGCTTCAAATCGCAAGTCTTTTGCGATACGTCGTGTCGATCATGCCCGATGTGAAACCCGAGCAGATACGCCTGCTACCGACCGGCGGCGACGGCGCGACATTCGGCATCAGCCTGACGGACGAACGCACGCTGACGGCCTCCCTGCGCTTTCAGTCCAATGAGATCGCGGCCCTGCAGCGCATCAACCGCGACGGGCGCGAAGTGCTGCAGGAGCTCTTCTTCCAGATGTTCGCGAAACAGATGATGAGGCAGTCCGCGCCGCCGGAAAAGAAATAACGTCTCGTTACGCGGCCAGGCCGGCGGCGGTCACGGCTTCACGACGCCTTCCAGCGCGTCGGCCACGCGGGCGGCAGCATCGGGCACGGCCAAGGTCTTCACCGCCTGGCTCATGCGCGTGAGCAGGTGCGGGTTGTCCTTCTTGTTCTGCACGTACCGCATGAGCGAGCGCCCCGACAGTTCCTGCTGAATGCCTTCGTCGGCGCCGCCGCTCCGGACCAGCGCGACCGCATTCAGGTGCTGGTGGTTGCGCACGGCGGTCGGCAGCGGGATCAGCAGCGCCGGCTTGCCCAGCAGGCACAGCTCGAAACAGGTGGAGGCGCCCGCGCGACAAATCACGAGGTCCGCCGACGCATAGGCCTTCCCCATCTCCGGCAAGAACGCGCACACCCGCGCCCGGATGCCGGCGGCCTCGTAAGCGGCCTTGACGCGCGCCTCGTCGGCAGCCCCGCACTGGTGGATCACGAAAAAGTCGTCGCCCACGGCCTGCTTGAGCAGACACATGGCCTGCGACGCCAGTTCGTTCACGCGCCGGGCCCCTTGGCTACCGCCGGTCACAAACACGGTGAAGAGTCCCTCGGTTATCTCCGTGAAGCGGGGCTGTCCCGCCAAGTCGCCGCGCACCGGGAGTCCGGTGCAAAGCACCTTGCGGCCCGGCAACCATTTGGCCGTCTCCCCAAAGCTCACCGCCGTCAGCACGGCGTAGCGCGAAAGGAATTCCACCGCCTTGCCGGGCACCGCATTCGCCTCGTGCAGCACCACCGGCACATGGCGCAAGCGCGCGGCCAGCACCGGCGGCAGGCTGGAGTAACTGCCCATGGCCAGCAAAGCGTCGGGTTTCAGACGTCGCAACCCCTTCAGGCTCGTGTAGAAGGCGCGGCCCAAATACGGCAGATTCCGCGGGGAGAGCGGCCTGGCACCGGTCGAAAACACGGGGCCGTCCCAGCTGCTCAGCGTGGCGCCCTCAATGTCGCGCCCGGAAAACCAGACCTCCACGGCGTGGCCTCGCCGCTTCAGCTCGTTCGCCACCGCCAAGCCGGGGAACACATGCCCGCCGGTACCGCCGCACGCCACAACAAATGTTTTCCGCTCCATCTCACGCACCCTCCCGTTTCCGCCGGTGGCGGAAGTCCCCCGCCATCTCGAGAAGCTCAGACCGGCTGATGAGCGCCATCAGCGCGCCGTAAACCGCAGCGGCAAGAACCACGGTCACCCCCATCGACAAAACCTGGGCCAGCTTGATGTGGTATCCGCCGCCGATCAGAAACCGGTAGGCCCCCGCATAGGCGGGGACGGCGGCACCCGCCATGGCCAACGCCGCGAAGACCGCCTTGGCCACGGGACGCAGGACCGCCGACACCCGCGGCGCACCGATCCGACGGCGGAGAAGGACGGCCAGCATGAGGCCGTTCACCGCGCTGGCCAGAACCGTCGCTCCGGCAATGCCGACATGCTTCCAGCCGTGCGGCAGCAAAACGACGCTGGCGATGTTCAGCGTGACGTTCAGCACCAGGCCGAACAGGCTCACCCGCACGGGCGTGCGCAGATCCTGCATGCCGTAAAAAGCGGGGATCAGCGCCTTCTGCAAGCTGAAGACGAGAAGGCCGGGCGCATACGCGGCCAGCGCGCGCGCGCTCAGCAGCGCCGACTCGTGGTCGAAACGGCCGCCCTTGATGCCGTAGATCAGCTCAATGACCGGCAAAGCCAGGAACGCCAGCGCGGCCGAGCACGGGGCCATGATCACCGCGAGGTTGCGGATCGCCCGCTCCAGCGTATCGCGCATCACCGCGAAATCGCCGCGCGAAGCCTGGCGGGAAAACGTGGGCAGCAGCACCGTCATGAACGCCGTGCCGAACATGCCGAGCGGCAGATACACGATGCGCTCGGCGTACTCCAGCGCGGCCGGTGCTGCGGGATCCGCCCAGAACGCGAGGAACTTGTCGACGCACACGTTAATCTGGATCAGCCCCATCCCCAACGCGGCCGGCCCCATCAGCGTCAGCACGCGGCGCAGCTTCGCGTCCTGCAGCAGCCCCGCGAAGCAGAGCCGGAAACGGAAGCCGTGCTTGGCCAGTTCGGGCAGTTGAAACAGGATCTGCGCCACGCCCGCAAGCAGGATGGCCCAGCTCAGCACGAGAATCTGGGTGGCGGGCGCGTCGCGCAGAAACGGACAGACCGCAAACAGCGTGGCGATCCAGATGAGGTTCAGCAGAAACGGCGTCAGCGACGACACGGCGAAGCGGCCCAGCGTGTTCAGCATGCCGGAGACCAACGCCGCGACGCAGATGAGCAGCGCGTACGGCAGCATGATACGCAACATGGGGAGCGGGATCAGCCAGCGGCTGTCCGGCGGCAGCACGCAGGCGAGCGGATACGTGGCCAGAATGCCCGCCACAGTCACCACGCCCAGCACGGCGGCCAGCAGGCTGATGACGCGCACGGCGAAGCGGTGCGCGCACTCGGGCCCCTCTTTCTCCAGCGTCTCGCTGAACACCGGCACGAACGCGCTCGACAGCGCACCCTCGCCAAACAGGCGGCGGAAGAGGTTGGGCACGATGAACGCGATGTCGAAGGCGGACTTGAGGGCCGACGTGCCGAAGAAATAGGCCATCACGACTTCGCGCACCAGCCCCAAGACCCGGCTGATCGCGGTCATGATGCTGACCACGGAGACCGAACGCAACACACGCGGCGGGGAAGAGTCTTCTGTCTGTGTCGGGGATCGGCTCACGGCAAATCACGCTTTCGTGGCGGCGGGAATTTTCGGCAGCTGGCCGTTCCGGTTCTTGCGGAAGCAAATGTGCTCCACCGCCTCATGGAAGTTTTCGGCGCCGTTGATCAAATCGATGTCCACCCGCAGATAGAAGACCGGCACGGGCGTCTTTTCCAACAGCGGAAAACGGACCGCGTCTTTCTCGGTGGTCAGCAGCGCGTCGGCGTGAAGGTCGGCCGACTTGTTCAAGGCGTCGATGATCTCCTGCGCGTGATACCGGTGATGGTCCGCGTAGCGCTCGCAATAGATCACCTTCGCGCCCATCAGCCGCAGCGAATTCTCGAAGCTCTGCGGCACCGCGATGCCCGACAGCGTGGTGACCGTGCGTCCTTTGAGCCACTCCAGCGGCACGTGCTCCGCCGTGTAGACGTTCTGCAGGTAACGCGGCTTGTGGCGGCACTCGATGATTTCCGCCGTCGGATTCAGCTCGCGGATACGCGCCCGCAAGGCGTCGGAGTTCCCGTCCGATTTGGTGATGAAAATAAAATCAGCCCGCTTCAGGTTGCGGATCGGTTCGCGCAGCACGCCGCGCGGCAGCATGTTGGCGTTGCCGAACGGATTGGTCTTGTCGACCAGCACGATTTCCAGCCGGTGGCGCAGTTTCTGGTACTGGAAACCGTCATCGAGGATCAGCGTGTCGCACCCGAAACGTTTCACCGCGTAGCGCCCGCTCTTCACGCGGTTCTTATCGACGAGGACCGCCACGCCCGGCAGGTTGCTCGCCAGCATGTAAGGCTCGTCGCCCCCCATCTCGCTGTCGAGCAGCATCCGCTTGCCGTCGCTCACCACGCGCGGCGGCTCGATCGTCTCGCGGAATACCCGCTGGTACCACGGCAGCTCTTTTTTGCGGTAGCCGCGGCTGAGGACAGCCACCTTGCGGCCCGACTTCTGCAACTCTCGCGCAAAGATCTCCACCACCGGCGTCTTTCCCGTGCCGCCCGCAGTAATGTTCCCCACGCTGATCACCTGGCAGCCCAGCGGGTACCGCCTGAAAATCCCGACGTTGTACAGGAAAAGGCGAAGCAGCACGACACCGGTGAAAACCAGGGAAACGCCTTTCAGCAGACACAGCAGCGCGCGGATCGGCCACGGATGTCCCTGATCGGCGCCGGGCTGCTGGATGATGCGGACCAGATAATGTTCGATCCGCTCGATTCGTTTGATTTTCGCTTTACGCATAACGTCCGGTGACAGACAAGAAAGTGACTATGATAGGCGATTGCCGGTGCAATGACAATCTCACAGGATGCAAAAATCCGTCTCGTTTTCTGATCGGGGCGTGCTAAAATGAAGCGTTTCAATTCGGAGCTCTGCGGGGAATGACGCGTGGGGTGCCGAGCCGGAAGGAAACTCATGATCACACGGAACGACGACATGGCGACGGAGCTGCGCGAAAACATGCGCGGCGGCACGGGAACGGTCAAACTGCAGCACTGGTTCAAACCCGAGGCGTTCGGAGCGAAGATCAGGCTCTGCACCCGCATGACCCTCGCGCCCGGCTGTTCAATCGGCAGCCACACCCACGAAAACGAAGACGAGATTTATCTGGTCCTCTCCGGCAGCGGGCGGATCGAGGAAAACGGCCAGTGGGTGCCGATCGGTCCCGGCGACGCCATCCTCACGGGCAAAGGCGGCACGCACGGCGTCGAGAACAACGGCACCGTGCCGCTGGTGATCGCAGCCATCATCGTGCTCTACTGACGCGCGGCACGTTCCCATCGGACGGCCCACACCGGAATTCCCTATGAGCCTTCTACCCTCTCCGCTTCTCCTTCCGCAACAGACGATCGCCAAAGCCGGCGCCGTGCTGGGGCTCACTCAAGCCGCAGCCGCTTACGGACGGAACGGCATACTCGTGCACGGCCAGTCGCTGCGGCGCTCCGGCTTGCTCGACGCCATCTTTGCGGACCCGCCTTTCGGCGTATCGGTCCGCGGCTGGTGCCACGCGGGTGACGAGCCGACCGTCGGCGCGGTGGACGCCCTGCGCGCCGAGCTGCGTGCGAACCGGCCCGACTGGGTGGCCGCGGTCGGCGGCGGCAGCGTGATCGATCTCGCCAAGGCCGCGGCCGGGCTGGTGGACGCTCCCGAGAAAACGGCGTTCTACCAGGTGAATCCCAAGGAGACACCTCCCGCCGGCCTGCCGCTGATCGCCGCGCCAAGCACCGCGGGCACAGGTTCGGAAGCCACCGTCGTCTCGGTGCTGACCGATCCCGAGCACACGCTCAAGCAGTCCATCCGCCACCCCTCTTACATGCCCAAGCTGGTGATTCTCGACCCGACCCTGCTCAGAAGCTGCCCGCCTGCGCACATCGCCGCCGCCGGGCTAGACGCCTTCATCCAAGCCTACGAGTCCTACACAAGCCGGCACGCCACCCCCTTCACGCGATCGCTTTCCGAAGTAGCGCTGGTGCGCATCGCCCGCACGCTGCTGCCCCTCTACCAGGGGGACAGCGACGCGGCTGCCGACATGTTGGAGGCCAGCTATCTGGCCGGCATCGCCCTCTCGCACGCGCGGCTCGGCGTGATCCACGGCCTCGCCCATCCGCTCGGCGTGCGCTTTCACGCGGCCCACGGCCTGGTCTGCGCCTGCTGCCTGCCCGCATGCCTCGCCTTCAACCGCGACGCCATCCGGAACGATCTGGCGGACATCAAGGTCCGGCACGGTCTAGACATCGAGGAACAAGTCGGGGCGTGGCTGTCGGCCATGCGGCTGGAGAACCCCCTGTCCGGCCAGACCGTGGCCGACCGCGACGCGTTCATCCGCGAAACCCTGGCGTCCGGGTCGACCGCCGCCAACCCGCGCCCCGTCACGGCAGACGACGTTTCCGCCCTGCTCGACGCGCTCCTCGTCTAGCAGCATGACATCCCGCCGCCATCTCCGCCGCTTGGCAGCAGCCCGGCCACCGATTTTCGGAGCTTAGCGCACGCGGATGCGGAGCGTCGCCTCCGGCAGCCGCACGCTGTCGCTGCGCACGGTCAGGACGCCCGTGCCGGACTCGCCCGGACGCCCCCGCAAGACCACTTGGCAGAGACCGTTGTAGGCGTGCTGAAACGGCATCTGGAAACCGGTCAGGTCCGTCGCGTCGCCGTTGCAGACGCCCGCGATCTCGACGGGGCCCGACACCGCGAAGCGAAGCAGCGGCATGGCCCGCGGCACCAGCACGCCGTGCGCGTCGAGCACCCGGATCGTCACGTAGCTGAGATCCGCGCCGTCGCCCGCGATCGGATCGCGGTCCGCCTTGACCTCCAGCCGCGACGGAGCGCCCGCCGTCCGCTGCACATTCTCGGCCCACTTCTGACCCTTGCGGTAAGCCGTCACGCGCACCTCGCCTGGCGAGTACACCACCCCGTTCCATTGCAGGCGACACTCGTCCGGCCCTTTTTTCTTCCGACCCAGCGAACGGCCGTTCACGAACAATTCGGCTTCGTCGCCGCTCGTGTAAACGTGGACGGGGAGCTTTTGTCCTTCGCGGTCCGGCCACGTCCAGTGCGGCAGGATATGCGCCATTTTCAGATCGGGACGCCACTGCGCCTGATAGGCGTAGAAGCGGTCCTTCGGAAAACCGCACAAGTCAACGATCCCGTAGTAGGAACTGCGGGCGGGCGACTGCCCCGGATACTTGGCCAGGAACTCAGCCCACCGCGACCGGTCGGCCTCGCTCTGCCACTTCATGGACGGCGGCATCCGCTCGTAAGGCGACGGCTCGCCGAGGTAATCGAAGCCCGTCCAAACGAATTCGCCGAAAACCTGCGGATTGCGCGCCTGCCACATGAACTCCACGTCCGGCGCGCAGTTGTTCGGGCGCTGTGAAAAAACGTCATAGCCGCTCACCTGAAAATTGAAATAGCCTTCCGGAAACGGCATCGGCGGCGTCGCAAATTCCTCCGGCACCGGAAAAAAGAACTCGCCGCGCGAGCTGACCATCGAGACCGTTTCGCTGCCGATGAGTCCCCGGGCCGGATTGTTTTTCGCAAATTCCCCGTACAGCTGCGGCAGGTAGTTCGCGCCGAAAATGTCGGCCACCTCCTGCATGCCGTTCGTCATCGTCTCCGCGCGCCAGTTGCCCAGCACCGTCGGGCGGGTCGGATCCTCGCGGTGCGCGATTTCCGTCAGCCGTTTTCCGATGCGCACGCCGTTCAGAGGATCGGTCTGCTCGTTGACCTCGTTGCCGATCGACCACATGACCACGGACGGGTGATTGCGGTCGCGGCGGATCAGATCGGACAGGTCGCGCTCATGCCAGGCTTTGAAGAAGCGCGAATAGTCGTCGCGCGTCTTGGCTTTTTCCCACATGTCGAACGCCTCGTCCATCACGAGAAATCCCATGCGGTCGGCCAGGTCCAGCAGCTCCGGCGCAGGCGGATTATGCGAGGTGCGGAGCGCGTCGCACCCCATTGCACGCAGAATTTCCAGCTGCCTCTCGAGCGCGCGACGGTGCACAGCCGCCCCCAGCGCGCCTAGGTCGTGGTGCATGCACACGCCTTTGATCTTCCGGCGCTTGCCGTTCAGGAAAAACCCGTTCAGGGGATCGAACTTCAGCGTGCGGATGCCGAACGTCTGCGGATAGACGTCGAGCGTCCGTCCGCCCGAGCGAACCGTCACGTCGAGGCGGTAGAGGTAGGGCGCGTCGGTATCCCACAAGCGCGCGCGCTTCAGCTCAGCCGCGAGCGTCACCCGTCCGGAGCCCGAAACGGTCAACGGCACAGACGGCACCGTGGCGACGCTTCTGCTTCCCGCGGCCGATCCGCCGAGGTCCAGATCGTAAAGGGCTGCCGAAACTTCGACGGGCACCTGCCCCGTGGCGCTGCTTTCGAGCGTCACGTCCGCCGCGACGCGCGCCCCAGGCCCGTCGGTTTCAGTCCGCACGCAGACGCCCCAGTGCGCCACACGCACCGGGGCGGTCTTCACCAGCCACACGTTGCGATAGAGACCTCCGCCCGGGTACCAACGCGCGCTCAGACGTTTGTTGTCCAGCCGTACCGCCAGCGTATTCGGCAACCCGGCGCGGCGCAGATGCGGCGTCAGCTCCACGCGGAAAGAGGCGTACCCGTAAGGCCGCCCGCCCAGCGGCACGCCGTTCAGCCAGACGGTCGAATCCGACATCGCACCGTCGATGTCGAGAAAAACGCAGCGGCCCTCATCCTCTTCGGGCAGCGCAAAGCGTTTGCGGTACCACCCGACGCCGAAGTAGGGCAACCGCCCCTGCGAGCCGTCCACATCCATACGGAAAGGCGATTCCACGCCCCAATCGTGCGGCAGCCGGATGCTCCGCCAAGACGCGTCGTCGAACGTCTCGCTTTGGGCGGCAGGCTCTTCGGTCACCGTCCCGTCCGGCTGCTCGCCGAACTTTGCGAACCGCCACCCGTCGTTAAAAGAAATGACGTCCCGCTGCCCCAGAGCCGCCGACACGCCGAAACCGGCCACCAAAAAGAGGAGAACGCTCTTTTTTAATATCATGCGGCCAGCATACCAAAAAGCGCATTCGGCGGAACATGCGAAAAACACCGCGCCTCGCATTCGGCGGGAGGATATGGTACAAAACTGGCGATGCTTTACCTGCTCACAGCCTCCGCCATATGGAGCTTTTCCTTCGGTTTGATCGGCAACCTGCTTGCAGGCCTTCCGCCCGCCTGGCTCGCCGCGGTCCGGCTCGCCATCGCCGCCGCGGTTTTCCTGCCTTTCATCCGACGCGTCCCGATCAAAACCGGCGCGGCGCTGATCGGAATCGGCATCGTCCAGTTCGGACTCATGTCGCTGGCCTACATGAACAGCTTCCGTTATCTCAAATCCCACGAGGTCGCGCTTTTCACCGTCATGACGCCCGTCTACGTCGCCGTCTTCAACGATGTGCTGAAGCGGAAGTTCCACGGCACCAATCTCCTCGCCGCCCTGCTTGCGGTGTGCGGCGCAGGCGTAATCCTCTGGAAGGGGGTTTCCTCGGACGCGCCCTTGATCGGCTTTTTGCTGGTCGAAAGCTCCAACCTCTGTTTCGCTCTCGGGCAGCTCGCCTACCGCGAGGTGTTCGCGCGCAGCGCGGGCGCACCGGCCGACCGGCACGTCTTTTTCTGGCTCTATCTGGGGGGGCTCATGGCCCTCGCGCCACTCGGCCTGCGCGACGCGCTCGCGGCCGCGCCGCATCCGACAGCGGCACAGCTCGCCGCGCTGCTCTACCTCGGCGTGGTCGTTTCCGGCGCCAGCTACTTCCTGTGGAACAGCGGCGCGCGGCGCGTGACGGCCGGCGTGCTTGCGGTCATGAACAACCTCAAGATTCCGCTGGGCGTGGCGGTCTCGCTCCTGGTCTTCGGCGAACGCGCCAGCCTTCCCGGACTGCTGGCGGGCGGCGTTCTCATCTGCGCCGCGCTCATTCCGGTCCTGTTGAAAAAGAGCTGAAACTCCCGCATTGTTCCTCCCGGCCTTTTTTACTAAACTCCCCCCATGACCGTCGCCCTACATCAACGCTTCACGCCACAGCCCTAACCCGCGCCCTTCCATGGATCGCCTTTCGTATCTCATCCGCCGCCTGCTGCTCGTGATCCCCACCTTTCTGGGCATCACGGTCGTCTGCTTCGCGCTCACGCGGTTTTTGCCCGGCGGCCCCGTCGACATCCAGCTCATGAAGATGCGCAACATGGGCGGCGCGGGCGACCGGGCCGCGGCCAACGTGGCGCAGGTCACCGAGGAATACCGCCAAGAGCTCAACAGGCAGTTCGGTTTCGACCGCCCCCTCCACGTGCAGTATTTCGACTGGCTGATCGCCCAGCGCATGGGCATGCGCATCGCTTCGTACGACTATCCCAACCGCTCCGCGTGGCAGCTCATCTCGTCCCGCATCCCGGTCTCGCTCTGGTTCGGCATCACCAGTTTCGTGCTGAGCTATCTCATCTGCATTCCCCTCGGCATCGCCAAGGCCCTGCGTCACCGGCAAGCCTTCGATGCGGCCTCCAGCTTCGTGGTTTTTGCCGGGTACGCCATCCCCGCCTTCGCCCTCGGCATGGTGCTCAAGATGCTTTTCTGCGGCACGGTTGAAGGCCTTGGCGACCTCTTTCCGCTCGGCGGCTTCGAGTCCGACTTCGCGGGTGCCGTCCCGCCGGGCCAGCGCCTCGCCGACCGCGCCTGGCACATGGCGATCCCCGTCGCCTGTTACGTCGCCGGGAACTTCGCCGTGCTCACGCTCATCATGAAAAACTCATTGCTCGACCAGATCGCCAGTGACTACGTGCGGACCGTGCTCGCCAAAGGCGCCACACGCCGGCGCGCCATCTGGGGCCACGCCTTCCGCAACGCGCTCATCCCGATCGCCACCGGCTTCGGCTCGATCCTCGGCGTGCTCTTCGCCGGCTCCATCATCATCGAAAGCATCTTTGAGATCCCCGGCATGGGCCGTTTAAGCTGGGACGCGCTCATCGGGCGCGACTACGCGGTCTTCCTGGCGCTGCTCGCCCTCACCTCCGTCATGCAGCTCGTCGGCAACCTGCTCTCCGATTTCTGCTACCTGCTCATCGATCCGCGCATCCATTTCGGCAAATCATGAACCCCTTTTCCGTCATACGCCTCTCGCCGCTGACGCAAAAGCGCCTGCAGAACTTTCTGCGGATCCGGCGCGCGCGCGTGTCGCTTGTGCTGCTCACCGCACTCTTCGGCGTCAGTCTCGTTTCGGAGCTGCTCTGCAACAGCCGCCCGCTCTATTTGCGCGTCAACGGCAAAACCTTTTTTCCGTTTGTCCAGAACCTCACGCAAAGGGATCTCCTCGGCGAGGGCACCGACGCCACGCGCGTGAACTACCCGGCCTTCACCGCGTCGGACGCGTTCCGTTCCGATCCGCGCAACCGCGTGATCTGGGCGCCGGTCCCTTACAGTCCCGGCGACGTGACCGACGCCGCCACCCTGCGAGACTACCGCACCGTCAAGGTGTCGGTCGTGCCCGAAGTCCATGCGGGCCGCATCAACCTGCGGCCCGACCAGACCGTGATCAGGCCTGAAAGCGTCGCGCCCTTCTTTCCGGACGTTCCGCGCGTGGAGGGCCAAAGCCTCGGCAAGCACTGGACCCTGCCCGACGACTTCCGCGCCGCGCTGGCCGAACGGTTCGCGGGGCGCGCCGCACCCTCGCAGGTCTTCACGCTCACGCACGCGTTGCAGCCGGGCCTCACCGCGCGCGTGACCCTGCCCGAAGTCCACGCCTCCGCAACGCCGCCCGCCTCGGCGCGTCTGATGTTTCGGCAACCCGCACCGCCCGACCTTCCGCTGCAGCTCCGCTTCCGCCGCAGTGCGGAGGGCACCGTTTATCCCGTCACCGAACACGTCTGGCGGAAGGTTCCGGACGTCCACCGGCCAGACGTCCAGAGGCTCGTGGCCGACGCCTTCCGCGGCACCGCCCCGACCGCGCGGATCGCGTGGAAAACGCGCCACGCCGACGTGGCGTGCGCCCTGGGCGAGATCGCGTGGCCCTATCCGCCGGTCAAAGGCCACTGGATGGGCATCGACGCCGCCGGCCGCGATGTGCTTGCGCGCGTGCTCTACGGCCTGCGCATCGCCATGATCTTCGGCCTGCTGCTGGCCTTCTGGGCCATGTTGTTCGGTCTGGGCATCGGTGCGGTGCAGGGCTATTTCGGGGGTTGGGTCGACATCGCCGGCCAGCGTCTCACGGAGATCTGGAGCGCCCTGCCCTTCCTCTACGTCATGATTTTCATCGGCTCGGCGCTCGGCCGGAGTTTCCTGATCCTGCTGGTCTGCTACAGCCTCTTCAACTGGATCGGGATCTCCTACTACATGCGCGCCGAGTTCCTGCGCCTGCGTTCCCGCACGTTCGTCGAGGCGGCGCGCTGTCAGGGGCTCTCTTCCGCCCGCATCATCTTCAGCCACATCCTGTCGAACGCGCTGACCCCGCTCATCACCCTTTTCCCGTTCAGCCTCATCGGCGCGATCGGCTCGCTCGCCGCGCTCGACTTCCTCGGCTTTGGCCTGCCGCCGCTCACGCCGAGCTGGGGCGAGCTGCTCCAGCAGGCGCAGCAGTTCCGCTGGGCCTGGTGGCTGATCCTCTTCCCCTCCCTCGCGCTCTTCACGGTGATGCTGCTGACCGTCCTGATCGGCGAAGGGCTGCGCGACGCCTTTGACCCTCGCCAGCAGACGAAAATGGAATGATCCCAACACGACAACGCTCAACGCGCAACGTTCTATTTCCAGGGAACACCGACACGTGAATGTTAAACGTTGAGAGTCGAGAGTTTTTATGCTCTTGGAAATCTCAGATCTCCACATCCAGTTCGAAGCCGAAGGGCACGTGACCCGCGCCGTAGAAGGCGTCTCGCTCAGCCTCGACCGCGGACAGGTGCTCGGGCTCGTGGGCGAATCCGGCTGCGGCAAATCCGCCACCGCCATGAGTGTCCCGCGCCTCCTGCCGATGCCGCCGGCGCGCATCACGCAGGGGCGCGCGCTGTTTGACGGCCTGGATTTGCTCCGGCTGCCGCTGCCGGAACTGCGCAAGATCCGCGGCGCAAAAATCGGCGTGGTGTTTCAGGACGCGATGACGTCGCTCTCGCCGCTGCACCGCATCGGCCCGCAGCTTGAAGAGGTGATCTACCTGCACCGCGCCGTATCGTCCGCCGCGGCCCGCGAAGCCGCCTTGGAATGGCTCGGCCGCGTGGGAATCCCCGCGCCCGCCCAATGCGCCCGCGCCTATCCCCACGAACTCTCCGGCGGCATGCAGCAGCGCGTCATGATCGCCATGGGGCTCATCCTCGAGCCCGACCTGATCATCGCCGACGAACCCACCACCGCGCTGGATGTCACCATCCAGGCGCAGGTGCTCGGCCTCATGCGGAAATTGTTCCGCAAGAACTCGGGGCTGCTGCTGATCACGCACGACATGGGCGTGGTCTCGCAGATGGCGACGCGTATCGCCGTCATGTACGCAGGGCAGATCGTCGAGCAGGCCGAGGCCGCGGACTTTTTCGCCAGCCCCCTCCACCCCTACTCGATCGCCCTGCTCGAAGCCATGCCCTCCGCCGCCACACGCGGCAAGCGCCTCAAGGCCATTCCCGGCCAAGTGCCGTCCGCCGGGAATTTTCCGCCCGGATGCCGCTTCCACGACCGCTGCCCCGTGGCCCGGCCCGACTGTGCCGTGACCGCGCCCGAACTGCGCCCCTGCGGCGACCGCCTCGTCCGCTGCCCCTACGCGGTCCAGCGGCCTTGAGCAGTGAAATTTGCGCGTTGATCCGGCAACGGCGTTACGTCCGCAAGAACGCCTTCAGCACAAGCCACATAAAGAGGCCGGCCACCACGATCACCGGCACGGCCACCAGCCATTTCATCCCGCACTGACGCGCCGCAAGGCCATCCCGCCGGCGCATGGCGACAAACGCGAGGCCGCCCGCTTGCGCCAACACGGCCAGGCCCAACAGCGTCCACCGGAAAGCGCAATAGCCGCCATCGAAACTCCCCAGAAACAGGCTTATCCAGAGAACGGCCGCCGCATAGTGAAACAGCCCGAATCCGAGGCCGGTCTGCGGGGACAATCGGCGCGCGCCGTGCCGCGCGGTCCCATAATACGCCACCAATAACAACACATAGATCGCCGCGAGAAGTCCGGCAACGGGCCGCGCGACGCGCGCCAACGCCGCGAAATCGCGCCGCACCCGCTGTCCGGCGCCACCGCCGGACAGCCGTGCGATCCGGGCGCTCACCTCCGCGTACGCCTGTTCACCAGGCACAACCTTGCGGGTGGGCGTCAAATACTTCAGCGGCTTGGCCACGGCCTGCCCCCGCGCGTCCACCGACGCGTCAAACGTCTGCCCGCGGTAGACCGCCTTATACGACACATACTTCTCGCGTGCCCTGAAAACCGCGCCGCCTTTGAGGATCAACGCGAACGCCCGGTTGCCGAACGGCGCCTCCCATTCCGGATCGAAGCGCAGCGACTTGTCCCAATCCTTGTCGGTCACTTTGGCCGCCAGCGACGAGGCGTCGATGTTCCGCGTGATCAGGACCGGAACGACATCGTCCAGAGCTTCCGCAACGTTCATCGCGATCGTCCACATATTGTTATCAGGCCTCAGTTTCCCGCTCGTGCAAGGCGGCACGCCTGCTCCCGCCAACCGCGTGTAGTCGAAGTTTTCCGCGAGCGGCGACCAATCGGCCGTTCCCGCGTTCTCTTCGTCATAGATGCACTTGAAATAGTCCGTGCTGTTGGAGAAGTTGAAGCACTCCACCTCGTGCGGGCCGTTGTTCGTGACCGGCGGGTTCTCCGAAGGCCACACCGGCGACAGTCCCAGCGGCTCGCGTTCGCAATTGGCGCCCGTTATGGCCACGTAGATTTCTCTGCCGCAGACGCCGACCGGAGTCATATCACAAGCCGTAAGTTTATTGCCAATAGCCGGAATCAGCGCCAGCACAAACAGCATGACGACCGCCGTCGCCGCCGCCAGTTCGATCACGTTGAAACCGTATCGGGAATCCTGACCCATGCTCGATTTACTCCGTTTTTCACTGGTGACAACTGGATCCGCTGCTCTCGCATGCCCCGGGAAATGCGTCTTCATTTCTTTCGCCTCACCACCACAACCGTCAACACCGCTATGGCTATGATCAGCAACGCCGCGGCTAGGATGGTGCTGAAAAATTCCGCAAAAAGAATCAAGAGCAGTCCTCCGGCTGGCACACTACAGACAATCAGCGGCGCGGAGATCATCCACTTCACCCCGCGCTGACGTGCAGCGCGGTCATTCCGCCGGCATGCCAAGACAAAGACGATGCCTGAGAGGAGCGTCAAGACGGCCAACACCAAAAGAGTCCAACGAAATTTCGGCCCGCTCCCATGAATGCAGCCACCCAATAAAGAAATCCAAAACACCACCGTTGCCCAATGAAAGAGTCCGACTCCGATGCCATAACGCGTCACGTTAAACCCAAAGGCCCCGGCGACCAAGAGGTAAACAATTCCAAGGCAGGCACCCACGGGCAGGATGATGCGCAACGAGTCCCCGAAATCCCGCTTGACCCGTTCCCCAAAAACGCCAGACAGACGACCGGCTCGCTGGGCTCCTTCGGCGTAAGTTCGCTCTCCGGGCACGACCGTGCGGGTGGGCGTCAGATACTTCAGCGGCTTGGCGACCGGCTGACCATCCACGTCGACCGTGGCATCGAAAGTCCGCTTGCTATAGACCGTGCCGTACGAACTGTACTTGGCTCGGCACTTGAATATCGAGCCCCCTTTCCGGATCAGCAGGAAGGCTTGATCGCCATACGGAGTCTCCCATTCTGGATCGAAGCGCAGCGTTTTGTCCCATTCTCTCTCCGTGACCTTGGCCGCCAGCGATGAGGCGTCGATGTTCCTCGTGATGAGCACAGGGACCACATCTTCCATCTCATCCCGAACGTTCATCGCCACGGTCCACAGGTTGTTCGCCGCCGTGAATTTCCCTTTGGTGTAGGCTGGCACCCCTGCGCCCGCCAGTTTCGTGTAGTCGAGGCCGGCGACAAAAGGGTTCCAGCTCTCCTTGCCCAGGTTCTCCCCATCGAACAGACAGTTGAAATAATCCGTGCTATTACTGAAAACAACGGAGGCGATATCGTTCACCGCGTTTGTCAGCGGGATACCCTCGGACGGCCATACCGGCGGCAAGCCCAACGGCTCGCGTTCCGTATTGGCACCGGTAATGGCCACATAGATATCCCGTCCGCGAGAACCGACTGCGGACATGTTCGCGCCCATAACCGCATTCGATGTCGCTGGCAACAGCGCCAACCCCAACAGCACGACAACCACCGTCATCACTGCCAGCGCAATCACGTTGAAACCGCATCGGGAATCAGCACGCATCACGATCTCCGTTTTCCAACCATATTGTTTGACAGTATGTCGCACGGCAGGTTTTAATGCAAGGGTACAAACGTTCAAGATTTGTCTCTTTTCCTCATGTTTCACCAAAACAAGGCGTCTTCATATGCCCATAAAACTCTCTGCCTGCGCACTTCTGCTGGTCCTCGGCTGTGCCGCTTTTACCGGCGATTCCGCCCCGGTTCCTCGCGAACGCATCCTGGCCGACCTCGTGAAACGCGCGGATGACACCTACAGGAAGGCCGGACGCCCCAACGCCAGCTACGGCTGCCGCGAACTCTTCACGGCCATGCTGGCCTATGCCGCAGCCGGCACAAACCTGACGCGCGTGGCCGAACTTCTGACCGTCGCGGAACAGATGCAGAACCGCGATCCGGACCACAAGGCCTTCGGCAACTTCCGCTGGTACGCGCGCGACGCGGAGGTCATGGATTTCAACGCCGTAGATTTCTGCATGCAACACGGCGCGCTGCTCTGGCGTTTCCACCGCGAAGCCCTTGATCCCGCGACGCGCGAGCGTCTGCGCGTGATGCTTCGCCGCGGCCTGACGGGGCTCGTCAACCACCGGCCCAGCACCACGTACACCAACATTGCGCTGTTGAACGCCTCAGACCTCATTCTGCTCGGCGAAGTGCTCGGCGACGCCCAGGCCGTGGCCGAAGGCGAACGCCGCCTCGATCTCTTCATCAAGACGCTGTGGGAAGAGGGCACGCACGAATACGTCAGCCCCACCTATTACGGCGTGGACGTCGAGTCCATGATGCTGCTGGAAACGCTCTCGGAAAAGGCCGCGACACGCAGCCTCGCCGAAACGCTGCTCCGGTTTTTCTGGACCGACATCGCCCTCAACTGGTTCGACCCCTCGCAGCGCTTGGCCGGCGCGCACAGCCGCACCTACGACTACGTGTACGGTTTCGGCGAACTCGACCAGATCCTTTCCGCCTGCGGGTGGCTGCCGCTTGCCGGAAAATTCGGCTTCACCACCTTCACGCCGCTCTATGCGCGCTGGCAGCCCTCGCCCGAACTCCGGGAGCTCGGCACCGCGGCTTATCCGCGCCTGGTCGAACAGACCTGGGGCGCAGAGCCCTTCTGCAGCCGCACACATTACGTCTGCCGCGACGTCACCCTCGGCACCGCCTGGAAGGCCTATCACGGCCGCATGGACATCACGCTCAGCGCCGACCTGCCCGGCACGCGCGAGGAACGCCTGCCGCGCATGTCGTTCATACCCGACGGACGCGGCGACCCCTACGGCAAGCTCCGCGTTTTCGATGGCAAGACGCACTCAAAAGCTTTTCATCTCAGCCCCTGGTGGGCCGCCGTGCAAGACCGGGAGGACGCACTGGGCGTCGCCGTCTACCGCGACGCGGACTTCAAGGACGCGACCGGCACGCTGGAGTCTCACCTGCTCTTCAGCAAAAAACTGGACGGCCTCTGGATCAACGAGACGCGCGTCGCGTTCGATGGTAAAACCAACAGCGTGATCGGCGTCCCGCGCGACGCCGCCGTGTTCCTGCGGCAGGGCACCGCCGTCATCGGCATCCGCGTGCCGTGGACGCGCGGACAAGACGGCGCGGCCAGTCCGGTCAGCCTCGTGGACGACCGCAATGCGTTCGGCGCTGCGCGGCTGACCGTCTCACACGCGTGGCTGAGTCCGTCAAACGCCTCCTCGCGCGTTTGCGCGGGCGCGGCTTTCTGGCTGCGGATCGGAAGCGGCATCGAAAACGGCGACGCGTTTTCGGCCTTCCGCAAGGACTTTGTTGCGGCGGCTGCCGAGGCCCGCATTCTGCCGGACGGCCTCAGCCTTCAGGTGGCCGGCATTCGTCAACCGCTCCGCATCACCGCGAAAGCACCTTTCGACCGCGACCCGGTCACGTCGCCCGCGCCGCCGCGGACCGTGCTCGGCCTGGACGGCAAGGATCTCGGGCGCCAGATCCTCGAGCAGAGCCCCGTGATTCGGGCATACCTGAAAACACGGCGGCCGTCAGCCCGCATCATCGTCGCGCCCGGACATCCGACCGTGTGGGAAGCGGAGCAGGGGAGTTTCACAGTCCCCTTCGAGGCGGCAACCCATGACGACGCTGCTTCGGGCGGCGCATATCTCTGGGTGCCGGAAACCGACGGACGCAGCGGCGGTGGAAGCGGCGGACGCGCAACGTACACGCTCCATGTGGCCGCCGCGGGACGTCACACGCTCTCAGGGCGCGTGCTCACGCCGACGCCGGAAGACGATTCGTTCTTCGTCTCCATCCGCTCGGAAGCGGGCGAAATGCTGTTTCCCGAGACCGTCTGGTCGCCGGGCGTTTTCAAAACGTGGACGTGGCGCGACATCCCCCTATCCAATCAACGCGGCTCCGTCGCGTTTGACCTGCCGCAGGGCGACGTCACGCTGACCCTGCGTCCGCGCGAAGCCGGCTCCAGGATCGATCAGTTCCGGATAACGCCGCTCGATCCCTGAGGTCCTCTAGACCGCGTGATGGTGCGGCGCGAAGGCGGACAATCCATAGATCTCGTGCCGGATGGTCTCCGCCACCTGTTCGCGGGACTCACGATCCAACGCCATCGGCCAAGACATCAGGTTGGAAGGTCCGGTCGTCTTGCCCTCGTAAGGCGGCAACGTGACGGATTCCCCGCAATAGTGAAATCCCAGCCGAGTATAGAAGGCTACGCGGCGCGCGGCGTCTAGGTCGAATCCGAAAGGTTCCACATCCAGAAGAATCGGCCCCTGGACATGTCGCTGCAGCAACCGGATCACGCGGCGGCCATAGCCGCCGGAACGGTGCGCGGAGGAAACCGCGAAATGCTCGATGAAACAGAAGCCGGGCAAGTCCCAATAACCCAGCGCGCCCAGCACGTCGTTGTCGAGCCGGATGGCCGAAAACCGGTAACGCGGATGAGACATCACACGCATCTGCTCGAAACGCGACCGCCGCTCGAAATCGGCGAAGGCCTCATTATAGACGGCCCAAGCCTGATCGAACGCCGCGTCCTGTTTGCCAAGATGTGAAGAAAGCCACAGCCCCTCTTTTTCAATGACGGGGAGCGCTTTAAAAGCGAACCGATTAAAATCCGTCGACGCGTCCGCACCCATCCTCTGGGCGGATCCGACGAGGAAATCTTTTCGATACGAGCTTTCGGTCAGAACCGGATCAGCGAAGAACTTCGCGTTGTTAGACGTCAGGCCATTGCGGCCTGTCGAAGAGAAGACCCGTTCGGGTCTTTCGCATTGTGCAATATTCATAGGCTCGCCGCCTCGCAAGCGATGCGACGATGTGCCAACTCACTTCTCATCGTGTCGGTTTGAATCCGGCCAAAGCCGGAACCCGCAATCGGCGTCATCGGTCTACGACCTTGAAAAGACGCCTTCCAGTTGCATCACGATGTCAATAGCGTACGAAATCGTTCCCCGGTTTGACAAGCAGGAAAAAATTGATCCGATAACGCGAAAGGGAAGCTTGCCTAAAAACAACATACTATCTAAACTGGCGACCGTATTGAGTTCTAAATTTCCGGTCGTTTCGTCCGCCCTAAGCGGGCATCGCAACGGTCGACAAAAAGGGAGAAAAGACACATGACGAAGAAACGCTTGTTGGCACTCGCGGGATGCGTCGGCATCGCCGGTGCCGTTTCTGCCGATGAAATCCTTTTCAAGTCGGGCGACCGGCTGACCGGCACCGTCAAAGCCGTGGTGGGCGGGAAGATGACGTTCGACTCGAAAGTCGCCGGTCCGCTGACGCTCAAGATGGACGACATCAAAACCTTTGCGACCGACGAGCCGATCGAGATCGCCATGGCGGACGGCACGATTCACAAGCAGAAAGCGGTCGTGTCCGACGAAGGATACGTCAGCATCGTCCCGGGCGGCGCCGCGCAGCCCCAATCGATCCCGCTCGCCGGCGTAGCCAAGATCAATCCGGAGAAGCCGCGCTGGAAAGGTGCCGTGATCGCCGGTGCCACCCTGGTCCGCGGCAACACCGAGAGCTCCACGGCCAGCCTCACCGCCGACGCCACCCGCCGCACGGACGTCGACCGCATCACGCTCGGCGCGGGCTATTATTTCTCCAACCAGCGCGACAACGGCACGGGTGAAAACAGCACGAGCGCCGAGAACTGGTTCCTCAAGGGGCAATACGACTACTTCTTCTCGAAGAAGTTCTATGGCTACGGCGGCATGAAGTACGAAAAGGACCGGATCGCCGATCTGGACATGCGACTGACACCCGGCATCGGCGGCGGCTACCAATGGGTCGAGGGTCCGGACCTCAACTTCTCGACAGAAGGCGGCGGCGCATGGGTCTACGAGAAATACACCGATCCCGCCGAAACCCGCACCTACATGGCCGGCCGTCTGGCCTACCACGTCGACAAATCCTTCAACAGCTACGTGAAGGCGTTCCACAACCTGGAATACATCCCGAGCTTCGAACGCGTCGACACCTTCCTGGTCAACACGGACGTGGGCCTGCGCGCGGCGTTGACCTCCGCCTTGGCGCTCGAAGCCAAAGCCCAGCTGGCATACAACTCCCAGCCGGCGGAAGGCCGCGACAAGCGCGACACGCGCTACATCCTCGGCCTCGGCTGGACCTTCTAACGTCCCGACGACGGGTCGTTGATCCGAAAAAGGACGAGCCCTCCAGGGGAGGCTCGTCCTTTTTTCACCCCTCTGCCCTCAGGCTGACCGCCTTATTTGCTTTCCCCCGGACCGGCCCGCAGCACTTCGGTCGCGTGCAGCGCGTAGACGCCGCGCAAATCTTTCGCGTATTCCCGCAGCACGCGCTCGCCCAGACCGTCACAGTCGCCGCACCGGTAAAGCGCCCGCGCCAGCGCGATTTCCCTCAGGCACAGGTTGCGCTCAATGCCGCTGCCGGAGCCGTATCCGCTGGCCGGGGTCATCGCCGCAACATCCGTCAGCGCAAAGCCGCCGATGCCGGGCCTGCGCAGCAGTTCCGACAGCGGCCGTGCGGCCGCCGGATCGCCGAGCGCCTCCAGCGCCAGCGTCACAGCCCGGAAACGGCCAAACGCCGAGCGCCCGTCCATCTTCTCCACAACCGCCAGCAGCGGCGCCAGCGCCCGCTTGTCGCGCGTCCGCCCCAGCGCCACGATATAGCTGTCCGATTCGTCCATACGCCGCCCGAACGCGGCCTCGTCCTTCAGGTTCAGGTTGAGCGCCGGCATGCGCCCGGACACCACATCCGCCAGTGTTTCCACTCCCGTCGGGTCGCCCAAAATACCGAGCACATGCGCATAAACCAGTTTGGCGGACGGGGCCGTCGCTTCCTGATAAGCCTGACGCATCTGCGGCAACGCCTCTTCCGCTTGCGCCAAAACCAGGCTGACGTCCCTGTAGCCATCACCCAGATGCTTGACGGCCAGCGCGAGCCGCTCGCGGCCCACCACGGCGCTGTCCTTCCACTTCAGCACCTCCGGCAGCAAATTGCCCTTCTCGACCAAATGCCGCTGCAACGCCTTCACGTCAATGGACCGGAAGGTCTTGCCCTCGCGCGCGGCGGTCGCGCCGGCCACGCCAGCCGCGTAGCCCATGTTCTGGATGTCCGGCTGCATCCGCATGATCGGCATCGCGTCGCGGTGCGCGCTGATGCCGAGCCCGATGACGGCCAGCCCTTCGACCCCCTTGGGCAACAGGGCGCCGTAAGGGACATTGGCCTCGCAGATCTTCTTGCCCGTCGGCTCACTGACGTAACAAATATCGGCGATCGAGTAACCGTGGCTGTCGAAGTTGCTGCGCGCCTGCACCACCGTGTCGGGGAACGTCCGTCCGTTCAACAGGTCCAGCGGCGTCACCCAGCAGTCGCCCACGATCCGCTGCCGCTCACGACTCTCGACGAGTTGCGACACGTCCCACGCCTTGCCCGCCCCGGCGCGTCCGCGCACGCCGAAAAGCCACAGGTCCGCCGCATCGCTGTCGTTCACGTAACCGAAGTCCGAATTGATGTAGCTGGCGCCCAACTTGCGGGGCGACAATCCGACGCCCTGCAGGGCGATCTCGTCAGCGCCCTGGAACACGCAGGCCGCGCCGGCCGCGGCCGCGACGTCCGCGTTGCCGGTCGCGTCCACCACGCTCTTGGCCAGCACCGCGCCGCGGCCGCCAGGCGTCGCCACAACCACGCCGACCACACGGCTCCCCTCCACCAGCGCGCCGCACCCCAGCGCGCCGAACCACACGTCCGCTCCGGCCTTGCGATTCTCGCGCCGCCACCATTCGCTTTTGCCGACCACATGGACCGCCGCGCCCAGTTCCGCCACGCCCTTGTCGTGTTCGGCCGTGAACCCGCACACGTTGCCGTACCAATACTTGCCGATCATTCCCAGCGTGCCGACGCCCCCCAGGCCGTATAAGTGTTCGATCACCAGCGCCTTCGCGCCCTGCCGGCCCGCCGCGATGCCTGCGGGCGCACCGCCGGTGCCGCCGCCGACCACGACGACGTCATACTCGCCCAAAACCGGCAGCGACGCGCGTTCCGCGCGCACAACCGGCAAACCGCTCAGGTAGGGACGCGGCCCCGCCAGCGCCTCGCGCACCTCGCCCCTCACGTCCGCCAGGCCCGCATCGCCCCTCCGCGCCACGCCTTCCGGCGCGGGCAGAGTCCGGGCCTCGGCCGCGGCCGCCGCCCCGATGCGTTCGCCGGCCGCCATCAGCGCCAGCGGCCGCAGCAGCTGCGCCGCCGCCTCGCGCGGCATGTCCGCACATCCGCCCAGCACGTAGACCCGCCGCACACCCACCGGACGGAAACAGCCGAGGTCCAGCTTTTCCGCCCCGGGCCAGGACGCCTTCAAAGGCACCGCGCCGGCCATCGGATCCGGCGGCACTTGGAAGAGAGAATCCGCGCCCTCCAGCAGCGTCTTCACGAAGGTGCGGTCCCGCGCCACCTGTTCCGCCTCGGCGAACGCGCGGAACGTCCCGTCTGCCATCCCGATCCGCAGGACGCATTCATACGCCTTGCCCGCCACGCTCTTGACGGAGTCATTGCGCGATCCGCCGGTGATCGGCACGTCATACTCGCCGGGCAGGGTTTTCACGTCCATCTCTTTCGAGAATGGCGGTTCGCCCGCGATCAGCACGCGCGTGAACCGATGGGGTCCTGACGGATAAGGCTGAAACTTCGCGCCCGCCAGCCGCGCCACCAGCCCGCGCTCGGTCGCATCGACGACCACCTTGGCCCTCACCGCCTGCCGCCCGCTGCGGTTGGCCAAGACGATGCCCGCCACCTCGCCGGCCTGATCGCGCAACACATCCGTCGCATACGAGCCGGTCAGGAATTTCACCCCGCCCGCCAGCAGCGCCCGGTCCAAAACCTGCTTCACCTTCAGCGGCGTCGGCACCGCCACGCTTCCCACCCCCGTCTCGGTCCGCAAGACCAACTCGCCCAAAAGGAGCCGTTTCGCGCCCTCCTTCTTGCGCACCGCGACCTTGACGTGACGCACCGCCCGGTTCAGCGGCGCGGAGTACCGCACGCTTCCGGACCCGTCCGGCTCTGCGCGGATCAACGAGATGGCCTTGCTCCACCCTTTTCCGTCCGAACTCACCGACATGCGCATCGCCCCGACCTCAAAATCACCGGGCCGCGCAAAGGCGATCATGTCCACGGCGTCCACCGTTTTCAGACGGCCGAGGTCAGCCAAAACCGCGACATCGCCAGCGAACTCGACGCTTTGGGACTGGACGTCCTGCCACTGCCCATCGCAGAGCATATCGCCCGCATCCTTGTGTTTGCCCCCGCTCGGCTGGTCCGTCTTGTAGCTGAACGGCAGCGCCGTCTCGCTTTGCACGAACAGGGCCTTCGCCAGCGGCGACGTCGGCACCTCCCCCTCCTCCAGCCACAGCCGCAGCGAGCCCGCCACATCGTCGCCCAGATACGGACGCGGCGCGGCCAGGAAAACTTTCGCCCCCGTCTTCGCCGCGGCCTCCGCCGCCGCCACCGCGCCGCACGTCCCGCCCACCACCACGACATCGGCGTCCTGCAAAACCGGAATTTCGCGCGCCGACTCCACAACGGCCGCCGCCCGCGCGAGTCCGCTCATTCCCAGCACCACTGCCAGCCACCGACCACCCATGTGCACCTCCCGCATCCGCCCCGCCGCAACGGAATTATATTTCCGCCGTTCACACCACAACTTGGCGTTGCAACTTTTTCACATTTACCTCCCGCTTTCAAGCGGATTCGAAGCCTTCGCAGCGACAGCGCGAAGCGCAAAATGAAACGCACGCGTCGGAAAGAAAGGCGGCTCCGACTGAG
>DAOPZC010000032.1:0-52615 GCA_035353175.1 Kiritimatiellia bacterium | reverse complement strand
TGAAAATCATCTCACCGCTCTATCGCTTGCGTGCATTTGCTCTTGCAAGTCAGGGAAAACACCCGCGCCCTCGCTGGCGAAACTCCGTATAGCCAAGTGGATAGGTTTGTGCCAAAATAACCGCATTACAACTGAAATCGGTTGTAGAACAAAATCGTAAATTCGGAGGACTTTTGAGATGAAGCAGATGAAGACGATGACGGCGGCGATGGCCATGGGCATGGCGGCGACCGCTGTGTTTGCGGGACTTTATGGCGACACCCCGGATGCGAAGCACGCGTGGGCCGTGCATGACTTGAACCGCCCGGCGCCGGTGAAGGTCACGGCCAATCCCGGCCAGCCGCCGTCCGATGCGGTCGTGCTGTTCGACGGCACTTCGCTGGACAACTGGACGAGCACCAAGCCCGGCGAGCCGACCAAGTGGAAGCTGGTCGACGGCGCGCTGGAGTCCGTCAAGGGCGCGGGCTACATTCAGACCAAGCAGGCCTTCGGCGACTGCCAGCTGCACCTTGAGTGGGCCGCGCCCTCCAAGGTCGAGGGCATGGGCCAAGGCCGCGGCAACAGCGGCGTGTTCCTGATGGGCAGCTACGAGCTCCAGGTGCTGGATTCCTATGAGACGGAAGTCCGGCCGGACGGCTCGAACCTCAACCCCAACTACGCCGACGGGCAGGCTTCGGCGGTCTACGCCGAGAATCCGCCGCTGGTGAACGCCAGCCGCAAGGCGGGTGAATGGCAGACCTACGACATCATCTTCCACCAGCCCGTCTGGGTCGACGGCAAGATGAAATATCCGGGCTCCCTCACCGTGCTCCACAACGGCGTGCTGACGCAGGACCACTGGGAGATGGAAGGCATGACGACGCACTGCAAGCGCCGTCCGCTGGCGCCTCACGCCGACAAGCTGCCGCTCTCGCTGCAGGACCACGGCAACCCGGTGCGCTTCCGCAACATCTGGATCCGCGAAATCCCCTCCCGCTACGCCAACACGACCCACGGCGGCCCGGCGGCGAGCGAGGCGGACGTGATGGCGCTGCGCCAGAAGACCGCCGCCAAGCTCTTCGCGGCGGCCAATCCGGCCGATGCCAACAAGGCGGCCGCCCTGGGGCGCCTGCTCGAGGTCATCTCCTATGACAAGGCCGATACCTACATGAAGCCGGCGCTGGAACTGACGGACGCCTATCTGAAGGATCTGGCCGGCCTTGACAAGCAGAAGCTGCAGGACCGCAAGGGCGAGATCATCGGCCTGCGCAACAACTGCAACGTGCTGACCCGCAACCAGGTGGTGCCGGAAGATTTCAGGCTGAAGGCCGAGCTCCAGCGCATCATCAGCGAGAACGGGCTCGAGAAGAAAAAGTAGCTCGGGAGGCCGCGTTGACAAACAGCCTTGAAGATTATCTGGAGACCATCTACCTGCTGGTCCAGGCGAACGGGCACGCGCGTGTCCGGGACGTCGCCTTGGCGCTGCACGTCAAGATGCCCTCCGTCATCAAGGCTGTTCTGGAGCTCAAGAAGCAAGCCTATGTGACGCAAGAGCCGTATGGCACCGTGGAGCTGACGGAATCGGGCGCGTCCGCCGCCCGCCAGATCCTCGGCCGCCACACGTTGCTCAAGGAATTTCTGCTGCTGCTCAAGGTGGCCGAGGAGACGGCCGAGAAAGACGCCTGCGCGATGGAGCACTTCCTCAGCGCGGAAACGCTGTCCAGGATCACGGAGTTCGTCAAAGCCCACAGGCGGAAACGGTAGGTGGCGATGGTCGGCATGCAGGCGCGAACGATGGCGACGGTTGCGGTGTTGGCGGCAATGATGGCGCACGCCCGTGTGGGGGAAAGCGTCAAACAGAGCGAGGCCCGCTACGGCGGCGCCGGACAGGAGCTTCAGGACACCGAGGCGTTCATCCTCAAAAATGCCCAGAACGTGGTGTACCGGCACGGGGACTGGATCATCACGGCCGCCTACGCCAACGATGTGACGGTCCGCATCCAGTACGAGAAGGTCTCGGCCCAGCAGCCGCACGCGCAGCTCCAGCGTGAGGACGTGGCGGAAATCCTTGAAGCGGAAGACGCGGGCGGCTGGACGGCCTTCAACGAGCTGACGCAGAAGGCCGGCAAGGCCTACACCGGCGCCTCGCATCCGCCCGCGGTGATGAAGTCCGCCTCCGGGCTGACCGCCCGCTACCAGGTTTTCAAGGTCACCGTCGAGAGTCCCGCGGCGGCCCGCCATGAGGCGGGCTTGAATCCGCAGCAGAAACGCCTGCCCGCCGGCCGCCGCGTGGCGCTTTAAGGCTGGCCGGCGTCCCTGCCAGGAACCCTTCAGTCCAGCGTGTGGACCAGCAGGCCGGAGCGCAGCTTGGGCTCGAACCAGGTGCTCTTGGGCGGCATGATCTGCCCCGCGTCGGCGATATCCATCATCTGCCCGACGGTCGTCGGGTACATCGAGAAGGCCACCGCGTCACGTCCGCTGTCCACGCGCTTGGTCAACTCGCCCGTGCCGCGGATGCCGCCCACGAAGGAAATGCGCGTGTTGGTGCGCGGGTCGTCGATGCCCAGCAGCGGCGCGAGCAGGCGGTCCTGCAGCACGCTCACGTCGAGGCGCCCCACGGGGTCGGCCGCGAAATCGTCCCACGCCAGCTTGTACCAGGCCTTGTCGAGATACATCCGCACCTCGCGCGGACCGGCCGGCGACGCGCCGTCGGCTGCCTCGGTTTTGAAGACCGCCTTGACCTTTTCCAGGAACGCGGCGGGCGTCAGGCCGTTGAGGTCGGCGACACAGCGGTTGTAGGGGAGGATCCGCAGCTGCGTCTGGGGGAAGAGCACGGCGAGGAACCAGTTGTACTCCTCTTCGCCGGAGTGCTTCGGGTTGGCCTCGCGGCGCTGCTTGCCGGCGCGGAACGCGGCCGCGGCGCGGTGGTGGCCGTCCGCGACGTAGGCCAGCGGCACCTGCCGGAAGGCCTCGGTCCAGGCGGCGCTCGGCCCCTCGACGCGCCACACGGTGTGGCGGATGCCGTCGGCCGCCGTGAAATCATAGAGCGGGGCCCCTTTCCGGACCTCGTCCACCAGCGCGTCCAGCGCGGCGGTGTCGCGGTACGTCAGGAACACCGGGCCCGAATTGGCGTTCAGCTCGAGGCAGTGGCGCGTGCGGTCGTCTTCCTTGTCCTTGCGGGTCTTCTCGTGCTTGCGGATGATGTCCCTGGCGTAGTCGTCGATGTGGCAGCAGGCCACTACGCCGGTCTGGCTGTGGGCGCCCATGATCTGGCGGTAGACGTAGAGGCGCTCGCCCTGCTCGCGGATCAGGACGCCGCGCGCCTGGAGGTCCCTGAGCGCTTTCACGCCCTGCGCGTAGACCGCGTCGTCGTGGATGTCGATGCTGTCCGGCAGGTCGATCTCGGGACGCGAGACGTGCAGGAAGCTGTCGGGGTTGCCGTCGGCCAGCGCGCGCGCTTCGGCGGTGTCGACCACGTCATAGGGCACAGAGGCCAGCGCGTGGGCTTTTTCGGGGGCGGGCCGCAGAGCGGCGAACGGTTTTATGAGCATGACGGATTCTCCTTGGGGTAAAAAAACAAAAAACGCAAAGGCGGCTCTCAACGGCCACACTTTGCGTTTCAAACCATACGGACGGCGGCGCCTTAGAAGCCGACGTTCAGGATCGGGCAGAAGGGCACTTCGCTGCCGCGGATGATGTTGACGAGGCCGATCTGATAACCGTACATGCCTTCCGCGCGGTTGATGAGGCCGATCTGCAGGCCTTTGACGTAGTCGGCCAGGTTGACGAGGCCGATCTGCACGCCGTAAAGGGTCTGCGCCTCACTCCAAAGCCCCGACTGCAGGCCCACCATATCGCCCAGGCCGGTCGAGTTGTGGCAGCCGAACTGCCAGCCCGCCGTCGCATCCTTCACGTCGTTGTGCCACAGGTTGAGCTGGAAGCCGTTGAAATACTGGGAACGGCCGACGAGACCGAGGTCGAAGCCGCTCACTTGCTCGCACTGGCCGACCGCCAGGTTCACGCGCATGCCGACCACGTCAATGTCTTCCGTGTCGTTGAAGGCGAACCACACCGGCCAACGCACGTTTTCCGCGGCACGCGCGCCGAAAACAACCAAACCAGCCAGAACCAAACCGAACAACATTTTTTTCATGACAACCTCGCCTCAATTGCGAAAACGGTGAAACGGCCTGCCCGTTTACCAAGTTCCCAACCGTGATTTAAAAATAACTATACCGGATTCTCCGCGCCATGGCAAACAGGAGAATTGGACTTTTTCAAAAAAGGGTGCGATCCGATCAGCTTAAGGTGTGGTTTGTTTTCCCGCGAATCTCCGAAAGGGTGGCGCAAACCCAAAAGGAAAAGCCGTCTCTTTCTCGATGGCGCATGCCGGTTCTTTTGTGGTCGTTGATTCGTAATCGTAATCTTGATTTAGGCCAGCACGCGCGATTGCACTGTCGCCATGAATGAGCTGTTTGACCCTGAGAGGTTGACCGTCTATCAGATCGTGTTCATGAGGAACGGGCCGAATATGAGGCCGACTGCCGGCGGTTAGCGGATTTAGATGACGATAAAGATTAGTGCCTTACAAACCAACAACAGCAATAAAAAACAAGTTCTTTCACCACGAAGGCACGAAGAGCACGAAGTTTTTTTAATGACTCGCTCCTTCTTCGTGTCCTTCGTGACTTCGTGGTGAGAATCTCGGGTTGCGGGCGTAAGCCCGCGTTAGGATTTACTAGGCAGACCGGGCTGGTGGAGCCGTTGGAATTGGCCCCGTCGAGACGCACGCTCACCGCCGCGCGGATGCCGGTCGAATGGGTGAGCGAATCTTTCAGCGTCGCGAAGGCGCCCGAGCAGACGAGAATGATCCCGCCGCAGGCGAACCATCGGAGATTCGCGGGCAAAAATGCCGTGCAACGCCTTCCCGCCACGGAAATGGCGCCTTGAACGCGGGGCGCACAACGTGTAAGCTTAATGCGAAAAAAGGGCTTCAAACAGCCATGAACCTCATCCTTCCTGAAACCTGTACCGCGGACACCGTGGCCACGTTCTGGCGCGACTGCCTGCCCGACGTGGAGCGGCTGGGGCGCGACGACGCGCTCACCCTCGACGCCGACCAGGTGCGGGCCTGCGACGGTTCGGGCGAGGCGCTGATCGTGGAGGTGTACCGCCGCTCGACCCGGCAGGGCTTCGCCGTCGCGTGCCGGGACGGCCGGGGGATCGTGGCCCGCACGCTGAAACTCTTCAACGTCGACCGCTTCACGGAAGACCCCGCAACGGCCGTGCCCATCCGGAACACGCACACCTCGGAGCAGGCCGGCCAGGCGGCGGTCAACATCTGGCGGGACATCTGCGAGCAGATGGCCTTCCTCGGCGAGGCGACGGTCGCGGCCTTCACGCTGCTGGTCCGGCCGGGCCGCCTGCGGCTGCGCGACACGATGCTGCATTTCGAGCGCGCCGGCATCGACGCGCTGCCCATCACCCTGCTGATCGGCTTTCTGCTCGGCTTGATCCTGGCGTTCATGTCGGCGACCTCGTTCCGCCAGTTCGGCGTGGAGGTCTACGTCGCGGACCTGATCGCCATCGGCCTTTTCCGCGAGCTGGGCCCGCTGATCACCGCCATCATCCTGGCGGGCCGCTCGGGCTCCGCCTTTGCGGCGGAGATCGGCACCATGAAGGTGAACGAGGAGATCGACGCGCTGGTCACCTTCGGCCTGCCGCCCGTGATCTTTCTGGCGCTGCCGCGCGTCATCGCCGCCACGCTGGTCATGCCGATCCTGAGCATCTTCGCCATCATCGCGGGCTTGATCGGCGGGGTCGTCGTGGTCACCTCCCTCGGCGTGCCGGCCACCACCTACTGGCAGCACGTCATCAACGCCACCACGCTGAGCAACATCCTGCTGGGGCTTCTCAAGGCGGCGGTGTTCGGCTTGCTGGTGGGCCTCGTCGGCTGCTCGCACGGGCTGCAGACGGGGCGCACGGCCGACGCGGTCGGCCGCGCGGCGACCGCCGCCGTGGTGGGCAGCCTGATCCTGATCACGGTCTTCGACGGCATCTTCGCCGTCCTGTTCTATCTGCTGAATGTCTGAGCCATGTCTGAAGAAACGGTCATCACCGTGGAAAACGTGGACGCCGGCTATGAAAACAGCGCGGTGCTCAGGGGCGTCGCCTTCACGGTCCGCCACGGGGAGGTCTTTACCATCCTCGGCGGCTCCGGCTGCGGCAAAAGCACGCTGCTCAAGCACATGATCGGCCTGACCCCGCCGCTCAAAGGCGAGATCCGGCTCATGGGCGACCGCATCTTCGGCGGCCCGGAGGAGGAGCGCGCGCGCGCGCTCCGGCACTTCGGCGTCACCTACCAGAGCGGGGCGCTCTTCGGCTCGATGACCCTGCTGGAAAACGTCTGCCTGCCGCTGGAGTCTTTCACCGACCTGCCGCGCGAGGCGCGCAACCTCGTGGCCGAAATGAAACTGGAGCTGGTCGGGCTCAAGGAGTACGCCGACTATTTCCCCTCCGACATCAGCGGCGGCATGAAAAAGCGCGCCGCGATCGCGCGGGCCATGGCGCTGGACCCCAAGATTCTTTTTCTCGACGAGCCTTCGGCCGGGCTGGACCCCGTGACCTCGGCCGGGCTGGACCGCCTGATCCTGCGGATGCGCGATACGCAGGGGATCACGGTGGTGATGGTCACGCACGAGCTGGCCAGCATTTTCGCCGTGGCCGACCGGTGCATCATGCTGGACAAGCCGCGGCAGAGCCTGATCGCGGAAGGTTCGCCCGCCGAGCTGCGCGACCAGTGCGCCGACGCGACCGTGCGCGCCTTTTTCAACCGCGAGGAAAAGTAGGGGATAGCCCCCGTGCCTTGCCCGCGAGGGCTGGGGTGAGGAACCTGTTATGAACGAGAACAAAGCCAATTACGCGAAAATCGGTTTCTTCGTCTTGGGCGGCGCCGCGCTGATCCTGCTGGTGATCGGCATCGCGGGCGCCCGCGTCTTCAACAAGAAAGTGGTGCTGGCCGAGACCTACTTCGCCGAGTCGGTCACCGGCCTGGATCTGGGGTCGCCCGTGAAGTACCGCGGCGTGCCGGTCGGCGAGGTCAAGCGCATCGGTTTCGTCTACAGCGAGTACGGCGACCACAAGGACGAGCTGCTGACGCATGACAGCGCCCGGCAGATCCTGGTCGTCATGGCGCTGGATCCCGAAAAGTTCGGGCTGATCAGCAGCCAGGCGGCCGAATCGGTTCTGGGCGGCCTCGTCAAACAGGGGCTGCGCGTGAAGATCGCCTCTTCGGGCGTCACGGGGCTGTCGTTTCTCGAATTGGATTATTTCGTGTCCGCAAAGGACAAGGAGGGGGCGCTCGCCCCTTCCTGGCACCCGCACCACCCGTATATCCCGGCCACGGCCAGCACGATGACCAACTTTAAAAAAGCGATCGATGACGTGTTCGTCAAGCTGAGCGCGGTCGATCTGCCGACCCTCGGCGACGAGCTGATCGAAACGCTCAATGTGTTTCAGGACAAGCTCAGCAAGGCCGACGTCGCCACCCTCAGCGCGGAGTCCGCCGCCCTGCTGGGCGAATTGCGCACCACGAACCAGTCGCTGAAAAAGCTCATCGACGCGCCGGAGTTGAGCAAGCTGCCCGCCGACCTCTCCGCCACCGTCGCCAGCGCCCGCCGCTCCGCCGAAGGGGTCGAAGGCCAGATCAAGCCGCTGGCGGAATCCCTCGGCGGGCTCGCCGCCCGCGCCCGCGTGCTGGTGGAGGCGCTCAACGGGGTCGTCACCAACAACAGCTCGACGATCGAACAGACCGTCGGCTCGCTGAACCAGACCGCCCGGACGCTCAACCGCACCGCCCTCGCCCAGCAGGGCGCCTTCGCCGAACTGATCGAGAACCTGCGGAACGCCTCGGCCGGCCTCGACCGCGCCGTGGGCGAGCTGAGCGCCAACCCGGCGGTCTTGCTCTTCGGCCAGCCGCCGGAGCCGCTGCCGGAAAACCGCAAGGCGCGGGCCAACGACTGACAAGAACAACCGCCGCCGGGGGCGACCGCGGCCGGCGGGGAGTGAAAGAGGAAAAGCCCCATGAAAAAAAACAGTCTCCTGATGACGCTGATCGCCGGCCTGCTTGCGGGCTGCTTCGGCGGGACCTCCGCCCAGCAGCAGGCGCGGGTCCAGAAGCGCACCTTCGCGCCGGTCGCCGGCGCCGCGCAGGCCGTGAGCCCTTCGCCCGGCTTCGCGGCCGTCAAGGTCCGCGCGTTCCGCGCCCTGCCGCCGTTCGACGCCCGGACCTTCATTGTGCGGCGCCCGGGCGGGGAGTTCGCGGCGGATTTTTATAACGGCTGGGTCGTGTCGCCGCAGGAGCTCCTCCGCGTCCAGACCGCCCGCTATCTGGAGGGCGCCCGGCTGTTCGCGGCGGTTTACGATGCGGGTTGCGGCACGGCGGCGCCGCTGGGGCTCGAGGGCGTGGTCAGCGAGCTCTGCCTGGACTACACCGGCGACCGGCCCGCGGCCGTCGTCACGCTGCGCCTGCTGGTCCTGGACGAGCGGACGCCGGAATTCAGGGTTCTCTACACGGACGAGAAGGGCGCGCGCGTCGCGTTCGACCCCGCCGCTCCGACCGCCGCCTCGCAGGCGTTCGGCCAGGCGCTCACGCAGGCGCTGGAGGCGTTGACCCAAGCGCTGGCCCAAGCGCCGCTGCCGAAGAAGGCGGAGTGACGCCCCGCAACGTCCATGAAATATTCCGTCGTTCTACCCGAATCTGGAGGGCGAGGCTGTGCCGAGCCGTTCGATAACAAAGGAGGAGTTAGTGCCTTACAAACCAACAACAGCAATAAATAACAAGTTCTTTCACCACGAAGGCACGAAGAGCACGAAGTTTTTTTAATGACTCGCTCCTTCTTCGTGTCCTTCGTGACTTCGTGGTGAGAATCTCGGGTTGCGGGCATAAGCCCGCGTTAGTAAGGAGGAGTTAGGAGTTGAGAGAGGAGGAGTGAGTCGTGAGTTTTTGCGGAGGCCCCGACGTTCAGGAGACACAATCGAATCTTTCTCCCGCCAAGGCGCAAAGACGCCAAGTCGTTCCGGCTCCCTTTGCGCCTTTGCGGCTTTGCGGGAAAACAACGCCTTTTGAGGCGCTGTTTCCGGACGGTACCGCGCATCCAACTCCTCCTTCCTAACTCCTAACTTCTCCTTGTGAGCGCGCCATGTTCAAGTTCGACCTCCACATCCATTCGTGCCTCTCGCCCTGCGGCGACCTCGACGCGTCGCCTTCCGCCGTCGTGCGGGCCGCGAAGGCGGCCGGGCTGGACGGCATCATGCTCGCGGACCACAACTCGTCGCGCAACAGTCCGGCCCTCGCCGAGGCCTGCCGGCGCGCGTCGCTCCGCTGCCTCTTCGGCATGGAGATCACCGCCTCGGAAGAGGTCCACGCCCTCGCGGTCTTCGACACGCTGGAGCAGGCCGCCGCCATGACCGAAACCTGCTACGCCGCGCTGCCCAGCCGCGTGAACCAGCCGGAGGTCTTCGGCTATCAGGCCGTGGTCGACGCCGACGACAACGTCCTGGAGCTGGAGTGGCGCCTGCTCGGCGCACCCACCCGCCTCGCCCTGCGCGACCTCGGCGAGCGCGTCCACGCGCTCGGCGGACTCTTCATCGCCGCCCATATCGACCGTTCGGTCTTCAGCGTCACCTCCCAGCTCGGCGGGCTCTCCGGCGACGAGGGGTTCGACGCGGTGGAGCTGAGCCGCCACGCGGATGTCGCGGTCTGGCGGGAAAAAACCCTGGGCCTGCCGTTCATCCGCTCCTCCGACGCCCACTATCTCGACGGCATCGGCCAGATCTGGACCGAGGCCGACCTGCCCGAGTTCTCCACGGCCGCGCTCAAGGCCGCCTTCCTCGCCCGCGCCCTGAGTTGGGGCGGGCGGGGCGGAATGAGTAGTGAGTCGTGAATAGTGGGGAGTGAGTCGGGAGATTTTTAACGCGGAGACGCAGGGACGCAAAGTTTGTGTGTGTGGTTGTCCCCCCCCTGGGAGCATAGGCGTCCCCGCCTGCCTGGCAGTAGCGCGGGACGTCCCGGACCGCGCATAGGCAAGATCAAGATTACGGTTTTGGCTTATTCGTAATCTTAATCCTACTCGTAATCTTAATCCGTCAAGCCGACCCTCGCGGCCCTTTGGCTTACAAATTCTGGACACGCGCAAATGGCGATCAAGGGGCTACGATCGCGGGTGAAATGCCGCGCATAGGCAAGATCAAGATTACGATTATGATTAGTGCCTTACAAACCAACAACAGCAATAAAAAACAAGTTCTTTCACCACGAAGGCACGAAGAGCACGAAGTTTTTTTAATGACTCGCTCCTTCTTCGTGTCCTTCGTGACTTCGTGGTGAGAATCTCGGGTTGCGGGCATAAGCCCGCGTTAGAATTACGGTTCTGGCTTCTTCCGGCCGCTGCGAAAGAGGCGCCCCCTCCAGCTTTGCAGGCACAACACGACGTACTATTCACAACTCACTACCCACCCCCGCGCCCGCGGAAAAAATCCCGCCTTTGCAAAAAATCCCGCTTGCGCTGCCCTATTCATTACGCTACGATTACCATGTCGTAAAAAAGTGGGGTTGTTTTTGCGGGTGCAGAAGCAGCCCCGTTAAGCTGAGAAGCCCACGTTTTCAAGGAGAACGGGCGAGCGGCGGGAGAAGGGGAGAAGTGCGTTAGTTCATTAGTTTAACGACTAAACTGCTAACCGCTAACTCCTACATTTTCTGCCGCTCCGAGAGTGACGCATGACGCCGCGAGGCCCCAGGCCCCGCCGAGACGGTACCGGGAGTAGATTCATTCTTTCGTTGTGATCTCGTTGTAACCCGACACCGCCGAAGCCGCCGCAAGCCGTATCGCGCCACGCGCCCGGGAGAACCGGAAAGGGACAGGACGGGGTCATCGAACCGTCCGCACGGCAGAAGCGGGATTTGGCCGCCTCCGCCGCCCCGAAGGGAAATCCGACCCCCACCCCTTAAAAAGCGTATGTTTCTCGAAATGGTTGTTGACGCGACAGTGACCCTCGGGTAAACTGTAGGCGTATTTGATTGGAAAAGTGTCACCTAAACGAAAGGTGAAGTTAGAAATCAGAGGGCAGAGAGCAGAGTTGTAAAACTCCTAACTCCTAACTCCTAATTCCTAATTTCTCCGCGGAGGTTGGATAATGAAAAAGTTAGTAACTGCATTCGCAGCGTGTGCTTTGACCGGCGCGGTCTTCGCTCAGGTCGAGAGCGTGAACATCGTGGGGTATTCGACTACCTCGCTAGAAAATGGCTTCAACATGGTTGGTGTAAACTTCGAAGCTGTTGGCGGTGGCGCTGCTGATCTCAATAATGTCGTGATCCCTGATGGGTTAGCAGGTATTTCCGATTGGGATAATTTTACAGGTGGAGATCAATTGCTGATCTGGGATCCTGCGGCTCAAGGTTATCCTGTGTTCTACACTTGGACCGGACCCAATGCTGAGAGCGTCGGAGGTTGTGAGGCCGGAACTAACAATAAATGGGTTGACCTCAACACGTGGAACTTGGATGTTGCGACGTTGCCTGTCATTGACATTCCGGTTGGTGGTGCGGCTTGGGTTTTGCGCACGACTGTAGGTTTAGCTTCACTAACCTTTTCCGGACAGGTTAAAACCACGGCTACACAGGTTGCTTTGGAGCAAGGTTTCAACATGTTCGCGAACACGATGCCTGTATCGTTAAATGCGAATAATGCTTCACAAGTCACTTTCACAGGGCTTGCGGGTATTTCCGATTGGGATAATTTTACAGGTGGAGATCAATTGCTGATCTGGGATCCTGCGGCTCAAGGTTATCCTGTGTTCTACACTTGGACCGGACCCAATGCTGAGAGCGTCGGAGGTTGTGAGGCCGGAACTAACAATAAATGGGTTGACCTCAACACGTGGAACTTGGATGTTGCGACGTTGCCTGTCATTGACATTCCGGTTGGTGGTGCGGCTTGGTTACAGCGTACGACAGCTGGAGCGGCGAGCATAACAGTTTCGGCGTTGTAAAAAGAGGATTGAGATGTAAATGGTGGTTTGACCATTTGCAGAACAAAAACGTTATTATGAGCAAAGCATGAGTTTGGTGAATCCGTTTTTCGGAAAAGCCACCAAAAACAGCTTAAGCTCTAATAACATTGAAAAAGAAAGAAAATGAAAATGAAGAAAATGTTTGCACTTATGGCGATCATGGTGATCGCAACTCTGTCAGAGGCTGCCACAATTCAGTGGGGGTCTAACGGTGCTGCCTATTTTGATGCTAACCGGTTGAGTGCCACGGCGAATGATAATGGTGTGGCATATTTGATCGCATTTGAAGGTGGTGGTGGTGCTGTTACTGCAGGCATGATTGCAGCGGCTTATGATAATTGGAAGGGGACTACATATAACAATGTCGTCGCTGGACCGCAAGCGTCTGCTGGAACAGGTCTAATGGGTACTACTTACATCATTGCTGATGGGGCTGCGATGGGTAGTTCTGGTTTGAATCTGACAGAAGATGCAACCTATTTCGCAAATATCTTTTTCACTACGCGAGATGGTCAGGATTACTATTATCAGTCAGGATCAACGTTGTACGATCAACAAGGAGCATACTGGACGGCTGCAACATCCACACTTGATGTGCGTTCGTCGCTGCCGTCGGGCACGACCTGGACGACGATTCCCGAGCCGACCTCGATGGCCCTCCTGGCCCTCGGCGCCGCGGCCATCGGCCTGCGTCGCAAGTTCCGCGCGTAATTCCGCGGACGGCTGAAATCGAAAAAGAACCCCGGGAGAAATCTCGGGGTTCTTTTTTTGTGCCGGGGCGTGTGAAAGGAGGAGTGAGTGGTGAATGGTGAGTAGTGAGTGGTGAGTGGAGAGTGGTGAGAGGGGGGATTCTGCGGAGATCCGGACGTTCAGGAGTCACAACCGAGACGGATTATGATTACGATTACGATTACGATTATGATTAAGCCCGCCGCGCGGCGGCGCCGTGAAGAAACCGTCGGGTAACGTTCCCGGCAGGTTTCCCCGATCGGCACAGACAGAATCACGCATGCGGCACTCTCAATCTCACCCTTCCAGCCTTCCATTATTCCAGCCTTTCTTTCTCGGCCGCGTCAGCGATCACCTTTTTAGAAACATCGACCAAGGAGCGCCAGAAGATCCGGCGCTCCGGCTCTCTCCGGATCGCTTCGGCCTTCTGTTCCGGCGTCCAAGGATCTCCCCACGCGACAAACACCCGCTCGACCGACGCCTTCTTCTCCAGCCGTTCCAGTCGCTTGTTTTTGTCTCTCATACCTCACCCCGCATTTCATTTTTTTTGCGCGTCAGCGCTGTTTCAAGAGCCTCCAGACGCCTCTCGAAGTCCTCCAACTCGCGGACCTTCATGGCGTGCGCCAGGATGTCGTTGCAGACCAGCCTCCGCAGGCGGTCGTCCTTTACGTTCAGCAGTCCTGCCAACTCGGACGCGGCACGCGTGGCTTGCGTCTTGACGCTCTCCAGCGCCGCCGAGAGCGCGGCCTCCCGCTGCCGTGCCAGTTCCTCTTTGAATGCCGGCTCGTTCTGCCAGCGATAGGCCGTCGAGCGAGTCACGCCTGTGGTTGCGCAAGCCGTCTGAACGTCGGGATCAGCTGCCAGCGCCGCCAACAGCCGCAGCTTCTGCGGAGTCAACTCCTCTGCCATGGTGTCAGTCCTTTCTGTAGGTTTTGGGCGACTGCCGTTACCCGGCCGGCGGGTTTAAACAACACGCCCCTTTACCCTACGCAAAAAATCAACATCCGGGGCGTTTCAAACTGTCGTAAATGAGTCGCAACATGTTGCCGTGCATTGTGTTAAAACATCTATCATGCGACTCACTGCCTTCAACGTTCGAGGTTCAGCGCTGGGCGTTCTTGTATGATGACAATTGCGGACGGCTTTGTGTTTTTCCGGAAAGTGTCCCATCCCGTCCCGATTTGTCCCATTCCTTGTTTTCGATTGTACGTGTCGGTTCGTCAATCATTCAACTCCTCCTTCCTCCTTCCTGACTCCTGACTCCTCCCTTCTTCCGCTTCCCTCTCCGCTTGCCATCTCTCCGTTTCTCGGTTACAGTTTTCCCCACGCTGTTCAAACGACAGCCGTCATTCAAACTCAGGGGGAAAACATGATCCGCACGTTGTCGCTGCTCGCCGCCGTTTCATTCGCTCTTCACGCCGCCGCCGAGGCGCCGGAGGCCGCGCCGGCCGAAACCCCCGACATGACGCCGCTCTTTAACGGCAAAGACCTGTCCGGCTGGTACGGCGATCCCGCGCTGTGGTGCGTCAAGGACGGCGCGATCCGCGGCGAGACCACGCCGGAGAAGCCCGCGCAGGGCAACACTTTCCTGATCTGGAAGGACGGGACCACCCGGGACTTCGAACTGCGCCTGTCGTTCCGCTGCAGCGCCTCGAACAACTCCGGCATCCAGTACCGCTCCGCGCAGATCGCCGCCAAGCCCGGTGCGAAGAACGTCTGGCGTCTGCGCGGCTACCAGCACGAGATCCGCAACGAGGCGAAGCTGCCGAACGTGTCGGGGTTCATCTACGACGAGGGCGGCAGCCGCAAGCGCGTCTGCCTCGTGGGCGAGAAGGCCGTGTGGCAGGACGGCGCGAAGCAGGTGCAGGGCTCGCTGATCGACGCCGAGGGCTTCAAGGCGCTGATGAAGCTCGACCAGTGGAACGATGTCGTGATCGTCGCCCGGGGCAACCGCATCCGGCACTACCTCAACGGCCGCCTGACGCTGGACTTCACGGACGACGACCCGAAGCTCGCGCTGCTTGACGGCGTGCTGGGCCTGCAGCTGCACGCGGGCAAGCCGATGTGGGCGGAGTTCAAGGACCTCCGCATCAAGGCGCTGAAATAGATGGCGGGCAGGTTTGTTTTCCCGCGAATCTCCGCGAATGGGAGCGGCCGGCATTTTTCTTGACGCTGATCGCTGAAAAATGGCTGCCGCAACCGTACCGGGTGGGGCGGGGGTGCGGCTTCAGCCGAAACCGCCGTTCCGGATTTTTAGCGATCAGCGTAAAAAAATCAGGAACGGCTCTTCTTCGCGGAGATTCGCGGGCAAGAAATCTTTCACCGCAAATCCAAAAGAAGAAATTGCTATGGGGGAAAAGATGCGGGCAACGGTATTCATCTGTGCGGGGATAACCCTTGCGGGACTGGCGGTCCGGGCTGCGGAGCGTACGCCCGCGGCCTGCATGGACCAGGCGTGGGACGTGACGTGGCAGCGCTTCTACCTGCCGCGGACGCACCTGTTTTACGATTACCTGACCAGCTACGCGCCCGGCAAGGAGCTGGCGCACCTGCCGACCGCCGCCGAGGTCGCGCGGCAGGATCCCAACGAGTGCGGGTACGGCACCGGCATGGAGGACGGCATGATCTCCGCCGGGGTCATGCTCGATCTGATCGTCGACCGCTACGAGGTGACGAAAGAGGCGTTCCTGCGCGAGCGCGCGCACGAGGTTTTCCAAGGCGTGCGGCTCTGCGCCACGGCCCACGGCGTGACGGGCTTCCTGGCGCGCGCGGTGTGCGCCGACGACCTCAAGAGCATCTATCCGAACTCCTCGCGCGACCAGTACACGCATGCCGTCCAGGGGCTCTGGCACTACGCCCGCAGCCCCCTGTGCGCGCCGGAGACCCGGCGCGAGGTCGGGGAGATCCTTTCTGCGATCGCCGACCGCATGACGCGCAACGTGGTGCCCGCGAACGATTACGACTCCCTGCGCGCGGACGGCACGCGCGACACGCGCGGCATCAGCCGCATGTGGAACGTCATGGGGCACGAGGCGGCGCGGCTGCCGATGATCTACGCGGCCGCCTGGGACGTGACCGGCAAACCGGAGTACCGCGAACGCTACCGGCACTACATCGCGCCGGCGGTCAAGCAGTCCTACGACGTCGACGGGCGGCAGCCCACGTACGCCCTGCTGCAGCTGCAGGGCTCGCTGGAGCTGCTGGAGGCGCTGGAGCAGGATCCGGAGCTCAAGCGCCAGATGCGCGAGGTGATGGCGGCGACGTCCGCGCGCTGCGCGGAGCGCGCCAAGAACGCGGACCGGGCCGCGGCCGCGCTCGACCTGACGGCGCTCTGCGGCGACTGGCGCACGACCGAGGGGCTGGCCTGGAAAGGCGCGTACCGCAAGGTCTGGTACGCCATCCGCGAGAGCGGCGAGGCGGCGCTGACCCAGCTCATGGACCCGGCGGCGCCCTACCCCGACGCGCAGAAAGAGCTGCTGTGCCGCGCCATCACGCGGATCGACTACAGCCGCGTTTCGAGCGGCGGCATCTTCTACCTGCAGGGCGCCTACTGGAAAGCCCGCCGCCGCGGCCTCCTCCCGTGAGGAAGAAGGAGGGTTGAGCGTTTGAACCCTCAACCCTCAATTTACGAAGTTGCTCCCATCGTTTGTTTCCGCTCCGCAGGTGGCGGGCTTAATCCCAATCGTAATCGTAATCTTCATCCTAACGCGGGCTTACGCCCGCAACCCGAGATTCTCACCACGAAGTCACGAAGGACACGAAGAAGGAGCGAGTCATTAAAAAAACTTCGTGCTCTTCGTGCCTTCGTGGTGAAAGAACTTGTTTTTTATTGCTGTTGTTGGTTTGTAAGGCACTAATCTTAATCCGTCTCAATTGTGTCTCCTGAACGTCCGGATCTCTGCAGAATCTCCCCTCTCTCCAACCCCACTTACCATTCACCACTCACAACTCCCCACTCCCCACGCACTACTCCCCACTCACGACTCACTACTCACTACTCACCACCCCCCAACTCCTTCATCCTGACTCGTCTTCCCGCGCGCTCCCTCTTCCACGGTAAGCCGCTTTGTGATATTGTTTAAAAAAGGCTGATGAGCCCTTGGAAACTTGCTCCAAACAAAACAGGAACACACCATGAAAACCGTTCTCGTCGCGCTCTCGATGTTCTCCCTCTGCACCGCCCTCTTCGCGCAGCCCGCGCCCGCCGTCCAAGGTGACGCGCTCAAGACGCCCGTCTCCAACCTTGTCCGCCTTGATCCTGCGGCCCGCTCGAATATGCTTGCCAAGACAGGCGGCATGATCATGGCTCCGGCGAAAGGCCCCGTGCTCGTTTTCCTGAACACCCAGAAGCGCGTCACCGACAACGGTTTGTCGCCGATGGCGGATCAACTCCGGAAGATCCTGCGGCTGTCGATCACGGTGACTGACAAGCCCTCGCAGGAACCCGTGACCGAAGCGCTCGCGGCGCTGGCGGACAATAACACCGCCGCCGTCTTGGTGCTGGCCGACGTGCCCGGCTATCCCTCCCTGCTGGTGGCGCCGGAGAACCGCTGGGCCTTGGTGAACGTGGCTGCCCTCGGCGACGGCGCGGCGCTCACGGAGCGCACGCAGAAAGAGGTGTGGCGCGCTTTCGGCTACCTCATGGGCGCGGCCCATTCGAACAAAGAAGGCTGCTTGCTCAAGCCGGTCTTGTCGGCTGCGGACCTTGACGCGCTCAACGCCAAAATGCTCTGCCCCGAACCGTTCATGAAAATCATGAACCTGGCCCAGAAACTGGGCATGACGCCTCAGCGCATGACGACCTACCGCAAAGCGGTGGAAGAGGGCTGGGCACCCGCGCCCGCCAACGACGCGCAGCGCGCGATTTGGAACGAGTTGAAAAAGAAATAGAAGACGCCACGACGAAGAGAGAAACGGGTGAGTGGTGAATGGTGAGTGGTGAATGGTGCGGCTCGCGGGGACGTTCTCCCGTGCAAAACGCGCGCTGGGCGCATGGCGAGGCTGTGCCGAGCCGCTTTTCGAACGCCCCGCGAACGGCTCACCGCAGGTTCGCCCTCCACACCGGGCCCTTCCCGGGGCCTTCCATAACTCCTCTTTCTATTTTGCACGCGGCGGGATTTTGATATAATTTTGAATTATGAAATCGTTCGGTTATACGTTCCGCGATGCGTCGGGCGCGCTGAAGAAAGGCACGCTCCAAGCCGAGGACCGGACCGACGCCCTGCGGCAGATCAAGGCCAAGGGCTGCGTGCCCGTCTCGGTGGCCGAAGGCCAGACCGCGGCCGGCGGCCCGGCGTGGAATCCCGCGTGGACTGTCCGGGGGGCGTGGATCGCCGCCGCGGGCGTGGTTCTGATCGGCGGGCTGGCCGTGTGGCACAGGGCGGAACGCAAGCCCGTGAAACGCCCCGCCGTTGTTGCGGCCGACATCAAAAAGGCGGCACCCGCCGCCAAGCCGAAGCCGGTCAAGCCCGTCGCGGCAAAACCTGTCCAAGTTCCGGCGATAACCGTGCCTGCGGCCGACGTGCCGAACCCCGAACCGAAGCCTGCGACAGCCGCGGCCCTTCCTGCGAGCCAGCCTCTTCCGCCGCCTGCGCCTCAACCCTCGGAAATCGCGGTGGAGACGCCGGTGCGGCCGCATCAGTTCAAAAACAAGACGGAGCAATTGCTCTCCATGGCCATGAGCGTGCCGCCCGGCGGTTTTGTGCCGCCGCTGCCAATCAGCCCGGAGATGGAACAGGACTTCGCAAAGTCGTTGACTAACGAGATTGTGATTTTCGACGATGACGACGAGCGTACCGCCAACATCAAGGAGAACGTGGCCGTGGCCAAGAACCAGCTGATCGAGATGGTCAAGCAAGGCCGTAGTGTGGCGGACGTCATACAGGAGTATCAGAAGACGAGAAACGCGCATACTGCGGCGCGTTCCGAGGCCCAGGCGGAGCTCTCGAACCTGTACCGGAGCGGCAAGACGCAGGAGGCCAGGGAATACATGGAGAAGGTCAACAAGGCCTTCACCGAGCTGGGTATCGACCCCGTCTCCCTGCCGTCGGCGAAACGTACGGCGAAGTGATCCTGGTGGGCAAAGAGCGCCTTACGAACCAACGAATCTTTCTCCCGCCAAGGCGCAAAGACGCCAAGTCGTTCCGACACCCTTTGTTCCTTCGCGTCTTTGCGGGAAAAACATCGGGACCAACCTCCCTGCAAGGTCCGAAAAACGCGCGGCCTAGTGTAGTGTCCCATAAATGGCGATACACACTCACCCAGCAATCTCAATCCTAATCTTAATCTTACGCGTAATCTTAATCGATTAAGATTAGGATCAAGATTACGATAAGAAGCATGGCTAGTTATTTAAGGGACACGACACTGTTTCTCTTCAAGTCCTCTCTTTCCGCTGTATCGCCTCGCCGGCCTACAGCCTGTTTCCGTCCTGCTCTTGAACGCGGATGTTGTTCAATCATGAAAATCATGTCATCATGTCAACGTATCGGCAAGGTATTGCAACTCCTAACGCGGGCTTACGCCCGCAACCCGAGATTCTCACCACGAAGTCACGAAGGACACGAAGAAGGAGCGAGTCATTAAAAAAACTTCGTGCTCTTCGTGCCTTCGTGGTGAAAGAACTTGTTTTTTATTGCTGTTGTTGGTTTGTAAGGCACTAACGCCTCCCTAACTCCTAATTCCTAATTCCTCCTTCCCCATGACGCCACCCGACCGACAGCCCTCCCGCAAGCACCGCCCGCGCGGGATCGAGATCCTCCACGAGGACCGCGACCTCTTCGTGGTCAACAAGGAACCGGGCGTGCTGACCACCGGCACGCGCCGCGACGAGGCCTTTACCGCGGAGAACGTGCTGAGCGACTATCTGCGCAAGGGCTGCGCGCGTTCCAGCAAGCACGTGTATCTCGTGCACCGGCTGGACCGCGAGACCTCGGGCGTGCTGCTCTTCGCCAAAAGCGAAGAGGCGCAACAGCGCCTCAAGGACAACTGGAAGTCCACCGAAAAGTTCTACCTGGCGGCGGTGCGGGGTCACCTGAAAGCGAAGCAAGGCCTCTTCTCCAGCTATCTGGCCGAGAACGAGGACCTGTACGTGTTCTCGGTCGACGACCCCTCGCAGGGCAAGCTCTCGCAGACCGCCTACGCGGTGATCAAAGAGGCGCCGGGGCTGAGCCTCGTGAAGATCAAGCTGCTCACCGGGCGCAAGAACCAGATCCGCGTGCACTTTGCCGAAGCGGGCCACCCGGTGGCGGGCGATCCCAAGTACGGGCGCGGCGATCCCTTCCGCGAGCGCCTCTGCCTGCACGCGAAGTCCATCGCCTTCGACCATCCGCACAGCGGCCGGCGCATGTTCTTCGAGACGCCGATCCCGGAGACTTTCGCGCGCCTCGCCCGCGGCCTCACCGAGGCGGAGTGGCAGGCCACGGCGGTGGAGTGCTGAGCCCCGCCGGGAAAGGCCGAAACCGCGATTCCTGATTTTTAGTGCCTTACAAACCGACAACATCAATAAAAACACGTTATTACACCACGAAGGCACGAAGAGCACGAAGTTTTTTTAATGACTCGCCCCTTCTTCGTGTCCTTCGTGACTTCGTGGTGAGAATTTCGGGTTGCGGGCTTCGCCCGCGTTAAGGAGATACCGTATGCCTCTGTTCCGTCTTGCCGCGTGCGCGGCGTTCGCGCTGAGCGCCTGCGTCGCGCCGGCTTTCGACAACGCGGCTCTGTATCCGCCATCGCTCGCCAGCACCGGCGACCTCAGCCGCGTGCGGCAGGTGCTGGCCAAGGCGCAACGCGGCGAGAAGGTGACCGTCGCGGTGATCGGCGGTTCGATCACCGCAGGGGCCAAGGCGACGAAGCCGGAGCGGCGCTACGGCAACCTGATCGCGGAGGGGTGGCGCAAAGCGTTCCCGCAGACGCAGGTGGAATTCGTCAACGCCGGCATCGGCGCGACCGGCTCCAACTTCGGCGCGCTGCGCGCCCGGCGCGACCTGCTTTCGCACCATCCCGATTTCGTCGTGGTCGAGTATGCCGTCAACGACGCGAACACGCAGGCCTCGGCGGAAACGTTCGAAGGCCTGGTCCGGCAGATCCTGAGCCAGCCCAACCGGCCCGCCGTGGTGCAGCTCTGCATGATGCACGCGGGCGGCGGCAACGCGCAGGAGTGGCTCGGCAAGGTCGGCCGGCACTACGGCCTGCCGATCGTCAGCTACCGCGACGCGCTCTGGCCGGAAATCGCCGCCAAGCGGATCGCCTGGGAGGAGGTCATGGCCGACGAGGTCCACCCCAACGACCGCGGCCACGCCTGCGCGGCCGAATACGTGGACAGCCTGCTGGCGCTCGCCAGAGCGCAGCCGGACACGCCCGCGGCGGACCGGGCGCTTCCCGCGCCGCTGTTCGGCGACCTGTACGAGCACACCGCCCTTTTCGAGGCGCCGGACCTGAAGCCGCTGAACAACACGGGCTGGACGCTCGACGCGAAGGCCCAAGGCTGGCACAGCGACGCGCCCGGCAGCGTGATCACGTTCGAGCTCGACGGCACGGCGCTCTTTTCCATGCACCACGTGATCAAACGCGCGATGGGCAAGGCCCAGGTGCAACTGGACGGCGGCGCGCCCGTCATCCTCGACGGCTGGTTCAGCGGGACGTGGGGCGGCTACCGCAGCACCAGCCTGCTGGCCAAGGACCTCAAGCCGGGCAAGCACGTGGTGCGCATTGAACTGCTGGCGGAGAAGAACCCCGGCAGCGACGGCCACGCGTTCACGCTTTACGGCCTCGGCGCCGCCGGCGTGACCGCCCGCTGAACGGGGCGCTTTCTCGCAAAAAGCCGCGCGCGCGCATCGCGCTCACTGCAGCAAGATGAGGGTGCCGCGCGGGCTGACGAGGTTAATTTTCGTGCGGTCGCCGTTGTAGCGAAGGATACAGTTCTCCACGCCCGCCACGGTCCAGCCGCTCAGGTCCGCCGGGCCGATGACGGGCTGGTCCGATATGAAGACCGTCGACACGGCGGGCGGCTTGAGCCCGGCGGTGAATGACGCAACCTGCAACACGCCGTGGGCCGGGAAGGTGAGCGTGCCGCCGACGGTGATCAGGTCGGACGCGCCCGCGGCGTAACGCCACGACAGCCGCGCGCCGGGCGCGAGCGTGAGGTCGCCGCCGACCGCGAGCGAACCGCACGCCGCCGCTGTGCCGGCCCGCAGCAGCGCGTTGCTGGCCACGGTGACGTCGCCGCCGAGCGTGCCCGAAACGTCGACCGCGAGCGTGCCCGCGCCGACCGTCACCGGGCCCGTGGCGTCGCTGGTTCCGGTGAGGGTGAGCGTGGCCGGACCGGCCTTGACCCAGCCGCCCGCGCCGGTGAGGGTGCCCGCGAATTCGCAGTCGCGCGCGAGGTCGACGGTGACGGGGACATACGCGGCGTCGGCGACCTCCTCGTTGCTGAGGCCGTAGAGGTGATACGTCTGGTTGCTGAACGCCGACTGGACGGTGATGGCCATGTTCGGCGAGGCGGCGGTGTAGCGGTAGCCGATGAAGTTGGGGTACATCTGATCCGGGTTGAAGGTGATGGCCTCGCTGATCGGGCCGGTCCCGTCGGGGTCGAAGGTCAGGGTCTGCGTGCGGCTGCCGCCCCAGCCCCACGAGCGGTTGTAGCACCGCACCTCGTAGCGCTTGCCGGGGACGAGCCCCGTGAGGGTCATCGTGGCGGAGCCGGGCCACTGGAAGCCGTAGTCCATGTCGTACAGCAGGTTGAAGACGCCGCTGGCGGCGTCCACGCCGTACGCGCCGCCCGGCGAGTTGCCGGCATTGATCAGCGGCGGGAAATTGGCGAAGCCGTAGCCGTTGTACGAGCCCGACGGGGTCTGGACTTTGTTGAACGTGACGCCGTTGATGACCGCGACGACGGCGCGGGTGCCGAAGTCGAGCAGATGGGTATAGGTTTTGGAGGAGGAGATGTCCACGCCGACGTCGTTCGTGAAGTAGACCGTGCGGATCAGATTGGTGACCGGATAGGGCGCGAGGCCCGCGAGACTGAAGGTGCCCTCGCCTTCGAGTCCGCCGAGGCGGACATCGCCGGCGGGCGCCGCGACCGTGGCCCCCGCGCGCACGACCACGCCCGAGAGCACGGAGGCGCCCGCTTCGAGCGCGAGCGTGCCGGCCTGCACGTCGACCGGCGCGACGAGGGTGTTGGCGCCGCCGAAACGCTGCGTCCCCGCGCCGCGCTTGACCAGCGTGCCATACCCCGTGACGGCGCCGGTGTGGCGCGGCATGCTGCCGGCGGGCGTATCGAGCGTCAGCGCGGGAGTCTCGTTGACCTCCTCGTTGGTGAGGCCGTAGAGGTGGCAGGTATAGCCGCTGTTGACCGCGACCGCGCGGATCGCGACGGTGCCGGCGGCGTCGGCCATGTAGCGGCACTCGACGCGGCTGCGCGCGATCGTGTCGAGGTCGTGGAAGACCGAGCCGAGGACGGTCGAGCCGGCCGTGAAGGTGAAGGTCACGTCGCGCGGCGAGTCGGGCACGAGCGTGCCGAAGTTGCGGAAGTAGAGGCGGGCCTCGTAGGTCTGGCCGGGGCGCAGGCCGGAGAGGGTCAGCGTGAAGTCGGCGGAGTTGTAGTGGAAGTCCCAGAGCAGGCGGTCGACGCCCGTGCGCGTATCGTCTTTCGGATCGGAATTCCAGGATTCGGTGGGCGGGGTGAGCGTGCTCCAGGCGTAGCCTTCGGCGCTGCCGCTCATGCCGGCCGGGGTGAAGGTCACGCCGTTGACCGTGGCGGGATTGCCGTTGGCCGGGAAGTCCAGCTTGTGCGTGTAGGTCTTGGCCGACGAGAGGCCGGAGTCCGCGTCGCCGGTGAACGCGATGACCCGCGGCCACGCGGCGGCGGGCGGGGGCAGGGCGGGAGCGGGGGTCTCTTCGTTGGACAGGCCGTAGAGGTGGCAGGTGTGGGCGTTGATGTGCGACACCACGCGCACCGAAAGGGTGCCGGCGGCATCGGCCGTGTAGCGGCAACTGACCCAGCTCCGCGTGATCGTGTCGGGGTTGTGATCGACCGCGCCGACGAAGGCCGCGCCGGCCGTGAAGAAGAAGGTCACCTTGCGGGGGCTGTTGGGATTCGCGCCGCCGAAGCTGCGGAAGTAGAGGCGCGTCTCATAGGCCTGGCCGGGGCGCAGGCCGGAGAGGGTCAGCGTGTAGTCGGTGGAGCCGTAGGCGAAGTCGAAGAGCAGCTGGTCCATGCCGGTGACAAAGCCGTTGGTCCACGCGCTGGCCGGGGGATTCACGGTGCTCCACGCGTAGCCGTTGGTGCTGCCGTTCAGACCCGCCGCCATGAAAGCCACGCCGTTGACCGTGGCCGCGGTGCCGGTGTCCGCGGGGAAATCCAGCAGGTGCGTGTAGGTCTTGTTCGTCGAAAGGCCGGAGTCCGCGTCATTGGCGTAGGCGGCCACGGTGACGGAAGATCCGCCGCCGAGGAGGACCGTGCCCTCGCCCGCGAGCGCCCCGAGCGTTTCGGCCGCGGACAGCCGCAGGCCCGCGCCGGCCGCGACCGCGACGGTGGAGGTGTCGCCGATCCGCTCGGGCGCGGCCACGCTCAACACGCCGCTCTGCACGGCTACGCCGCCGGCCAGCGCATTCGAGACCGCGCCGGCAGAGGCCAGCGTCAGGGTGCTCCACCCGCTCTTGGTGAAGAGCGAGCCCGCCGGGCCGGCCAGCGTGCCGCTGAAGGTCGTGGGTTTTTTTTCGGCCACGTTCAAGAACGTGTCGCCGGCCGAGAGGGAGGCGGCGCCGCTGCCGCTGAGCGGTCCGACCGCGGTATACGGCTTGAGCCACGCGTTGGGCAGGGGCGCAAACGCGCCATAGAGCGTCTTGATCTGGATCTTCATGCCGCTGGGGCCTAACCCTTGGTAAAGACCTAGAACCATGTCGTGCGGCCCAGCGTCCAAAGTTACCGTGGCATCCGTGGTGCCGCTTGACAGCCGGTTCGCGACCAGCCGGCCGTCGAGGGCGAGGAGAAAGCCGTCGTCGTGCGTGAGGCGGAACGTGTAATACGTGTTCTCGGGCACGGTGAGGACGCCCCGCCAAACGACCTCGAAGTTGTTGGTGCGGGTGCCGCCGGTGCCGTAAGGCAACGGAAAGAGCGCGCCACCGGTCCCGAAGTCGAAGGCTTCGCCGGCCCCGCTGCTCAAGGCGACGAGATCGGGATTGAGCAGGGCGAAATGGTCCTCCATTTTCATGAGCGAGGTAAAGTTGTTGCCGTCCGGCGTGACGTTATAATAGAAACCCGTCAACCCGTTCGTCGCGGCCGGCAGGGCCGTGAGGGCGGCCTCGGCCGCGACCGATACGGCGGCCGGAATCGCGACGGACTGCAGTGCCAGCGTGCCGGCGGAAACGGCGACCGGATTGGTGAGCGTCACATTGGGACTGCCCAGCGTCAGCGTGCCCGGGCCGGTCTTGGTGAGGCCGGCGAGCGAGCGCAGTTCGGCGTCGATGCGGCTGGCCGTGGACGCCGCGGCCGAGAGCGTTCCTTCGACACTCACGCGGCCCGCGCCGAGCAGGGTGTAGCCGTTGCCGGTGAAGGCCAGGTTGGTGGCCGAGACGTCCTCGTCCACCTGCACCGGCCCGCCGCCCGCATCCTCGAACGCCGCCTGCGCGCCGGGGATCCAGGCCACCGCACTCGCGTTCGTGTCGAGCCAGTTGGTGGCGGCCGCGTTCCAGGCGTTGCCCGCGACCGAGGGATCCCAGCGCAGGACGGGCGGCGCCGCAAACCCTTCGGCCGCGCCGAGTGTGAGTGCAAGCGACAAACCGCTCAGAACCGTCCGGACCGCACGCGAGACTGTACTCATGGCTACTCCTTCATCGAACCCATGTCGATTATGCGAATTGATGACACGCCGCACCCTTCTTCCAACAGGCCCTCCGGCCATTCACGCTGACGGCAGGCTTAATGCAGCAGGACCAGCGTGCCGCGCGGGCTGTAGAAAAAGATCTCCTTGCGGTCGTCGCCGTACTTCAGCTTGGCGTTCTCCACGCCCTCGACCGTCCAGCCAGTCAGCTCGTCGGGACCGCTGATCACCAGCGGGGATGAGAAGAAGAGCTGTTTGGCCGGCGTGGCCGTGCCGGCCGTCAGCGCGGAGGCCTGCACCACGCCGTTGGTCGGGAAGGTGAGCTGGCCGCCGACGGTGACGGTATCGTGCGCGCCGCCCGCGTCGAAGCGGTAAGCGAGGCGCGCGCCCGGGGCCAGCGTGAGGTCGCCGCCGACCGCGAGCGTGCCGCAGACAGCCGGGGTGCCGGCCATCAGCCAGCCGTTGCTGGCGACCGCCACGCTGCCGCCCATCTGGCCGTGGCCGAAGAGCGTCGCGCCGGCCGCCACGCTCACGGGGCCGAGCGTCGCGCAGCCGCCGGCCGCCACGCCGAACGCGCCGGCGTTCACCGCGACCGGCCCGGTCGCCGTGCTCGCGCCCGTGACCGTGAACGACCCCGCGCCGGTCTTGGTGAGCCGGCCCGCGCCGGTGATCGCGCCGTCGAAGACGCTGTCGCCGGCGATGTCGAGCGTGGCCGCGCCATCCATCGACCCGGGCACCTCTTCGTTGCTGAGCCCGTAGATGTGGTATCGGTCCGGGTTCGGGCAAGTGATGGTGACGGCGAGCCGGTTGGTCTGGGCGAAGTACCGGTAGGCGAGATAGTTGTCGTTATAGTTCGACGCGCCGGCCGGGCTGTCGGGATTGAACGTGATCGCGTCGCTGATCGGGCCCGCGCCGTCGGGGTCGAAGGTGAAGGTGGTGGTGCGCGCTTTGTCGGCTTCCCACTTGCGGTGGTAGAAGCGCACCTCGTAGGTTTTTCCGACCGTCAGCCCGGTGAGCGTCATCACCGTGGGCCCATACGGGCCGCCGTAGCAGAAATCGTTGATCAGATTATAGAGGCCCTGCGTGGGAGAGACGCCGATGTTGCCCGTATTGCCGCCACTCATGGCGGAGGTCACGGGCGCGTTGAGCCAACTGCAGCCGAACGCCGGTCCGTTGATGGTCCGCTCCTTGTTGAAGGTCACGCCGTTGACCGTGGCGAGCGCCGTGCTGCTGCCGAAGTCGATCAGGTGGGTGTAGCGTTTGTCGGCCGAGATGCCGCAGTCCGCATCGCCGGTGATCTTCTTGAAGTGCGGCCCGTTGGTGACCGCGTAATCGGCGCTGCCGGTCAGCTCGAACGTGCCGGCACCCGCGAGCGCGCCGAGCGTGACGTTGCCCAGCGGAGCTCTGAGCACCGCACCCGCCGCGACGCTGGCGCCGCCTGCGAGGGAGGCTCCGACGTCGAGCACCGCGGTTCCCGCGCGGACGTCGAGCGGCGTCGACAGGGTGCTGGCCCCGCTGAAACGCTGCGTCCCCGCGCCCTCTTTTACGAGCGCGCCGTTGCCGGTGACCGCGCCCGCGAAGCGGCTGCTCCGGCCTGCGGCCGGCGCGAGCGTCAGCGCCATCTGCGCCGCGTCCGTCACCTCTTCGTTCGACAGGCCGTAGAGGTGGCAGGTGTCCGTCGAGGCCAGCGACACCACCTGGATGGCGAGCGACTGCGCCGCATCCGCGCGGAAGCGGCAGGCAACAATGCTGCGCGTGACGGTGTCGGGGTTGTAGGCGAGCGAGCCGACCAGGGTCGAACCCGCCGTGAAGGTGATGACGAGGTTGCGCGGGTTGCTGGCGAAGTTGCGGAAATAAAGGCGCGCCTCGTAGACCTTGTTGGAGGTCAGGCCGGACAAGTTGAGTGTAAAGTTGGTCGTGCCGTAGTTGAAGTCGCGCAGCAGGCTGTCGATGCCGGTGCGCGTCGCGTCGTTGGGCGCCTCATTCCAGGTCCCGGTTGGGGCGTTGCCGGAGAAGCTCCACGCGCCGGTGTTGCCGAAGGTCACGCCGTTGATGACCGGCGCATACGTCCCGGTGGGGAAGTCGATCAGGTGGGTGTAGGTCTTGGCGCTCGACACGCCGCAGTCGGCGTCGCCCGTGAACGGCGTGTTGTACACGTAGCCGCCCAGAGCGAGGGTGCCGTTGCCGGCCAGCGCGCCGACGGTCTCTTGGCCCGCGAACGAGAGGGTCGCCCCGCCGCGCACGCGCAGCGCGGAGGCGTCGCCGAGGCGTCCGCTGGCCGCGAGCGCGAGCGTGCCGCCCTGGACCTCGATATCGCCGTCAAAAGACCCCGCGCCGGCCGCGTCGAGCGCGAGCGTGCCGTTGCCGGCCTTGGTGAGCAGCGAGCCGGCCGCGCCGGAGAAGGCGCCGCGATAGCCGCTGATGCCGGTCTGGACGATGCGCGAGGCCGCGTTGCTCGCCGCATGCGCGAACGCGCCGTCGCCGGTCAGCGTTCCGAAGGCGGTGTAGGGCGTCAGCCACGTGCTCGGCACCAGGACGGCGGCGGTCGCGCTGGGCGGCTTGACACGCAGCTGGAGCCCGTAGCCGCCCGTGAGCTGGAAGTACCCCAGCACGATGTCGTAGCGCCCGGCGTCGAGCCGGACCGTGCCTTCGAGCCAGCCGCTCCCGTTGGCGTTGCGGCCCAGCACGGTCTGGCCGTCGATCGCCAGGATGAAGCCGTCGTCGCCCTGCGCGCCGAACACATAGGTGCCGCTCTCCGGCAGGGTGATCGTGCCGCGGTAGGCCACTTCGAACTGGGTCGTGCGGCTGCCGCCCGAGCCGTAGGGCTGCGGGAAGAGCGCGCCGGCCGTGCCGAAATCAAAGGCCGTGTTCTGTAGGCCGCTCAGCGAGGCCAAGGTCGGCGTGAGCGTCGCGAAGTGCGCCTCCATGCCCGCGAACGTCCAGAAGTTGTTGGTGTTGGGCGCGACGCTGTAGTAGAAGCCCGTGAGCCCGTTCGTGGCCGGCGCGGCGACCGACAGCGTGCCGGCGGCACCGACGGCGACCGCGGCCGGGAGCGTGGCGGACTGCAGGGCCAGCGTGCCGCCGCTGATCGAAGCCTGGCCGAGGAACGGCGACGCCGTGCCGTTCAGGGTCAGCGTGCCGCTGCCGGACTTGATCAGCTGGGCATCGGCCGCGCCGCTCAGGAGTCCGGCGAACGTGCCGTCGGTGGCCTGGCTGACCGTGAGCCTGGGCGCGCTGCCGGTCAGCGAAACGGCTGATGAGGCCGCGCCGCTCAGGGTCGCGACCGTGGCGTTGGTGGTGTTGGACGCGCGCAGCAGCGTGCCGGCCGCCAGCGTGGTGGCGCCGTTGACCGCGGCATGGCCGCGCAGCTCGAGCGTGCCTTGCGTCAGGTTCAGGTCGGTGCCGACGGTCGCGCTGCCGCCGAGCGCGAGGACCGCGCCGCTCGCCGCGGAGACGGCCACGCCGGCGCTGCCGCCCAGCGCGGTGTCGATCGCGTGCGTGCCGGCGCTGACCGTGATCTGCGGCGTCGCGCCGTTGGTGGCGAGGGTGAGTCCGCCGCTGCCCGCCAGCGTATAGCCGTAGCTGGCGTTGTTGAAGACTAGGCCGCCGACCGTGTAGCCGGCGCCGGTGTCGACCGTCGCGTCGTTGGTGATCGCCAGGCCGAAGAGCGGAACCGCGCCCGAGCCGTTCGGCGCGAGGCCGCTGTCCCAGTTCGCGCCCGTGCCCCAGCTGCCGCCGAGCGCCGATTTCCAGACCGCGGCGAGGCCGCCCGCGCTGCCGGAGATCGTGAGCGTCACGCGGCTGTTGCCCGCGTCGTTGGCGAAGGCGTAGCCCGCGCCGGACTGGGGATTGCCGACCGAGAGCAGCGCCGCGTCGCCGCCGAGCGTGCCCGCGTAGGTGAAGAGCGTGTAGGTGCCCGGCTCCGCGAACGGCAGGCCCGTGCCGGCGTAATAGAGGTTGACCACGGTGTTGCTGAGGGTCAGGCCGCCGGCCTGGGTCACCGCGACCGTGTCGTTCACGCCCGCGCCGAAGTCGACGTCGAGGGTGGCGGCGGCCGAAGGCGTGCCCAGCGAGAGGGCGTTGAGCGTCTGCGCCCGCACCGCATAGGTGCCGAAGCGCAGGCCGCGCGCGCCCATCGACAGCGAGGCGACTGCGGGGAAGGCGCCTTCGACGCGGAGCCCGGCGAGGCCCGAGAAGGCCGGCAGGCCCGTGCCCGCGTAATCGCCGGCGGCCACGACGTTGCTGACCGCCAGCACGCCGTCGGCGGGCCCGGCGAGGACGATGTCGCGGTGGAGCGTGATCGTGTTCGCGAACATCGCGGTGCCGGTGGTCAAGCCCAGCGTGACCGTGCTGCCGCGGTTGAAGATCTCGATGTCGTGGCCGATCCAGCGGCCGTTGCCGTTCGCGATGAAGGCGAGGGCGTCGGAGGGGGCGGTGCCGCTGTCGCCGATCATGAACGCGTTCGTGAAGCCGCTGTAGCCCAGCGAGCCGCCGTTGCCGCTGTAGGTGCGGCCGTTGAACGGGTTGGTCACCCCGCTCAGCGTGCCGTAGTCGTCTTCCGAGACCTTCAGCGTGCCATTGCGCAGGACGGTGCGGCCCTGATAGGCGCGGTTGTTGCTGTTGTCCGTGCCGCCGCCGCGGATCTCCAGCGTGCCGGCGCCGGTTTTCAGCAGCTGGGCCACGCTGTTGCCGCGGCTCACGTTCTGAAGCAGCATTTGCGGCAGGGAGAGGGTGTCGCCGGCGCCGACGTCGAACTCGGCCACGTCGCCGTAGCCGCGCGGATAGCCGGTCAGCGTGGCGGCCGCGCCGCCGAAGCGCGTGCGCAGCGCGGGCGTTCCCGACCCCATCAGGTTGATCGCGTTGCCGAACGTGACGCCGCCCTGCGTCAGGGTCAGCGCGGCGCCCTTGCCGCTCTGCGTCAGGAGATTGATGGCCAGGGAGGAGGGGAGCTGCGGGGTCTGCACCGTGCCGTCGTAAATCACGGCACCCGCCACGAGGTTGGTGAAGGAGGGGAAGGTCACCCGGCCGGGTCCGGACTTGTAGAACGTGCTGTTGGAGGCGAGGCCGAGGGGGTTGCCTTGGACGATCAGCTCGCCGTCGGACTCCAGCGTCAAGGTCGCGCGCGCCAAGACCGGCGCGGCGAGGGTCCAGGTGCCGGGGGCGGTCAGCGTCAGCCGGGGCGCGCTGTTGGTGAAGACCAGCGGGGCGCCCGCGAGCGTGGCGCTGCCGTCCGCCGCGAGGCCCGCGGCCCAGAGGCGTCGGGTCAGGAATTCGCCCGCGAGGTCATTCGTCGAGGCCGTGCCGGCGGCGAGCGGGAAGCGCAGCAGCAGGTTCTGGCTGCCGCCCGCGGCGGGCGCGGCGCCGTCGGCCCAGCGCGCGGCCGAGCTCCAGAGGCCGCTGCCGCTCCAGGTGTAGACGTTGCCGGGCGCGGCGCAGGAGAGCGCGCCGGAGCCGGAGAAGATGCCGGAGGCGTGGGACGCGTCGAACGTGCCGGAGGCGGTTGCGCCGTCGATTGACACATAGGCGAGCGGCAGGGTTCCCGTGTGGCTGAGCCGCACCGAAGCGCCGGCCACCAGCTTCAGCAGGGAGTCGCCGGCCAAGGCGCGGCTGGCGTTGCCGGCGGCGGGCGGCGCGAAGCAGGCGGCGTCGATGAGCGAGGTGCGGTCGCCCCAGTACCCCTCGCCGCCGATTCCGAGGGTGTGGCTCCCGGCCTTGAGCCAGAGCGCGGCGCTGGCAAAGCGGCCGGGGCTGAACTGCACGCCGCGGTTGAGGAAGGTCGCCAGCGGGCAGCCGTCGAGCGTCACGTAGACCCGGTTCTCCGGATAGCCCCGGCGCAGCAGATGCGAGAAGGCGATACTGTACAGCCCGTCGGCGGGAACCGTGACTGTCTGGGCCACGGTTGCGCTGTACTGAAGGATCATCATCTGCACGCCCTCGGGCGAGGCGTTGGCGTCGGCCCATTCTCCGGCCGTCGTGGTGTTTTTCAGTCCGACATGCTGCGAGAGCGCGGTGGCGGTCCAGTTGCTGGGCACCGTGTAGCCCCAGTTGTTGACGACCGGCGCCTCGAAGCCGGGGTTGAGGAGCAGGTTCGCGGCGGCGTCGGGCTCGCCGAGCGTCACCAGCGACGCGCCGCTCGCGACGGAGAGCTCGGCGTCGGCGAAGAGCGAGCCGGACGCGAGCAGGGTGCCGGTCTGGACCGCCAGCGGCCCCGCGCAGCGGGCCAGCGACAGCGCGCCCGCGCCGGTCTTGGTCAGCCCGCCGACGGTCGCCAGCTCGGCGGCCACGCTGTTGGTGGTGGCCGCGCCGACCGAGATCGCGCCTTCGACCTGGAGGCGGCCCGCGCCGAGCAGGATGTAGCCGTTGCCGGTGAAGGTCAGGTTGGTGACGTAAACGTCCGCCGCGATCTGCACCAGTCCGCCGGCCGCGCCCTCGAAGGTCGCCTCCGCGCCGGGGATCCAGGCCACCGCGTTCGCCCCTGCGTCGAGCCAGTTGGTCGCGGTCGCGTTCCAGGCGTTGCCCGCGACCGAGGGATCCCAGCGCAGGACGGGCGGCGCGCCGGAAGCGAGGACGGCGACGAGGCCAAGTGCGGCTGCGAGGTGTGTTACACGCCGGACGGACGGGACGCGTGAAGATTTCATGGTGCGCTCCTGAGTATGGACAGATTTACTTATCGTATAGGCTAGGTTACAACTCCGATGAGAAGTTGTCTTGTATATTGCGAATTAAAAAGTGTACATCTTCCGCAGTTCTGGCCGCCCGCCGACCGGGCGGCGCAGCTCACCGCTTGAACCGGTGGAAGCCCGACGCCGCCAGATAGACGAGCACGGCCAGCTCGACGATCGTCGCGCCCGGCGGCCATCCCGGCGCATAGCTCACCGCAAGCCCGGCGAGGCTGACGCCGACGCCGATGAGCACCGCGAGCGCCATCATCCGGTCCAGCCGGCGCGTCAGGAGCCCCGCCGCCGCCGCCGGCAGGGTCAGCAGCGCGACCGCCAGCACGATTCCGGCGACGCGCACCAGCAGCACCACGGTCAGCGCGGTCAGCACGTGGTACACCACCTCGTAAGCCGCCGTGCGGACCCCGCGCAACCGCGCCAGCTCCTCGTTGAAGGCGATCGCCAGAAAGCGGTTGTAACACGTCACCATCACCGCAAGGATCACGGCGTCCGCGAGCGCCATCCACGCCAGATCCGGGCCGGACACCAGCAGGAGCGAGCCGAACAGGTAGCTCATCAGGTCGTCCTGGTAGCCGGGCGTGGCGGCCACGAATGAGACGCCCAGCGCCATGCCGCCGGTCCAGACCGCGCTCAGCACGGTGTCGGGCCGGTGTTTGCCGCGGGTCGTCAGCCACGCCAGCAGCAGGGCCACGGCTACGGCTGCCAGCACGGCGCCCGCCATCGGGGTCAGGCCGTCAAAGCCAAAGCGGCGCTGCAGCAGCCGGGCCAGGCCCAGCCCCGCCAAAATGCTGTGGGAAACCGCGCCCGCCAGGTAGGTCGAGCGCCGCACCACCACGAGGCTGCCGGTCAGGCCCGCCGCGACCGACGCCAGCGCCGCCGCGACGGCGGCGTTCGCCAGAAAAGGGTAACTGCACAGATCTCTGAAAAAGTCCAGCATGCGACGTTGTCCTGTCCGTTCAATCCGACCCGCACCGCTCTGACCCGCAGCCGCAGCCGTGGTGCGGCGCGTGCATCGCCGCCGAAGGGTCCAGCACGTGGCAATCCGCGCCGTGGCGGATCGCCGTCAGGCTGCCGCCGAACGCCTCGGTGAAGGTCGCCGAGGCCACCTCGCCGATGGCGTGCAGCCCCGCGGTGCGGTTCACGCAGAGCACGTGGGTCGCGTGCCCCGTCACCACGCTCAGGTTGTGCGAGACCATCATCACCGTCACCTCGGCCGTGAGCGCCTGAAAGAGCTCGTACAGATGGCTCGTGTGCTCGGGGTCGACGTTTGCGACCGGCTCGTCGAGCAGCAGCAGCTCGGAGCCGCCCGCGAGCGCCTGCGCGATCAGCACCCGCTGCCGCTCGCCGCCGGAGAGCTCCGCGAACGCGCGCTTCTCGAAGTCCGCGAGGCCCACCCGCTCCAGCGCCTCGCGCGCCGCGCGGCGGTCCTCGCCCCCGTACGCCCCGAACCGGCTCTTGGCCACGCGGCCCATCAGCACCGCCTCGCGCACGGAGACCGGGAAGCGCGGGTCGAACGGCACGGCCTGCGGGACGTATCCGATGCGCGTGCGGACCGCTTCGGGGGTTGACCCCAGCACGCGGACCGTGCCGTAGCGCGGCTGAAGCGCGCCCATCAGGAGCTTGAGCAGCGTGGTCTTGCCCCCGCCGTTGGGGCCCACCACGGCCACCAGCGCGTTCGCGGCGATGCGGAAGGAGACGTTGTGCAGCACCTCCTGCGCGCCGTAGGCGAAGCAGACGTTGCTCACATCGATCACGGGGTCAGACATCCGGAAATCCTTTCCGAGAAGACGGGTCAGCGGCGGCCGACGGCGGCCGACGGGGGTTGACGGCCGCTGAGTTTTTCCGCCACGTCCCTGATCAGCGCGGGCCAGTCCTCCTGCAGCGGATCGATCACGGCCACGCGCGCCCCCACCTGGCGCGCCAGCGTTTCCGCGGGGCGCCGGTCGTACTGCGGCTCGGTGAAGACCGTCTTCACGCCGGCGGCCTGCGCCTGCGCGATCACCTCTGCCAGGTGCCTGGCGGAAGGGGCCTTGCCGTCCTCCTCGACCGCCAGCAGCGTCAGGCCGTACTCGTCGGCGAAATAGCCCCAGGAGGGATGGTACACGACCCACGTGCGCACCGGCAATTCCCGCAGCGCCGCGCGCGCCGCGGCATCCGTGGCCCGGATCTCCGCCACCGTCGTTTCCAGCGCGGCCGCCAGCGCCGGCTGCCGCTGCGGCAGCGCCCGCGCCAGCGCGGCCACGGTGTTCGAGGCCATCGCGCACAGCAGGCGCGGCGACAGCCAGACGTGCGGGTCGCCGCCCGCCAGGCAGTCGTGCCCCGCCTCGGCAGCGCCCGCGTGGTCGTGCTCGTGCGCGCCGCGCTTCTGAAGGCCGGCGTCCATCGCCGCGACGCTGAGCGCGGCGTTCAGCCGGCCCGCGCGCGCGGCCATCGGCTTCTCGAAGGGAATCCCGACCGTGAGGTAGAGCGAGGCCTCCGAGAGCTTCCGGATCTGCCGCGCCGACGGCTCATAGGTGTGCGGGTTTGCGCCGGGGGGCAGCAGCGTCTGGACCTCCGCCGCCTCTCCCGCCAGGCGCTTCACCAGCCACGCCTGGGGCGGGATCGAAACGAATACCACGGCGGGGCGTTCCGTTGCCCCGTCCGCCAGCACACGAACGCTTGGAAGCAGGAGCGTCAGAAGGCACGCGGCGAACCGTTTTATGGGAAAGTTCATTTTACCGTTCACGGTTTACAACTTACGGTTTGTGTTTCGCGAGCGCCGACTTCACCGACACCCCGGCGATTTTCCCGAGGCTGCCGGTCAGCGCGCCCAGCTCGTCCGTCGTGGTCTCCACCACCAGCGTGATGACGGAGAGGCCCTTATCGCGGCGCGGCAGCCCCACGCGCGCGAGAATCAGCTCCGCGTTCTCCGACAGGATGTGGTTCACCGCCTCCACGCCCTCCCGGCATTCAAGAATGATCCCCACGAATCCGATCCGGCGTTCCATATCAGGCTCCCGGAGGGCGGGCACACGGGTCCGCCCCCTCCCGACGCACGACGTCACGAACGGACTCGCGCGCGCGTTTGTTTACGCCTTGCTCAGCTCCGCGCTGCGGGCCGCCGCGGCGGCCAAGGTCTTGGCGTACGCGGCCTTCACCGACGACTTCTCCAGCACGGCCATGCCCGCCGCGGTGGTGCCCTTGGGGGACGTCACGGCCTGGATGAACTCCGCGATGTCGCGGCCCGTGTTCTGCAGATAGATGCCGGTGCCGATCAGGGTCTGCTCCGCCAGGAAGCGCGCCGCGTCCTTCGGGAGCTTCAGGGCCGCGGCCCCTTCGATCATCGCCTGGAGCGCGTAGGCGAAGAAGGCCGGGCCGGAGCCGCTCAGCGCGGTGACCGCGTCGAAATGCTTCTCGGGCAGCTCGATCGCCGCGCCCGCGCCGCCGAAGATCTGCGCCACCAGCTTCTTGTCCGCCGCCTTGGCGTTCTTGGCCGCGCAGTAGGCACTCATGCCCTCCTGCACCATCAGCGCGAGGTTCGGCATCACGCGCACGAGGCGCGGCTTGGCGCCCGCGGCCTTCTTCAGCGTCGCCAGCGTCTTGCCCGCCACGATGGAGACCAGCAGGTGCTTTTCCGTCAGCCGGCCCTTGACGCCCGCCAGCAGCGCGTCGAGGTCCTGCGGCTTGACCGCCAGCACCAGCACCTTGCATGTCTTGACGGTTTGCGCCACGTCGTCGGAGACGACCACGCCGTACTGCTTCTCGATGTACGCGCGCCGCTCCCCGGCCTTGTCGCACGCCACCACTTCCCACGGCTCGCAGAGCCCGGTCTCAACCATGGAGGACAGGATCGCCTCCGCCATCTTGCCCGCACCCAGAAATCCGACTGTCATGTGTTCACTCCTTTATTCGCGTTCAAATCAAGCGTACCCGTGCCGCTGAAGCTCCAGGCGCAGCTGCGTCTGGAACGCCTGCAGGTCGGCCGGGGACGGCCGGTAGCCCGGCGTCGACGGCTCCAGGCCGAAGCGGCCGTACTGGTCGATCAGCCAGCGCGCCTTCACGCCGTCCGAGAACGTCACGTCGCCGCTCACCATGGCGCCCGGCACCACGAGGCGGTCCAGCGTCATTGCCACCTTGCCCGCGGCCGCGCCTTCCGGCAGCGGCGCTTCTTCCGCCCCGCCCGCCGGCGGCAGCCCCGGCTCGTCCTCGAACTCGTCCGCGTACGGATCGTCCTGCGGCGCGGCGGCCGGCTTCGGCGCCTCGGTTTTGGGCGGCTTCGGCGCGGGTTTATCCTTCACTTCGGCCCCGATCTCGAGCACCAGGAGCCGCACGTCGATGTAGGTCGCCGTGATGCCGAACTCGCTCTTCAGGTTCTTCTGCACGTCGGACAGAGAGGACCCGGCGGCCACCCACTCTTTGACCGCCTGACGCTGTTGCTCGGAAAGTTCCATCGTTCAAAATCTCCTTTGTTTTGAGATTGTCCCAAGCCCGCGCCCAAACGTCAAGGGTGGAGGTGGACGACAAAGCCCGGCGCGAAGCGAATACCTGCTTTACGGGGTGACGCCGACCTTTTATAATGACGCCCGTGACCGCATGCAGGAGAAAATAAGATGCCTTTCCGTTGCAACCGTTCCGATTTCCGTTTGCCGCCCGTCCAGCTGGACCACATGGACGTCTCGCTGTCCTTTTTCGAGACCCATGTGGACGGCACGGCCGCGCTGACACTCACGGCGCGCGAGCCGCTGGCCGCGCTCGAGCTCGACGCGCGCCACATCAACGTCTCCGAGGTGGCCCTGGCGCCGATCGGGTTCGCGCTCCGCTGCGTCCGCGACGGCAGCGTGGAACGCGCGCTCCCGCCGCCTCCCGCGCCCGGCGAGTTCCAGCCCTGCGCCTTTTCCCTGGACGCGGCGCGCCACAAGCTCGTGATCCCCCTGCCGCGGCCGGTGGCGCCGGGCGAGACGCTCCGCGTGTTCACGCGCAGCCGCTGCATCCCCTCCGACACGGTGCTCGAGGGCCTCTACCGCGATGTCACCCCGCGGGGCGCGCCGCAGCAGTACATGTCGCAGTGCCAGCAGTGGGGGTTTCAGCGCATCTTGCCGGTGATCGACGACTGCACCGCCAAATGCACCTTCCGGACGACGCTCGAGGGCGACATCCGCTACACGCACCTGATTTCCAACGGCGACATCGACCGCGCGGCCAACCCCAACGGCCGGCCGGTGCCCAAGCCCGGCGCCCCGCTGCGCCAGGTCATCACCTTCGTCAACCGCGTGCCGATGGCCCCGTATCTCTTTCTCGCCTGCGCGGGGACCTGGGAGGTGCTGGCCGACGCGGTTCAGTATCCGGACGGACGGCAGATCGCGCTCGAATACCTGGTGCCGCCCGGGAAAGCCGCCGGCGCACGCGTGCCCATGGAAATCCTCAAGCGCGCCATCCTGTGGCAGCACGAGCGGCTGGGCTACGTCTACCCCTACGACACCTACCGCACCATCTGCATGGAGAAATCCAACTACGGCGGCATGGAGAACGTCGGCAACACAACGATCATCACCGAGGCGGCCCTGATCGACGAGACCACGCCCGACGCGCGGCTGATCTACGCCCACGGCGTGATCGTCCACGAATACGAGCACAACCACTGCGGCAGCGGCGTCACCATGGAATCGCCCTTCGACATGTGGCTCAACGAGGCCTACACCGTGGACATCGAGCGCCAGTTCACCGCCTCGGTCTTCGACCCCGCCTTCATGCGCCTGCGCGAGGCGGACGCCCTCCGCGCGCCTGGCTGCGGTCCGCTGGCGATGGAGGACACCGGCAAGTTCGGCCAGATCGTTCGCGCGGGCTTCAACGATCCCGACGAGCTGGTGGACGGCGTGACCTACGTGAAGGCGCCCGAGGTGCTCAACATGCTGCGCCAGCTGCTGGGCGAGAAGGTCTACGAAGCCGGCGCGCGCCTCTACTTCTCGCGGTACAACGGCGGCAACGCCAATACCCGCCAGTTCCTCGCCTGCTTCGAGGAGGCGTCCGGCCAGAGCCTCGCCGACTTCAGCCGCGAATGGCTCTTCACGGTGGGCTATCCGCAGGTGGCGGTGCGCTACGCCTACGACCCGGCAAGCCGCGAGCTGCGCCTGCAGCTGCGCCAGACGCGCGCCGGCACCGGCGGCGTCTTCACGATGCCCTTCTCGTTCGCGGCCGTCGACGCCAAGGGCCGCGACATCCCCGGGACCGTGCAGACGATCCGCCTCGACGAGGACGCGGCCGAGGTCGTCCTCGCGGGCATCGCGGAGCCGGCCTTCCTCTCGATCAACCGCGACGCGGGTTTCTACGGCACCTGCACCGACCTCTCCGGCACGCCGGAACAGCTCGCGCGGCAGGCGCGGCTCGACGGCAACGCCTTCAACCGCGTGGAGGCCATGCGCCGCCTGATTGACCTCGAGCGCCGCAGCCTGATGGCCAATCCGGTCGCCACCGCCTCGCCGGCCTGGCTGGACCTTTACCGGACCCAGATGCTCGACACGACGCTCTCGGACGGCATCAAAGGGTACCTGCTGAAGATCGACGAGCAGCCCCTCGACCGGACGCTGCTGCCGCACGTGCGCGAGAATTTCGCGGTCCGGCAGCGGCTGCTGCGCGCCATCGTGCGGGGCTGCGGAGAGCACGCCCTGTTCAACGCGCTCCACACGCTGGCCGGCAAAAGCCTCACCTTGGACCGCGCCACCATGATCGAGCGCCGCTTTCTCAAGAACGCCTTCCTGCAGCCGCTGTCGACCTCCGACACGGTGGGCGCGCACCTGGCGCTGGAAGAGCTCCTCGAGAATGCCACCAACATCACGGACCGGCTCAACGTGCTGACCGCGCTCTGGCAGAGCAAGCACGCCGAACGGCACGCGATCCTGGCGCGCGAGGGCGAGATCCTGCGGCGGACGCTGGGGGGGTATCTCGGGTACCTGCAAGTGGTCGGGCAGTCGCCGCGCCCGGACGTGTTCGACGCCGTGGCGGAGGAAGAGAAGCGCCCGGACTTCTCGATCAGCCATCCGGGGCTCAGCCGCAGCCTCTACCTGCCGCTCTCGCTCAACAACGCGCAGATCTGGACCCCGCGCGGGCTGCGCTGGCTCACGGACACGGTGATCCGATACGCGCGCGTCAGCGAATACAACACCCTGCGCCTGATCGCGCCCTGCCAGGCCTTTCAGTCCTTCGCGCCCGACCTGCGCGCGGACGTCGAGGCCGCCTTGCGCGAGATGCTCGACGCGCTGAGGAAAGTCAGCTGCCCCTCCGTCACCGGCCGCCTGGAGGCCTATTTGAAGCCGTAGCGACATGATACGCCCGCCGTCCGCCCGTCGTCTGACCGCCCTTTCGCGGGCGAGGCCGTCCGCACCCCCGGTTTTGCGTCACGCGTTCAGCAGAAACGCAAAATCCTCGCGCCCCTGGCACCAGCCGATGACGCTTGAACGTCCCATCCGGCACCTTCCCCATGCTGATTCCTTACACATTTTCCCGCATCGTTTACAAGACAATGAATCCGCTTCTGTCTATCATTTATACATCGTAAGGTTTGGCTTTGCCGTGCATGCCCAAGAAATATTTGTTCTGTCGCGAGTGGCGTGGAGTTTGTTAAAGGAATCCGACACATGAAAAGTAAGACCCGCACCGTCATGACGTTCCGGCACCTGAAGGCCGCAAGATGGCTGGCGCTTTGCCTCCCTCTCGCTCCGGCGGCGCAAGCGGCCGACACCTGGGACGGCGGCGGCGACGACGCCTTGTGGAGCAACGCGACCAACTGGGTCGGCGATGTCGCCCCGACGCTTCCCGCCTCGCTCATCTTCGCGGGCAGCACCCGCCTGACCCCCGCCAACGACCTGACGGAGGCGACCGTCACCAACCTGGCTTTCGCCGCCGGCGCGGGCGCCTTCACGCTCGGAGGCAATGCCATCACGCTGGGCGGTAACGTCTCGGTCGGCGTGGCGGCAGGGGTTCCGACCAACAACCAGGCCATCAACATGCCGCTGGCGCTCGACAAAAACGTGACTCTGACAGCGGCCTCTGTGGGCGGCAGCAATGCCTCCAAAGGCGCCCTCGTCATCAACGGCCCGATCAGCGGCCCCTTCGGCCTGACGACCTCCGGCAAAAACTATGTCCAGCTCAACGGCACAAACACCTATTCGGGTGACACCACCGTCACGTCCTCCGGAGGCGACATTTATGTTTCCCTCGGCAGCGACAGCGCCTTCGGTTCTGGCCGCGTGAAGTTCGGCGCGACCGCATACACATCCCAACTGTGGGCGACCCCCTCCGGAGGAGACCGTGTCGTCACCAATGACGCAGACATCCTGACCGTCCTGTTCATCGCGCACAACGCGACCGTGGCGGGAAAAGCCCCCGGCGGCCTGACGCTCAGCGGAAACATTCGCGTGAACGCTTCCAGCGGCTTCTATGTGAACGCGAACTACCTGACCCTCTCGGGGCCTGTCAGCGGCGGCAGCAGCGCGGCCAACGTTTTCGAGTTGCGCTCTGGCAAGCTCAACCTGTGGGGCAACAACACCTTTACTAACACCCTCATTGTCACCAACCCCGGCTACGGGCCGGCCCGGGTGCTGAACATCAACTCGGACGCATCCCTGGGTCACACAAACAACGGCGTGCGGCTGCAGACCAGCGCGACGATCCAGCTTCCCGCCTCCACGAACGTTGTTCTCGCGCCTAGCCGCATGTTCAACATCACCTCCAACTACGTCGCCACCTTCGACATCCCCTCCGGCGCCTCGCTGACGCTGCACGGCCCCGTCACCAATAGCGGTGCGGTCGCCAAGAGCAACTCCGGCGCCCTGACGTTCGCCGGTCCGGTGGTGAACGGCGGGGGGGTGACGCTCCATAACGGCACGTTGACGCTTTCCGGCGTGAACACGTACAGCGGCGGCACGATCGTCAAGGGCGGCGTACTCAACATCGCCACCAATGCCGCGCTCGGCGCCGAAAACAACCCGCTGACCTTCACGGCCGCCGCCACGCTTCGGGGCGGCGCGACCAACGTCAGCCTGGCCGCCGACCGGACCCTCAACCTCACGAATGCCGGCGCCTATACCGTCACCCTCGACGTGCCCACCGACTTCACCTTGGCCATGGCCGGGCCCATCAAAGGCAACGTGGCCACAAACAGCTCGCTCAACAAAACCGGGCCCGGCACCTTGATCCTCACGGGCGGCTCGGGCGGTGCCCCGCTGGGCACATTGGTCACGGCCGCAGGGAAGCTTTCCATTCAAAGCGGCGTATGGAGTGTGGCCCCGCTCTTGCAGGCGGACGGCTCAGGTTTCCACGTCTCCGGCGGAGCGATTTATGAACAGACGGGCGGCACGAACACGATCCCGATTTATGCCCATATCTGCAACTACCCGTCCGGTTCCTCCCTGACCTCTACGGGAATGCTCAGCGGCGGCGTCATGTCCGGAATGGAGTTGATGGTCGGACGCAGAAGCAGCGGCGTGTTGACGGTCTCGGGAAATGCCTTATTGGACTTGTACTCGCTCAAATTGGGCGACAGCACGAATTACACCTCGATCGTCAACCTCGACGGAGGCACCGTTGCCTGCTACCACATCGCCTCGCGTGCGACGAACTCGACCCAAGCGACCTCGATCCTGAATTTGAACGGCGGCACCATCCGGGCCAAAGGGGTTGCCGGCGGTTTAATCGGCGGCACATCCAGCGGTTCGGCGTGGCCGCTCACCCAAATTAATGTGAAGAACGGCGGCGCGGTCATCGACAGCCAGTCCTTTGCCGTCACCATCCCCCAGATCTTAAGCCACGACGCGGAATTGGGAACCGTGCCCGACGGCGGGCTCACCAAGCGTGGCACCGGCACGCTGACGCTGACGACCAACAACACCTTCACCGGCGTGGCCGCGGTCGAGGCCGGCACGCTCAAACTGGGCGTCGCAAACACGCTGGCCGCTGACGTCTCTGCCTTCGTGGCCTCCAATGCCGTCCTTGACGTCAACGGCAAGGCTCAGACGCTCGCAACGCTGTCCGGCAGCGGCCTGGTGACCAACAACAGCCTGCTGGCCGTCACGGCGGGCGTCGCGCCTGGCGGCACGAACGCGACCGGCACGCTGAAGCTGGCCGCGACGCCGGCTTCGCTCAGCGGCACGCTTGTCGTCGATGTCGCCACAAACGGCCTCTGTGACCGCCTGCACGTGAACGGCGATCTCAACATCATCGCCTTAAACCTGAGCGTGGCGAACCCGAGCGCCCTGCAGAAATACCAGAAATACGTGATCGCCTCGTGGACGGGAACGCTGGCTGGCCCGTTCCTCTCCGCACCGCTGCCGTCCCGGTGGCTTGTCAAATACGACACGGCCGCGCGCGAAGTTTCTTTGGGCTACGATTTCGGCACGCTGATCATGGTCCGTTAGTGCCTTACAAACCAACAACAGCAATAAAAAACAAGTTCTTTCACCACGAAGGCACGAAGAGCACGAAGTTTTTTTAATGACTCGCTCCTTCTTCGTGTCCTTCGTGACTTCGTGGTGAGAATCTCGGGTTGCGGGCATAAGCCCGCGTTAGAACCGCCCTAGACGCTCTACTTCGCCGGCAATTTTGCCGTTACGCTGCGGATGTAGTCGACCTCTTTCTGGAGGTACGGCGTGCCGTCCGCGCGGAAGATGTCGTGGAACCACACCGGCGGTTCGGCCGTGTAGGCCTTCTTCCACGAATCCCACGGGTAGATGGTCTGCGTCTTGCCCGCCACGAAGCCCCAGTTGTAGGCTGCGACGCCGGCGTTTTTCATCACGCCGAGGTTCGGGTCAAACGTGCTGCCCGCCGGCCGGGCCATGTATTCCGTACAGAGGATGGGACGGCCATACCGCCGCAGACTCTCAATCCGCTGGGTCAACGCGCCCGCATCGCCATAGGCATGGAAGCTGATGATGTCGGAGTTCTCGAGCTGAACGCGGTCCATCGGGCTCAGCTTGGCGTCAGCCGTCCAATCGCCCTTCCAGACGCCGGACGTGAGCGGTTGCGAGGGGTTCACCTCGCGCAGCCAGGCGAAAACCTGCGCCAGCTTCGGGAGCACCAGCTGAACTTTGCCTTTCGGCTCTAACGCACCGTATGACGAGTCATTGCCGTTGTCGGGCTCGTTCCACACGTCCCAGCCGTGGATCCGCTTGTCGTTCCGGAAGCGCTTGGCCACCGCCTGCACGTAGGGCTTGAGTTGTTCGAATGCAGCCGGGTCCTGGAGAACGGCTTTGCCGGGATCCTGCACCCAGCCGGAGTTGTGGACGTGCGGCTTCGGCGCGGGCTGCGTGCCGATCTTCGGCTCCGGGTGCCAACACGAGTCGAAGAAGACGAAGAGCACGCCGATATGGTGTTTGTCGGCCAACGCGAGGAACTCGTCCATGCGGTCGAGGAAGCCCTGCGGATCCTGCTGCCACGCGAGGCTGTGCAGGAACACGCGCAGCGAATTGAAGCCGAGGGATTCGGCCCAGCCCAGCTCGCGGTCGATGCCGGCGCGGTCGAAGCTCGCCGCCTGCCACATCTCCAGCTGATTGATCGCGCTGCTCGGCGAGAAGTTGCAGCCCACCAGCCACGGATGTTCCACGCCCCACTTCTGGGCCTGCTCCTCCGACCAGCGCCCCGGCTCCGCCGCCGCCGCTCCGGCGATCATCATCACCGCCACGCCCCACGTCGCCCATCCTTTGTGCAATCCGATCATAGCCAGCTCCCCTCTGTGTTGGTTGTGTGAAGATAATACACGCGGCTTCGTCCTTTACAAGCCCCCATAGGCATAATTGCACAAAACATCACCCGCAACGGCTCGCTGACCGTCTTCACTCTGCGAGAAACGGATTAAAGTCGGATAGTGATTATCGTTGGTATGCGTCGCCCGGCTCGACGGTCAGCAGGTACTCCCCCGCGCATAGCGTCAGGTCGCCATTCGGCTTCAGCTCCGGCGCTTTCTCGCCTCTGACCCGCTCGCACCGCACGACTTTTCCGAGCTTGAAGCGGAACGCGACCGGCTGTTCGATCAGCCGGGAAACGACAGGGAGGTTGTCGATGTTCATGTAGCGGTTGGCCATGGCGCGGAACGTTTTCGCGCCGGCCGGATCGTTCACGTATTTCTGGTTGGCGAAAAGCCAGAGCCGCCACTGGTCCGGGCCGACTTTGCGCAGGTAATAGCTGCCGCTTCCGTCGCAGGCGACGGCGCGGGAGTTGCCGCGTCCGGAGAGGGTTTCCAGCCGGGCGGGATTTTGGATCGCGCGGTCGGTCGCCGCCGCGTAACGGAACACGCGACCATCCGCCTCGTCGTAAAACACCACGTTGGAAGGCTTCCGCGCAATCTCGAATGTGGAGCCCGTCCAGATGTCGTCGCCCCGCTTCAGCGCGTCGGGCCCGATCTCGCTGCGGAAGATCTCGCCCGCGGCGGCGAATGCGGCCGCCTTGTTCGGCGTGTGCTCAAGGTTCAGGTAGTGGATCAGCCAGCCGGGGTTGTAGGCCGCCACGGCGGAGGGCGTATAGGTGAAAAAGGCGGCCATCTGCACATCGGCGCGCCGGAACGCCGCCGCGAACGCGCCCGCCACGTAGCCGTCCAGCGAGCTGCTCGCGCCGAACTCGTAAATGATCTTGGCCAGGCCGTCGAAGCGCTGGGCCTGATGCCGCGTCAGCCACGCGCTCGCGTCCTCCAGAAAATTGTTCCAATCGGTGTTGCCGCCGTCGAACTTGCCCGTCGCGTTCCAGTAGGCGACCACGTTCACGGCCTGCACGCCGCTGCCGGTCAGCGCCTGAGCGATGACCGGATTCTGCACCTCGTATTCGATATGCGACTTGACGACGCCCTGAGGGAAGGCCTCGTCGACGACCGGCCACAGGACCGCGAAGTAGCGCTTCAGGATCTCCGCCTTGAAATACGGCAGGATCTCTTGGCGTGCCGCGTCGGGCTTCTTCTGCTGCGCCTTCCAGTTCTCCGCGAACGCTTCGTACATCGGCTTGAGGATTTTGGGCGGCGCCTCCTTCGCCCACACGGCTGATCCCATGGCGGGCTCGTTGTCGAGGCACGCCTCGGTGATGTACTTCGGCTCGTTGGTCAGCTCGATGACCACGATATTCGGATAATCGCACAGGCGTTTCGGAGAATACGCATTCTTGTGGCGGAAGAGTCCGCGCAGGTAGCGCTGCTGGCAGGCGATGGCCTCCGGGTGCCAGAGGATTGCGTCCTTCGCGAAATAGTTGCTGAAGCCGAAGTCGCGGTTTTGGGAAAGATCCCAGTAGGCGTAGCCTTCGGAAAGACGCTTCTCGTTCTCGACCGTGTTCCACCAGACGGTCGGCGTCAGCATCATGAAGATGCCGTTCTGATACGCCTGCTCGACCAGATAATCGAAAGCGTTCAGATGCGCGTTTTCGATCAGGTGGCCTTGGTTGTCCGTGATCTCGCGGTCGTACAGATGGACGCGGATGAAGTCGATGCCCATCAGTTTGAAATGGGCGATATCGGTGTCGATCGCAGTCTTGAGGTCCGCGCCGCTCTGCTGGATGTTGACGAAGTTGTGATTGAAGGGCGCAAGGTAATTGACGCCCCACAGTTTCACCTTCTTGCCGTCCTGGTCGACGATCACGGCGTCTCTGACCGCGAACGGCGGTTTGAAGGGGAGCTTCGCCGGCTCCGCCCAGACAATGGACGCCACAAGCCCGGCCACGAGAAAGATCGGTTGGGTTGCTTTCATATGATCCTTGATTCGGTTCGCCCCTAGGTTGTCATAAACCGGCGCCGCCGGCCTTTGCCGGCAATCCCTTCAGCATCGCGATGCGCGTTTTGTCGATCTGCCACTCGGAAGCCGTGCTCCGGATGAACTGAACCGCGCGCGCGGCGTCGCAAAGGCAGCCTTTCACGGGCGGCTTGATGCCCTCGGCGGCGGCCTCTTGGATGGAGCGGTACTCGATCGATGCCACGGAGATCCCCGCGCGCAACATCTCCCGGTAGAGCCCGCAGAAGCGCCGGTCCGTCCGACTGCCGGACGTCCAGCCGCCCCCGTGGATAAAGACCAACAGCGGCGCGGGCGTCTCGCTTTCCGCCTTCCAGAAATGGAGCACCTGTTTCGAATGAGGTCCGTAGGCGACGTCGCGACCCGTCGGCGCGAGGATCTGCACGACGCCGCTCTCGTTGGAGATCGTCATCATCGCGGCGGGCTCTTCGGCCGTGCTGACGGCAACCCGAGCCGCCACCGCACAGAACCAAACCGCCCTTGCCCATTTTCCGCCGCTGTTCATTGGGTTATGCATCATTTTTTGCCCCCTCTCTTGCCGGATGGAAGACTTTCACAGACGAGAATAGACGCGGACATAGTCAATTTCGAAGTCGCGCGGATAGGGCATGTTCGGGTCGGTCACTCCCGCCCATTCCGGAAATGCGCCTTGGTAGAGGCCCAGCAGGATGAACATTTTCTCCTTGGGAGTCGCGCCTGTGTAGGTGCGGATTTTCTGTCCGTCCAGATACCAGTCGAGCACGCCCTCGCGCCACTCCAGCGCCCACACGTGGAACTCCTTGGAGGCGTCGAACGCCGTCTTATACTCGTGTTGGCCGTTCTGGGTGAAGTGCACGTTGAAATCGTTCTTGAAGCGGTGCGCCTCATCGCCCAACTTTTCGAAGATGTCGATCTCCACGATGCCGTCACCGACCTTGCCGCGGCGTCCCTCCGGAGAATATTCTTGCTTGTTCGGATCGGACTGCAAGAGCCAGAATGCGCTGTGCAAGCCGGAGCCCATCGGCATGCGGCAGCGGATCTCGAACCACCCGTACTTCTGCGCGAACTTGTCGAGGACCTGCACGTCGTTGGTCGTCGCGCCGAAGCGGTGGTCCGAGGTCTGGATCGAGCTCACGCAGCGCTGCGTCCGGTTCGTGCGGAACGGCAGCTGTTCGTCGAGGCGGAGTTTGAGGAGACCGTCCTGAATCACATAGTGCGCGGCCGGATCCATCCAGCGGCTCTCTTTGCCGAGCCGCCGGAACCACGCTTTCCGACCGGAGCGGTAGCCCGCGAACCAGTTGAGGTCGCTCAGCTGGGGACGTTCGAACTCGTCGTGGAAGGTCAGCCGCCACCCCGGCTTCTCCAGCGGCGGGACCGGCGCATCCGCCGCCATCCCGGCCAGCAGAGGGGTGAGGCAACAGGCGAACAACAGGGCGTTCTTTTGCATGGCTTTCCTTTCTAGTTGACCCGGATCAGCGTGCCTGTGTTCGGAAAGGCGACCACGGCAAACCATCCCAAGTACCCGTTTTGAGCCGACAGCGGTGAGAGCGGCGCGGCCGTGCTGACCGCTTCTGACGTTCCACCCGTTGTTCCGACCACGCTCCACTGGCCGGCATTGTCGCAGCGGTAGAGACGGACGCCATCCGTCGGATGCACTGCCGTGCGGTCGATCCGCACCCGGAGACGAACCGATCCGAAGGAAACCGTCATCGGCAGCCGCCACACGCCGATGATCTTACCGTTGTTATGGGACGGGACTCCAGCAGGAATATCGTCGCGGTCGGTCGCATAGAGTTCGCCGCGGAGATAGCCCTCCGAGGCGATTCCCGTGAAGGAGAGGCGGATGCTGTTCACCAATTCGTTGTTGGCCTCGAAGGGTGCCGTGCCTTGTCCGCGCTCCGGCAAGGCGGGGCTCAGCCAAGCCCGCGGATAGCGGAGACGGCCCTTGTTTACGGCGTACCAGCCGTTGGTGCCGTTCGCGCCGTTGGCGAGTGCGTTTGTGGCATAAATGAAATCGGTGAGGTTGAGGTCGTTGGCCGCGCCGCCGCCATCGGCGATGATGAGCCCGTTGTTGACGACGACCGGCGTGGTGTCTGCGACGGCGAAGTGTCCCCAGCCGCGCAGCATGCCGCTGCCGGACTCCGCTTCGCGGACCACCAGTTTGGACCCCGTGGCCATGCTGATGGTGCCGCCCTGGAAGAGCAGGCTCCCCTCGCCGAACTTGCCGATGCGCAACGTCTGGTTCGCCGCCTCGGAGACCCAGCCCGCCTGAAGCAGATAGCGCCCGATTGAATTCGTCTCCTGGCCCACGGAGAGCCAGTTCGCCAGGGCATTCGTACCGCCGACCTGCACGTACTCGCCAAAGCCCCTGTTGCCGCAATAAAACACATGGCCCACGCCCAGGTATCCGCCCCGATTGGTATAGGCCCCGCCGGAGCCTGCAGCATAGGCGAGGGTGAGGCTGCCGGGGGTCGTTACGGTCCCTCCGACTTGGAACAGGCACCCCGTGCCCGAGTCTCCGATGCGGAGATACGAGGCGCCCAGCCAACTGTTGGTCATCACGACGGCGCCTCTGATCGCCGCGCCCGCGCCGACGGTCACCGGCCCGTTGGTCACCACGGCCGAACCGCCGTCCACGATGCGCAGCAGCCCGTTCCAGGCGTTTCCGACCGTCAAGAAATCGGAGTTCGTCATCGCCCCTGCGATCTGAAGGTGGCCGCAGTACTGGGTGCCGACGTTCGACTCGCTCAGCGCCAAGCTTTTGACCACGCAGGCCTCGCCGGCCAGGATCTGCACGGGAGCCGTCTCCCGCGTCCGCGTGATGGAGACCGAATTCGCCGCCGTCGGACTCCCGGCCGGCAGTCCGCCCCAGTTCGCCCCCGTGTGCCAATACCCGTCCGCAGGCGGCTCCAGCCACCATTTGTCCGCAGCCTGCACATCTGTCGAGGTTGTCGCCACGGCCAGCGCCGCCAGTGTCAAACGAATGTGTTTCATCTCCGTCTCCTCGTTTCCGACCGAAAACCCCTCGCTCTTTTCGAGGACCACTTTACACGCTGTGCTTTGTGTCCTGAAGTCAGATTTGCGCAATATTTCTATCAGAAAAACGAACTTTGTTTTGCCGGACGACACCGAACATGGTGTAATGCGGCCATGCCTGCCATCCGTACACGCATGCCCCACGTCGTCCTGTGGCTGCCGACGTCCATCAAGGCGTGCCGCGAGATCCTGCGCGGCGTGCTCCAGTACGTGCATTTCCACGGCCCTTGGGCCGTGCATCTCATCGACGAGCGCAGCGTTAAAAAAAAGCTGTTCGATCCGGTCGCCTGGGGCTGCACGGGGATGATCGTCGACATGCGCGACCGTGCGCAGGCCGAACGGCTTCTGGCCGCCGGCGTGCCGGCCGTGCTCTCGCATGTCCCCGATGACGTGCTGGCCGCTAAACACCCCCTGTCGGGGAGGTGCCGCCTGCAGTGCGAAAACGGCCCTATCGGGACCCAAGCGGCCGAACACCTGCTTGAGCGTCGTTACCGCCACTTCGCTTTTGTCGGCGACGTCCAGGGCGTCTCATGGTCCGAGGCCCGGAGGGACGCTTTCTGCCGGCGGCTGGCCAAAGAAGGGTATTCCTGTACGGTCTATCCGCGTCTGTCCCCTTCGGAGCGGGAAGACTTCTCCCGGGAACAGGCCAAGCTTTGCGGCTGGTTGAAAGCCCTCCCGAAACCGGTCGCGCTGTTCGCGGCGAACGATGCGCGGGCGCGACAGGTGCTGGACTCGTGCCTGAAAACCGACTTGCTCGTGCCGCACGATATCGCTGTGCTCGGCGTCGACAACGACGAGCTGATCTGCGAGACGGCGCACCCGCAACTCTCGAGCATCCAGATGACCACCGAGCGGGCGGGGTTCGAAGCGGCACGGGCGCTCGACGCCCTGATGCGCGAAACGGCGCCGGCCCGACGGCGCCCGACGGTGATCCCTTTCGGGTTCTCACATCTGGTGTCGCGCCGGTCGACCGAGACCGTGCAGATCGCCGACCCGTTAGTCGCACGCGCGGTCGAGTTCATCCGCATCAACGCCGGCATCGTCGTGACCGTCGAGGATCTTGTCCGCCACCTGCATGTCTCGCGCCGTTGGCTGGAAAAGCGGTTCAAAGCCCACATGGGGCGCACCGTCTACGCCGAGATCCTGCACCTCCGGCTGGAGCGCGTCCAAACGCTGCTGCGAGAGTCGTCCGAGCCGATTGAGGAAATTGCCGACGCCTGCGGGTTCGCCAGCGCCAGCCACCTCGGCACGCAGTTCCGCCAGCATTTCGAAACCACCCCGGCGAGCTACCGTCGCCGCACCCGCGAGGGTGCCGCCCCGCCGCGCGCCGCGCCCTGATCGGACGTGCCGCAACAGAGTTCGCGCACGAAAAGGAGCGCCGTCTGTTGCCCGGAAAATAACGTTTTACATTCCTTAAACGAAGACGTAAGCTTCCTTCATCCTCGAATGGGAAAGGAATCCGGCCGTACGTGTTGCGGCGATCAGCAGCAGAGACGATTCGACAATTTGATTTTGCGCTTACGCGCATTCACGCTTCCCTGAAAAAACCGCCAAGTTTTGTGTACAGAAGCGAGATGCTCGGAGGCGCGCCGCTCGGCGCGCCTCCAGCCTCGTGTTTCTGTACGGGTGCTTGGCGGCACCTTTGGGGAGGCACGGACTGGAGTCCGCGCCCTTTTTTTGCCCGGAAAGGACGCCGGTGTTCGGTCCGTTTCGTACCCAATGCGAGAATGTGGGCAGAAACGGAATGTGGGACATGCCAACTGTTCAAGTCGTAAAGTTCCTTCATCCTGGAGCCGAACATAACCCCAGCCGCGCTGAAAGAACATGTGGACGGATGGAATGGACATTAGACCACCACGCCCGAAAGTTTATGCGATCTAATGGAAGGTGTTTATTAAACGGTAAGCCTGTAGAGCGCGATATTAGTTTCTGGGGCGAGTGGGAGTCACCGTCGACGTTCACGGAGCTTCAAAGAGGGGCTGATGATTCTAAAGGATTACCTCGCTACCTTCATAAACCGCAAGCCGAGCGGTACACGGCGGAGCCCGGACTCAAGCAAAACACTGACCCCTATGTGTTTGGCAATAGGTTCTATTATTCCTGCTGTCAGCAACATCCCAATAACGTCTTAGTTCGGTTGGTTCCTGAATCACTCATCCTCTTCGGTTCTTGTCTGGACGGGCACTTTGTGTTGGACACCGTTTTTGTGGTCAAGAAGCGCTTGACCTGTTGGAAAAATCATCACTGCGTGCCAGAAGAGGAAATTAACGGTACGGCTCGTGAGGCGATTCTAAAGCCATGTTGCGGGCCTGAAGATATCGAGCTCGAGAAATCACTTTACTCACTTTACGCGGGTGTCATGCACTCTGAAAACAAAAACACCTACTTCAGCTATTTTCCTTGTAAGCCAGTCACCAAGCAAGGTGAAGTCCAGCGGTTTCAACGCCCGATCATCTCTTTTGAACAAGGAGAACTGGCGCGTTTCAATGCAAACGGGATTTGCTGGAGAGACAATGCGCCAAGGGGGGTTGCATATGAGGAAGTTGACCTCGCTGTGGCACAAGACCTTTGGCAGGCAATCAAAGGGGTTATAACGAATCCTACTACTCTTGATCTTTCCCTCGGTGTTTACGCGAAAGAACCCGCCCTCCCTGACTCAGCACATTAAACGCATTTGAACGGATTACAGGAGTTTGCAAAGTGTGGTTTGCAAATTGAGTCCATGCAATCCAATCAGTAAGCCGTTCAAAGCTATTTGAAAAGTGGTTTCCCATGAAACAACTCGTTTCGATCATTGCATCTGTTCTGCTTACCCATTCGCTCCTCGCTAACACCTATTATGTCAATGCCGCACGGCCTGACGACAGCGGTAACGGGTTGTCTTGGGATGAGGCAAAGAAAACAATTCAAGCCGTAGTAAATGCCGCATCAATAGGTGACACAGTATTGGTGACGAATGGCGTGTATAATGTTGGCTTTTCAACAATAAACAATGATGGTACAACATATAAAAATAGAGTGTTGGTTAATAAATCGATCACGGTGAGAAGCATAAATGGTCCGGAATCAACAATAATAGAAGGCTATTTGGCGGTCGACAATTCGGCAGCAATCCGCTGTGTCTATTTGAGTGACGGTGTTTTGGATGGTTTTACTCTTCGGAATGGTTCAACGCAGTATACTTTACAGGTGGGCTACTGCGAAGGCGCTGGGGTTAACATGTATGGGGCTTCTGCTACCGCCGAAGTGAAGAACTGTATTATTTGCAATTGCCAAGCATATAAAGGCGGTGGAGCTGCCTTTGCGCGTCTCAAGAATTGTACGTTATTGTCAAACAAAGGCTCTGAAAGAGCTGGAGGGGTGTATGAAAGTGACTTAGAGTACTGCACACTTTCGGGGAACACAACAGGCGGGAATGGGGCAGGTTCCTTTAACAGTACCCTTAAGAGTTGCATCATAAGCGGAAATACTGTGTTAGGAAACGGCGGACGCGGCGGCGGCGCATACGGAGGAACATTTAATAACTGTCTAATAATAAACAGATGCTTGGGCACTTGACTCCTACGATCTGAGTTGCACAAGCGACACATGGTTC
>DAOPZC010000031.1:0-54481 GCA_035353175.1 Kiritimatiellia bacterium | reverse complement strand
TTACCGTTGAGCGCAAAAAATGTATTCAGTGCAGCGCCTGCATACGCGACTGCCCTCGGCACATCATTGAGTACCGAGACCATGTCCCTGACATTGCGGCCCATCTGGAGGGCAATTGCATCGGGTGCCAGCATTGTCTGGCCATCTGCCCAACAGGAGCCATTTCGGTATTTGGGCTGCACGCGGAAAACAGTCTCCCGCTTGAAGTAACGCCCGTTGTTGCGCCAGAGGCTTTGCGTTTGTTTGTTCGTGGCAGGCGAACGATGCGGCAGTACCGCGCGGACGATGTGGCACGCCCGCTGATCGACCAACTCCTCGCTGATGCCGCCCATGCTCCGACCGGCGGAAACACCTGCGACCTGACGTTCACCGTTGTGGATACGCGACGCGCCCTGCGGCGCCTCTTGGAGGAGCTGATGAGCGGCTTGGAACAGTCCATCGCGGAGAAGCCTGAACTGCCGGAGTTCATCCGTGCAGCGATCACCGCCTACCGTCAATCCAATGTGGACGATGTCTTTCGCGGTGCGCCGCACCTTCTGATCGCCTCTGCCGGAGAAAAGGCCTATTGCGGAGATGCGGATGTCGTGATTGCGCTCAGTTACTTTGAACTGCTGGCACAGTCACGCGGATTAGGCACAACGTGGTGTGACTTCCTAAAATTCATCCTCGATCTGCGTCCGAAAATGGGCAGCCTCTTCGACATCCCCATGGATCGTCCTTACCGCGCGATGCTCTTCGGATGGCCCGCGGTTCACTACGCACGCACAGTTCAACGCGACACTACGGTGCAGATCAAAACAATCGAGAGCTAGAGAAGCCCGAAGGTCCCTCCAATCGTCCTCAAAAACAAAGGTGTGGTTCGCCTCGTGGCGTGACAGGATGGTTCTCAAGGATGCGGGAGGTGCAACATGGACGATACTGTGATACCCGTTGAGCGGATCGAACGGGCCATTTATCTTGTCCGAAGACAGAAGGTCACGCTGGACCGGGATCTGGCTGTATTGTACGGATCCGAGACGCGGGTCTTGAATCAGGCTGTAACGCGTAACCTTCGGCGTTTTCCTGATGACTTTATGTTCGAACTGACGCGCGAGGAGATCATGAGGATATCACAAATTGTGACATCCTCCGGTGACCTCAAGTTCTCGAAGAGCGTGCGGGCGTTCACCGAGCAGGGTGTGGCCATGCTCTCGACCGTGCTTCGCAGCGATCGCGCGATCGACGTCAACATCGCGATCATGCGCACTTTCGCGAAGCTGCGGCAGATGCTGGACAGCCACGCCAAGCTCGCGAAACGGCTGGCCGGGCTGGAGGCCAAATACGACGAACAGTTCCGCGTGGTCTTCGAGGTCCTGAACGAGCTCATGGCCGCTCCCGCGCCGAAGCGCCGGCCGATCGGCTTCAGCGTGAAAGAGCGGCGGGCGCGATATTCGGCGAAAAATCATAATCGTAATCTTGCTCTTAATCTTAATCACACCAACCGGGAGGATTAAGATTACGATTATGATTATGATTACGATTGGTCCTCGTGCCTGTCTTCGTGCCCGATTTTGGAATGCGGTGACAACCAACGGGCGGCACCGCTTTCCGGTCCATGCGCAAAAGCGGCGTCGCGCAGAATACCGCTTGCCGCGCGCACTCCAGGACCGCGGCCGCTACTGCAGGGAACGCATCATGCGGCCGAATCGCAAAGTGCCCAAGCGTCCCGTCGGTTTCAAAAACGAGGCTGTGGTTCACCGCGTGGCGTGATATGATGTTTAGGTACGGATGCGGAAGTGCATGCGTAATCAAGGTTGTCGCGCGTTAAGCAGCCGGGGGAGAAACGATGCGTGCGAAACGTATGAGAAATGAAGAGAGAGGGATGCGAGTGACTCGATGCCCCGATATGGCACCGCTCCCTATGTTTTAGGTGCCCACCGGGGACTGACGGCACTTCGATCGGCAGGGATACCGATGGTGTTGACGTCCTTAATGACATGAAAGAATTGTGAATGACATGAAACGGACTCTTGCGACCGCATTCTCCTGTTGTGCGCTCACCCTCTTCGCGGCCGGCGAACCGGATGAAATCGGATGGGACTTCCCCGGCGACATCTCGGTGAGAGGACACATGTCCTTCGTCCGCGCCGAGGACGAACTCCTGTTCGTGAAGGCGCGCGACAACGGCCTCTCTCCCCGCCTCATGATCGTTTCGCGGCGCGGAGAGGTGTGCGGTTACGTGATGCCGCGCCAGGACGGCTCTGAACGCGCGTTCAGCGTCCACGACTACGGCGGGGTGGCGAAGCCGCTCGTCGGCGCGTTCTCCTGGCAGGGCGAAGTCCGCTGCCCCGCCGACGCCTTCCCCTGCCGCATGCGGCCCGTCGCGAAGGATGCGCGCGTCGTCTCGATGGCCACCCGCGGCGCGGACTCCCTCCTCAACGACGCGATCTTCCTCCCTGAAACGGACACCGCCATCGTCTTCGCCGCCGACGACGCCGTCGAAATCAGAACCCTTGATCCCGGACATTTCGCCGTGACACTGAAGGGCCGCGACGACGGCGACTACGCCGTCCGCGTCGAGCGGGACTGGTTCAAGCGTCGCAACATGCCCTACTACAAGCCCATCGACCGGAAGCGCTGCCCCCGTCCGCCCACGGGTTGGATGGCCTGGAACATCTATTTCGACGCCGCCACGGCCAAGGACAATCTCGACGAGGCCCGCGTGGCCGCACGGCTCCTCAAGCCCTGCGGACTCGAGTTCTGGTCTATCGAGTCCTGGCAGGCCAATTCGGACGTCCTCCCCGTCGCCGCGTTCCACAATCTCGACCTCTCTTCTAGCGCCACCAAGTTTCCCCAGGGCATGAAGGCGGTGGCAGACGAGATCCGCGCCATCGGCTTCCGCCCCGGCATGTGGGTGGTGCCGTTCGGCACCGGCAACAAGGCTTTCTACGAGGCGCACCGCAGCTGGTTCATGCACGAGCCGGACGGAAGCCCCGTCCGTGCCTGGAGCGGACTCTACAACCTCGACCCGACCCATCCCGAGGCGCTCGATTACGTGCGCCACATGCTCCACGTCTGTTCGTACGACTGGGGCTTCGAGTTCTTCAAGATCGACGGCATGAGCGCCTCTTGGGACTGGGCCTCACAGAAGTCCATGCGCCCCGACGTGCACGCCCGCCTCGCCCGTCCCGATGCCCCGGACTACCTCCACGCCTGGACGCGCAACTTTCGCGAGGCCATTGGCGAAGACCGCGTCTTCCTCGCCTGCGGTTCGGCGCTCACCGCCTCCGGCATCGCGGACTGCGACGCCACGCGCATCGGCGGCGACATCGTACACCCCGGCAAACCCGTCCAGTGGAGCAACATCCTCTCGCAGGCGCGCCAGAGCGTCCGCCGCCTCTATTCGCACAACATCGTCGCCTACAACGATCCGGACACCCAGATGGTGGGCGACTATCTTTCCCTTGAGGAGGCCCGCATCACCACCACCGTCGTCGGCTTGCCCGGACAGGTCATGTTCGCAGGCGACAAGCTGGCCAGCCTCGCCCCCGAACGCGTCCGCCTCCTCCAGATGAATCTTCCCGTCGCGGACATTCACCCCTCCTGCCTGTATTCGATTGAGGACCTCCTCCCGATTTGGAACCTCGCCGTGAAGACCCCCTACGGCGCCTGGAACGTGACCGCGCTCTTCAACTGGGGTGAGAATGAGGCCGACCTCGGCTTTGATTTTGCGGAACTCGGCCTCCGTCCGGACGTCGACTATGCGGTCTACGAAACCTGGACTGAGTCTTGGAAGGGGTTCCACCGCGGCTCCTTCCGCATGAAGGTTCCGCGCCACGCCGTCCGCCTCCTCGTCCTCCGCGAGAAGAGCGACAGGCCCGTCCTGCTCGCATCAAACCGCCACATCACGCAGGGCTACGAGGACGTGCTCGACTTTCGCGTCGCCCCTGACGGCCGCGCGGCCCTCAAGATGAAGCTCGTGGCGAACCACCCCGTCGACATCCGCATCCTCCATCCTGACGGCAACATCGAGACGCGCACCGTCTGCGAACCCGTATCCGGCGTTTACGAGAAGTAGCGTCCCCCCCAGACCATCAGCGCCCTCCCCCATCCGCTTCTTTCTTCGACGGCCAGCCGAACCGAAGCGCTCTGGCCGGTTGCCGTCTTATACCACTGTCGGATCATACTTGGACAAAACGATAGGGTTCGCGCAGGGCACGCGGGTTTCCGGCAATAAACAACACCTCTGTGTCCTTAGCGCCCTCTGCGCGAAACGGAATAAAGTCCAATTCTTTCATTATCGGGATCCACCTTGAAGTTCTTTCCACCTTGTGCTCTAATTGCAACCATCACTTTAGCGGGGATGCATTCCGGCACAGACAGCGGGGGCCCGCCTCAATGAATGGCGGCGATTTGAACGGAGATGACACGATGATGGTGACGAGACGGGATTTCATGATTGACGCGATCGCTTTAGCGGGTGCGGCGGGAACGATGCGGGCGGTCGCGGGAGAAAGCGGTTTCGACAAGGATTCATATGATACCTTGCGGAAACAACTGCGGGCGTACTATCCGTCGGACGGGCAGGGAACCAATCAGCGCTGCAAGGAACCCGCGCTCGCGGAGGCGTATGAAAAAATAAAGCAGGCGCTCGAAGCGTGGGCCGCCGGTCATCCCGGTTATGACGCATTGGATGTCCGGCGGGAATCTTATCGCCTGCTGGCGGAACAGTTCGTGCCGGTCCTCTTCACCGAATGCCCGTTCTATTTCGAGGCCGGGGTCAATGGCGGCTGGTCCGGGGACCGCCCCGCGCGACTGGTAAACGCGCTCTGCAACCGGTTCTATCGCGAACAAGGCCTGATTCCGGATGAGGCCTTCGAACTCCTCCACGCCCGCATCAATCAACATTTCGCGTTATGCTGCGGGCCTTTCTCGGACGACATGCACCATCTGCCGCCGTTCCACGCGGTGATGACCAAAGGCTTTGGCGGACTGCGGGCGGACACGGCGGCGGCGCTCGCGAAGTGTCCCGCGAACGACCCGCACGGCCGCAAGTTCCTTGAAACCGCCCTTGCCGGATTCGATGCCGTCCACGCCATTCAGCTCGCCTTCGCGAAAAGGGCCGAGGAAATCCTGAAGCATCCCGATTTGAAGCCGCACGAACGGCGGAACATGGAGTTGGTCGCCGTCGCCGCGAAACGGTGTCCGTGGGAACCGCCGCAGACCTTCCATGAAGGGCTCAACACGCTTTGGTTCCTGCGCGAGATTCTCGGCTATGCGGACGGCCTGAACTGCTTCGCGCTCGGCCGTCCGGACGCCTGGTTCATCGGCCTCTACCGCGCCGATCTCGCCGCCGGCCGCCTCACGGAAGCCGAGGCGCGTGACCTCGCGGCCCGATTCCTTCTGCAGGCCGACTGCCATTACGACGGCATGGTCCCGGTCGCGCACTATTCCGATCACGAGCTCGAAATTCCGCTCACCCTCGGCGGCTGCGATGCGGACGGCAAACCGGTGTACAACGAGCTCACGGAGATGTTCATCGACGCGCATTTCGAGCTGGGCCTCGTCTTTCCGAAAATGCATTTGCGCATCGCGCAGAATTCGCCCGCCGCGTATCTCCGGAAAATCGGCGACCAGCTGATGAAGGGCCATGCCGTCTTTGCGCTTTTCAACGATGACCGCACCGTGCCGCAGTTCGAGGCGTTCGGGCTTCCGACCGACCGTTCGCGCGATTACGTTTGCTGCGGCTGCTGGGACGGCAACGTGGACACCTGGACGGATGTGGATACCGCGAACTATATGTCTATGACGCGGATTCTCGAACTGATGATTCATCCCGATCCGGCGGTCGAAAAAGCCGTCAAAATCCGTGTCGACTCCTTTGCGGACGCGAAGAGTTTGACGGAAGCTCGGGACATCTATTACCGCAACTTTATGCGGTTTTTCCATTCCGTGCTTTCCGAATACACGCGCTGGGGACGGCAGAATGCGAAGATCTTTCCGCATCCGCTCTATTCCGCCTGTCTGGAAGGCTGCCTCGCGAAACGCCGCGACACCACGGAAGGCGGCACCGCCTTCCGGCCGCGGGTGGTCACGCTCGCCTTCCTCGCCAACGTGGTCGATTCGTTCTGCGCGATTGAGAAACTCTGTTTCGAGGACAAGGTCTGCACGCTGCCGGAGCTGCTCGCCGTGGTCCGTGCGAACTGGGCCGGGCCGCGTGGAGAAAAACTCCGCACCAAGGCCATGGAAGCTCCGTACTGGGGCGACAACACCGAGTCATCAAACGGCCTGATGAAGTGGTTCATCGATTCCGTCTCGCGGGATCTGGAAGGGTATGAAAACGATTGCGGCGGTCCCTTCGTGCTGGCCACGTGGATTTACCGCGAGTTCAACTACTGGGGCAAGCAGACGAAGGCCACACCGGACGGACGCCGGAACGGCGACCGTCTGGCGCAGGGGTTCGCGCCGAGCGAGTACCGCTGCAAGGCGGGGGTGACCACCGTTTTTAACGCGCTCGGCTCCCTCGACCACACGCGGCTCTACGCTTCCAACGCGAACCTTTCGTTCGAAAAAACCGGCATGACCCCGGAACTGTTCGAGGCCGTTTTCCGTGTGGCGTGCAAGAAAGACATGCACCTTCTGCAGCCAAACTGCTTTTCGGTCGAAGAATTGCTCGACGCGCAGGCCCATCCCGAACGCCACCGCGATCTCATCGTCAAGGTCTGCGGTTTTTCCGCCCGCTTCATCGCGCTGTCAAAAGAATGGCAGGACGAGGTGATCAGCCGCCATCGCCTGAAGTAGGCACGGAAATGATCCGACGGGAATGAACCATGGAAAGCGGAATCGTTTTTGAGATCGAAAAATTCGCCACCCACGACGGACCGGGCATTCGCACCGCCGTCTTTCTGAAGGGGTGTCTGTTGCGGTGTAAATGGTGCCATAGCCCCGAAAGCTGGAGTTTTGATAGCCAGCAGTATCCGAACGGCGAAATCATCGGACGGAAAATGACCTCGGACGAAGTGGTGGCCGAGGCGTTGAAGGACAAAGACTTCTACGACTGTTCCGGAGGCGGCCTGACGCTTTCCGGCGGCGAGCCGTTCGCCCGCCCGGAATTCGCGGTGGAAATTCTCCGCAAGGCCAAGGCGGCGGGGCTGCACACCGCGATTGAAACCAGCGGCTATGCGCCGCGGAGGGTGATTGAAGCCGCATTGCCGCATATTGATTTATGGCTTTGGGACGTGAAGGAACTCGATGAGGAAAAACATCGCGACTACACCCTGCGGCCGCTCGCACCCATTCTCGCCAATCTCCACCGGGTGAACGAAGTCCTTGCCGCCGACTCTAATCCGTCGCGCAAAGTCATCCTGCGCTGCCCGATGATTCCCGGGCTCAACGATGACGAGGCGGAATTTGCCGCCATCGGAAAACTGGCGGATTCGCTCGTTTCGGTGACAGAAGTGGATGTGGAGCCGTACATCCCCTACGGCGTCGACAAAGCACATCGTCTGGGCATCAAAGTGTACGAAGCCCCCCAGCCCCCGCTGGAATACGGCCCGAAAATCGTTTCCCGTCTTTCAGCGTTAACCTCTAAGCCAGTCCGATTACCCTAGCGCCCCTGACAGGAACGAACAGAGGGACTGGCAAGCTGCCAAACCTCAGCGTGCAAGAGCGGCGGGCGCGATCTTCGGCGCGGAAATCCCAATCGTCATCTTGCTCTTAATCGCGCCAACCGGGAGGATTAGGATTATGATGAAGATTACGATCATGACTGCGATGTCAATCTGGAGGGCGAGCGTCCTCGCGAGCCGCCGGTCCAAGCGCGGCCATGTCCGCTTTCCGGTCCATGCGCAAAAGCGGCGTCGCGCGGAATACCGCTCCTGCCACGCTATAGCACCGCAGGTGCGACGGCGGGTGCCGCGCGCACTCCAAAACCGCTGCCGCTTATGTAGGAGACGCTTTATGCACCGAATCGCCAAGCGCCAAGGCGGCCCCTTCTTGAAAAACAAGGATGTGCTTCGCTTCGTGGCGTGATATTATTATTAACAAGGATGCAAAAGAATGCGGAATCAAAGCTGTCGCGCGCTCGCTTTACGCGGCAGGGGTGAGGTACGTCTGAACCCTTTAAAGTGAAGGAGAGAACGTGCTGTGGACGAACACCTTTATGCAGCGCAATGCATCGACTTACTCGATCTCTTCTTGGATGATGCCTACGAAACAGGCCATCAGAATCTTCCGGTCAGGCAGGCATTTGTTTACAGGCATGCACGCAATATTTCAGAAATCGCCGAAGACGTGCTTACTTTAGAAGCTGATGACCGTATTAGCTCCTGTTTTGTTCTGATGCGTTCATTGTTTGAGAGTTTCTTTAATCTCATCGCAGCCGTAAAACGTGAGTCATTCGCCGTAGAAAAAGCTATATCTGAGATCGAGAATGACCTGATCAAAATAAGAAAGTGGCAGGATGCTGAAAAGGATTCATCGCCCGATCTGTTTGCTGATACAGTTGCTGAAATGTCGGTTTTCGCGCGTTCACTACGTGAAGCGCATGGTGTCAAATCCCGTTGCAAGTGGACTGCTTACGACGTGGCGACTGCTGCCAGTCTCGACCATCACTACGTGCGAGATTATTTCTTCTTCAGTCGAAGCACCCACGCATCTTGTACTGGCATCATCTGCCAGGAGTTTGAGATTGGCCGCGAGATGATTCTACAGAACATGACCTACATCGTATTGGCCACTATCGGCCATGCTGTGCAAGTATCTCCATGCAAAAATGGGCAGTCTTATCTGCGACAAGCCACTTCACTTTTGGAATCTGGGATTGATGAGTGGGTAAAGGTAAATACCAATCGGCGTTTACAGGGTGCACACGACCTTGTAAAGCTTGAGAAATGAATGCCGGGACAAAGGATTCTACAGAGCCTATGATGTCGCCAAATAGAAAGAGAGAAGCCAAAAGACAATGAGCATGGAGAATGTCAGGTGAATCAAGCAGAAGAATCATACACGCCTTCCGGCGTGCGCAGGGCAGGCGATGATTATCAGGACGCCGTTGCTCTAGATCTCCTTGTGTCGATGCTGGAACATCCCGACCGCTACGAGTGGATCCGCGTAGAAGCTGACGACTTCGGATATTTGGATGACGTGGTTGCGTTGAGGCGAGATGGCACAATCGAGGCTAAACAGGTCAAGTTTTCTGCCCATCCGGAGAATGCGGATGACCCATACGACTGGGATGATCTCACGGCAACGAAGAAGGGGAAAAACGGTCAGGAACTTCCCTCCCTCGTGGGCAAGTGGGCGGTCGAGGGGTCGTACTTTGACATTATACACGATCCCAGCATACTGGATCTAAAAGGCGGTCCAGGGGTTGGAACATCGAGACATTACACGGTGGCGAGGCGTGTCGCCCATTCGTTGCAGGTGAGGCAGCTTTCGCGCGTAGCGGCGGCCATGTCTTCGGGATAGGCTGACAGCCAGAGCGCGCGGGAGCGGAGAAGGGCGGTGGGCGGTCGAGGGGTCGTAATTTGACATTATACACGACCCCAGCATACTGGATCTAAAAGGCGGTCCAGGGGTTGGAACATCGAGACATTACACGGTGGCGAGGCGTGTCGCCCATTCGTTGCAGGTGAGGCAGCTTTCGCGCGTAGCGGCGGCCATGTCTTCGGGATAGGCTGACAGCCAGAGCGCGCGGGAGCGGAGAAGGGCGGGACCCCATCTGACGGGCACTTGACCGGGCATGCCCATCGGCAGAATCCAGATCAGGCGGCTCGTGTCGTTCGCGAGCAGCTCGCCCAAGAGGCGCTGCTCGCCGGGCGAGAAGAAGGTGCTCACAACCACGCCGCCGAAGCGGCTCAGCTCCGAGCTCAGCGTCGCGAGCTCCGCCTCCGTGGCTTTTCGGGAGACCCGCAGCGCGAACTTCGGCTCCGACTCCAGCAGCGCCAGATTCCCGAGATAGGCGCTGCGCTTGACCGTGCCGCGCGGCACCGTTTTCAGTGCCAGGCGTTGCGGGTTGGCTCGGATGTAGGCCTCCTTGATCGCCAGCTCGGCCGCGTCGAAGCAGATCACGTCGTAGTAGTTCGCCTGAAAGATGGGATGGCCAAAAGATGTTTTGGCCCGGCAGGCTTTCGTGACACCGATCTTGAAGCCCTTGATGATGCTTCCGAGCGAGCCACGGCGCGTGCCCGTCTTTTTGCGTCCTTCCCCCTGGTCGGCCAAAACACCTTTTGGCCGCTGCCACCGCGTGATCCGGATGATCCCGTGCACATGGTCGGGCATCACAACGAACGCGCCCAGCTCCACATCCGGAAAGTGCGTCGGAATCGCGCGCCAACAATCTTCGGCCGCCTGGCCGACGTCGCTCAGCGTGATAGTTTCGCCAACCAGCCTGCCGAAGATGCGCCGCCGCTCGTCCGCGCACAGCGTCACGAAATAGTAGCCCGGGGCGTCGTAGTCCTTGCCCGCCATTCGCAGTTTCGAGGAGATACTCATGGCTTGTAGCCTTGTTTCGGGGGTGCGATGACCGTCAAACGCGAAAGGAAGCGCGTTAAGCGGGATAAGCCGGGGAAGCGCCAAGCGGCACAACTGCGGTTCTGCTTTTCCGCAAGGGGCGGTTACCTCAGAAGAACAAGAGCGGGGCTTTTTGCATATTCTCCGCGTCGGGGCGTTCCTCGCCCAGGTGGATCCAGGAGTCCATGCCATCTCCGTCGTCATCCCCCACATCCACGTTGAAACGCAGCCCGTTTTCCGCCAGCTGGTCTGAGGAGAGGCCGAGAACGGAAAGCGGCAGCCGGATGTTCCAAGTCGTGAGGACGCCTTTGCGTTGGACCTCGACGCTCGCCTCTGGGATCGCCTTCCCGTCGGCAAAGAGCGTGGGCGCGGGCCAAAAGAGGTCGTATACCTTCTCGGTTGCGGAATGGCCCGCAAGGAAATGGAGCCGCACCTGATCGCCCTGCGTGTCGGTCTTGGCTTCCGAAGCGCAAGGAAGATCATCGGTGCACTCAAGGCGCAGGCGCAAAGCGTCCCCTTCGCGGCAGAGCCAGACGCGCGCGCTCAGATCGTCCGGGTTTTTCCACAGCCGGCGGGAATTGAAAGGGTCGGCCGGCGTCGTGGCCGTCACCTGATAGATTTTGTTCAGCGTGAAGTCCGGAGCGCGGTTGAGAGCGGCGCCGCGGATAACTTTCGCGGGCGTCACCGGGATGGCCACCACGCCTGACAGAGCCGCGCCCTCGACGTCATAGCGGAGGCGGATCTCGCCGGGAGCGGCGAAGGTCTCCGCGACCGCGAAAGTCAGCGTCGCGTTCGTTGTCCCGTTTGCGGGCAACGCGATCCTCGTGGACAGCGTTTCCGCTTTCAGCCCGGCGGGAAGGGCGTCGAACGACAGCGTCAGAGCGGCCTCGCGCGCCTCCGCGTTGCGAAGCGTAAGCGGCAACGGCCAGGTTCTGCCGGGGACGGCCTCGCGGCTGGAATCGAAATGCGCGAGCTCTCCGACCACGCGCGCCGATGTCGCGCCGGCCAACTTGAGGGTGCACGGCGAATTTCCGACCGCGTACACGACGCGCGCGCCCCGTTTTTCCACCGGTCTTTCCTGCCCCATCAGGTCGATCACGGAGGCCGCCTGCGCGTCTGTCTCGACGAGGAAATGACGCGTCTGACCGGAGCCGGACTCGCACCAGGCGGGAAGCAGAATGTCTTTCCCGTCGCCGAAGCGGAAGAGGAAGCCGTCCGCGTCGGGCGAGAGGTCTTCGGCGGAGGTCATGGACGCGTAGTGCGTCGCGAGCATGTTGTAGACGGAGTAGACGGGTTTGGGATAGAAATCGTTCGAGACGAGGCCGAAGTGGTGCTCTCCGTATTTCGGGTCGTACCCGTCGTCCCGCAGGTCGTACCAGGTGTAGCCGATGGAGCCGCGGACCCAGGCGAAGAGGAGCTTTTTCATGAGCGTTTCCGCCTGTTTCCGTTCCTGTCCGCCGACGGAAGTCATGGCCGTCTCGTTGCTGTACCACGGGACCGTCGTTCCGGTTTCTTTCCGCACGGGGAAGAGAAGCTTGTCGATCCGCCTTTGGTAGTCCCTGAACCATCCGTGCTCATGGATGGCGTGAACCTTGAAGAAGCCTTTCGCCGCGCGAAGAAAATCCTTCTGGAAATCTTGGTAAATGAGGGCGTGGTGTCGCGTGAGCGTGGCGAATCCGCCGGTCATCGGAACGGCCTCGGCATCCTCCTTCACGATCTCCTCATAGAAAGCCTTCTGCAGGGCGACGTATTCATCGAGCGTCATGGCGCTGAACCCGGTGAGGTCGGGCTCGTTCCAGTTTTCATAGTAACGGATCTTTCCCCGGAAATGGCGCGCGACTTGCCGGACATATTCGCGCCACTCGTTGATATCGGCGGGGAAGTGCTTCCACAGGTCCGGCGTCTTGTTTTCCACGAGTTTCTTCTGGGAAGCCCAAGACGGGCTCCCCCATAGGATGGGCTGAATCTCGATTCCCTGCCGTGCATACAGCTCGAACATCTCATCCGCCATGGACCAGTCCCAAACGCCGCGCTGCGGTTCAAGATTTCCCCATCCGTATCCGCCGACGCGGGAAACCTTGACGCCGCACAACGCGGAGGCCTCGGCCTCCAGACGGCGGTCGCCGGGGCTCCATCGCTCCGTGTGGGTGCAGACGCTGAAGAGAAAGTTTTTCGCGCGCCCTTCGGTCGGGCCGGCAGGTTTGAAGAAAGCGAGCGAACGGCTCTTCACGCTCTTGTCGGCTGGCGCGTTCTTGTTGGTGATGACTGCGCTGACCGTCCAGTGCCCGATACCTTCAGGATACCAACCGGAAGCGACTTCGCGGCGTTCCCCGGGAGCAAGGCGCAGGGGAAACGTCTCCGTTTTTTTCGTTCCGAAGAACGACTCGTACGTCATCGCGATCTCGAAATCCCCAAAAAGGGAAGAACGGTTTGCGAAAATCAGGCGCACCTTGTCGTCCGTGCCGGCGCGGAGGACGTGAACGCCTGTTCCGGTCGCCACGTCCAAGTCAACGGCTTCCGCCGGCGTCTGGTTCTCCACGATGTCCACCCCGTGAAGAATGAGGGTGACCGGTTCCGAGCCTTTCGCGGGGAGAAACGCGAAGTGACGCGGGCGGGTCGCGAACTGCGCTTTTGCCAACGGAGCCGAGAGATCGAGCACGGTCTTGCCGCGCCCCGCAGGCAAGCTGACTTCCTGCGTGGTGAAGCCGGTCTTGTTCGTCTCATAGACGTCCTTGTCCGCGTAGGAGAAGGCCGCGGACACCTTCACGCTGCCGGAGAGGAGCTCGGTGTCGAAAACGAGTTTGCGGGGCTGACGTTCGTAGCGCAGAACGGAAAACTTCTTTTCAGTGAGCGCGAACGCGGTCGTATCCCCCTGGCACATAAGCCCGTTTGTTCCCAGCGCGACGGAGCCTTTTCCCCAGTGGTGCTGGAACTGGGCGTTGTCGTCCATCGGGAAAAGGGGACGCGACGCCTCACATTTTTCCGCAGGCACCTCAAAAGCCCCGACAGGAGAAATAGCCAATAACGCCATGCCCAAACAAAAAAGTTCTTTCATGCCTCCCCCTTCCCCCACCTCGTCACGGACTTTCAACGTAGCAAAGCGGGGGGAGGAGAGGCAAACAAGAAGAATCTTTTTCTTGAAGGTCAGGCCGGCAGCGGCGGTGGCGTCACTTGCCACGCCCGGGCGCAAGCACGGGAAGCGCGTAGACGGCGGTGTCGGGATCGGTCCCGGAATAGTACGCGATGAAATGCGTGCGGCCGACCACCGTGGCGTTGACGTTGCCCGTATCCCACGGCCGCTCGCTGCCGACGCCCACGATCTCGGGTGCCGACCATCCGCTCGGCGTGGACCACACCTCCCCCACGGCGTTCACGCGGCGCTTCACCAAGCCCTTTCCGCGCTCGAAATAGTAGTTGCTCACGAGCCCGGACTGGGCATCGTAGACCAGCGTCGGCGTCGAACACATGATGTCGGAGATGTTGGTGCGCTCGCGCTTCCAAGTCACGCCCGAGTCGGTCGACGTCAGCTGGAACTGCACGCCGCCGTCAGCGCCCGGGATTTCCGTGCGGGCCAGGGCCAGGATCTTGCCGTCGCCGACATACACGGCGGCCTGTTCAGTGGGCCAGTCGGCTTTTGAAAGTTCCTTCTCAATGGTCGTCTGCGTCCAAGTGCGGCCGTTGTCCGCACTGACGAGCGTCCCCCAAGAATGACTGAGATCAGTTTTATAGTTCCCGGCGAACCACAGCGACATCATCCCCTTGCCCGGGACGTGAAAGATGTCGGTGATCTGCACGGGCAGCGGCGAAAGCGCCGGCGTGGAAATCTTCTCGAACGTCGCCCCGTCCGCCGTGCGGTAGATGTCGTGATGGTTTTTCGGACCGCCGAAACAGCGCACCCAAAGCAGCATGGCGCCGTCTGCGTCCTGCCCCTTGCCGATGGTCACTTCGCCGTAATCCGGCGCGTCGGCCACGCAGACCTCCCGCGACCAGGTTCTGCCGCAGTCGTCCGACGTGCGAGCGAAAACGCCTCTCACGCCTTCGCCGATGTTGTGCCCGGTGCCGCGGCTGTACGTGCACACGAGCCGCCGGCCGACCGCCTGCATCATCGGCCAAGAGTTGTAGCCCTTGCAGTCCTGTACCGTATAAGGCGCGGTCTTGGCCTCCGCTGCGCCTGCCGCCATGACCGTCATAACCGCGGCGACGGCCGCAACCGCCATCGATGTTTTCATCAGATCCATAGTTTTACCTCACAAAGATGGCCGTGCCCGTGGGCATCGACCGCATGAAAGAAGCGACCGGCAGGACTCCGTCAGAAATTCTGATTTCGTCCATGTTGCCGGTGAAGTTGTTGTCGGCGCCGATCGTGAAGGCGCAGTCGTCGTTCGCGGGATACTGAAGAACCCCGGTGAACTGCTGGCTGCCATAGCTTTCGTAGTCGCGATAAAGCCGGAGTTCCGTCTTGGCGGTGCCGGATACGTCGATCTGCTCGACGGTGATCGCATAATGGTGCCAGCTTCCGTCGTCGATATCGGCCGGGAAAGACGTCCAAGTCGTAATGAATTTCTGCTGCGTCGCTTCATGCGCTTCGAAATCAAGCGCCTTCTTGCTGCTCGCCCTGACGTAGACCCGCCACATGGGGGCTGGATCGCTGCCCTCGAAAGCCGTCGTGCTCTGATTCAGGCGCAGGAGACCGGCATTCGTTTCGCACGACGAGAGCTTCATGAACCACTCGATCGTGAAACTGGTCTTGCCGTAAAGGCTCGTGAAATGCGGATACCGGACCTGGCTCGCATTCATGTACAGCGATTTCACGTTTTGTTTCACGACGCGTCCCGCCACGCCGTCCAAGGCCAGCTTCGGCTTCACGCTGCCGCTGAAGGCGGGTGCTTGGCCTTCGAGCTCGGCAACGACATGGGCGACGCCCGCGCCGGCAGGGTTGAGGGACGGATAGGGCCCGGCCGCATAATCGCCGTTGTCGAACGTGAGATGAACCAGCACCCCGGCGGCGCCCGCCGGGTCGGCGAGAATGAATTCTTCAGGCCCCAGTGCGCGCCGGGTGATGCGCAGCTCGTCCATCCAGCCGGGGAAGTATTGGCGGTTCCCTGCGATGTTCTGCACACCTGCGGACGGATTGAACGTGCCCGTGGTGCCGAGCGTCAAGCTGGCGCTGCCCTGGAGCGCGTAATCCACGTAGAGTTTCGTTTGGGCGGCGCCGATGTCGTAGACGAAGGCGAGATGGTGCCAGGTGCCGTCGTCCACGCGGTTTCTGCTCTTGATGTCGGAGACGCTGCCGTCGTCGCCGCAGGTCCTGAAACCGCGGCCGAGAATCAGGCCGTCGTCGCCGACGCAGACCTTGACGCACGGCGCATAGAAAAGCGTCCAGGTTTCGCCGTCGATCGGTCCCGGGGCCTTGAAAAAGCACTCCATGGTGAAACTCGCCTTTTCGAACGCCGAGTCCGGGGCGATGAACTTGACGCCGTTTCCGGAACCGGTTTCGCCGCGTGCGCAATGCGTGGACCCCGTGTTGGCGATGACGCCCGCCATGTCGTTGATGCCGAAACGGAACGCGTTCCCGGCCTTGTCCGCGGCATCCAGAACCGCCGCGGGGGAATTCGTCTCGCTCATCGGATTGGCCGTGCGCGCCAGCGCTCCCGTGGCGACGTTCACGTTGACGACGGAACCGAACCGGGTGTTCATCCCGAACAGGTCGGGGCAGAAACAGACCGTGTCGGCCGGCGTCACGCGCGGCTGAACCCTGGCCTGAAGGAACTCTCCGCTCCCGATCGCGGCATCGGTGATTCGCACCTCCAGAATGTCGCCGGGAAACGTGCGGTTGGACACGTGCGTGTTCGCGCCGATCATGAGCGCCTTGCCGGTCACTTTGTCTAAGGCCCCGAGCCCGTATTGGACATTGACGAGCTGATAGTCGAGATAGAGTCTACCCGCGCCTTCGGCATCCAGGGTGAACGCCGCATGATGCCAGACGTCGGGCGCGACCAAACATGAAGACAACGTACCGCCGCCGACGACCCGCGACGTGCCGCCGGCGTTGAACCGGCAGGCGAGCCTGCCGCTCCACCCGATCCCCAGCATGATCGATTCAGCTGTACCTACGTCGTTTTGTGACGGCTGATAGACGATCGGCGCCATCGACCAGTTCGTCAAGGCGCCGGCAGACGTCCTGAAGATCGCCTCGACGGTCACGTTGGTCAAGCCGAGGGACGAAGGGGTGGACGTGTCGGTGCGGAGCATCGCTCCGCTGGCGCTGTTGGTGCCCGGCGGAATTTCCGTCAGGCCGAAGTGCATGGCGTTCAGCCGTTCGGACCCTTCGCGCGTGACGGGATCGTAAACCCAGACCCCTGACGGCAGCCCTCCGGTGCCGGACGGCATGTAGTCGGGGACCGTTCCGCGAACGGAGCCGACCAGCGAGTGGCAGTACATCTGATACTTCCCGGGATCGGCGATATTGTCGATCACCGTACTGGGCGTCGACGTCACGCCGGTGGCCAGCACGTCCAGCCGGTACCACAGCACGGTCTTGGCCTCCGCCGCGCCTGCCGTCAGAAACGCCGCCACGCCTGCGACAAATGCCCAACGTTGACATGTCTTCATAGCTGCCTTCTTTGTTTCCCGGTCAATGAACCACTTCCATTTGTTGAGTAACGTACCAAATGCACGTCGTCTATAACCGTACTTTTACGCAACTATTATTCGTACTTTTGCGCATATCTTCTTGCGTTTCAGCGTTGCGCCGCATATCCTTGCGGCCATCATGAAAACGGTCATCGTCTTCAGAACCACCGGCCTGAAGTGCTGGCAGCACAAACTCGAGGGGATGCACCGGTTCGCCGATGCGCACGGGTGGCGGCTGCAGGTGATCGACGGCGACCTCTCCGCCCTCCAGGCGGCGAACCTGCTGGATTTCTGGGAAGCGGTAGGCTGCATTGTGGAGGCGGACGGCGGCGACACGAAATTGCGGCCCGGACACTTCCGCCGCACACCGGTCGTCTTTCTTGACCATTCGCCCGACATCACCGGAGAGGGTGCGTCCGTTGTCCGCCACGATTCCGCGCAAATCGCACGCGTCGCGGCAAAGGAATTGCTGCGGCTCGATTTCCACGACTACGCCCTCGTCGGGTGGTTCTCCCACGCCTACTGGATGCTCGACAAACTCGAAGCCTTCAAGTCGGTGCTCGAACTGCACGGCAAGCGGGTGCATGTTTTCGAGCCGGAAGCCGGCGAACGCGGCGGCACCACCGCGCTTCAACGGCGCCTTCGGTCCTGGCTGCGCAGGCTGCCGAAACCGTGCGGCGTATTCGGCGTGAACGACTATATCGCCGAACGCGCCCTCTCCGCCGCCGTCGCCCTGGGATACGCGGTCCCCGAAGAGCTGGCCTTCGTCGGTGCCGACAACGACGAACTCATCTGCGAAACGACCCGGCCTTCGATGACCAGCGTACTGCCGGACTTCAAGACCTCGGGACACATGGCCGCCGAGATGCTCGCCATGAAAATCGACGACCCCGCCTCGCCGGCGGTCTTGCGCGTCGTCCCGCCGCTCGGAATCGTGCGCCGACAGTCCACGCGGCTTTTCAAACGGACGGATGCGGATGTACAGGCGGCCATGGAACTGATCCGGCGCAAAGCCGCGAACGGGGTGACGGCGCGGGACGTGCTCAAGACTTTCCCCTGTTCCCGGCGGCAAGCGGAAATCAGGTTCCGTTCCCTGACCGGGCACACCGTGCTGGAGGAGATACAAGAAGCGCGTTTCGCCTGCGCGATGGATCTTCTCAAAAGTCCGAACGTCGCCATCGGCGCGATCGCCGGGCGTTCCGGATGGCCTTCCGAACTCGTGCTGGAACGGTATGTCAAGAAAAGGACCGGCAAAACATTGTCGGAAATCAAGCGCATGTCGTCGCCTCGCACGTGATGAAGGCTGCTTTTAGTTCAGCATATCGGCCAACGCGTCGCCAAGGGCCGGATGCCGAAAGCGGAAGCCGAGCGCTTGGGCGTTCCGCGGCCGGGCGCGCTGGCTGGCGAGCAGCATCTGCGCCCGCGCGCCGAGCAGCAGCCGCAACGCGACCGCGGGGACGGGGAGAGCCGCGGGCCGCCGCAGCGCCTGCGCCAGCGCCGCGGTGAAGGCGGCGTTGGTGGCCGGCTCGGGCGCGGTCAGGTTGAACGCGCCGCGGGCCGAGGAGACTGACAGCAGGTGCAGCACGAGCGCGGTCCAGTCGGCGCGGCCGATCCAGCTCATCCACTGGCGGCCGTTCCCGAGCCGCCCTCCCAGTCCGAGGCGGAAGGGCGCGAGCAGGCGGCCGAGCGCGCCGCCGGAAGGGTGCAGCACGAGGCCGGTGCGGAGCAGGCAGACGCGTGTCCCGCAGGCCTCCGCCTGCCGCGCGGCGGCCTCCCAGTCGGCGCAGAGTCGGGCGGCGAAGTCTGCGCCCGCGGGCGCAGACTCGTCGAGCGCCGCGTCGCCGGCGTCGCCGTAGTAGCCCACGGCCGAGCCGCTCAGGAGGACGATTGGCGGTCGCGCGGCGGTGGCCATGCGGCGGACGAGCTGCTCCGTGAGAGCCACGCGGCTGTCGCGCAGCAGGCGCTTGCGCGCTGCGCTCCAGCGGCGGTCGGCGATCGGTGCGCCCGCGAGGTTGATGACCGCGTCGAAGGCGGCGTCCGGCCGCCAGGCGTCGAGCGAGGCCCAGACGCGCGCGCCGGGGCAGAGGGCGGCGGCCCGCGCGGGGTCGCGGCTGAGCACGGTTAGCTCGTGGCCATCCGCGCGGAGCGCGGCGGTCAGCGGCTGGCCGAGGAAGCCGGTTGCGCCTGTGACGAAGATGTTCACGGAGAAGTGAAAGGATCTTAACCCCTGCGGGAAAGCGCCGTCAAGCCGCAAGGTTCGGACCGCCACGGCCCCGGACCTTGTGGGAAAGGCGCGGCACCGGAGTCAAGCGGACATTTTTTGAGGCCCGGCGTTGACGGCGGGCGTCAGAAGCCGTAGGATGGCGCCGTTTTCCGCTCGGCGAGGTTGCGCCGAGCCGGACGTGCGGGCACGGGGGCACCTGCACGGGGAATAAGCAGAGGGCCGGACGGATACGGCCCCGTAAGAATCCAAGGGAAGGAGTCGTTCTAATGAACAGGCGTGAATTCGTGAAATCGGCGGCATTTTCGGCTGCGGCCGTCGGCGTGGGGGGCGTCGCGCGGGGAGCCGGCCAGGCCTTTGTGCCCGCCACGGGCCCCGAGGCCATCAAGGCTGTGCTGTTGCACCTCGGCCACAACATGTGGTGCGACTGGTTCCCGCCGGACATCGACCTGTCCAAGTTCGAGAAGGGGCTGCCGGACACGACGCTCCGCTGCAAGGACGACCTGTGGCGCAAGGTCACGGACCATGCCGCCGAGAAAAAGATGAACATGGTCGTGATCGACCTCGGGGAGGGCGTCGTCTACCCCAGCCACCCCGAGCTTGCCATCGCCGGCTCCTGGAGCGTGGACAAACTTCGCGCGGAGCTCGCCCGGTTGCGGGGCATGGGCCTTGAGCCGATCCCGAAGCTGAACTTCTCCACCACGCACAACGGGTGGCTGAAGCACTACCGCCGCATGCTCTCCACGCCCGCCTACTACAAGGTGTGCGAGGACGTGCTGCGCGACGCGCACGAAATCTTCGGACACCCGCGCTTCATCCACATCGGGTGCGACGAAGAGACGGCCCAGCATCAGGCCGAAAGCGGCCGCTCGTATTACATCTCTGTCCGAGTCGGCGAGTTCTGGATGCACGACTTCGAGCACATCGTGCGGACGGTGGAGAAGCTCGGCGCCCGCCCGTGGGCGTGGAGCGATTACGGGTGGAGCCATCCCGAGTTCATGCAGCGGTGTCCCAAGAGCGTCGTCCTTTCCAACTGGTATTACGACGAGAGCTACGGCGGTTTCGATCCGGCCACGAACAAGACGGCCGACCAGAAGCGCCTGATCAACTTCTGGGACCTTGAAAAGGCCGGTTACGACCAGATCCCGTGCGGCACGAACTGGGTCGGCTGGAAACGCAAGCAGGTCAACGCCGGTGCGGAGGATGTGATCGGAAAGCTCGTGAAACTCGGACGGCAGGTCGTGGCGCCCGAACGCCTGCTGGGATTCCTGATGGCGCCGTGGGCCTCCACGGACGACGACGCGAACACCGCGTTCAACCTCCGCGGCATCGATCTCTTCGCCGAAGCCCTGCGCCAGCCCCGCGGGTGAGCGCCGTTTTCGCACGAGAGGAGCCGCTCGTCGAGAAGGAGATTAGCATGTGTCGAATGCATCTGCGTCAGTTATTATTCGCCTGTTTTTTGGGCAGCATCCCCGCCGTGCTTGTGGCCGACGGGGTTGTGCCTCATGACTGTCATGTGAAGGTTGTCCGTGTCTTCACGGACGGCCATGCCGACACCAACGCCGCCGAGCTGGCGGTCAGCGGCAGCACCGCTTCGCTGAAGATCCCGGCAACCCAGATCGGCAAGGGATGCGTGCGGGTTGAGCTGTGGCCAGACTTCGCCGCGGCAAAGAAAGGCGACGCCGGCTATTTCCTGCTGCCGGACGGCCGTCTGGGCACGTTCCGCGAAAAGAGCGGCAAAGTGGCCGCGGGTGAGAGCCAAAACTACATGCCGTTCTACGGGATGAAGACGCCGTCCTGCGTCTTCGCCGCCGTCGCGAAGTCCATGCAGTGGCGGTACTCGACACACGCGGAGGCCGTGGAAGGCATCTACCGGATGTATACGGCCTACCATCTGAACGGCGACGCGCCCTACGAGGACTTCGAGACCGCGTACACGTTTCTGCCCTCGGAGGCGGAGTATCCGCAGATGGCGCGCGTGTACCGTGACTGGCAGCTGTCCCGCGGCGCCTGCAAGCCGATTCTTGAGCGGATGAAGTCCCAGCCCGAGCTGGCGCTTGCCGCCACCAACATCGAGGTGCGCGTGCGTCAGGCGTGGAAGCCGGTCCCGTCGCCCGTGCCGTACCAGACCCGCTTCAACGAGCCGCCCGTCCATCCCGCCGTCACGTTCGAGCGCTGCGGCGACATCCTCCGCGAGTTCAAGCGCCAGGGGGTCAACCATGCGGAAATGTGCCTTGTGGGCTGGAACAAGGGCGGACACGACGGCGCCTATCCGCAGCTCTTTCCGGTGGAGCCGTCCCTGGGCGGCGAGGCGAAGATGCGCACGCTGATTGCGGACGCCAGCGCGCTGGGATTTCAGATTGTCTGTCACACCTGCTTCTATAGCGCCTACACGATTGCCGACGACTTCGACGAGGAGTATCTGCTCAAGGAGAAGGACGGCTCGCTGCAGCCGAGCCACATGGACTGGGGCGGCGGGCGGCCTTTCCGGACCTGCCCGCAGCGCGCCTATGAGCGGTACGCCCGCAAGAACATGCAGATGATGAAGGATCTCGGCTTTCACGGACTCCACTACCACGATGTGTATTCCATTCTCGAGCCGCGGATCTGCTACGATCCCCGCCATCCCTGTAATCCGCGCCAGAGCCTGGACTGGTACGTGAAGCAGATGGAAGTGACGCGCGATGCCGTGGGCGGCACGCAGAGCGAGGGCCCGTTTGACGGCTTTGCGGGCAACCTCGACTATTGCATGTACGTCTATTTCTTCCCGCTTGAACCGAACGATTACGCGAAGACCCCTTTGGTGGACCGCCATGTGCCGCTCTTCCAGCTGGTCTACCACGGCATCATCCTGTCGAATCCCTTCACCGGCACGCTCAACTATCCCGTCAAAGCCCCGCACAAGCGGCTCAAGTTTGTCGAGTTCGGCGGACGTCCGCTCTTCGTGTGGTACGCGAACTTCCTCACCGGAAAGTCAAACTGGATGGGCCAGGAAGATCTGACCTGTGCGACGGACGAGGAGCTCCGGGCCGGCGTCGCCGCCATCAAGAAAGGATACGACGAGTTCGAGAAACTCGCCGACCTCCAGTTCGCGTTGATGGACGATCACCGCCTGCTGACGCCGACGGTTTCGCTGACGACCTATTCCCAGGGAACGCGCGTGGTGGTCAATCACGGTTCTGTCCCCTACGTCTTTGAGGGAGCGGAGGTGCCTGCGGGGAACTGGCGGCGTTTTGACCGTTCAGCAAAGAACGCGGCTGAATGAGAAAAGTGAATCGCAAGTGGAGATAAAAAGATGATGAAGACCCTGTTTGGGCTGATGGCGGGACTGACGCTGTCGGCGGTCGGCGACACGTTGTCGGTTCTGGGCGGCTATGCCGGCTCGCTTGAGTTTGCCGATGCCTCGCTCTACTTCCAGCCCTGCGTGTTCGCGCACGGCTGGAACCGTCGGCCGGCGACGGAACCGGACTTCGCCGCGCCGAAGTCCGCGCACCGCTTCCACGTCAACCTCGACCCGAAGGGGACCGGCGAATCCGTCGACGGACGGGCGTCGTTCACGCCGGCCGACGGCGCCGTCGAAGCCGTTTGGAGCCTGCCGACAAACGGCGTGCCGAAGTCCGCCGGACGGGCGGCCGTGCGCACCACGTTTCCGCAGACGCTCTACGCCGGAGGCAGCGTGACGGTCGACGGCAAGACGGTCGCGCTTGACGCGGGGCGTCCCGACCGCGACGTGCTGCGCAGCGACCGGGTGACGTCGTTCGCGCTGCGGGACGCGTCCGGCGCGCTGCGGCTCAAGGTCGACTTCCACAAGCCCGCGGAGGTGCTCGTGCGCGAGATTCGCGACTGGGGGCTCGTCGTCTACGAGCTCCAGCTCGGCTTCCGCGGCGAACTCGCCGCGCGTTTCTCAGGTGAGCGCCCGTTCGCGTTCCGCGAGGTCGGACCGGTTCGCCTGGCGGCCGGGCAGGACTGGGTGCCGCTCGCGGCGGAGAACGAGATCGAGCCGGGATCCGCCCTCGACTTCTCCGGCATGGTCGGCTCGGACGCCCCCGCCGGGAAGCACGGCTGGCTGGTAGCGAAGGGCGGCCACTTCGAGTTCGAGAAACTTCCCGGCGTGCCCCAGCGGTTCTACGGTGTGAACGTCTGCGGCGACGCCAACGCCCCTGACCCCGAGACGGCCCGCCGCTTCGCCCGCAACCTGCGCCGGATCGGTTACAACGTCCTACGCTTCCACCACCACGAGACCGACCTCGTGCGGGGCTCGCCCGCCGGCTCCACAGAACTGAACGCGAAGGCGATGGACCGCTTCGACGCGCTGATGGCTGCCTGCGTGGAGAACGGCATCTACATGACGACCGACCTGTTCGTCTCCCGCCGCCCGATCTCCTGGAAGTCGATCGGCTTCGACCGGCCGGGCGACGTGGAGATGGCCGAGTTCAAGGGACTCGTCCTCTACAACGAGAACGCCTTCTCGAACTACCTCGCCTACGCGCGAGCGTTCCTCGGCCACGTCAACCCGTACACGGGGCGCCGCCTCGCGGACGAGCCCGCGCTGGCGCTGATCTCGTTCGTGAACGAGGGCAACCTCAACGGCGTCTGGTGGCCCCTGAAGCGCCTCGGCATCGTCAGCCAGTACGACGCAAAGGCGTTCGCCGAGGTCGAGACGCGCTTCGCGCGGCGCGTGACGAAGTTCCTGCGCGAGGAGATGAAGTGCAAGGCCCTCACGACGAACATGAACAACTACTTCTGGGACGACAACGCGTCGGAGCAGCTCGTCCGCGCACGGGAGTTCGACTACGCCGACGACCACTTTTACGTCGACCACCCGCGCTTCCTCGACCGCGAATGGAGCCTGCCGACGTCCTGCCCGAACACCAACCCGCTGCTCGGGTCCGACCGAGGCACGCAACGCCTCGCCGTGACGCGTATCCTCGACCGCCCGTTCACGATCACGGAGTACAACTTCGCCGCGCCGGGCCGCTTCCGCGGCGTCGGCGGCATCCTCACGGGGGCGCTCGGCGCGCGGCAGGACTGGAGCGGCCTGATCCGCTTCGCCTGGTCGCACGGCAGCGACGGTCTCGACCACGCGAAATCGCTGGGCTCCTTCGACATGTCCGGCGATCCGCTCGGCCTCGCTGCGGAGCGCGCGTCGATCTGCCTCTTTCTGCGGCGTGACCTCGCCGTGGCAGACCGTACCTGCGCGTTCGTGCTACCGCCTGCGAAACTGGCGGACCCGGCCAGCCACAAGGGCAGCTATGCCGGTGCATGGGCGATGGACTGGGCGGCTTGGCACGTCAAGCTCGGATCGCTTGTGGCGGATGCGGCCCCTGCCGGCATCGAGACTCTCGACGTGTGGCCGTTCAACCGCCCGCAGGCTGAGATGAAGGCCATCGTCGAGAAATCCGGCCCGTGTGGCGTCGCGATCGACTCCGCGTCCGGCTCGTTCACGCTCGACACGCCGCGCACGGCGGGCGGTTTCGCCGAGGGCGGCGCCGTGAAGGCGGGGCCGCTCGCAGCCGAGCTTGGCGGAACCGCCGCGACGATCTGGGCGAGCGCCCTCGACAGCGCGCCGATCGCGTCCTCGCGTCGGCTCCTGCTGACCCATCTGACAGACGTCCAGAACTCAGGGGCCACCTATGCCGACGAAGGGCGGCGCATCCTGCTGGCATGGGGCGCGCTGCCTCATCTCATGCGCGCCGGACGCGCCGCCGTCACGATCCGACTCGCGCCGGGGACCTGGCAGGTATGGTCGCTGACGGCCGGAGGCCGCCGCGGTCGAGAGGTCCCGTCGTCGTACGCCGACGGCCGGCTCACCTTCGTGGCCGACGTCTCGGCCGACCCCGCGTGCGCCTCGTATCTCTACGAGATCGTGCGCTGATCAGACAATGCCCGCCTCGCGTTGCAAGCAGCGGCGGGAAATGAATGTATGGCCTCAGGTACGGATGTGTTTTTCAGGGAAGGACCGATTGCGTGAGAAAGATCAAACTGACGGTGGCGGCAACGCTCGCGGGCGCGGTCGCGCAGGGGGCGGTGACGCTGTTCGACTTCGAGACTTCGACTGAGATCAAGGCCGCGCCGCAAGGTGCGGACGGAAGCCGTTCGTTCGCGGTTGAAAGCGCTTACGCGACCAGCGGCTCGAACGCGCTGCACTGGACGTGTGCGCCGTGGCGGAAGGGGCTGAACGAATGGCCGAGCTTCACGCTGACCGCGCCGGTCTCGGACTGGTCGAAGTACGACCGCATGGTGGTCGACCTCGTCAACCTGGGCGACGGCGGCGACCCGTTCTCGACGTTCATCGCGGAGAAGGAGGGCCGCATCCAGAACGGGCTCCACGCGACGACGCGTCTGCCGTCGCACGGGTATCTGCAGTGGATCGTGCCCCTCCGCAACTGGCCGGAGACGGCCCACGCGGAGCATGTGGCGCGGGTCCATTTCTTCACGGACAGGGCGCAGAACTTCAACGTGTACCTGGACCGCGTGACGCTGCTGGCGAAAGGCGAGAAGCCGCCGGCACCGTCGGGCATCGGCGTCGGCCGCGACCTGCTGCCGCTGATGTCCGCCCGCGTGGCGGCGGCGGAGCTTGAATGCGCCGAGGCGCGCGACGGGCGGGTGCATCTGGAGAGCTACTGGCGCTTCCGCGAGGCGTGCGCACGGACGGGGCAGGACACGTCAAAGATGCTGGTGGGGACGGCCTCGACGATGGCGAAGGTGCGCCCGCGCGCGGCGTTCGAGGCGGCGCCCGCACAGGCGGTGGTCATACGCTTGGCCCGGCATGAGAAGGAGGGCGTGCAGGTGATCGTGGCTCCCGGCGACGCGGATCTGCTGGCCGTGACGGTAACGTCCTCCGACCTCGTGGCGCAGGACGGCAGCCGTTTCGCGGCCTCGAACGTGAAGTGCGCGGTGACAGGCTACGTGAACATCACGAACCCGCCGCCGTACCCCGTGGGGTATATGGCGCCCACGAATGCGCCGGCCGGGTACTGCCGTAAACTGAAAAAGCCGGAGCAGGGATGGTGGCCGGATCCGATTCTTGACCACATGGGCTCCGCAGACGTGCGCGACCGCGACGCGCAGAGCTTCTGGGTGCGGGTAACGTGTCCGGAAGGGCAACGCGCGGGCCTCTACGAGGGGACACTGACGGTGTCGGCGACGAACGCGCCGCCGGTGAGACTGCCGTTCCGCGTGCGGGTAAACGCCTTCGCGGTGCCGCAGAAGTCCCCGCTGCCGTTGGCGATCACGTTCTGGCCCGAGGTGAACGTCTCGCAGGACGCGGCCTGGGCGGAGGAGACGGCGGAGCTGCGGAAGATGGCCGACTTCCCAGTCAACGCGTGGAAGCCCAACCGGCTGGCGTGGGGCGACTTCCTGGCCGACTACTACATCACGATGGACTCGCTCTACGGCAGTGACCGCCAGCAGTGGGACGTGCTCGCGCGGCTGAAGGAGCAGGGCCGTCTCGGGCCGTTCAATCTCGGCTATTGGAGCTACTTCGGAAACGGCCCCGACGCCGAAGAGCGGTGGCGGCAGGCGACGCTGCCGGCCCTGAAGGCCAACTACGAGAAGGCCCGCTCGCTGGGGATTCTCGACCACGCTTACCTGTACGGTTGCGACGAGATCGCGAAGGAGTACTTCCCGAACATTCGCAAGGCCGTCGAGACGCTGAAGCGGGAGTTCCCCGGCGTACCGATCTTCACGACGGCATACGACCACGAATTCGGCGTGGGCACGGAACTCGGCTGCATGGACTGGTTCACGCCGCTCACGCCCCGCTACGACTGCGAGAAGGCAGCGGCAGCGCGGAAAGAGGGCCGTCAAGTGTGGTGGTACATCTGCTGCGGCCCGCAATCGCCCTACGCGAACATGTTCGTCGAGAACGCGGCGATCGAAGGCCGCTTGCTGATGGGCGCGCAGACCGCACGAATGCGTCCGGACGGCTTCCTCTACTACGAGATTTCGATCTGGAACATGCGCCGTCCGCTCTCGGGCGGGCCGTTCACAGACTGGAATCCGCGCAGCTGGACGAGCTATCACGGCGACGGCTCCTGGACGTGCATGGGACCGGGCGGCATGCCGCTCGCGACGCAACGGCTGGAGAACTTCCGCGACGGCCTGGAGGACTACGCCTATGCGCTGGAACTCGAACGGAAACTCGCGGCGAGCCGACATCCGGCCGGCGACTGGGCGAAGCAGGCGCGCGAGCTCCTCGCCGTACCGCAGGACGTGATGGCGAGCATGACCGACTACACGGACGACCCTGTGGCGGTCCTGCGCTGGCGCGACGCGATGGCGGACATGATCGAGTCGGCGGAGTGATTCGGCGATTTCAATCACTCCCGCGACCACTTGGCCGGCGGCGGGTACGCGAGGAACAGCGCCCGGCACAACTCGCAGGTGACGTCCGTTTGCAGAACCGTGCCGTACGACTCGGGGTATCCCGCCGTCAGCTCGATCAGCAGGCCGAAGCGGTCCCGCGCGCCCGAGTTGATCAGCATGGGACGGTCGCCGTCCGGCCGCAGCACATCGAGCAGATAGGGCGAAGGCGCCTCTTCGTCGCTCTGCCGCAGCAGGTGCCGGCCGCGCAGGCGGCCGTTGGCGATCCGCTGCACCTCCAACGCCATCAGCTCGTTGTCGGGGTGGCCCGTGAAAGGCGTAAAGCCCAGCTTGTTGTCCTTCGCGCCCGAGTTGCCGTGATAGTCGAGCAGGCAGTAAAGCTCGGGGCGGCCGACAATCTTGCGGTAGACTTGCGCCTCGGGCTCGCTGAAGGGCGAGGCCCCTTTCCAGTCGTAGTCGTTCGGGCCGTACAGGCCGTCTTTGTTGCTGTCCTTGCCCGCGAAGCGCTCCCAATTCAAATCGCCCTGCCGGTTGAGGTCGACCCCCTGCGCGTTCTGGCGCCGCATCCGCTCGTAACCCGACGGGTTCAGCAGCGGGATGATTTTGATCTGCACCTTCTCGAGGTCAACCGCGTCCCGCATCTTGCCCTCCGCGACGAGCCGGGCGAAGGTCATGAGCCCGTACCCCGGCTCCCACTCGCTGCCGTGCGCCGCCGCATACAGGAAATAGAGCGGAGCGCCTGGCTTGCCGAGGTTCAGGCTCCACAGCCTGTACGGCTCCGAAGCGGGGCCCTCCTCTTCGACACGAATGACGGCCGGATGCGCCGCGGCCAGCCGCTTCATCTCCTCGACCACGCCGTCGTAGTTCAGCCGCAGCGGATAATATTGGCCGAAGCGCACCGGATTCCCCAGCGCCGCGCTCACGGGTGTGAACGCGTAATAAGCGTCCACGCTGCGGCAGTGCGGTTCGCGCAGTGACAGCAGGTCGCAGGCCGTGATCGAGCCCGCCCCCGCCGCCAGCCTCACGAGCCCGGCCTCTCCGCCCGGCGCGACCGCCAGGACCTCGAGGCCGGGGATCGCCAGGCCGGGCGGCAGCACGAAAAGCTTTCCGTCCGGCCAGCCCGCGCGCGGCATGATTTGCCCGGCCTCGAAGCCGGCCGTCACGTCCGAAGCCTTCACGACGCGGAGCCCGGCCCGCATGCGCGTCGCGAGCGACGGACTTCTGACATCGCCCACTCCGGCCGCCGTCGCCTCTGCGCCGCGGATTCGCGCAAACGCGCGCATGTCCATGAACACGCGTCCGCCGCCGCGCGCAAAGGCCTCCAACGTCGGACCGAGCGACGGCGGCACGGCTCCCTCGTAGAGCGCCAGCGCGCCCGCCGAACCCAGCAGCGCCGCCGGCTCGGGCGCGGCCCGCTTCAGGCCGTCCCCGAAAAGGGTTCGCGCCCGCAGAAGGACCGCATTCGTTTCGGGCAGGTCGGTCAGCAGCGCGATCGCCGGGCGTGGCTCCTCCTTCTGCGGCGGCCGCTTCACCGTCAGCTCCGCGTCGTCAAACCACACCTTTCCCGCGCCGTCCCGGATTTGCAGATAAGCCATCACGTAGGCGGTCCCGCCCGGCACCTGTGTCCGCACCCGACAGCGGGTCCAGTTACACGCGCCCCGGAGCGGCGCCGAGGTCGGCTGCGACAGGATTTCGCCCTTGTTTCCGAGGCAGTAAATCTGGACCATCGCCTCACCGTTCGTATCCAGCTCGGACCTCACCCACGCCGAAAGCTCGACCAGGCTGCCCGGCGCGACGGCGATGGAACGGTCCTGGCCTTGGCGCAGGCGCGTGTAGGCGGGCGCGAGATTCTCCAGCACGGCCGCGCCGCCGCTCCGCCCGCCCGCCTCCGCGCGAAACGTTTTGCGCTGCGCGTCGTCCGGCGTGCGCCGCTCCCACGCCGGCTCCAGCGCGGACTCGAAGCCCGCGTTCGTCAGCAGGTTCGTGCCGTCTGCTGCAAGCGAGACGCCCGCCGCAAGCAGCGCGAGCGCCCATAGCGCTGTCACCGTATTCACCGTCATCACCTCCCAGCTTTCCTCGTCACGAGGAGAACCCCCGCATCACTTTGACTTTCCGCGACTCGGACGTCATCATCGATGCATCCCCTTTTTTCCAGTCGAGAGTTCTCTGTAGCTTAGGGGATGCGGACAGAGAAAGTCAATGCGCACGGCAGCGCCGACCCGGTGCGCAGGCCTAGTTGACGGCAGGCCTCATAAGCCGTAGGATGGTGCCGTTTTCCGGTCGGAGAGGTTTATCCATGACGACACCCTTACCCGTTCGCAGGCCCGTTGTGCTGGTTGCGTCGCTTCTTTGGTCCGTCTTGGCGATGCGACCCGCCTTTGCTCAATACCGGATTTTCTGGGGGGACATGCATGGCCACACGGCGAACTCCGACGGAACAGGCACTTTGGACGACTACTTCCGTTACGCCAAAGAGGTTTCCAAACTGGACTTCGTCGTCATCTCCGATCACGACTTCGGCAACGGGCCGCCCTGGTGCATGCCGCAAGCGGTCTGGAAGCAGACGCAGGACAAGGCGGATGCTTACACGGTGGACGGAACGTTTGTCGCGATTGCGGGATACGAATGGACCTCGCAGCCCAAGTACTGGACGGACGTCGCTCAAGGCTCTCCGTCGGAGCGGCTCTTCGCCGGTCAGCCGAAATTCTTCAACCACAAGAATGTCTATTTTCCCAAAAAGACGGACGCGCTTTTCAGCGCCAAAGACTCGGCTTATATGACGCCGGACCTTCTGGCGGCAGCAGTCCAGAAACAGGGCGGCCTAATTCAGAACAACCATCCGATCAGCGGCCCCGAGGGAGCGGATCAGTGGGCGTACGCCCCTGTTTACTATTCGGTCATCGCGAACACGGAAATGTCTGCGGACACCTTGCTCTACAAGGGCAAGTCGTACAATATCGGCGTCGAACAGACGGCGCGCGCGTTTCTTAATCGAGGCGGCATGACGGGGTTTGTCAAAGGCACGGACACGCACGAAGGAAAACCGGCGGCGCGCACGGCGGTCCTGTGCAAGGATTTGACGCGCGCAGCGCTCTTCGACGCTCTCCGCCACCGTCGCGCCTATGCAGTCACCCACGCGCGCATTGTGTTGAGTTTCAAGATCGACGACCATGAGATGGGCGAAACCTTCGAAACCGCGGACAAACCGACGATCGCCGTGCGCATTGAAGGCACGGCGGCGATCAGCGAGGTTGCGGTCATTCGCGACGGCGCGATCCTCACGTCGAGCAACCCCGGGGTTCCGCATGTGGCCTTTTCCTATGTGGACAAGTCCTTCCCTGGAAAGAGTTACTACTACCTGCGGGTCACCCAAATCGACAAAGACGCGGAGGGAAACCCCTCTTGCGCCTGGTCAAGCCCCATCTGGGTGAACAGCCAGACGCTTCTGCCTTAAGGCAGTATCCGGCGCGAGACGCCTCGTGCCAAGGCTTGAACGTTCCTTTGAGAAATTCTGAGCCCATGATGAAGAAGGCTTTCAGACGTAGCCTTTTTCAGCGTTTCTCATTCACAAACTTGGTGATGGCCGCTTCGACGACTCGAACGGCACCGCGCCGTCCACCGTCGCGTGGCTGCAGAAGATCAGGGGCGCTTTCGACGAAACCAGCGAAAGCGGCGAAGCCGCCGCCCCAGCCGCCGTGGATGGTCAGCACCACCGGCGTATCGGGCTTCACGTCGGCCGGCAGATACAGATCGCCCAAACCATCCTGCCCTGCGGCCTCGTTATACGCAATGTCCCGAACGACCGTCGCCGGCCCGGCCCATGCCGAAAGCGCCAGCGCCAGCACGATGCATCATGCGAACACCCCTCTCTTCATGGTTCTATCCCTATTTTTTCTTCGCTTCACTGTGTTGCTGTCCCGGCTCCAGACGGCCCTCGAAGCATCAGCGAAACAGGCCTCTCAACGAGTCCCAAAGCGAAAACTTTTTCTCCTGTCCCGTCTCCGACACAGGAGGGCTCAGCTTGAGAAGCCGGACGCTGTGCCCCGCCATCTCGATGTCGCGCTCGTACCGGCCCGACGCGACCGAGACCGGCTCGGCGGTCTCCGTCACCTGCGCCAGCCGCGCGTACTTCTCCTTGTTCTTCCTGAAAACTTCCTCGCCGGGCTTGCCGTACTGGAGCGACACGCCGCCCTCGTAGCGGCCGGCCTGGGGCAGCGGCGTCACGCCGGCCGCGCGGCAGTCGGCCGCGAACGCGTAGGCCCACGCCGCGTGCTCCGCATCGACGAGGCTCTCCGCCAGCGTCCATGCGGCGCCGCGTTTCATCCGCTCGTCCCGCACCACCAGATGCACCTTCTCCGGCACGGAGGGGCGCCGGCGCGCGCGATGGTTGTAGAGCAGCACGTAGAGGTCGTCGCCCTTGCGGCAGGCGACGGCGCCGCAGTCGGCGGCAGAGTCGGCGTGGACCTCGGTTTCCACGCGATGCCCGTCCGCCATGCGGTCGAGCATCGCGATCACCTGCGTCCGGGGGTGAAAGATGCCCCCCGTCGTCTGAGCCCACTCGTAGACCTGCCGGATGTTGTTGCGGTAGACGCGGTCGGCCATCCCGGCGTAGAAGCTGGCCGCCCACTCGGTCGTGTCGCCGGCCCACAGGCGGCGGCCGCTCTCGTCGTGCAGCACCGTGAATTCGCCGATGACCAGCGGCGTGTCGCGGAACTGCGGATAGCGCGCCAGGCGCTCGCGCATCAGATTCACGGCTTCGTCGAAGTCCGACAGCGGGCGGCCGACGCGCGCGTACCATGAGCAGGAGAACCAGTCCATCCGCGCGCCGGTTCCGCCCGTGACCGCATTCGTGCCGCACGCGGCGTGGTCGATGATGTCCAACCCCCACATTCCGCGCGTCTTTGTGCCGAACTGGCCTTCCCGCGGGTTCAGGATGTTGCCCGGTCCGACGCGGGCGGCTGGGAACAGGTTGGTGACCGCCGCGACGGTGTGGTCGTAGTGGGCGAAATACTGTTCGCGCGTGCCAGTCCAGTGCCCGGGCAGCAGATCTGGCTCCGTGCCGACGCGGAACCACCACTGCGAGACGCGCTCCCGTCCGAAGGCGTCGATCATCGCGCGCAGGGCGGCATCGACATAGCGCGCCCAGAGGCGCTCGTCGTCCGGCGGCGCGGTGTTGCCGTAGGTGTTCTCCTGCGGCGGATGGCTCATGGCGTACGGCGTGTTGTCCAGCACGATCCACGGCGTGAAGCCGCCGTCGAGCATCGCCTGCAGCTGCGCGATCAGCCCCGAGAAGTCGACGTCGAGCCGTCCGTCCGGCAGCAGGCCACGGTACCAGACGTTCTGGTCGGAATAGCGTCCGCCCAGCAGGTAGACGGCGTTGATCTGGGTGATGAACGGCTGGCCCTTCTTCAGATTTTCCGCATACCCCTTCTGCAGGAAGCGGTGCGGCCCGTTGCAGTTGGCCACGGTCCAGAACCGGTAGCAGGGGCCGACCGTCCGATCGGCACGGACGGTGACCGTCCGCTTGCCCGGCTTCAGCTCCGGAAGCGCCTCGGACAAAAGCAGGGGGCGATTCGAGAGCGCCAGTCGGCGCACTCTTCCCGGCCACGGGGCACCCCGGTTCTTCCCTCCCAGTTCGCAGCGTGCGGGCCACGGGTCCATCACGCGCCCGACGCCCTCGCCCGCCAATTCGCCGTCGGCCAGCAGCGCGAAAGTCACCTGGTCCGACAGTGCCCCTCCATCGTCGTCCTGCGCCGGCCCCCAGCCGAACCGGATGCGGTGCCACGAGCCTGCCGCCCACCGGGCGCTCTCCGGGAAGGGCACAGAGGCGAAGAACGCCTCGCCGCCCTTGTAGACGGCCAACAGCGATCCGTTGCGGAAGAACAGCGACGCGTGCACGTGGGACTGCGACTGGGCATGGAACAGCGCCGCGTCCCCGCCGCACGGCCAGTCGGGCGGCATCTGGCACTCGACGTCGATCAGGCCTTGCGTGGCGGTCAGCCACGGCGTTGTGGCGGCCGTGACAATCCCCGCTGAAAAATCCCGTCCGTCCCGAGAATCGACGGCCAGTTCGCCGTCCCGCAGTTCGACGGGGGCGGCCTGTGCAGCGGCGCACGCCAGCAGCAGCTGCGCGGCGACCACCGCGTGACAGAGGCGCAGCGTCTGTCCTTTTGCGCCCGAAACACCCTTAGCCTCGGCGCGACCTGCGCCGAGGAAACGCGGCGCGGGGCCGCGCCCGCGCCACAGACCCAGAGAACTCCGGACACCCTGCCGCATGGCAGCCGTCTCTGATGCGCAAATTGTCATCATGTTTTGCCTCTCATTGAACACGGATGAGCGTCCCCCGCACAACGCTGAAATACAAGAGATCGTCAGGATTCACAAGGCCGCTGGACACGCGCCAGCAGTCGAGCAAGCCGTCGAAGCTCTGCGCGCCGCCCGCCCGTCCGCCGATCAGGAAACGGTGGCTCTCGTGGTTGAAGAAGGGCGACACGGCGTTCAGGACCGCCCCCGCCGCAACGCCGTCGAGATAGAGGGTCCACCGGCCGCGGTCATCATCGGCGGAGGGATCGTAGGCCAGCGCCACATGCCGCCACCGGCCCGCCAACTGCGAACCCGGCAGAACCGCGAGGTCCGCGTCGATGATGAGCTCCGTTCCCGTATACACGTTGGTGACGGCGGTGTTGCAGGCGATGCAAAACGCCACGTCGCTGCCGCGCTTCTCAAGGCTCAGGAGCCAACCCGACGGGACTTGGTACAGGATCCGGCTGGCCGTGCCGACAGGAGGCAACTGAATTCCCGCCTCGAGGTCGAAGCGTGTGCCGGCAAGCGTCTGAACGCCGCGTTCCGCCCCGCCGTCCCATTTCATCCACCCCTCCACGGTGAACGGCTTGTCGAGCTCAAGCTTGGCGCCGAGGTTGCCAGACGTCAGCGCCGTGCCGTTCGTGAACCGGAGCGCGCCCGCATTGGCTGCCGGATCGCCGACGAAGGCCGGCGTGGTGTCGTACGCGAGAAGCGCCTTGGCGACACCCTGGCTGCGGCCTTCAGGCGGAGCGGTGTTGGTAGCGACGCCCAGCGCGAAGCGCGGCTCCACCTGACTGGAGGCGTCGACGGATGCGCCGTCGCTGTCGAGTTTCCAGTAGGCGAGTGTGGCGACCGCGCTCGTCGTGGCGACATAACCGCCGGCGTTCAGAAACTGGTTGGTCGCCAGAACGCCCTGCGATACGCGCACCAGATCCATAGCGCCGTACACCGCGTCGGACAACGTGTTTGCCCTGCCGCCGACATAGAAATTCATCGATCCGTCGACCCGCGCGTAGGTGTTGGAGTACTCGACTTTTCCCAACGATTCGCTGTCCAGAAAGCACTCCCACGCGCCGTACAGGCCCGGCCCGGCCGCCGTCGTATACGTCAGCGCCAGATGGTGCCACTCGTTCAAGGTGGTCTCGCTGCCGGTCGATCCGGGAAAGGCCAGAAATACCCCTGGAGGAGAAGACGTGAACAGGCAGTACCGGCCGCTCACGCCGACCGTGTTCATGCAGAGCATCCATCCGTCGGCCCCCGATCCGTCACCGCCCTTCGTTGAGAAAAAGACCTGTCGTCCCGAACGGTCCTTCAGGTTAATCCATGTCTCAACCGTCCAGGAATTGGTCGCTCCGAGCATTTTGCTGAGGCCATTCGTGGAAAGGAGATGCGACCTTGACCCGCTGGTGGCCCCCGTTCGGAAGGAGATGCTCCCGCTGTTGAACGACCGCCTGCCGAAAAAATGGGCGCTCGCATCCGGATTGGGCACGCTGGTCACGGACTGGTCCGCATTGGCCGTCACCTGCGTAAGGCTGTTGCCAACAGGCGCCTGCAAGTGGTAGGCGTTTGCCACGCGGTTCGAGAGGTCGAGCGTTCCGTCGGCGTTCACGTCCAGCCGATAGAACGCCAGCGTTGTGGGCGACCTAACCATCGTGGGGGTCCCGGCGTTCAGGAACTGATTGGGCGCGAGCGCCAGGTCCGAAATCCTCCAGGTGTCGTAAGCGCCCATGTTGTAATACTGCGATCCGCCCGCGTCGCCTCCCAAACAGAATGTCGTCTGCGTTCCGGCCTTCGTCGGCGCGGTGAGGTTGGTGACCACGCCGTAGGAGGCCGAATTGACAAAGATCTCCCAGGTCCCCAGACCGCCGCCGCCTTCATGGTCATAGACGAGCGCGTAATGGCACCACTTCTTATAGTAAGTGGCGGTCGGGATCGGCGTTCCGAAAACCCGGCGCGCCGGGCGGTCATTGTAATCGTAGAGCGCGAAATGGAGATTGTTCGTGTCGTCCAAGTTGTAGAAGCCGAAGCTCCATCCGCCGTCCGCCCACGTTGAACCCAGCGAAAAGAACGGCAGGTACGCCCCGATTCCCGGCGGCGCTTGCGTGGTGTCGCGATAGTGCCACCCTTCCACGGTGAAGCTGTGCGTCAGGCTGTTGATGAAAGGCGTCACACCCGCCGAGACGAACAGCATGCCGTGCGGATAGTAGACCGCGTTCGTACTGAACGTCGTGTCAAGCAGCCCCGCCGTCGTATCCGGGTTGGGCGGCAGCGGCGACCACTCCTGCGCCAGTCCCGAGGGCAAGGCCGGGCGCGAAGACGGCGGCTCTTTTTGCTGGCCCTGGATGATGACGTCGAAATCGTTCGTGGGATTCACCAGACAGCGCGCGTTGATGCCCGTGTAAGGGGAGTAGTCAAGCTTCCAGAGTGCGGCCGTCTTTGCGCACACCGTTGAAAACGCGCCGCCGCACAAAAAGAAAAGCAACAGAGCCAAGCGCCACGCTTTCCAGTTTCCCGTCATCATTTCTCCCCCTTCGCCTTCTTCGTTACCCAGCGCACACCGAGTTTACAAAATTGAATATACGCGTCTTTCCCTGTTTGTCGATACGTGGTTTGCGTATCTTTTTTCGACCTTTTGCGCAAAAAAAACGATCACGCGTTACACTCCGTTGAAAGCGACGGCGCGACGGTGTCTTGCCCTCCATGGGCGGCAAATCGCCTGAAACGCGGGGGGGCAAACGTCCTCGCGGGCAACCTGTGTCGTTCAGCGTTCTTCGCCGTGTTGTTCCACGAGCCTGAGCTCCCACGGTTCCAGTCTGACCTCCGTGTCCGTGCCCTGCCAGCTGAGCCGCCCCTGCTGCGTCTTGCCGCTGATGTTGATCATGATGATGGCCGTGTCGCCGTCCGGTGCGCGAAAGGCGTTGTGCAGAATCGCCGGAAGGTCGTGGGTGACGACGACGGGACGCCAGCGCGGAACATCGCAAACCTTGACCCAGAAGGACAGGCGATAGCTCTTGCCGATCACAAGCTTCTTGCCGTCGACGGGCAGGACTTGCTTGACATGGATGGCGTCGTCGTTCGACGGGCTGACCAGCCGGATGGCATACGTGCCGCTGTGCACGTCTTTCTCTTCGCGCTGGTAAGAGCCCTTGAAGACTTTCCCCTGATATTCGGAAATATGGCTCCAGCCCGCGGCGAGCCGGCCGGCGTCCGGCCACGCTTCGAAGCCGGGATTGCGCATCAGGTTCTCACCCGTGCCGCCCGCTTCCGTCAATTCGAAATCGTCGAAGAGCAGCGCGCCCTTCTGCCGCAGGCTCAAGGGAACGTGGAGCTCCGCGGAACCAGAGGACACGGTGATGTCCAGGGTCTTGTGTTGCCACGGGCCCGTTCCCGCCGGTATGTCCACAGGACATGAGGCGTGATCGATGAGAGCCGCCAAGCCCTTTTGCATTGTGTAGCACTGAACATCCAGCGACGCCGATTTACTGGCCGTCACCGTCTGGCTTGTCCGCTCGGCCTGCAGAAGAGGAGGATGGATCATGCGGCCCTGCATAAGATATTTGGCGGAGCCGGCCGCCGCCAGCTTCGCCCATTGGGACATGATTCGGAACACCGCGTTGCCTGAGCGCTGCACCTCGGCATAGCTGCCGTCGTTCCGCCGCTCGTCCAGCCGCACCTGGTCAAACCACACCGCGCCCTTGCCTTTGATGCGCAAGGTGATGCGCAAGGCCCGCGTGCCTTCCGGGATCGCGAAGGCCAGCTCGTCCTCCCGCCACCCCTGCCGCGGCGCGGCCTCGCGGGTCCACGCCCCGAGCTCTTTCCACAACTGCCAGTCGCTGTGGCTCATGGCCGCCAGGCTGACCGCGCCCGCGCCGCCGGAAAGCTCGGACTTCATCGTGAAACGCAGGCGATAGCTCCGGCCGATCTGCAGGGCGCTCTCGGCCAAAGGCAGAACCTGATAGACATGGACGTCCTCGCGGTCGTCGCTGCCCGTCAGGCGCAGCGCCGACTTGCCCGCGCCGACGTCGGACGCATCGAGCGTCACGCGCGCGGGGCCGTGCGGCTGGTTCCGCCAGACGGTCCAGCCCGACGGCTGGTCCGCCGACATCTCGAAATCACCGTTTTTGATCAGCGCCTCTCCGGGGAACTCGAGCTGCCGTGGCTTGCAGGACGGTATTTCGCCGCTGACGACCGCCTGGGCAAGAATCAGCGCCACCGGCTCGGTGTGGGACGGAATGTGGAAAACCGGCAGATATTCATTGTACAGGTAAGGAAAGACCGGCGCATGCAGGCGCGGATAGGGATCCCAGGGCCGAACGTTGATGACCGAGCGGGCGTGGCGGTAATCGAAGAGTCCGAAATCCTGAACGAAAAGCTCCTGCGGAGATTCCATGCTGAAGACCATGCCCGGATAATTCGTATCGGACTGCCGCCGCAGTTGCCGCATCTGTTCGCGGAAGGCGTCCGCGTCCCAGCGGCCGAAGCCGGGCGGATGGCCGTGGTCCGGACTGAAGCAGACCGTGCGGTCGTCGGAAGGCCAGCGTCCGCCGACGACCTGGTCGAGCTGGACAACGTCCACGCCGCGGGCGGCCATCTTGTCCACGCTGGCGCCGAAGAACGCCCGCGTCCAGGCGTCGCCGCGGCAGAGCGCGGCCGACTGGCCGCCACGGAGCCACGGCAGATTTTTCTTCACGAGGGCACCGCTGCGGTCTTTGATCGCGTGGGGCTCGCCGACGGCGGTGAAATCCCGTGTGTCGTCCCAAGCGAAGCCCCCGTCAGGCCGACGGTCGCAGGTCAGGCTCCATTGATAGGTCGAGGGGAAGAGACAGACATGGCCGCCCATCTCGCGGATGCGCGTGGTCATGGCCTTAAACGCCGCGTCAGAGGGATAGTACGGCTCGTACTTCGGTGCAACCCAGGCCCCTATCCGCTCGAAGCTGAAGAACGTCATGAAGGGCGGCATGTCCGGAAAATGCTTGGACCAGTTCCGGTCCAGCCACGCCAGCGCCGCTGCGGGCGAACCGTCGTCGCGCAGCTCCCATTGGACGCGGATGCAGCCGCGCTTCACCCAATCGGGGATATCGCGGCGCTCCGCGACGGTCCGGGCGCACCACGGCTGGGTCATGGCCCACCGCTTGTGGAGGTCAGCGGCGTCCCGCCAGTCGCAGGGCAGCGACGGGCCAGCGCCGCGGAACACCGTGCAGACGACGTCGTAAGGCAGAGCGTAGGGGGCCGTCAGGGCGTGGCGGCTCTGATGCGACCAGCTGTATTCCAGTCCATCGTTGCTGCGGGTGATGGTGATGCGCTTGGGATAGCCGACGCCGTCCTGGGTCGCCGTAAAGACGCCGCCGGAGGGATCGTAGAGGCAGGCGAACTGCGCCGCGAGCGACCCCGGCTGCACATAGCTGCGGCGGGCACCGACGCGCCAATCGCCTGGGGCCGCATAGGCGCCGTCCTCCGTCGCCCCGGCCAGCGCCCGGTCGTCGGAACGGTCCCGACCCAGGCGATCGACCAGCACCATCGCCGGAAACTGGCTGTCTTCCAAAATCAGCGTCGGCGGTCCTGACACGCGCAGGCGCCAGCGGATCAGCGGGTCACCGGGCGCGACCGTGGCGCGGCATTCGACGGACAGCGCGGGCCAGTCCGGAAAGTCCGCATAGCGCAGCAGCGCCGTTTCGCGGCCGTTCTCACGGACCGCTTCGACCGACATGCGCCGTGCCGCGCGGGCGTCGAGGCTGACCGTGTCGCCCGACTGCTCGCCGGTGCGGGTGAAGGTCAGATTGAACAGTGCGGCGCCTTGGCCAAGGGCAACGTACTCCTGTCCCGTCGCGCGGTCCTTCAGCGACACAATGGCACCCTGCGCGATCTTGCTCAACGCCAGGATGCCGTTTTCACTGCGCAGAGTTATTTGCTCGGAATCCTCCTGAACACCGACCTGCTGCGCGGACAAACGCGACGCAATCCAAACCGTCAAACTACACAGCAACCAAACCGTATGAAACCGAGTCATGCGCTCCCCCTTCGCCTTATCTCTTATTCTCACACCGCTGTCGGCAAAGTTTAATATACGCGTCTTTCCCTGTTTGTCGATATGTGTTTTGCGTATATTTTTTCGATGTTTTGCGCAATCGGTTAGTGTTTCATCCCGTTCAAAACAGGCGTCACGTACACATTGACAGGGTAAAACCTTCATGTTACTGTCTCACCATTGAAATTCGCAAACCGCTGATCTTTTTGCTTCGAGACGGGACAAAACAAACGGACCTGATCATCATGTCCACACGCAGAAAAAAAACCGACATCCCGCACGTCGTCATTTTGACGTCAACCATCGTCAAAGGCCTTCAGGAGATGTTGCAAGGGGTTCTGCAATACGCGCAGGAACACGGGCCGTGGCGCATCTACCAGCAAGAAAACCGGCCGTGGACGTACCGCCTGCAGGATTTGAAACAGTGGGGATGCGACGGCATCATTGCGGCAGACCATCACTCCGTCGAAGAGGCGCGCCAAATCTCGGATCTGGGGGTGCCGGTGGTCGTGTTGCTTCAGCCGCACCCGATGCGGCAGCCGGACTATCCGCTCTTCCGTTTTCCCTGCGCGCTCTGGGATTCGGCGGCCATCGGGCGCATGGCCGCCGACTATTTCCAAGAGCGCCATTACACGCGGTTCGCCTTCGTCGGACACACGGTCAACGAGACCTACTGGTCCAAAGAACGCGAGCAGCATTTCTTCCGGACGCTGCGCAAAGCGGGGCACCGCGACTTTTATCTTTACGGGCCCTGCACCGAAAAGGAACAGCGCGACTGGGCGGTCGAGCGCCCCCGCATGGAGGCCTGGCTGAAGGCGCTCCCGAAGCCCGTCGCGCTGTTCGCCCCGAATGACCGGCGCGGCAAGCAGGTGTTGGACGCCTGCCTCGACGCGGACATTTCCGTGCCCGACGAGGTCGCCGTGCTCGGCGTCGACAACGACGACTGGATCTGCGAAGCGACGGTGCCGACGCTCTCCAGCATCCAGTGCGATACGCGTCCGGCCGGGTTCGCGATCGCCCAGCACCTCGACCGGCTGATGCGCGGAGCCCCGCTGAAGAAAAAAGAGTATGCCGTCGAGCCGCTCCGCGTGGTCACGCGCCAGTCGACCGACTGGATGGCGATCGCGGACAAGCCGATGGCGCGGGCATTGACCTACATCCGCGAGGCCGCGGCGGCACCGACGCTCCGCGTGACGGACGTGGCGCGGGTCTGCGGACTCTCGCGACGCGCAACCGAGATCCGCTTCCGGAACGCCACGGGGCGCACCGTCCGCGAAGAGATCGAACACGTCCGCCTCGAACGTCTTCGCGCCTTGCTCGTCGAATCGGACCGCGCCATCGGCGAACTCGCCCGCCTGTGCGGCTTCGACTGCCAGACGCACCTCGGCCGGATCTTCCGCAAGCGCTTCGGCCTCACGATGGGCCAGTTCCGCGCGGACGCGAGAAAACCGTAAGTCGTTTCCTGCGGAACCCCCGCACCTCCCCCATGAGACGCTCAAATGTGCCAAGGCGGGCGCATCGTTTTGGAGAGCAGTCGGTTGGCTTCGGGGTCGCCGACGACCTCCTCCTTGGCTGCGTCCCACTTGAGCTTGCGTCCGAGAACCGCCGCGAGGTGGCCGAGGTGACCGGGCGTCTGGGAGCGATGAGCGACCTCCACCGGCGTCAGCGTGCGCTTGCGCGAGCGGATGCAGTCGAGGAACTCCCGCTGGTGCCCCGGGCTCTTGAAGAGCTGAATCCCGAGGTCGCCTTTCTTCTCCCGGTCCTGAATCTCCCGGATCCACTGCCGGTTAGAGGCGTCGATGGTGCCGCGCGTCACATAGACCCAGCCGTTGGGCCCGTACCACTTGGCGCCACTCTTGATCTCGTCGTGCCCCCCGGCGATGACGACTTCGACGTCGTTCGGATAGGCGCATTCGATGCGGTACTTGGTGGCGGTGTTCCAGACCTCGTCCTTGGCCGGAAAGTCCGCCGTGCCCGAAACCGTGAGCGGCCCGACCGAGTCGTCCGGCCCGCACCCGTATTTCGGATTGGCGAGGCCCCAGTGCGCGATGTCGCAGTGATGCCCGATCCAGTCCATGAGCTGACCGCCGCCTGTGTTGTAGTTCCAGCGCCAGTTCTTATGGAACCGGCAGGGATTGAACGGCATCATCTGGGCGGGACCGGTCCAGAAGTCATAATCCACGCCGGGCGGCACCGGCCCGTTCGGCAAGTCGCGGCCGGTCTTGCCAAAGTCCGTGTGTCCGGCGGGCAGCCCGACCTCAACGCGTGTTATTTTGCCTAGGTAACCGTTCTGGACCAGCTCGACCGCCCAGCGGAACAGGCCCTCTCTGCGCTGCCATGAACCGGTCTGCCAGACACATTTGTTTCGCTGCGCGGCGCGGACCATCGCGATGCCCTCGCTCAACGTGTGCGAAAGCGGCTTTTCGCAATAGATGTCCTTGCCCGCGTCGGCGGCGGCGATCACCGGAATCGCGTGCCAGTGGTCAGGCGTGCTGATGCAGACGGCGTCGATGTCCTTGCGCGCCAGCAGCTCGCGGAAATCCTTGTACCCCTTGCAGTCCTGATTGCCGTAACGCGCGTTGGCCTTGTCCACCGCCTCTTTCAGGTGGGCTTCGTCCACATCGCACATGGCCACCACCTGGCAGTCGTCTTGCTGAAGAAAAGCGTTGAGGTTGCCGCCGCCTTGCCAACCGATGCCGATGCAGCCCAGCGTGATTTTGTTCGACGGCGCCGACGCGCCGAACAGCCGGCGCGGCACAAGGAGAGGAGCGGCCGCCGATGCGACCATGAGCCGCAGCAGGCTACGGCGACTTGTTTGAGACAGGTTCGTCATTTTGCTGTTTCCTTTTTTGTTTTACTTCGCGTTGACGTTTTGGAGGTCCGTAGGTGCGTAGGCCGGAACGTCTTAGACGCCCTCGTCGATCATGGTGCAGAACTTGGCTTCAAGACACCACTCCAGGACCGTTACTTGCCAAACACGACACGCCTGATGGCCTTCAGATAGGCCCCGTCGGGGTCGTCCCGGCACGGCACGAGCCACCCGCCCTCGCCGATCTCGTTCCAGGCATAGATCACGCCGAGGCGGTCCGGGGTCGTCCGATCCGGATTGGCGTCCATCCACTCTTGCATCCGTCTGAGATACGCTTCGAACTCCTCCGGTGTGCCGCGCGCGAAATGCGGCGAGACCTTCGAGCCCTTGCCCAGGCCCTCTCCGTTTTTCGCCTCCCACGGCCGGCGGTCCCAGCCCTGGGTAGCCACCGGGATGTAGGGCATAGCCGGACGGTTCGTGCTGGCCCATACGGAGACGTTACTGTCTGCCAGCAGCTTGAACGGATAGATCGTCTCCAGATCGAGCGCCTTGCCCTCGACGTCTTTGCTCGGCCGCGTGTTGTAGGCGGTCGCGATCTGGTAGCCGTCCTCGGCCTTCACGTTGCCGCAACCGGCGACCCACACGCCGGGAAATCCGGCCTTCCGGGCCGCTTCCTGCAGATAGGCCAAGCCCGCCTTGTCCGAGCCCTTTGGCAGGAAGATCATCACGACCGGCATACCGTTCATCCGCAGGTAACGGGGATGCCCAAAGTAATTTTTGAGCCAATAATCCGCCGCCTGTTTCCAGGCTTCCGCACCCACGATCTCGGCGCCGCCATGATTGGCCACCAGCAGGCAGAACTCCATGCGGGCATTGTTCTTCGCCACCATGAACCTCTTCATCGGCTCGTGAAGCGGATGCTGCTCGATCTTCTCCGCGTTGAGGGGGCCTTTGTTGTCTTTGAAGTACCAGCAATAGGCGAAGAAGGCGAGCCCGTGATCGGCCGCAAGATCGATCTGCCTCTCCATTATCCCCGGCGCGTCCTCGCGCCAGCCCCACACCGGGGTACGCCCCGCGAATTCCGTCCCCAGCTTCTTAGTAAAGTGCGTCGGCATGCCTTTAGCCCAAGCATTCGACGCCGAGCCGTCGTCGTACGGGCTCTTGCCCGACCAGCCCGCGAAATAATAGGCCCCCAGCTTCAGGCGGGGTGGCGGCGGCGCATCGGCAGCCTGTGCCGCGGGCAACGCCAGCACGGCCGACACCAACAGGGTTCTTAGCTTAATCCTTATGCTTTTCATGGGTCCTTCCCGTTTATATGCCCCTGAGAACAATTTGAGTCCATGCGCTCCGTCGCCCCTCTTTTCCTCCGCATCGCATGCTCTGCTCCAAGATTGCTGGGCATATTCTAGCGGATGCGGCATCTGCATTTGAATATCCGTCACACGAATAAACATGTCTGCCAGACCAACATTGCTTCGTTGTGTTCGGATCTTCTTCTGCACAAGTTGTTCTAATCAAAAACTGGAAAACATCATCGCATGAAAACCAAACGGGCTGGCGGGGTGACGATTTTCGGGGCCGTCGCTTTTTCTTTATCGCTGCGGCTGACGGCCGCCGCCGAGGCCGCACCGTTCAGGAACGGCGACCGGGCCTGCTTCATTGGCGACAGCATCAGCCACCAGATGCTTTACCACACGGAAATCACGCTGCTCTACCTGACCCGTTTCCCGTAACAACAGCTGGAAAACGCCAACTGCGGCTTCGCCGGCGACACCGCCGCAGGGGCCGTGAGCCGTTATGCCTGGGATATTGCGGCGCGCAAACCGACCGTCGCGACCATCATGCTGGGCATGAACGACGTCAACCGCGGCCTCTATAAACCGGGGACAAACGGCCTGCGGACAGAGGCAAAACGTACCGCGGCCATCCAGTCCCACATCAAGAACATGTAGGCGCTATCGGAGCGCCTACATTCGGCCGAGATGCTCAAAACCATCCGCGAAAACAACGCGCCCTTGCCGCAACGTTACACGACCCGTCCGGCAGATTGAACGCCAAAGCCCTGAAGGGTCACGAACGGATTTTTGGAGAAAGGCACTCCGATGCGGCACTGCTGCTGCTTCCTGCAGACGTACATGAGTTCGCAAAATCGAGGGCTCAGTTCGCATTATCGAGATTGCGGAGGTGTGAGCGCTTGGATAAATTGGTGATATCTTCGCTTACTGGTGAGCGAAGAGACAAAAGATTTTTATGGTGCATTTCGATTACGCCTACGACGGTGCGAACATCGCATGGGACGACCGCAACGTGCGCTCCCCGCGCGCCATATTCGGCCAGATCCGCTACCTCCCCGGCGGTTATGTCGGCCCGCGTGTCCAGCGCGATTACGAGATTATCCTGATGCACTCCGGCTCCTGCACGGTGCGGGTCGACGACGGCGCGAACCGTCCGCTCGCCGTCGGACTCGCCTATCTCTTCCGTCCCGGGCACCAGGAGCACTTTCTGTACGACAGCCGCATTCACTCGCACCATTCCTGGTGTTCCGTTTCTCCCGCCTTTTTTCCCGACGTGTTGAGGCTGAGCCTTGACGCCGTCCCCGAAGGCTCGGGCTTCCCTCCCTCCGACTGTTTCATGCGCATCGTCTCGGCCGCATTCCTTTTCCGTTCGGGCCAGTCGGCGAGCGCCCGGCAGGTTGTCGACACGCTTGGCCTGGCGCTGTTCGCCGAATTTGTCCACATGGTCGACCACGCCACGTCGCCGATTCGCGACGCCAGCGTCAACCGGGCCAAGCAATACATGGAAGATCACCTTCGCGAGCCCGACTGCCTCGCGCAGGCGATGGACGCGGCCGGTTGCTCGAAATCGGCGCTGAGCTACAAGTTCGCGAACGAGCTGGGCACCTCGCCTGCGCGGTACCTGTGGCGGATTCGTACGGAAAAGGGTTTGGAGCTGTTGACCGACACGGGCCTTTCGATCGCCGAGATCGCGGACCGGTGCGGCTTCCAGAATCCGTTCCATTTCTCACGCTGCATCCGCCTCATGCAGGGACTGCCGCCGCGGGAGATCCGCCGCCGGGCCTGGACGAAGGAGCCCGCGTACGAGCCAGCCCTTGCGTCAAAGTGAGCCCGGTTTTCCGTCGCCGCCGGCGAGTCGCACGCGGATTTCCTCCGGCGACAGCGCCGCGCCGACGATGCTGGCCTCGTCGATCACTCTTGATGAAACGTTTGTGAAACGAAGCTCAGCACGTCCGGCAGCGCCGAACGCCAGTATGCCCAGGTGTGCCCGCCATCCCTGATGCGGAACTCATGAGGTATCCCTTTTTTCCGCATCGCGATGTGGATCACAGAATTCCCTTCGAACAGGAAGTCGTCATCACCGCAGTCAATGTACCAGCGCACGGCCTTCTTCAGCTCCTCGGGCATTTTGTCAACCCAATGTGCAACGCTGTACTGTTGATAGTAATCTTCGGACTCGCTTTCAGTATAGGTTTCTTTCTTCCAGCGCTCCAGATGCTCTTTTGTGCCGCTCAACGTCAGCGGCCCGGCATTGGCGCTGAGCGGGCAGGCGGAAGAAAACAGCTCCGGATGGTGCAAGGCATAGATAAAGGTGCCCCCGCCCCCCATCGACAAGCCCGCAACTGCCCGATAGCGTTTTTCTCCTCTGATCCGGTATTGTTTTTCTATAAAGGGGAGGAACTCACCAAAAAAGAAATCCTCATAGCGCCAGTCGCCCTTGACGGAATTAAAATAGCCGCGCTTCCCGGCATTGGCGTCAGGCATGACAATGATCATGGCGGTACTGTTCCCGTTCTGGATGGCTTTGTCGGCGATATACTGGACTTCGCCACACTGCACCCATGAGAGATGCCCCTCGGTGCCGGCCCCGTGCAACAGATAAAGCACCGGGTAGCTTCGCTGCGAGGTGTCGTAATCCGGGGGCAGATAGACCGAGTACTTGATGTCGCTGTTCAGGATTGCACTTGCCGCTGAAAGATTCTCAAGCACTCTCCCGGCCTGGCCGTACGAGCATGCGGACAGCAGGAAGCTGACAATAAACGAGGTTGTTCGTTTCACGGTTGTTTCCTTAATACGGGTTCGTGGCAAACGTTGTCGGCAGTCGGAGTTTCTTCGTCCTGAAGAGCGAGTCAGCGCCTGCCCCCTTTCTCAAGCGCGACCCGCTCAGCCGGAAATCCCCGTGGGCCGGGGTGCCCCGGTTCCCGGATATCGCCGCCCGGGAACGCGAGTCTCAGTAGAGGCTGAAGATCATGCCTTTCGCCTTCCCGTGAAGCACCCGCAGCACGCCGGAACCAGCGAAGCGCGAATCGTCCACATATTCGGCGCCGCTGCCGGCCGCGCCGTAGGTGCCGGGATACATCGGCTCGCCACCGCAGAAGAACCAGCCGACCGTCTCGTCGACGCCCGCGGCGAGGCTGATCTTGGCGCTCCCCGCATTCGCGGGGACGAGCCGCACCGCCGCGTCGTCCGAGAGCATGGAGACTGCGCTTTCGAGCGCCAGCGTGCCGGTGCCCTCGACCGTGATGTTCGTGCAGGCCGGCCCCAGCGAGCCGTAGTCGCCGGCTATTTTGAGCGTGCCAGCTTTGACCGTGACGCCGCCCGAGGTCGTGGTGCTTCTGTCCATCTCGTTGGTTAGCGTCAGGGTCCCGGCGCCGCGTTTGATCAGGCTGACCGCCCCGGCGAAGCTGCCGCCGTACGTGGTGTCGACGGTCTGATCAACGGTCAGCGTCGCGGGAGCCGCGCTGAAGATCAAGGAATTGGTGCTGTTCACGTCCGTTCTCAGCGAGCGGCGGACCGTCAGTCCGCAGCCGTTGAGGTCGATGTTCGCAATTCTGCCGTCGTTGCCGAGGATGAGGTTCCCGAGGTACTCGAACGCTTCCTGAGCGCCGAGCCGCACGTTCGCGTTCATGTAGCAGGTTCGGGTGACGTTGCCGGTCGCCGCGATGACCACCATGCCCCCCACGCTCTTGCCGTTGGCGTAGAAGGTGTTCGCGTACACGGGCTTCTCGCGTACGGTGATTGTTCCGCCGCCGTCCGTCGCGAGAATGCAAGACCCCCCTGTTGCATCCGCCGTGATCCCGCCCGTAATGTCCAGCTTCGATCCAACGGTTGTAGATCTGATGCGCGCGCTGTTGTTCAGGCCGGAGATCGGGCCCGTCAGGACGTTCGTGCCTCTGTAGTTTTGGAGGGTGCCCGAGTAGCTCAGCGTCCCGTCCCCATCCAGCACGATGGGTTCGGCAACGGTCAGGCCTTTTGCATTGTCTTCGGTGTCGATATACAGATAACTGCCGTTCTCGACGAGGGTGTCGCCGGCCGTGCTGCCCAGCACGTCGCCACTGCCCCTAATGTAAATTATGCTTCTGTTCTTGAGCACCGTCTTGCCGGAGTACGTGTTTTGGTTCTGGGGGATCACCGCCGCGTTACCTCTGCTGGGGTTGCACACCGTCAGCCCGAACCCGTTGCCGCCATCCGATAACGGCTGCTCGAAAAACACGTAGCCGTTTGTGAGGGTGATGAACTGGTCGTCGGCCAGCGTCACCGGCACCCGGATCCGATTATAACGGGTACTGGCTGGGCCGGGGATCTCGATCCCGCCGCGGCCGAGCGTGAGACTGCCGCCGCCAGCAATGTTATCAAAGTGGAAGTCGCTGCTGGGCCAGTTGATGACCATCTTGTAGAACGAGGCGTTCGTGTCCACGCCGGCCGGACCGGCGCCGGCGCCGAAGACCGCCCGTTCATAGCCCGTGAACGCCGGTAGGGTGTCGCCCGACCAGTTCTCCTTGGTGGACATCAGGGTGTCGCCCCCCTCTTTGTCCCAGACGACTTCCGTGTAGGCGACTGCAGGGTCATCCGTCACGCTGAGCAGGCCCCCGCCGCTGAAAAAGACGTCGTTGATGTGCGTCGCGCCACTGCCGGTCGCGCCCCACGTGCCGGACGCCTGCTGCGCGCCCTCGATGTAGAAGCGCGCGACGGTCTCAGTGGTGCCCGCGCGGACGTTGATCATGCCATTCGACAAGACGCCACCGGTGAAGACATTGATCTCCGACGTGTCGGGCAAGCCTGCGCCGTTGTTCAGGGCCAGGGTGCCGCCGGGCAGCACCCGGACCGCCGGGACCGCCCCGAAGCCGCCGGCGCTGCCGGCGGCGTTACCGAGCGCCAGCGTGCCCGCAGCGACCGTGACCCGGCCCGAGGTCGTCATCGGTGTGAGGTTGGTCAGGGTCAGCGTGCTGGCGCCTGTCTTGTAGAGACTGACCGCGCCGGCGATGTCGCCCCTAAACGTGGAGTTATACCGCTGAACCACGGTCAGGACCGTGGGCACGGCGCTGGTGATGACGTGGACGCCGGACGGCAGCGCATACGATTCCAGCGGGCCGACCGTCTGGCAGAAGCCGTTGAGGTCGAACATGCTCGTGTCCTTGTCCCACCAGCTTATGCCGCACCGCACGATGCCATAGGGTGCCAGCGCGTTGGGCGCGGTCGCCAGCACCGTGCTGCCGGCGTAAGCGTGCAAGACGGCGTAGGTGTTGCCGGGCTCGGCGAGCACCAACTTGCCCCCGTAGGAGGAGTAGAGGCCCGCGCCGTTGCCCAGGAACAGCGGCCGGTTCGTGACCACGATTTCCGTGCCCGTCGACGTCTCGAAGTAGAAGGTCCCGGTCGTATCGGGCGAGATGACGCCCCCCCGCAGGATGAGCGCGTCGGCATAGACGCGCATGCGGAAACCGAGTGACGTCGAATAGATGGGGGCACTGAGCGTGTTGGTGCCGCTGTAGCTCTTCAGACAGGGATGATAGTTCGGGCCGCCGTCCGAGCCGAGCAGGGTAATGGGCTCGCCGAGCGTGATGCCGCCGGAAATTTGCAGCCACGTTTCGTTCGGGCCGTACACCGTCGTCCCGGCCGCAGGGCTGCCGAGCGCGCTGGGGGAAGAGACTACGAGGCGCGCCCGGTTGGTCACGACCACGGGGCCCTCGAAGGTGTTGTCGCCGGAAAGCGTGAACGTGACGCCGGACGCAGTATTGCCCTCGAACCGCAGCCCGCCGGGGCCGCTGATCGCGCCGCTGATCGCGAGTGTCCCGTTGGAGCCCAGACACTGGCAGTCCGTCCCGAGGATCAGGGGCAGGGCGATCTCCGGCGTATACCCGGAAAAGGTGGTGAGGTCCCCTTTCAGTGTGAAGGCGTTGCCGCTCAGCGTGAACTTGCCGCCGGAACCGGCCAGGAAGGTGATCCCGGCGAACGCGGTGCCCGCCGAGAAGTTGTTGGTGATGTCCCTGGCGGAACTGGCGCCGAAGACCAGCGTGTCGCCCGCATCAGGCGCGCCCGAGGCCCAGTTGGCGGGGTTGCTCCAGAGCGCGTCACCCCCTCCGCCGGTCCAGATGCGTTCGGCGGCGTTCACACCCGCTGTAAAAATAAGGAACACAAGGCACACCGGTACATCTTTAAACCAAGCAGCCATCAGGATCACTCCTCTTTTTTCCATTTTTACAGTTATTGATCGGCCTTTTATATTCTGATGTTAGCTCACTTGCCCCCGCTTGTTGAATGTCTGACAAACGAAAAAATCTATCTGTTTGTCCAAATTCTCACGCTCTACGATCAGGCTGGCCGGTCGCGAGCCTCACGCGCTCTGGCGGTTGATGAGGCCTGGTGCGACAGGCCGTTAGTCTGTCCGCGCCGTTTGCTCCTGCCTGTGCTTCTGGCGATAGTCCGCCTCACAGGATCTGACCCAGCACGCGCCGCAGCGGCACCGCTCGGGGCTGCCGCACGTGAAATCGCGGTCCGAGCACGCCTGCGGCTTCAGCGAAGACGCAACGAGGACGCGCATCTTTCCGAAGCCCTCCTCGTCCCGGCTCTTCCATTTTGCGATCTGGCCCCACCCGCCAGCTTCGGCTGCCAGCGGCGCGTTGAGGATGCGGCTCTCGTCGAGACACCCGTTGTTCACCAGCGCCTCGAAGGGCTGCGTGGCCAGCGTCTCGCCGAACTGTTCTTTGACGTAGGCCCGCAGCGCCTTCTCGCCCTCAGGGCAAGGCTCGCGGTTCTCGGGGCGGTTGAAGCTGTAGTTGCCGTAGAGCTGCGCGTTGACGTCCAACCACGTGACGACCCGCTCCCAGCTCGCGGGATCGAGCTCCGCGCCTTTCTCCTTGCCGTGTTTCCGGATCCAAGAAGGCAGTCCGCTCGCGTGCGACAGATAGTCCTTCGGCTTGGATGTAACGGTCTCGCAGTTGCGGTCCATCATCTTGTAGTACTTGGGATTGCGCACCAGCGTGTCATACGAGGCACCCATGCGAAGCTTGCCGCTCGGATAGCGTTCGGTCTCACGCTCGAGATAGCGGCCAGTCAGGTTCACACCGCCCTCGGTCTTGTCGAGGCCGTGGCAGCGGATGCAGTAACGGTCCCACACCGGCTGCACCGTCGCCACGTAGTTGAAGCCGCGCGCGGCGTCGGGACCGGGGACAGGAACCGGCACCTGCGGCGCGACGGGCGCATAGGCGACGGGCGGCGATTTTCCCCGCTCTTCGTGGCACCCCACGCAGCTGGCATGCTCGCCATCCTGCAGGTAGATGAACGAGCGCATGTTCATCACGCACATCTTGTCCGCGTCGAGCAGCTGGAGCTGCACCGGCGTGCGCGAAGGCATCGAGAAGGACACCGATCCGTCTGGCTTGACCGGCACGGTTCCGATGACGCCTTTGGCCACCTCGTCCATCACCCAGGCGCGGTGCGGCACACGGGGGGTCGGCTGGTTGAAGAGCGCGTTGATCCTCAGATACTTCACGCTGTTCGGCTCGATCGGGTGCAGGCTCTGGTAGACGTTCTGCACGTAGAAGGTGCCCGTTGCAGCCTTCGGCTGTTCCGGCAGGCTGGAGGGCAGGACCGGCGGCACGGGCCGCGGGCGGATCGGGATCGGCGTGAACGCTGAGACCTTCTCCTTCGGCCTGTAGACCAGCTCGCGGTAGGCCTTGCCGCCGTGGTGATATACGAGGTAGATCGCATAGGCGTCCCAGCGCTGCCCGCGCTTTTCCGCGCCGGCCTCCGAGCCGGGAGAATCGCCCTGGCTCACATGCGGATACGGCGACCACGCCGCGAAAAACAGCCGCTCAGTCAAGGGATAGGGCGAGACGTAGGTCGTCGTATCGAAACCCTGCGACTCGGGATACTTGGCCTCGGGCGTCAGCCGATAGACGGGATCGGGCCCGTCCACGCCTTTAAGCGGATCGAGCAGCACGATGCTCCCCGCCGTGAAAGAGTGATGCCCCGACGCGGTGGCCATCACCTTGCCGCTGCCGGGAATTGCGCGCGCTTCGGAGAGCGATTGAGGAACCGGCGTGAGGTTGCCGTAGAAACTCGCGGCGCCCGTGCCGTCGGGGCGCGTCGTCCAAAGCTTGTGGAAAAGGCAGTCGTGGCGGTTGACATATTCCCAGCGGTTGTAAATGATGCGCCCGTCGTTCAGCACCGCCGGATCGAGCTCGTTGGCCTCGCCCCAGCTCAGCGCGCGGATGCGCGTGCCGTCCAGTTCACCGCGGTGGATCAGGAAGGCCGGCGCGTAACGGCCCGCGTGGCACCGTCCGAAGTCCTGACTGCGCGTGGAGGTGAACACGAACCCGCCGTCCGGCAGATAGTGCGGATCGAAATCCTCGATGATCACCGTGTACGCGCCGCCGCGGCGGGTCTGCTCCCACGGGTCCGCCGCCGTGCCCGTCACCTGCCGGATGCCGCTGCCGTCCACCGCCGCCTCGCAGATCATAAAGCGCCGCTTCTGCGGCTCCTTTTCTGTGTGGTCGCAGAACCCGAAAAGCACTTTTTTGCCATCGTAGGAGAGGTCCGGATGCTGCGTGCCGCCCGGCGGCAACTTGTCGCGCGTCAGCCAGCGCTCTTTGGGCACGGCGCCCTTCCAGTCCTCAAGCACCATCAATCCCGGCGCGACACGGCTGTTCCTGCCGAGGTACTGGTCCACGTTGTGGTAATAGAGCGGAAGGTGCCGCACGTCGATGAGCAGATCCTTGAAATCCGCCGCGGGGTGCGTGAACAGGATCTTGCGGCGCAGGGCGGCCAGCGTTTCGCAGTAGGCCTGCAAGGCCTGCGCGCCCTTGCGGCGCTCCGCGGCCACGCCCTGCTTCGCGGCGTCGATCTCGGCGCGGAAGGCGTCGACCGGCACACCTTCCGCCGCCATAAAGGCGCAGAGCACGTCGAGCTGCGCGGCCGCTTCGTCGAGCGCCGCATACCGGCGTTTCGTCGCCAGGACGTCGAAGTAGAGGGTGAGCCACTCCGGCTCCCCGCCCTCTTTTTTAGAGGCCGAAATCGCCGCGAGGCGCCGGGCCAGTTCGGGCTCGTCGCCGCACTGCGCCAGCAACGTGCGGACCGCCGTGTCGATGTGCCCCGCGCCGGGCGTGCGGATCCACGGCACCAGCTCAAGTGCGCCGCCCTCGTTGGCCACCTGCCACGTGCGGCCGAGGTCGCCCACGCTCTCGTTCTCCATGCTGCCCCTGAGGATCGACTGCACCTGCCGCTTGTCGAACCCGCCGGCAACGCCGAAGACCGCATGCGCGCCCTGCGAGCCGGTGTCCGAGATGCCGGCCTTGGCCTCAAAGCGCACGTATTTCTGGCCGAGCGGATAACTCACGTAGCTGTCGACGTGCGCGAAAAGGCCGAACGCCATTCTCTGTTTTGCGATCGAGTAGAATGGGCCGCCGCCCTTGTTGACGCGCAGCTCGCTCCACCCCAGCACCACGACCTGCGGCTGAAGGTCGGTGAGCCGCGTGGCTTTGCCCGCCGCGTCGATCAGCACAGGCTCGCCCCAGTAGGTGTGTCCGCCGCCCATGGTGCCTTTTACCGTGAGGCAGAGATGTTCGAGCCCGGCCACGTCCACCGACACCGGAAGCGGCGCATCGCCATAGTTTACGCGCGGGCTCTGAAACGGCTTGAATGAAGCCGGTATGCGCGCCGCGTTGTCGACGCACTGCGCCAATCCCTGCTGGAAAGATGAGCGCACTTCGATCAACGCGCGCGACAACGCGTCCGTCTGTTCGTCGGCGAAAACGCCCGTCAAGCAAAGCGTCCACGCGATGAAAGGTCCCCATCCCCGCATCTTGCGCCCCCAAACCTTGAAGCTCTCAATTTGATTTGAAGGGATGGTAACAAAAGAAAACCCGACTGCCAAGGCCAGAGGGCCTGCGCGCTGCACGGAGGTCACCAACAAGGAGTTCAACTTCATTCTGACGGCGGCGGACAGCAGAAAGGAGACTCTGGAGCGGACGGTCGAAGAGTTCCGGGGTTTCCTGGACTGCCTGGACGGCGCATGTGAAAAAGGCATGGTGTACGGCACGGGCGCCTGGGGCATCGGCGATATCCAAGGGAACCGCGCCATGAGACAGGCCTGCGAGATGGGCAAGTGGCGTAAAGCGCTCCGGAACGTATACCGGGCAAGCCGGAGATTCGGTTTAACGGCGCGTCCTAATCGCGTGATGCAGGCGCGTCCAAGGGCGTCTCGTCATCCGCGATCCCGCGATCATCGGATGCGGATCAGCAGTCCATCCGGCCAGATCGCGCCAAGCTCATACTTGAACGTCGGCCCGAAGTAACGGTACGCGCTGGTATTCTCGATTGGCCAAGTCGTCGGCGCGCTCTCCGGCAGGGGGCCGGCCGACGAGCCGCTGGCCATCGCGACG